>JAFVIB010000033.1 GCA_017474235.1 Alistipes sp. | reverse complement strand
GCATTGCATAATGTATTTCTGCCTGATTTTCAATGCCTATTAAGACAACTGTCATTTTACCATAAGTCTTAATAATTGTACTCTTTAATAAATCTCTCCACTTCTGCTGCTGAATTTCTTTCTTTGTTGTTCCAAAGACAGACAATACTTCCGTAGAATCCTTCTCCTCTAAACATTCTGCTTTTACAACCTGTTCCCCATCAAACAAAACTACATTACATAAATCTGCAAAGCGTTTATTGTCTGATAAATATTCCTTGCCTTTTGTATCTTTTGTTCCCATTTACATTTTACTCCTATTTTTATTATATACTGTTTCTAAAATTCACACAATCAAAATTCTTTCTTATCAATTTCTTCGCTCTCATCATAACATAAACAAAAATCTAATAGTAGATAAATAAAATATATTTGTACATTATAACCAAAGATATACCTTAGAAAATTTGTATATATTGTACAATAAAATTACATTTTCTTTGTATCACAGTTTTTTATCAATAAAACCCTAAAATTCATTGTGCAAATTGCACAATAACAAAATTTCCTTACGGATACTTCCTATCTCTCTATTTTTGAACACAAAAAGACAATAGTTACATTTCCCAAATTATAGTATATAATATCTTTTTATTCACTCTATCGAGTGCTAAGGGTTGGCTAAGGTACTTTAGTCAGCCCCATTTTTTTGCCTATACCGCATCCAATAGAGCCAACTGCTCCTCAATAGCTTGCGGTGTTATCTTGTACCGCTCAAAGACCTCGGCAGAGATGGTCGAACTGTCGTATAATATATCCGTCAGTGCGTTGATAGTAGAGACACGGCTGCCTTGAACGCTATATTGTGCCGTTAAACTCTCCATATAACCTGCAAAAAACTCGAAAGAGTTGATGCCGAATGGAACACTCTGCTCCTCCAATTGCCGCTCTATGCGCACTATAATTTGATAAATCTGCCAATCCTCAGCCATCCGCTCAACTACTCTGCGAGCCAACGAACCCTTACTCCTGAGCAAAGCAATCATCAGATAATCTTTGTAGTTGGTATTTATACCCGCTCTGCCCATATCAAAGGCTACCTGCGAAATCAGCCCCTCCAAAATTTTTGAAATCCTAACCATAATATCAATATATTTTCCGTCAAGATAACGGATGTTTGACTAAATTATTATGATATATTGATAAAAAAACTCCTGCCGAAACTTGGCAGGAGTAGTTATTGATATATAGTCGATTTATCTCAAATCCTTTGGTATCTTTACCCACTTCATATTCTTCTTTGCAAACTTTATTACAGCTGCAGGGACATCAGAGCAGGCAATATCTGCGCCGAGGGCTTGAGCGAGGCGGAAATCCTCAATATTGCTGCCGGGCCACAGATTGACCAACATACCAGCCTCGTGCGCCTTCTTCATTTGGCTACGAGAGGTGCCATTGATAGTGCAACCCAAACGGCGAACATTCAGGCTCTTAGCCTTTGCGATAACCTCGTCACATACAGGATTGGCAGTAAGATACATACCCTCAGCATCAGGGTGCAGACGCAGCATTGTGGTAATTGCGCGCTCGTCAAAAGATGAGAATACATAGAGTGCATTCTCCGGCTTTGACGCCATAACAGTTTTGTAGAGCTTGTCGCAGTAGAACTCTAACTGCTCAGTGGTGTAGTTGTTCGACTTCATCTCCCACTCCACATAGCGAATATCTTTATCGCTATAAAAAGCAGCCAACTGATCTACAAACAACACCGGATTGCCCTTAAGACTCTTGTATTTTAAAAGCTCTGCGCGGGTACTCTTCTCGACATCAACATCGACACTGCACATACGCTTGAGTGATGCGTCGTGAGAGATAACCAACTCATTATCAGCAGTCAGACGAATGTCGGTCTCGTAACTGCGTACGCCATTTTTGTAAGACTCTACAAAGGCAGAGAGTGTATTCTCGTCGGTCTCGTATCGACCGCCACGGTGTCCGATAACTTCAATTTCAGCTATCTCCTGAGCCATTGCAGTTGTTGCAAATACAACGGCACATAGGGTGTAAAAAAATCTTTTCATTGTCGTTCTTATTTTAGGTTTTGACAAAGGTAATAAAAAGTATATAATTTTGCAAATTTGGGAATTATGTAAATAATTCCTAACTTTGACAAATTTAATGGCTAAAAACGAATTTTCAAATTAAAAAAATATAGACAATGGTTAAACCGACACTTTTAGTTTTGGCAGCGGGTATGGGCTCACGCTATGGCTCGCTCAAACAGATGGATGGCGTAGGTCCTAATGGCGAGGCGATTATCGACTACTCTGTCTATGACGCAATTCGCGCAGGTTTTGGTAAGGTGGTATTTGTTATCCGCCACTCTTTTGCAGATGATTTTATCTCTGTGTTCAATAGAGAGCGTTTTGGTGGCAAGATTGAGGTAGAGTATGTATATCAGGAGCTTGACTATCTTCCTGAGGGCTTTACTGTTCCTGAGGGTCGCGAGAAGCCGTGGGGTACTAACCACGCAGTGATGATGGCAGCAAAGGCTATTGATACCCCTTTTGCAGTTATCAATGCCGATGACTTCTATGGTCAGAACTCTTACGAGGTTATGGGTAGTTACCTGTCAAATCTTGCCGACAGCCGTAACAGCTATGCAATGGTGGGCTATGAGGTCAATAAGACCCTTTCGGAGAATGGAACTGTTTCGCGTGGTGTATGTACTGTTGATAGCGATAACTTCCTTACATCAATGGTCGAGCGTACAAAGATTGAGCGTAATAGCGAGGGTGTTATCGTATTCCACGACCTTGGCGATGATGTTGCCCTTGAGGAGAATACACCTGTATCAATGAACTTCTTTGGCTTTACTCCTGACTACTTTGAGTATTCGGAGCAGACCTTCAAGGAGTTTTTGGCAGATGAGAATAATCAGACAAACCTCCGCTCAGAGTTCTTTATTCCGATGATGGTAAATCGCCTTATCGGTGGTGGCGTAGCTAAGATGAAGGTACTCTCAACAGCTGCACAGTGGTTTGGCGTAACCTATAAGGAGGATAAGCCACAGTTGATGGCAAAGATTGAAGCACTTATTGAGGCTGGCGTTTATCCTCGCAACCTTTGGGAGTAAAATTGTTTTATACATTTTTTACTGCCGCTAGCAAAAGTTGCTAGCAATGGGCAGTACAAGGAGTACAGCCCATCGCAGACAATTTTGCCGAGCGTTGTAAAAAAAGCCTAAAAGCAATTTTTAATAAATAGTGATATAATTAATAAGGCTAAAAGCCAAAAGCAAATAAAAAAATGAGAGAAGTTCGAGTTCGTTTTGCGCCGTCGCCAACAGGTCCGCTTCATATCGGCGGAGTGCGTACTGCGTTATATAACTACCTTTTTGCTCGTCATCACGGCGGTAAGATGATTTTGCGTATCGAGGATACCGATTCGCAGCGTTTTGTGCCGGGTGCAGAGGAGTATATTATCGAGTCACTCAAGTGGTGCGGTATTGAGATTGATGAGGGTGTGGGCTATGGTGGTCCTCACGCTCCATATCGTCAGAGTGAGCGTCGTGAGATATATCTTAAGTATGCCAAGCAGCTTGTAGATGCAGGTTGGGCATACTACGCTTTTGATACTTCAGAGGAGCTTGAAGCTCTGCGTAAGGAGTATGAGGAGCGTGGCGAGACTTTCGCGTATAACTATCGCGTGCGCACAACCCTTCCTACATCCCTCAGCCTTACAGCCGAGGAGGTGGAGAGTCGAATTGCTCGTGGCGATATTTGGGTTATCCGCTTTAAGATGCCTGAGAATGAGGTGGTTGCTATGCACGACCTTATCCGTGGTGATGTTGAGGTGAATACCTCGACACTTGACGATAAGGTGCTCTATAAGAGTGTTGATGCTCTGCCAACATACCACCTCGCAAATATCGTAGATGACCACTTGATGGAGATTTCGCATGTTATTCGTGGAGAGGAGTGGCTGCCGTCACTTCCACTGCACTATCTGCTCTATCGTGCCTTTGGTTGGAGCGATACTCAGCCTGAGTTTGCGCACCTGCCACTGCTGCTTAAGCCTACAGGTGGCGGTAAACTCTCAAAGCGCGATGGCGACAAGATGGGTTTCCCTGTATTCCCGCTCTATTGGGTATCTCCTACGGGCGATACTGCACACGGTTATCGTGAGGATGGCTACTTTGCCGAGGCATTTATCAATATGCTTGCTCTGCTGGGCTGGAACCCGGGTACAGAGCAGGAGATATTCTCTATGCAGGAGCTTATCGACGCCTTCTCTTTGGAGCGCGTATCAAAGTCGGGCGCACGCTTCCAACCGGATAAGGCAAAGTGGTTTAATGCGCAGTATATGCACCATAAGACAGATGCAGAGCTTGCAGAGATATATCAGCCAATTCTTCGTGAGCACGGTGTTGAGGTCTCAGATGAGACTGCGGGCTTTGTTGCAGGTATTATGAAGGAGCGTGCAACATTTGCATCGGAGTTGTGGGATTTGACATCTTACTTCTTTGTTGCTCCAACCGAGTATGACGAGAAGCAGGTTAAGAAGTATTGGAAGGGCGAGAATCCTCGCATACTTTCAGAGGTGCGAGAGGTGCTTGCAGCGATAGATGACTTCAGCAAGGAGAATACAGAGGCTGTCGTTCACGGCTGGATTGGCGAGAAGGGCTATGGCGTGGGTCAGGTGATGAACTCACTGCGCCTTGCTCTTGTGGGCGCAGGTAAGGGTCCGGGAATGTACGATGTTACAGCGTTCCTCGGCAAGGAGGAGTGCCTCAAGCGTATAGATGCCCTCTTTGAGAATGTAAAACCGATAGATGCGTAATGGAGATTCTGCAACATATCTGGGGCGCGACACCCGAGGGCGAGGCTATAGTTATTTATACCCTCACAAATGCTCTTGGCAGTCAGGTGCAGTTGAGTAATATCGGTGCAGGCATCGTGAGCGTAAAGTTTGCCGATAAAGAGGGTCATATTGAGGATGTAGTGCTGGGTTATAAAGATCCGATGAGCTACTTCGGCGATGGACCTTGTGCCGGTAAGACGGTAGGTCGCGTGGCAAACCGCATTGCGGGCGGAGTGATGAGCGTAGAGGGTAAAGAGTACCACCTTGAGGTCAATAATGGTCCAAACCACCTTCACGGCGGAACAAAGAACTTCTCAAATCGTCTGTGGGAGAGCTGTGTGGAGTATAACCGCGTAATCTTTACACTCGTATCGGAGGATGGCGATTGTGGCTACCCGGGTGAGGTTACGGCGCAGATTGTCTATGACTTTGATGATGAGAATAATCTCGAAATTACTCTGCTTGCAAAGTCTGACGCTACAACTCCGGTAAACCTTACAAACCATACATATTGGAACTTGTCGGGCGAAAATTCGGGAACTATCCTCGACCATAACTTGCAATTGAACTGCTCTAAGGCTCTTGAGATGAACTCGGTGCAGATTCCGACAGGAGAGCTGATAGATGTTGCCGGCACACCGCAGGATTTTACCGCTCCACGCCGTTTGGGAGATGATATAGAGTCTGAGTTCAACCATATCCGCGACTTTAAAGGTTATGACCACTTCTTTGTTGTCGATGGTTGGCAGAAGAATATTTTGGGCGAGGTTGGTACGCTCTCAGACCCTAAGTCAGGTCGAAAAGTCGAGATACTCTCTTCACAACCCGGCTGTATGGTCTATACCGGCAATTGGCTCAGTGGCGGTTGTCCTGTAACCAAGTCAGGTGGGCGTTACTCTGACTACGCCGGTGTTGCTATCGAGTGTCAGGGTTATCCTGATGCCGTTAATCATCCCGACTTCCCAACAGTTATGCTCCACGAGGGCGAGCTCTACTGTCAGAAGATAGTATTCAGACTTCGAAATTAGAGTGTAATTACCACACAAAAAATGGAGTGCCATAAAGCACTCCATTTTTCGTTCTTATATATCGTGGGGTTATTTAACCTCAAGATTGATAACAGGGTTTACATTCTCGCCACAGAACATATTGGTAATGGTCATATCATAGGTCTTATCCTTAGCAACACTGAGAGTAAGGCTCTGCATAGGATAGAGAGTGATAGGCAGCGCATTTGGCGAGGTCTTGAAGGTGTAAGGCAGTGAACTCTTATTGGCAAGAGAGAATGTACGAGAGCCGTTGCTGTTTGTGCTGATTACAGTACACTCAACAGATGCCAGGAAGAGCTCCTTCAGCAACTCCTCTTTAGCTGTGATGTAACCACCTGAAACTGCGATAGTTCTCTTTGCGCAGAGTGCTTCATAGAGAGCATCGAGGGTACACTCCTTTGCAAGGATGAGTGTCATATTACGCAACTGACCCTTAAAGCGATAGCCCTCTGCTGTACCATCGTGAATATCGGTGTTGGCTGCAACAAAGAGGTTCTCGTCAAAGGCGCGGTTGATAACTGTTGTATAGAGTGAGCCGCCATTTGCTACCTCAATACCGTCAATCAGACCCTCATTGTAGGCTTTAACCTCAAACTCGGTCTTTGCGCAAGTGGTACGACGCCATCCCGGGTGGTTGTGCTGGATAAGTGCGCCCTGCTCACGAGCATTGCGAAGGCTCTGGAGTGGATCCGGATCGTAGATAGTATTGTTATCCTTTGTAAAGAGGGCGTTGTAGTGACCAATAGCTACAGGCTCACGGGTAATCTCGGCACCAGGGATAACAAGAATGCCATACCTCTTAGATGCCTTTACAGCCTCCTCAACAGCGTAGTTCTGATCTGACTGAATACCACCCTTAGGGCACTGCTTGTTGATAAGATTGTAGTTCTCAGCCTTCTTTACCTTGTTGCCGGTATAGCCCTTGAGGAACTTGAGCATATTGCCCTCGTGGCGGCGATACTCAAGATGCTCGGTGATAGCGATAACATCGAGTCCGTCGAAGTATGCCTCACGAACACGGAAAGCAGGAGTTACATCACCATCTGAATATACAGAGTGGGTGTGCAAGTCTGCCTTGTAGAGGTTGTAACCACAAACCTGTGGAAGAACAATTTCGATGCGCTGTGCCGGTTGTGCAACAGGTGTACGCAGGGTCTCAGGATTGTACTGAGCAATTGCACTTATAGGGAGAAGTGCCAATAAAGAGAAGATAAACTTTTTCATATTACTTACCAAAAATAGTGTTTAACGCCTTTGCTAAGCGGTAACCTGCCTTCTGCATCTGTGACTCGGCAAGCGGTCCGCACTTGTTTACAAAATCCATATCGAGCTTTTGGATATTCTTACCGTCATTGATTACCCAATAGATAATCGGGCGAACATTGCGGCTGCCATCCTCAAACCACTCTTGCGCCCAGCCTTTGGTAACCTTCTTAATTTCGCTCTTTGGCAGGGTGTTGAGGTGCTCGGCATACTTTACAAAGTCCCAGCCCTTGTGATAAGCCTCGACAATACCTGTATCCCATACACCGTGGTAGTCCCAACGCTCACCGAGGAACTCGACAGGGTACTTACCCTCGTTATGCAAATCTACATAGCGCATATGGGTAGGGCAGTGGAAGTCGGCAACAATATGAACGATGCACTTGATGGCTGTAAGCACGGTAGAGTCGTTAAGGCTCTGATAATCCTTGAGTTGAACTTTAAAATCCTCCATAGCTGTAACACCATCACGGCTTGCACGGTAACGCTCACGGATAATCTTTGGGCTTGTGCAATCAACATCTGCAATAGAGGCGTGCCAACCTGCCAAAGCCTTGTCATAAGGTGGGGTAGATACAACAACATCCATCCACAGCGAGTACTCGTGAAGAGGTGTACCTTTTGTATAACGCTCAATGTTTGCCTTAGCCTTTGGGGTAAGGTTTCGCTCGGCAATCTCGGCAATAGCCTTGTGACCGATGTAGCCCCACGCCATTGCCAACTGAGGAAGTGCCAAAGCGAGGGCGAGTAGGAGGGCGATTTTTTTCATAATCTACATTTTATAAATTAATTACTTTCCAAATATCTCGTTAATAATCTTTGCCATACGCAGACCCGCCTTTACCATCTGATCACAAGCAAGGTCGCCAAAGTCGTTCATCAGCGAGCGACTTACAACCGACAACTCCGAATCCGGTGTACCCTCGGGCTTTTGTGGAGCATCTGTATAGATGCGCTTACTGCAATTGTAGGCATCCTGCAACCAATCTTCGAGTGTTCCGGCAGTTACAGCGTCGATAAAGCTCTGTGAGAGATTGTTGTCAATAGCGTGTGCAAAGTCCATGTAACCCCAATCAGGATGGTTGTTTGTGAGAACTGTTGAGTCCCACATAGTGTGGTAGCGCAGAGGCTTGCCATCAACATTGATAACGGGGTAGTTTGCCGTATGAGTTCTCTCGCCATTGGTCATAAACTCGATATGACCCGGGCAGTGGAAGTCGCCAAATGAGTGAACAAAGTGATAGATACGCACCTTGCGCACCGAGTCAGGCAGATTCTGATAATCCTTCAGAATATTGATAGTCTCGTTCATCTGTCGTACAGGGTCGCCATAGAGCTTACCGGTGTGGTAGTCAAAGTCGCAAGTGTGGCGCAGACGGTCCCACTCCTTATACTCCTTGCGGTGGTTATCGAGCCAAGAGGCGTAATAGACAATCGAGCGACCATCTATACACTTCTCGATATTGGCTTTTGCCTTTGGTGTGAGGTGTCTTTCGGCAATATAGGCGATTGTTGCGTGTCCGTGATAGCCCCACGCCATAGCCTGACAGTATGTGGCAAGGATAGCCACGAGTGTAAATATACTCTTTCTCATATTCTCTGATTTTTAGCGGTTAAAAGAGTGAATTAAGCACAGCTGCCAATCTGTAACCGGCAACGGCAATCTGCTCAATGGCTATCGGATATATATCGTTGAGCCACAGACGATACTCTATACCCTTCTCGAAGTGGTGCCCATTCTCGACCATAGAGTAGAGAGGTCGGTATGCCGCAGCATTGCCCTCTGCCCACTTTTTGATATTGCCGGCAGTAATTGCGGCAACCTGCTCAGGAGTTTTGCGTGAGAGTTGGTGTACAAACTCATTGGTCTTCCAACTGTATGTACCATAGAACGCAGCACTCTCCCAAAACTCTACAAAAGAGCGAGGATTTGGGTCTTTTGTGTGCAAAAATGCAATATCGCGAAGTTGCAACGCATCGGTGTAAACATAGTGACCCGGGCAGTGAAGGTCGCCAATAGCACAGACAAGTGCCTTCAGAGCCAATGCAGCCTGCTCCTTTGTGGCAGAGCTGTTTTTTAGGGTCGCAATAGCCGTATCAATCTCTTGCAGGAGTAGAGCCTCGGCAACTACTTTATTCTCTGATTTAGCAGCTTTCTTTGCTTTGACAGCCTTGCCATTGGCTCCAATGGCGATGTTGTCAGCGATTTTAACGGGTAGCGATGCAGCATATACAATAGAGTGCCCGCCTAAAATATCGACAACTGCACTCTTTGCCTCTTCTGTCATATTATCGTGTGCTATGGCAGCGATGCCGGCGTGGATGCTGCCTGTCCAAGCAGTCGCACTCTGAATAATGAGCGCGGCTGCAAAAATGGTGGTAAAAATCTTTCTCATACCCTTTATTTGTCAAAAATAGCATTTAAAATAGCAGCAAGGCGATAACCCGCATAGGTCAATCTCTCCTCTGCAATCACTACAGCCTCATCAAAGTACTCATCTGTAAGTACTCCATCTGCCGGAACCATCTCCATAGCCCTTCTTGCCCCAACAATATTCTCGTTGTGCCAATCCATAGGCGTACCTTGCTGAATTTGGGCAATCTGCTCGTCTGTGTAGATGTCAAACTCCTCGGCAAGCTGAATAGGGGAGCAACCCTTGTGCTTGTTAGAGATTACTGCGCCATCCCACATCTTGTGGAAACGGGTTCTGACACCATTTACCATATACCACATAGGGCGAGACTGCGGGAAGTCGATATGTACAGGGCAGTGCATATCGCCGACGAGGTGTACAAGGAACTTGATGTTGATTGTAACCAACGAATCGGGCAGTGAACGGAAGTCGTCCTTCATATCTGCCACAATGCGGTTGATTTGTCTTACATGATTTGGCGGCATAGGCTTGCCCTCGCTGTCTGTTCTCTCGGCATCGGTCCAATAGTCCACATGCCAATTTGTTGTAACAACATAGGGCTCAAACTGCCTTACATAGTCCATCCAAGAGGCGTAATAGACAATCGAGCGACCGCCGATGTAACTCTCGACATTACTCTTTGCGCGCTTTGTCATATAACGCTCGGCGATGTGAGCTACAGTAGAGTGACCCTGTCCGCCCCACGCCCACAGAGTAACTGTTGAAGTGATAGCCAATAGAGTTGTAATAAGAAATCTCTTCATAAAGTTTGCATTTTAGGTATGCACAAAGATAATAAAAATAAGAAAAGCACCCCAAATTTTGGAGTGCTTTTTTCTTAAAATGTTTGATTTAAGTTATGCAAGCGGAGTTACGCTAACATAGCTCTTACCAGAAGCCTTCTTAGTAAATACTACTACACCATTAACAAGTGCGAAGAGGGTATGATCCTTACCAATACCTACATTCTCACCTGGATTGTGAACAGTACCGCGCTGACGAACGATGATGTTGCCTGCCTTGGCTACCTGACCACCATAAAGCTTAACGCCGAGTCGTTTGCTCTCTGACTCACGACCGTTCTTCGAACTACCTACACCTTTTTTGTGTGCCATACTTCTTTACGATTTTAAGGTTTATGCAACAATCTCTTCAATTACAATCTGCGACAGATACTGACGGTGACCGTTGCACTTCTGATAACCGGTTCTGCGCTTCTTCTTGAACACGAGGACCTTATCATCCTTCAGGTGCTTAAGAATCTTTGCCTTTACTGAGGCGCCTTTTACAACAGGTGCGCCCACCTTAACCTGACCGCCGTTCTCCACGAGCAGGACCTTGTCGAAGCTCAGGGTAGAGTCAACCTCACCCTCAAGACGGTGTACATAGAGCTTTCGACCTTTCTCAGCCTTGAATTGCTGACCTGCAATCTCTACAATTACAAACATTTAGTTTTATTAGTTTTTAATGCACTTTAACACAAAATGCCTGCAAAGGTAAATATTATTTTTGGTTTGTACAAATATTTCCTCTTATTTTTTTGTTGCACCAGCTCTATAAGATGCTTACTAATGGAGATAATCTCGTATTACTCTTCAAATTCATCTTCGCTTACATAGCGTTCTTCGCACTCTGCGCGCTCCTTAGCAGTGCCAATTCTGCCGTGTATCTCGTACACTATCTATAAAAGATTCAGACACCACCTCAGCCCTTTGGCAGGAGAAGAGTGTCGCTAAACAAAGTATGAGTATCAAACTGTATCGTCTCATAATTGTAAAGTTTTAGGCGGGATTGATTGTCTGCTTAATCTATCGAATAACCCTTAATACGGTCTGCAACACGGATAGTCATCCTCGTCTTTACAATTCGCCTCAAATGAGTGGCGGTCTTTGTGTGGTCTAAGGATACATTTATAGCGAAATGTGTAGCTGCCCATAAGTGTATTAGGCAGCGCACCTTCAATCTCAACATTATTACCCTTATACGAGAGTACTGTAATAGTTGTGGTCGTGTTGGTTATTCCCACATTTGCCAAGTCGGGAGCTGTAATGGTAATTGTCTTTGCAGCAATATCATAGCTCCACTGCCAAGTATCATAGAGATATGATGTGTGCGAAGGGCAATGATTGTTTATGTTATTATATGACGCACGACAAGTCCCATCGTTAAAGAATGCTATTTTAGAGCCAAGACCATAGTCATAGAACTTTGCACCGTCAGCACCCAAGAAAGTCTCTCCAAACGGTTTTTTACAGACATCACCCTTATAAATTTCGCAATCGCGTGCTACAAAAAGTCCGTTCTGTAAATCCTCAATCAGCTGCTCCATACTCTTCTCGACCAACTCCTCCGGAGCATCATTTTCGCCATTGTCCGGCGTCTGACAAGCCGTCGCGCTCAGCAACAAACAAAAAATCGGAATAAAAAATAACTTTTTCATAGTTGTTTTTTAAGGTTTACACTTGCACAAATATAATATAATAAAATGATAAAAAGAAATTTTTGGACAAAAATCTAATTACGAGGCGAGATATTTACGGAGCGTAAACTTGCTTTTAGGTTGGTGTTGCAGGGCTGTTTCGGCTTTGGCATATTTTTGGCAGGTATGACGGAGCTATGATAAAAGTGTTAGTTTTTTCGCCATCGTTTCGGATGCGGGCGATGATAGTAGGGATGGTTACTTGTGCCGGCGTAGAGGTTGAGAGTGTGACCTCTCGCAGGGCGTTGTTTAAGCGGTGTTCAGAGAAGTTGTTTGACCGCGTGATAATAGATGATTTGCGGCTATTTATGGATGGCGAGGGGAGTGTGAGGCGTATCAGGGCGCACTTTACTGAGCGACCCAAGATTTTTGTGCTTTCATCTGCCATAGACCAGCAGAGCGTAGTCTCTCTGTTGGAGTGTGGGGTAGATGAGTATCTGTTGTTGCCTGTATCACCCGCCCGATTGCGGCGCAAAGTGTGTCAGAGATGATTATTATCTCCATACTCTATCTTATTGTCGGCTCTGTAATGCTTGTGATATACAGAGTCGTCTCGTTGCGTACAGTCGAGGCGGAGAGTGCGGTAATTGAGCGCATAACTGCCTTTATTACAGACGGCAGCGGCGATGTGACGACAATGAGTAGGGGTATTGCACGCTACAACTTTGTGCAGTGTTTGGTCTTTGTGGCGCAGATGACTACTGTCTGTGAGCGGGATATGTTGCGGATAATTGTCCGATACTACCACATTGAGAGTTATCTGCTTGAGCGGTTAAAGCGTGAGCGTACAGACCGAGAGCGGGCATATCTGCTCTCGATGCTCGCCAGACTGCCTATAAGTGATGCAACGGTAGCGGCGGTAGAGGGTATGATAGGTAGTAGTAATACAAAGACGAGCCTGTCGGCGTTGATGTGTATCTTCTCGGCAACACCCTATAAGGCTATCTCAAGGCTCGCCAAAGTGCCATATCGCCTCACTCGCCGCGATATTGCCGAGATGCTCTCGATTGTCAGTCGAGGAGTGTGTCCGATACCATACACACCACTTCTGATGTCCAAAAACTATAATCTGCAACTGCTCGGAATACACCTTGTCCGTCGATTTGGAATTACTGAGAGCCGCGGCGAGATTACGCTGCTTGTCAAAGAGCAGAACTCTCCACTTCGGCAGGATGCCCTCTCGGCATTGGCGTCATTTGGCGAGGATATTGCCGATACAGAACAATATAAATACCATATTATATGATAATAGCTATCTTCGCCGTGACTCTCTTTACTCTGCTTACGCTCGGAGTGGTGCTTTGGGTGTTGCACATCAGGGATATTTTTCTCACTTCGCGCCTTCTTGGGCTCTCTACTGCAATCAGAAGTGACTCTGTGGGCGGTGTGGGAGTATCCATACTCTGTCCGTCGCCTACAAATATAGATGTTGTTGTCAATCGGCTCGATAGCCTCTATCCACTCTCGGAGGTGGTTGTGGTGGTCGATAGTGGTCGTCAGAGCAATCTGCTCTCGCAACTCAAAATACGCTATCAGCTCACTCTACGCTCGGCAGAGGGGTGTGAGATATACCGCTCTCGCAATCGTTGTTATAGCCGCTTGGTTGTTGCGGTAACAGATAGCTGTAACGACGCTGCGAGCCTCTATGACCTTGCTGCTATCAATGCTCTGTTTGACTATCTGCTCTGTACCCCTTCAAGTGGTTACCTATTTCCCTTTGCTGTCGGGCGCATTGCCGAGATGGTCGCCACAGAGCCGTTGTGTAAGGTCGATTATCTGACAACCTCAGACAGTTCTCTATATTTGGTCTCAAGGGCAAAGTGGCGTGAATATGGCGACTTCAACACACTTCTCTCTGCTTGTAAAACTATCACGCCACTGCATATTGCCGAGCCACTTATGTTGCAAGATGTATCAGAAAAGGACTATTCACTGCTTATTGAGCGGTCAAGATATAATTTTTGGGATTTTTTGGCGTTAAATATTATGAAATCACGAAAAAAAGTATTACCTTTACAAAAACCTTAAAACTATGCTGCCAGACGATATCAGAGCCTATCTTCTTCCCCGAGCCTTCAATGCTGCTGTCCGCGCAGGATGGGAGATTATGGAGGTATATAAAAATCGGGATGACTACGATATATCGGTCAAGAGCGACCACACCCCAATAACCCTTGCCGACCGCCTTGCTCACGAGAAGATTAAGGAGAGCCTGGGTCAGACCCGCATACCTATCCTCTCGGAGGAGGGGCGAGAGATGCTCTATGATGAGCGTCGTAATTGGGAACTCTTTTGGCTTGTCGATCCGCTTGATGGTACGGTGGAGTTTATTAAGGGTAATAACGAATTTACCGTCAATATAGCCCTGATGTCGGAGCGCCAATGTATCTGCGCAGTTATCTATGTCCCATATCTGCAAAAGGTCTATGTTGCAAGTCGCGGTGTCGGCTCATTCCTTATTGAGGGTATCGCGCCCGCCGCTGACGCCTGCTACTCGTACGATGATATCTGCGCACTCAAGCAACGCCTACCCCTTGCATCATCTCTCCATACAGACTACCGCATAGCCGTCTCACGCTCCCACCAAACACCTGAGACTATCGAGTATATAGATGCTGTTAAGGCAAAATATCAGAATGTGCGCATCATCGAACAGGGTAGTTCATATAAGTTCTGCCTGCTTGCCGAGGGTCTTATAGACTACTATCCTCGCACCACCCACACCTACGAGTGGGATACCGCAGCCGCAGAACTCATCCTCTCCGAGGCAGGTGGTATCACGCGCTCCCTGCCTGATAGACAACCACTTCTATATAACAAGGAGAACTTACAAAATCCATGGTTTGAATGTATTTTGTTGTGAAAAGTACGCATTTACTTCCGCTAACGCGATATGTCAGCAATGGGCAGTACGCTTAGTACAGCCCATCGCCTCCAATCGCGCCGAGCGTTGTAACTACGCACTTTTGACAACAAAATGATTTTATCGTG
>JAFVIB010000002.1 GCA_017474235.1 Alistipes sp. | reverse complement strand
CATTATGTAAAATGACCGACAGAGATTATAAGGTCATTATTGCAAAGGCCGATTATTCGGAATTTTTGGAGGAAGCATCTGGTGAAAAAAGGAATGGTCTTCCTACAAAAAAGAAAATTTTTAAATCGTTTATTGCAAATGCAACGATTGTTGATGGAGCATATTCTATTTCAAAGATGGTTACATTTGATGTAAACTCATCTCAAGCAAAATATTGGTATAATGACTTTTTAGATTTGGAGGCAAAACTTGATGATGAAGCCAATACAAAGAAGGCTTTTGATGAAATAAATGTGAGAGTATTAACTCCAATAAAAAAGGAATCAAAGGATGATTATTGGTGCTTATATAATGCAACCTTGCGCTACATGCGTAGTGAAGGAGAGTTTGATATAGAATATTACGCCAATGAAATATTGGGCAAATATACACCAACAAATACTAATGTTAAAATCAAAGACCTTTCTAAAAAGGCTCTTGAACTTCCTGGGAAGAGAAACTTTGATAAAAAGTTTACAAAAGTACCTAAAGCCATAAAGAAAAAAATTAAGGCTATTATCCCTTTGACAGAAGATATATCTTTATCTGTGACAGATAATGGCAACCCAAGTCTAAAAAATGTCATTAAGCCACACAAAGATGAGGAAGGGCATAAATACATCATGGTAAAAAGTGATGAAGGTTATTCATACGCAAATGGTCTTTAGAAATTTATGAATAGTCAGATTAAACTACTTTTTGAATTATTCTCTAATAGTGGGAATCTTTCTATAGATTTCACGGAATCTTGGGATTCTGTGGATGTAACTGCATCCATAATTTTAGATAAGATTCCTGATTCGACCAGTTTGCTAAAAAATATACCGCTAACCTCAAATAGAGATTCTTGGGAGTTTAAAATTCTCGATGAAACCAACGAAACTGTTTTTTCAATACATTCTGCATCTGGTGAACTTATAAGTCTCAATGAAATAGAGGTCTATAAGGATTTGTCTATATTCATTAAGTTTATAGTTACAAAAAACATACAGGATGGCAAGTTGTCAATTTATAACATACTTAGTTTTAGTCAACATTTGGGTAATGGATCTCTTCTTTCGTTTCTGAATGCACTAAATAAGAGGTTAGAAAAAACATTAATTTTAGAGTGTGTAAATGACGAAATAGAGATATTAAACACTGGTTCTATATCAGTTGTTTCTAAGGATGTAAATAGTGATTTTATAGGTGTTAATGATAGGGTGAAACGCCTTCATCTCAGTGAGGGGCTTATACACTGGGGGGCTTACAAACTACAATTATTGCCTGAAGACATATATCCATCTAATTGTACAAATCCGTTATACAACATTTTTAAGCAAGCATCAGCATGTTTGTTAATAATGTATCTTTTCGATTATATTACTCTTACTAATAATACTCTTGATGTAAAATTGAACGGATTTAAAGCATTAAATTACACAATCAATACAAACAAATTATCTGAAATTGATGTAGATCAAAAAACTATTGATCAATTTTTCCAAGTATATTGTTGGGGGATGAGCGGCGGGTATGTCGCAGATAAATTCAGTATTGCCCGTAATATTCTTTCGTTAAATTTGGATACCACTCAAATACTCATTACTTCACATATTATAGAAGCGATAAAATCTAATTTTAGGGTGTATGAGAAAGAGAATGTTCAACAATATATTCAACTAAGAAATGAGATATCAAATTTGTTGATAGATTTGCAGACAAAGATTAATGATATAGCCCAAAATTTTACTGCCGATTTTAAGAATAACCTTCTAGTTTTGGTCTCATTCTTTGCTTCGGTAATAGTTTTTGGGGTTATATCAGAGGCCTCTCCTTTCGCTTATTTCTCTGACCATATTATTATTTTATCTTGGTGTTTTTTATTGATTTCATTATTATATAGGCGCTATTCATATAGCGAGTTAAATAAAAAGACCAAACTATTTTATAAACATTATGAACAAATTAAAGATCGATATAGGGCATTGCTTGATGATGTGGAATTAAACAATATATTTGAAGAATGTAACCCAGATAAGTATGAGTCGCATCAGTCTTATATTGAATGGCAGAAATGTTGGTTCTCCAGATTATGGGTTATATCAATCATAATATTGTTCATTGGATTGTTTATCCTATCGATATTCAATGATTCATATATCATAACGTTTATTAAATCTATAATAACTAATATTGTATGCTTTTTAAAGAATATATTGATATCGAGAGTTTAATACTTCATCAGATTGGCAGTTATTCATGTCAAGAGGACATACGCTATTCTAAAGAACTTATCAATGTCGATCAAACTCTAAAAGAGTTATTGAAGAATCATTTTTTAAGTCCTTTTAAGTTCGATGAGTATTCTAATTTTTCTCATTCTTCTGATATTAGGTTGAATGAGATTTACCAATATGCAACTCAGATATTTTCTAATAAAAAAGACTTTCTGGAAGTTTCAAAAAAGATTGCTCTTTATCTCTATGAATGTAGTAGCCATCCAAATATTAAACGGGGGGAACTATATGTTGTATATTTAATAAATTGTATTTTAAATGGAGAAACAATAGATGCAATAGGTCTATTTAAATCAGAGACAAAGGATAAGTTTTTAAAGATATACACAACATCTAAGGGGTTTGGTATTGAAGAAAATGAGGGTGTTAGCATAAACAAAGTTGACAAAGGTTGTTTAATTTTCAATACAGAAAAAGAGAACGGCTATTTGGTTGCTATAGTGGATAACACTAATAAGGGCTCAGAGGCAAAATATTGGACTGACGATTTCCTTCATGTGCGACCAAGAAAAGATAGTTTCAACCAAACACAAAATATGCTGTCTCTTTGTAAAAGTTTTGTTTCTCAGTTACCAAATGATAATGGTAAAGTTGAGAAAGCAACATATATGAATAGAAGCGTTGAGGCTCTGAAAGAAGAATCTGTTAATATTAATACATTTGCAGAACAAGTTTTTGAAACACCAAAATTAGTTTCTGAGTTCAAGCAATATAAAGAAACATTCCAAAAAGAATGGGAAATCGAAATTGATGATACCTTTGCAACTGCTTCCACCGCAATAAAACGCAGAGCCACCAGCACGATGACTACGATTAAGCTCGACAAGAATTTTGATATAAACATTCATGGTGGAGAGCAGTACATCGTAAGAGGTTACGATGAAGAGCGAGGAATGTATTATTATCAATTATTCTTTAAAGAAGAGAAATGAACTTATGTTCTTTAGGACGAAAAGCAATATTTAATCAAATAGTAAAAACGAAAGTACAAATTGATATTAAAGATTTTGTAATCAAAAATATCCTTTAGACAACATAGTTGTGAAGTAAATTAAACAAACTAAATTGTATATATAGTGTTTACAATATAACCTTAATGCAAATTACGATGATAACAATTGAGTCAAAAATCATATACATTTATTAGTAAAGTCAAATGGATTTATTGCATGTGCAAAAAAAGTACTATATTTGTAAGTGAAAATGTATTATATTTAACAACCTATTTAATCTATGTGTAGAATAAAGAGATATAGCCAATATATACAAGATACATTAATATCTGTAATGTTGCGTTTTGACACTTACCTTTTGGAAGATGATAAAGAATGTGTGATAAAGATTTTGAGGGACACATTTGGAGGTAATCTTGCTGAGTTGAATATGGATGACTACCTACAACAAAAACTTGATGTAGATAGCATTGCTTTGATACACGAGACTAGTATTACTGAGGTTATAAGAACGCCTGCATTGATTTTAAAAGATATAAGATTTGAGGGGAGTATATGTGATATATATGTTCATAAATATTTTATATCTTTATATTGTGAAACAAGACAAACATATAGAATTGATTTATCAAATTTACAGCAAACGATAAAAAATAGAATAGTTGATAACAAGAATGATATTTCAATTATATCTTGTTGTGTAAGGATGTTTCATTCTGTTGCTAATTTGAAAAATGAAGATTTGTGGGATGTATTAGATAAATCTGCATTCCCTATTATAGAGGGGAATATACCTAATGGACGCTACTCTGACACATTGACAAGGGGAAATGTTAATATAGATTTAATACGTACTATATCACCATCTCAAGAAGAAGGATTAAGTGATATCTATATACAAGCTATGACATTTGTTCCTTTGGAGAATATTCGACAATCAATAGAGTATATAGATAATATGTTCCAATTTTCAAAAGAAGAAGTTTCTCGTTGTTTTTCTGATAATTATGGCATATAAAACAGCAATTCAGAGATTAAAAGTGGCTAGAATGGCTAATAAATCAATCAGAACTATTACATCAATACCTACATCATACACAAGGGCTGGTAAAGTAATCGTTACAACATCTGGTCGATCAATGCCTGCGGTGAATCCAATAAAAAACACAATAACCTATGAACGGCAAAGGAACTATTGATTTTTTTATTGAAGATCTTGATAAATTAACATTAAGCATAAAAACACTTGGATATCCATGTTATGGAGAGTCAATAATGATATCTCTTAAAGATGGTGAGCATGAGTTATACAATGTTATAACTGATTGTTACGAGGTTAGAAGTAATCATAATTGGACTGATTTTTTATCGAAAGACACTCGTATTAATGCATTTATATGGACCCATCCAGACGAGGATCATTCAATGGGTGTAGCAACTCTAATGGAGACATTTGATCCAGAATGCAACGCTAGGATATTCATTCCTGCATCATTAACAAAAGAATTACTTGAGCGAAATAAAAAAGATGCATCAATTGACACATATTTATACCTTAAAAAAAAGTATAATGTAGGCAAGAAATATGAGTTATGGAATGAAGTATCATTAACAAAGTATGAAGCTCCTAGGTTTTTAATATCTATAAAAATTAAAGAAACATCAACAAATATTACATTAACCTTTAAAATAGGTTTTATGGCGCCCATAGGTGCTATCTCTAATAGAAGAATTGATATTGAGAACATGAGTTCTGGACAAATGAATGATCTTTCCCTTTTCTACGTTGTTCAAATAAATAGTACTAACTATGTATTTGCAGGGGATTTATCTAAGCAGATGATTCAATTCATAGATGAGGACTATTTAAGTAATTGTCGCTTTGTTAAAATCCCTCACCATGGTTCTAAGGATTCAATAAAGCTGATTGATAAAATTCAACCATCACATAGTTTAAAACTACATTCTGTAACAACAACATTTAAAGATTCGCACCCTTTTGACATTGTGCTTGATAAATACGCAAATAAAAGCGATGCTGTTTTTTCGACCGGAAGAGGAAAAGAACCATATGGTATGGTTGAAATCAACTATAATATAAAAAACATCAATATATTCAATATTGAACTTAAAGGGAACGCATTGCAAGTTAGACCATAATACAGATACTTAGGCATTATATCGGGAATCCCGAACTAAGGTGGAACAAAATTTAGTGTACCTATTTCTGTTTCAAATTATTTCACTCCCTTTGCATCAAAGTAGGAACTCGACTCTGCGAGACACTGCAAAATGGTGCAGAAATCAGGTGGAGCAATAGCGGAAGATTACGTTTGTTGCGATTCTTTCACGCAAATATATAGAGCCATTTAGAAATGGAACTCATTTTCCGGTGGCACCACAGCAAAGAAAAGCAAAACAATGTAAAATCCCGATTTTCGTTGAAAATCAGGATTTTTTATTTTCGGCTTATTGGTCAAAGTAAGCCGATTTTTTGAGAGGGGGGGGGTAGAAGATAAGGGCGGCTAAAGATTAGCCGCCCTTTCGTCAATTGTTCAAGTTGAACTATTTCTTAAGACCCATTTGGTCGATAAGAGCCTGTGTCTGAGGCTTATGACCACGGAACTCTACATAGAGGTCCATTGGGTGAACTTTACCGCCTGAAGAGAGCAGTTTGCGGAAGGCTGTTGCTGTTTTAGCATCGAAGATACCGTTCTGCTGGAAGAGCGAGAAGCCGTCAGCTGCAAGCACCTCTGCCCACTTATAGCCATAGTAGCCGGCTGCATAACCGCCTGAGAAGATATGACCAAAGGCAGTTGCCATAGCTGTTCCATCGATTGCAGGGACAACCTTTGTAGATTCCATAGATGCCTTTTCAAATGCCTCTACATCGCCTGTATATGGCTCTGTAAGTGTATGCCAAGCCATATCGGTAAGACCGAATGAGAGCTGACGGATATTGCCATAAGCAGCCATATAGTTCTTTGCTGCAACAATCTTCTCGATAAGCTCTGCCGGCATAGTCTCGCCTGTCTGATAGTGCTTTGCCCAAAGGTCAAGGTACTCCTTCTCGAATGCCCAATTCTCCATAATCTGTGATGGGAGCTCTACAAAGTCACGAAGTACGCTTGTACCGTTAAGGCTCTCGTACTTACCCTTTGCAAGCATACCGTGCAGAGAGTGACCAAACTCGTGGAGGAAGGTTGTCAGCTCATCAAATGTGAGCAGTGACGGAGTGGTCTCGGTTGGCTTTGTGAAGTTCATAACCAGCGACACCAGCGGACGCACCTCTACGCCATTATTTACGCTTGTACCGCGGAACTCGGTCATCCATGCGCCAGAACGCTTGCTCTCGCGTGGGAAGAAATCGAGATAGAGGACTGCAAGGTGCTCGCCATTATTATCCTTAACCTCGTATGCGGTTACATCAGGGTGATATACGGTGATATTCTCTGCCGGTGTGAAGGTAAGCCCATAGAGGCGAGAAGCGAGCATAAATACAGCATCGATAACATTATCAAGCTTAAGATAAGGCTTTACCAACTCATCATTTACTGCATACTTCTCGTTCTTATACTTCTCGCTATAGTAGCTCATATCCCACGGCATCAGCTCACCCTCAAAGCCGAGGGTGTGAGCATAAGCAGTAATCTCTGCAACCTCTGCCTCTGCATACTCCTTTGTAGCTACGCGAAGCTCCTCAAGGAATGAGAGAACGGTTTGAGTACTCTGTGCCATACGGTTGTCAAGCACATAGTCTGCATAGCAGTCATAGCCGAGCAGGTTTGCAATCTTAAGGCGCAGAGCGGTAATCTGGCGGATATTCTCAGAGTTATCAAACTGTCCACCAAGTGCGCGAGAGTTGTTTGCCTTCCAAAGTTTCTCCTTAATCTCGCGCTGTGAAGAGTATGTTACAAACGGAACATAGCTTGGAGCCTTAAGTGTTACAGTCCAGCCCTTCTCGCCACGAGCCTTTGCCTCCATAGCAAGACCGTCCTTAACAAATGCAGGCAACTCCTCAACGAGCTTAGGGTCGGTAATGTTATAGCTGAATGCATTTGTAGCGGCAAGTGAGTTCTGACCGAACTTAAGAGTAAGGCTTGACAGCTCGCCGGTATATTGACGGTACAGCTCCTTATCCTCGTCAGAGAGGTTTGCACCACTGCGCACAAAGCTCTTATATGTATCCTCAAGGAGCTTCTTATCCTCCTTTGAGAGGAATATGCCCGGATTCTCATATACATACTTAACGCGCTTGAAGAGCTCCGGATTGAGCGACACATCATTGCTCAGAGCTGTGAGTTTTGGCTGAATAGCGATAGCAATCTCCTGCATCTTATCGGAGGTGTGAGCCTCATTGAGGTTAAAGAACACGCCACCGATACGGTCGAGCAGTGCGCCCTGATTCTCAAGTGCAAGGATAGTATTTGCAAAGGTTGGCTTTGCAGGATTGTTTACAATAGCATCAACCTCGGCACGAGATACCTCAATAGCGGTCTCAAAAGCCGGAAGATAGTGCTCCATCTCGATTTTATCAAATGGAGGGGTCTGATGCGGAGTCTCCCACTGAGCAAGCAGAGGGTTTGTGGTGTCAATTTCAGGCAGTACTACGGTAGGCATAGCCTCATCGCCACAACCTGCCAAAAGTAACGATACTGACATAAGTGTAAATAGATTTTTTTTCATAACTGTATTAATTAAGTTTCTTCATCTTTAACATATCTGTTATAGTAGGTTTTACTACCATCTGTGTACTATCCACCTCCGGCTCTTTCCACAGACCACGCGCCTTAAGCATCGCGCTCTTATCCGGAGCCTGACCACGGAAGGCTTTATAGAGGCTCATACCGTCTCTTGAGCCACCCTTTGAGAGTATCTCTCGGCGCAGAGCGTCTGCGGTACGGCGGTCAAACAGATCACCTGTCTCGCGGAACGCCTCAAAGGCATCCTTATCGAGCACCTCTGCCCAAATATAGAAGTAGTAGCCGGCAGAGTAACCTCCTGAGAAGATGTGTGCAAAATATGGATACTTATATCGTGGCTCAATCTGTGGGAGCATTGCACGACTCTGATAGAGGGCATTATACTCAAAGCCATCGACATCAATTGATGTATAGTTCTCAATAGAGTGTATATCCATATCACTCAGTGCAGCAGCAATAAGCTCGGTGGTATTGAAGCCCTGATTGAAAAGCGAGCTATTCTGTATGCGAGTGATATATTGGTCACGGATAACCTCGCCTGTGCGGTAGTGTGTAGCGTATGTACGCAACATCTCAGAAGTAAGTGCCCAATTCTCCATAATCTGTGATGGCAGCTCTACAAAGTCACCCTCAACGCCAATCAGACCGTTATAACGGACATCAGTAAAGAGGAAGTGGAGAGCGTGACCAAACTCGTGGAAGAGAGTTGTAACCTCGTCAAGAGTGAGCAACGACGGAGTCGAAGATGTAGGACGGGTAAAGTTGCAGACAATACCTACCACAGGGGCTGTACGGCTGCCGTCTGTCTCATAACGCTGCTCACGGTAGTAACCACACCAAGCACCCTGACCCTTACCTGCGCGCGGGTGAAAATCGAAGTAGAGGATACCCATATGGCTCTCATCCTTATCCAGCACCTCGTATGCAGATACCTCATTGTGATAAATCGGCACATTTACAGGGCGGAAAGTTATGCCGAAGAGGCGGTTTGCGAGGTTGAAAATACCCTGACGGGTATTGTCAAGTGAGAAGTATGGGCGGATATTCTCCTCATTGAGAGAGTACTTCTGCTGACGCACCTTCTCGGCATAGTACCACCAATCCCACGACTCAAACTTGGCATCATCCTGCGGGAAATCCCTCTTAAACAGCTCTGTCATATCTGCAAGCTCCTCCTTTGCTCGGTCGAGAGCCGGCTCCCACACCTCATTAAGGAGTGTATAGACAGCCTTTGGAGTGGCAGCCATCTGGTCAGAGACAACATACTCGGCATAAGATTTATAACCCAACAGTTTTGCCTTCTCTGTACGCAGACGAATCATATCATTGATAATCTGCTTGTTATCATACTCATTGCCATTGTTGCCACGATTGAGATATGCTCGATAAATCTCCTCACGAGAGCTACGCTCCGAAGAGAATGTAAGGAAAGGTATAAGGCTCGACTTGTGGAGTGTAAAGGCATACTTACCACTACCCTCAAGCTCCGCAGCCTTCTCCTTTGCTGCATCTTTTACAGATGCCGGCAGTGAGGCTACCTGCTTGTCGTCAAGATACATCACAAAGTTATTATTCTCTGCAAGCACATTGCTACCAAAGCGGACAGAGAGTGCAGAGAGTTCCTCGTTAATTTGCTTCAGGCGTGCCTTATTCTCACCACTGAGCAGCGCACCGCTACGCACAAAGTCGTCATAAATCTTCTCTGTCAATCTTATCTGATCTGCATCAATATCTTTGCTCAGGCGGGTTTGATAGACAGCCTTTACGCGCTCAAAGAGAGCCTCGTTCATAAGTATAGCATCATTATGCACAGCCAACTGCGGCATAATCTTACCCTCCAACTCCTGCAACTGCTCATTTGTCTCGGCAGCGCAAATCATACCAAATACATTTGCCACATCCGAGAGCATTCTGCCGCTACGGTCCATTGCAGCAATGGTATTCTCAAATGTCGGCTGCTCACTCTGTGCCACTATTGCGGCAATCTCCTCATTATGGAGAGACATTGCACGCTCAAAAGCCGGCTCATAGTGATAAGCCTTGATACTCTCGAATGGAGGAACACCATACGGTGTGCTCCACTGCTCAAAAAATGGATTTGGCAGCTGTTCTGCCTGCTCTTTGCAACTAAACATAGAAATTGCCAATAATATAACTGCTAAACGCTTCATATCGCTAAAAAATTACTATCTTTGCTACAAAAGTAATCATTTTTTTTAGGGTATGCAACTATTTTATGCCTCTGATATAACTCTGCCCGAATATACACTTTCGGAGGAGGAGTCTCGCCACGCTGTGAAGGTGTTGCGATTGAGTGTTGGCGACAGCCTCCACATTACAGACGGAAAGGGTAATTTATACCGTTGTCAGGTCATCTCGGACAGTGCAAAGCACTGTACAGTAAGGGTTATGGAGAGCCAAGCCGAGTTTGAAAAAAGAGATTATCGTCTTACAATGGCTGTTGCTCCGACAAAGAATATCGACCGTTATGAGTGGTTTTTGGAGAAGGCAACAGAGATAGGTGTGGATAGATTTGTGGCTCTTCTGTCGGAACACTCCGAGCGTCGCGTAATCAAGCCTGAGCGAGAGATGAAGGTTATTACAGCGGCGGTCAAGCAGTCGCTAAAAGCATACCATCCGACGCTTGATGATATGACAGACTTCAAGGCATTTGTTACAGCAGAGCATAGCGGTCGCAAGTTTATTGCCCACTGTGGCGAGGCTGTTAAGGGTAAGAGTTATTTGGCAACAACACTCTCTAAGGGCGAGGATGCGGTTGTGCTTATCGGTCCGGAGGGTGACTTCTCGGCAGAGGAGGTGCGTTTGGCTGTCGATAACGGCTTTGAGGAGATTACTTTAGGCAATCAACGACTACGCACAGAGACAGCTGCGGTTATGGCTGTGGCTATGGTGGCTGTAAAAAATGCAATGTAAGTTTTTTTTAATATGCTGTGGCAACTCTTCATATCATTTCTTAAGATAGGTAGTTTTACCTTTGGTGGCGGTTATGCTATGGTGCCGATAATCGAGCGTGAGGTTATCGACCGCCGAGGGTGGGTTGCCCGAGAGGATTTTCTCGACCTGCTGACCATTGCTCAATCGGCTCCCGGACCTATTGCGCTCAATACGGCAGTATTTGTGGGGTACAAAATTCGGGGTATATGGGGAGCATTATCTGCCCTTTTGGGTATTGTCATCCCGTCGTTTACAATAATACTTCTTGTGGCAATATTTTTCGCGGACATTCGCCAAAATAGCGTTGTCGATGCCGCCTTTAAGGCTATGCGACCCGCTGTTGTAGCACTTATCATTGCACCTATATTAGGATTGGCAAGGGGTATGCACCGTGCGATGTGGATTGTGGTAGTATTAACAGCCTTGGCTGTCTGGCGTCTCGGCATCTCGCCCGTATATCTGCTTGCAGCTGCGGCAGTAGTGGGTCTGATGTGGAGCATCTACATTGTAAGAAAGGAGGGTAAGAGATGATATATTTGCAGCTATTTATCTCATATCTCAAGATAGGCTTCTTCGGCTTTGGTGGCGGATATGCAATGCTCTCGCTCATTCAGCACGAAATAGTGGAGGAGCAGGGGTGGATTACCGTCTCGCAGTTTGCCGATATTGTCGCCATTTCGCAGATGACACCCGGACCTATTGCTATCAACTCGGCAACATATATAGGCTATACGGTAGCCGGCTTTTGGGGCTCTGTAGTGGCGACGGTTGCCGTCTGTCTGCCTGCACTTACGGTAATGCTTGCCCTGACAAAGTTCTTTATTCGTCTTAAAGACAATAAGTATATGCACAGCACACTGACAGCTATGAAGCCGGTAGTTGTCGGTATGATTATAGCCGCCGCGCTACTGCTGATATTTCCACAGCAGGGCGACCAAAGTAGCTTTATAGACCATTGGAGTTGGATACTCTTCGGACTTACTCTCTACGCAAGCTATCGCAAAGTAAATCCGATACTGCTCATCGTTCTCTCTGCTATTGCGGGCATTGTGATTTACAGCTAAACTGTAAGCAGAGCAAGAATAAAGAGTACAAATGTAATTATCGCACCGGACAGAATCAGATAGGCAACACAGCCCCAACGACGCTCGCCTGCGGGCAGAGGGTCGGAGATAAGTGTGCATATCAATCCTCCAAGTGGAGTGAGAATAAGTGAAAGGATAAAAGCCCAACCGAAGCCAATCTTGCGTCCTGCACCCAAAATGCCGACAAGAACTGCAAAGAGCGACCCGCTCAGAAGTCCGTATATTACAAGTAATGCAGCCATAATCTCTATCTCTTAAATCGGTAATATGTTCCTAATGGCAGTTGCTTGCCTGCCTTATCTTCAAAGTAGAGCTCTCCATACTGCTCCTCTTTAGGCTCGCCAAAGCACTGACGCACCGCTGTACGGGCAAGAGTCGATGACAGACCCATAGAGTAGAGGTTTAAGACAAGAAAACTACCCTTTTTCTCTAACAGCTCGGCACAACACTCAAGCATCTGTGTAATATTCTCCTCAAGCACCCACTTCTCGCCATTTGCACCCCTGCCATACGCCGGAGGGTCAAGAATTATGCCGTTGTAGCGATTACCTCGGCGCACCTCGCGCTGGACAAACTTCAGCGCATCCTCTACAATCCAACGCACAGATTGCAGACCACTCGACTCCATATTTTCACGCGCCCAAGTGACCACCTGCTTTACCGAGTCGATATGTGTCACATCTGCACCGGCAGCCCTTGCAGCCAGCGTCGCGCCACCTGTATATGCAAAGAGGTTGAGCACCTTTGCGCCCTCTATCTCCTTACAACTGTCGTATATAAAGTTCCAATTTGCCGCCTGCTCCGGAAATATACCCACATGCTTGAACGATGTCAGTCCAAGACGCATCTTCAGGTGCATATCCTTGTAGTCGTACTTGACAATCCAGCGCGAAGGCATATTGGGCTTTAGTCGCCACTCTCCACGCTCCTCACTGCGGCTATCGCGCATAAATGAGGCATCTGCAGCATCTGCCCACTGCTTCTCAGAGAGGCTCTTTCGCCATATCGCCTGAGGCTCGGGGCGACGAAGTGTATAGCCGCCAAAACGCTCAAGCTTCTCGCCATCGCCCGTATCTATAAGTGCGTAATCGTCAAAAACTGTCTTTATATTCATATCGTATCTATAAGTGACATCTGACAAGCTTTGCAGTCAAATGTAAGTTTATATCTCTTTCGTCCCCTTTCGAGGAATAGTTCGCCCTTTATTGTCGGATTTTTAAGCAGACACTGCCCTATCTCGCGGCGAATACAGTAGTCTGTAACCATCACACGACAGCCAGCCGTACTCGGTTGTATATCAATACCCTCATCGACCTCTTTAACTCCGTGGTCAAGGTAGAAGTTGCGCGCAAGGGCATTGGTTATATTATCATAGCACTCAGCCTTGGTCTTATAGTACTGTGCATCAACATTCTCCGCAAATGCTTTAGGTGCCAAATGCGCTGCAACTCTTGCCTTTTCGAGCTTTTCAAGCAGTTCTCTGCGACACTGAGCCAACACAGAAGATGGCACAAAGCGTACAGATAGTATCTCTACCTTTGTAACATCAAATATGGTCTGTCCGCTCTTTGACATCTGCTCCCGCACGACACTCTCCATCTTTTCACGATTCTTCGCCTCCTCGGTAATGCAATCAAGGTGTATCGTCGCGCTAATTCCCGTAGAGTCCGTAGCGATAGCCTCGATACTCTGCTCTGAGAACTCAACCGTAATCTTTGTTTCGATTGCTCGGCGAATAGTGTTACGCTCGACGGCAAGTGAAAAGAGTCTGTCATAATTTCGGAAAATCTCCGTTCCGACCACGATGCCCTCAATACGATTTGGAGTTATCCAACGACCTGTAACCGCATTGATATTTGTTCCCACAGCCTCGCCGTTAGTTATAAAGCATACTCCGTCGCCCGTAGCTATCTCCGCATCACTATCTATCAAAAATCTGCCACCCGCAACCTTTACCACGCGACCAATCCTCTCGCCCAAAGCCTTCGGAGTGTCAAACGACGCCACTCCGGCGCACTTGCCATCAAAGAGGTATATCGAGCCACCACGGGTAAAACTCTTTGCAGGATTAGGCTCGAATTTTACGGTCGAGACACCTGCTGAGGCACGCCTGCAATCATCTCTCTGTGCAATATGGCTATCTAAAAGACGGCGATAATGGCTCACTATATTGCGCAGATAGACCCTATCTTTAAGTCTGCCCTCAATTTTAAACGATGTTACACCGGCATCCAACATCTGTCCTATACGCTCCGAAAGGTCAAGGTCGCAAACCGATAGCAGGTGCTTACCTTTTATATATGTGCGACCTTTACCATCTGTCAAATCGTATGGCAATCGACACGGCTGGCTACACTCGCCACGGTTTCCGCTGCGGCTGCTCATCGAGCGAGAGAGGTAACAACGACCACTATGGCAGACACATATTGCGCCGTGGATAAATGCCTCTATCTCCACATCTGTTTGCCCGGCAATCTGTGCAATCTGCTCTCCCGACAGGTTGCGCTCAAGTATGGCTCGGGCAAAACCCACCTGTTCAAAAAATTGCACCTGCTCAACTGTCGAACAAGCCGACTGCGTCGAGGCGTGCAGTGCCGTTTTAAGCCCCATACGGCAGTATGCCATATCTTGAACAATCAGCGCATCTACACCCACAGCCACAAGCTCCTCTGCCTGAGCCTTGGCAGCTGCCAACTCGTTATCGAATAGAAGTGTATTGAGTGTCACATAGACCTTAACGCCAAAGCGGTGTGCATACTCGACAACTTTGGCAATATCCTCCACCGAGTTTGTCGCCGCATAACGGGCGCCAAAACGCCCTGCACCAATATACACCGCATCTGCACCACAATCGACAGCATCTACTGCCGAAAGGTAGTCTTTCGCCGGCGCAAGCAACTCAATATCTCTAATAGAAACACTCATTTGCCACAAAGTTACTAATTTATTGGCTCGATGTGGCATATTGAGCCAAAATTTTGTTAATTTTGCAGTTTGATAGGATTAGAAACATAAAAAACAGAATAATATGCTTACATTACAACAGTTACGCGGCGATAAAGAGGCAGCTATCGCGAAGCTCGCCAAGAAGGGTGTCGATGCAGCCCCTATTATCGCAAAGATTGAGGAACTTGATGACCGCCGTAAGGCTTTGCAGTCAGAGCTTGATGCTTGCCTTGCAGAGCAGAACAAGGCAGCCAAGGAGATTGGCGCGCTTATGGGTCAGGGGCGAAAGGAGGAGGCAGAAGAGCGCAAGCAGCAGGTTGCAGCCCTCAAGGCTCGCTCGGTAGAGCTCTCTGCAGAGCACGACAAAGCTACAGCAGAGCTTAATGCTCAGATTGTTCTTCTTCCGAACTTTCCGGCAGATATTGTTCCTGAGGGTCGTACAGCAGAGGACAACCTTGTTGTCAAGATTGACGAGAACTACTCAGCACTTCCGGAGAATCCGCTGCCACATTGGGAGCTTGCTCGTAAGTACGATATTATCGACTTCGACCTCGGTGTAAAGCTCACCGGCGCAGGTTTCCCTGTATATAAGGGCAAGGGTGCTCGTCTGCAGCGCGCGCTTATCAACTACTTCCTCGACTACAATACAGCAGCCGGCTATCGTGAGATTGAGCCGCCTGTAATGGTAAATGAGGCATCAGGTTTCGGTACAGGTCAGCTGCCTGATAAGGAGGGTCAGATGTATCACGCTACAGCAGATAACTTCTATCTTGTTCCAACAGCAGAGGTACCTGTAACAAATATCTATCGCGATGTAATCCTCGACCAGAAGGAGTTCCCTGTAAAGCTGACTGCATATACCCCTTGCTTCCGTCGTGAGGCAGGCTCATACGGTAAGGATGTGCGTGGTCTTAACCGCCTCCACCAGTTCGACAAGGTCGAGATTGTACAGCTCTCTCTTCCGGAGAAGTCGTACGAGGCTCTTGACGGTATGGTTGCCCATGTAGAGGGTCTTGTTAAGTCACTCGGCTTGCCATATCGTATCTTGCGCCTTTGCGGTGGCGATATGTCATTCACCTCTGCCCTCACTTATGACTTTGAGGTCTATTCAGAGGCACAGCAGCGTTGGCTTGAGGTCTCTTCAGTATCAAACTTCGAGTCTTTCCAGGCAAACCGCCTCAAGCTCCGCTATAAGGACGAGAAGAAGAAGAAGACCCAGCTTGCTCATACCCTCAATGGTTCATCTCTCGCACTGCCACGCATCGTAGCTGCCCTGCTTGAGAATAACCAAACCCCTGAGGGCATCCGTATTCCGGAGGTCTTGGTACCTTACACAGGCTTCGAGATGATTGACTAACTTAAGTCCTCATACAAACTAATAGCGAGCAGAAATCTGCTCGCTATTAGTTTATTGCTACTCCTTGTATTTTATTCGTATTGCACGGCGGTAGGCGGCAGGAGTAGTGTGATAGCGGCGTTTGAAGAGGCGGATGAAGTGCGAGATATTCGTAAATACACATTGGTCGCTAATTTGACCTACACTCTTTGTGGTCGAGCGCAGAAGAATCTCTGCCTGCTGTAGGCGTTGCTCCACAAACCAGCGGTGCGGAGTTGCGTGAAACAGCTCCGAAAACTCCTTCTTAAAGGTGCTCAGCGAGCAACTTGTCTGCTGCGCAAGCTCCTCCATCGGTCTGTCGTTGAAGATATTGTTATACATCACCTGCGCAAAGCGACTATGCACAACATCGGCACCCGAGACAACCATTCGCTTTACCCTATCATCGTCCTGCGAGTGGAGAATAAACAGCAACTCCGACAGTTTGAGCCTCTGAAAGTCAAAATTATCATACAACTCACTACTCTCAACTCCGTGAACAAGGCTCCCAAAGAAGTCGCTCAACAAAGCTGATGGTCGGCACACGGCAAAGTTGCTACAGTTGCGATAGTCGATATCATAACTTACAGATATTGAAGCTATTGTCTGCTGAAGTATCGCAGCGGGCAGAGAGAATACAATCTGCTCAAAGCAGCCATCGTCGCAAATGGTTTCGACATAGTGCAGACCCTCTTTGAGGATGAAAACACTCTTGGGATTTAGTCTTGTTTGTAACTGATTATGATAGACAATCATCGCGCCTTTCAGCACCATACCGATAGTCATATTCGACAGTTTCAGAGCCTCAATTCCGCACTCCTTCTGCCTTACAATATGTTTTATCAACGACTGTTCCTTGCAATCCATCTTCCCCAATATTAAAGTTGCACAAAGATAGAAAACAAGACCGATTTAACAAACTTTTATTATCGTTTTTGCCGTAAATATGACTAAATATGCTATTTTTGACAAAAAAAATAGAGGTCGCTATTGACGACCCCTACCTATTATATTGCAGGACTATTAGTCCTCAAGCTTTGCTGCAAGGAACTCGCGGTTAAGGCGAGCGATATGTGCGATTGAGATACCCTTAGGGCACTCTGCCTGGCAAGCACCTGTATTTGTACAGTTACCGAAGCCGAGCTCGTCCATCTTTGCAACCATTGACTTTGCACGGCGTGCGCCCTCTACGCGACCCTGTGGGAGCTTTGCGAGTGACGATACGCGAGCTGCAACGAAGAGCATTGCTGAGCCATTCTTACATGTTGCTGCACAAGCACCGCAACCTACGCAAGCTGCTGCATCCATACTCTCCTCAGCATCTGCCTGTGGAATTGGAATTGCATTACCATCAGGTACTGAGTTGGTACGAACAGACACAAAACCACCTGCCTGAAGAATCTCGTCATAAGCACCACGGTTTACAACCAAGTCACGGATTACAGGGAATGCAGCTGAACGCCAAGGCTCAACAGTGATAGTTGCACCATCCTTAAACTGACGCATATAGATCTGACAAGTTGTTACAGCCTGTGATGGACCGTGTGCGTGACCGTCGATATGGAGTGAACACATACCGCAGATACCCTCACGGCAGTCGTGATCGAATGCTACAGGCTCCTCGCCCTTGTGTACCAAGTCATTATTAAGGATATCGAGCATCTCGAGGAACGAGGTGTCGGACGAGATATCAGTTACCTTATACTCCTTAAATTCGCCCTTGGAGTGAGCGTCTCTCTGACGCCATATTTTTAATGTGAAATTCATAATTTCGTGTTTATTAAAAGTTTAACGCCAAAAAATTAGTCCTTATAGTTACGCTGTGCGCGGTGTGTGAACTCGTAAACCAAATCCTCCTTTGTAAGCTCCGGCTCAACATCCTCACCCTTATACTCCCAAACAGCGGCATAAGCGAACTTGTCGTCGTGACGAAGTGCCTCGCCCTCCTCTGTCTGGTGCTCTGAGCGGAAGTGACCACCGCAAGACTCCTCACGGTTGAGTGCATCACGAGCCATCAGCTCACCAAGCTCAAGGAAGTCAGCAAGACGAAGTGCCTTCTCGAGCTCTACATTGAATGAGTCGGCTGTACCTACAACCTTAACATCCTTCCAGAACTCCTTGCGAAGAGCTGCAATCTCTACGATAGCCTTCTCAAGAGACTCCTTTGTACGAGCCATACCTACATTGTCCCACATAATAAGACCGAGCTGGCGGTGAATATCATCTACTGAGCGTGAGCCGTTGATAGAGAGGAGCTTCTCAATCTTAGCCTTAACAGCCTTCTCTGCCTCGTCGAAAGCAGGAGTTGCTGTAGATACCTTCGGAGCCTGAATCTTCTTTGCCAAGTAGTCACCGATAGTGTAAGGCAATACGAAGTAACCATCTGCAAGACCCTGCATCAGTGCAGAAGCACCAAGACGGTTTGCACCGTGGTCTGAGAAGTTAGCCTCACCGATAGCGTAGAGACCAGGGATTGTAGTCATCAAGTTGTAGTCAACCCAAATACCACCCATAGTGTAGTGAACAGCTGGGAAGATCTGCATTGGCTGCTCGTATGGATTAACATCGGTAATCTCCTTGTACATATCGAACAAGTTACCGTAACGCTTCTCGATAACCTCCTTACCAAGACGCTCGATAGCGGTCTTAAAGTCAAGGAATACAGCAAGACCTGTCTCATTTACACCATAACCTGCATCGCAACGCTCCTTAGCTGCGCGAGATGCAACATCACGAGGAACTAGGTTACCGAATGCAGGATAACGGCGCTCGAGGTAGTAATCACGATCCTCCTCAGCGATATCTGAAGGCATCTTTGTACCCTTACGCAGAGCCTCAACATCCTCCATCTTCTTTGGAACCCAGATACGACCATCGTTACGCAGAGACTCTGACATCAGGGTCAGCTTTGACTGCTGTGTGCCGTGTACAGGGATACAAGTTGGGTGAATCTGAGTGAAGCAAGGGTTTGCAAAACCTGCACCCTTACGGTAGCACTGGAATGCAGCAGAGCCGTTTGAAGCCATTGCGTTGGTAGAGAGGAAGAATACATTACCATAACCACCTGTTGCAATAACTACTGCGTGAGCTCCGTGACGCTCAATATCACCTGTAACGAGGTTACGAGCAATAATACCGCGTGCCTCACCATCCTCGATAACGATATCGAGCATCTCGTGACGAGTATAAGACTTTACAGAGCCATTGTGAATCTCCTTATTGAGGGCTGCATAAGCACCGAGAAGGAGCTGCTGACCGGTCTGACCACGAGCATAGAATGTACGAGATACCTGAGCACCACCGAATGAACGGTTTGCCAAAAGACCGCCGTACTCACGAGCGAAAGGTACACCCTGAGCTACACACTGGTCGATAATGAGGTTAGAAACCTCTGCCAAACGATATACATTAGCCTCACGAGCACGATAGTCACCACCCTTGATAGTATCGTAGAAAAGGCGATATACAGAGTCGTTATCGTTCTGATAGTTCTTTGCTGCATTAATACCACCCTGTGCTGCGATAGAGTGCGCACGGCGTGGAGAGTCCTGAATACAGAAAATCTTTACATTGTAGCCAAGCTCACCAAGAGAAGCAGCTGCAGAAGCACCTCCCAAACCTGTACCTACAACGATGATGTCGAGCTTGCGCTTATTGGCAGGGCTGACAACCTTGATAGCTGCTTTGTGATTGCTCCACTTCTGAGCCAACTCACCAGCAGGAATTTTGGAATCTAATTTGAATGCCATATCTTTTTCTATTTTATTGTTACAAATCGTAGATTAGCAGCAAGGGCAGAGGCTCTTAATGTAGAATACCACTGCAACAACAGCAAAACCGAGGAAGATAAGACCCGATACGAGCTTTGCAATGCACTTAAGGCGTGGAAGCCAAGTATCGTTAGCCCAACCTACTGTCTGGAACATAGACCAAACACCGTGATTGAGGTGGAGCCAAAGAGCAGCAAACCATACAAGGTAGAGAACTACATTGTACCACTGTGAGAAGGTGTACTGAATCAGAGCTGCACCATCGGTTGGAGCAAGACCAAGGTTGTTGGCGTGCTGACCCATAAGCTCTACGAGCATCATCTTTGACCAGAAGTGGGTAAGGTGGAGCAACAGACCCAAAATAACGATAACGCCAAGAAGGAGCATGTTCTTAGAAGACCAATCTACACCCTTCTCAGTTACAGTAACTGCGTAACGCACATTACCACGAGCCTTGCGATTCTGCCAAGTAAGGATAAATGCGTACACAAAGTGTACAAGTACACCCAATGCGAGCACTGCGGTACCAACCAATGCGTACCAATTAGCACCCAAGAAACCGCAAATCACATTGTAAGCAGAACCGTCACCGATAAGTGCTACAACATTCATTGCCATGTGGAAGAGGAGGAAAAGCACGAGGAAACAACCCGAGATGCTCATCACCAACTTTCTTCCCAAAGAAGAATTAGTTAAAAAACAACCCATAATGTTTTGAAATAAAAATTAGTTATGTTTATTTTGTAGAAAAATTGATTGCACTATACTTATAACATTGTACAAATATAGTTATTGTTTGTCAAATAACAAAACATTTTTGCCACTTTTTAACCATTTAAACCGTGACTAAAAGTAAATCTGACATACGCAGAGCCGCAAAAAGTGCCGTAAAGGCTCTGACTGCCCAGCAGAAAGCCGACAAATCTACACTGATACTCAGCAGAATTGCCTCTTCAGAGTCCATAAAGAGTGCCAAAACCGTTGCTCTATATGCATCTCTATCTGATGAGGTGCAGAGTTTTGAGTTGATAGAGCTTTTATCGCAGACAAAGCGCGTTGTACTGCCCCGTGTAGCGGGTGATGATATGGATTTTTACCCATACACCCCTTCGTCGCTCAAGGTGGGAGCTTTCGGCATAGAGGAGCCGCAAGGCAGTGAGCCGATAAGCCCTGATGAGATTGATGTAATAGTCGTTCCGGGGGTAGCCTTTACTACGGATGGCAAAAGGTGTGGCAGAGGCAAGGGGTATTACGATAAATACCTCTCCCGTAGTGGTTTTCGCGCCATCAAGATAGGTGTATGTTATGCAGAACAGCTCGCTGAGGATATTCCCAACGAGCCGCACGATATTGTTATGGACTATATGATTTACGGTTAGTCCTCGCTGCCCTCAAGTCCTGCATCGGCAAGCTGAGCGTCGAGTTTCTTCTGCTTTCCCACTTGTGGTTTGATGCCCAACTTAAGCATATCTCTGACTGCCACAGAGATTGTCTGACCGCCACCGATACCCTTCTTTTTGGTCTTTTCAAAAGCAGCCACGGCACGCTCAAGGCTCTGACCAATATCGTCAAAGCTATCTACAAAGTCGGTCACTCGGTCAAGGATTATAGATGCCTGAGCAACAATTTTATCCTGATTATCAAGATGTTGCTGCTGCACCCAAACAACGCTTATCATCTCTATAAGCATCAGCAGATGGCGTTCACTTGCAATAAAGACCTTACTATTGAAGGCATCAAGCCACAGCGTCTTATCATACGCCGTTACAGCCATCAGAGCCTTATCGCTTGGCACAAACATTATAACATAAGGTAGTGAGACATACTCTTCGTGCTTATAACGCTGATAGCCCCTTGCCGCCAAACTCTTGACCTGTGTACGCAGACGGAGGCTGAACTCTTTGAGCACCTCCTCCTGACGGGCTGCATCCATATTGTCATCTATATCTGTCGGCAACTGGAACTTTGAGTCAATATATAGCACACTCTTGGTTGCCGGATAGAATATCATCGCATCAGGCTTCATTACCCTGCCGGTATCCTCATTCTTTGACGACACGCCCGCACCCTGACGGATAGTTCGCTGCAACAGGTACTGTTTCCCCTCAATAAGACCTGAACCTGCCAACAAATCTTCGAGCAACTTCTCGCCCAAATTACCCTGCATACGCACATCGCTACTCAGTGCGCGAGCCAAACGGTCTGCCTCGCTACTCAACTTACCACCCGTAGCTACAAGGGTCTTGATATGGGTCTCAAGGGTCGCGCGATTTTCGCCACTCTGACGCTTCAGCTCCTCCAACTGCTGCTGATATGGGCGCATAATCTCGGTTATGCTCTGACGGTTTGTCTGCTCCGACTCCCGTTTGAGTTGAGATTTAACAAGCTCCAACTGCTGCGCAAACTCCTCACGGCGACGAGCCTCCAACTTCTCGCTCTGCACCCTCTCTGCCTCGATACGCTCTGTAAGCAGTCTCTTCTCTGTCTGCAAACCGCCGCACTCTATCTGCAATCGGGTCACCTGCTGCTCAAGAGACTCCGATTTCTGCTCCGCAGCAGTGACACCCCTCTTACCGAAGAGAAATCCGGCAACACCGCCCACAATAAGCGCACATATTATAGATAATAGAAGTATCTCCATAGTATTATTGTTATTTGTCTTAACAAAGGTATAAAAAAAATCTCCGAAAAATTGATTTTCGGAGATTTATCTTATCATAAGATATCTTACTGCTCGTCAGATGGAACAAGAATACGACCGCAATACTCACAAACAATCAGCTTCTTACCCATGCTAACCTCTACCTGACGCTGTGGCGGGATACGGTTGAAGCAACCTGAGCAAGCATCACGCTGAACAGTCACCACTGCAAGACCATTGCGCACCTTGCTGCGAATACGATTGTAAGCTGTAAGCAGACGGTCATCAATCTTCTGCTTTGCAACCTCAGCCTGCGCTGTCAGCTCTGCAACCTGATCGGCTGTCTCATTCTCGATATTAGCAAGCTCTGCACGCTTTGCATCAAGATCTACATTACGCTCTGCAATAACTGCCTCAGTCTGCTCTACCTTGCCCTTCTTAACCTTGGTAGCTGCTGCATACTCCTTCAGATGCTTCTCTGCAAGACGAATCTCAAGCTCCTGATACTCAATCTCCTTAGCGATAGCATCAAACTCGCGGTTGTTGCGAACATTAGACTGCTGCTCATTATACTTGGCAATAAGCAGATTAGCCTCATCAATCTGGCGACGACGCTGGCGGGTCAAAGCAGCCAACTCCTCAATCTCGGCATTGATACTCTCAACGCGGGTATTGAGACCGGCAATCTCGTCATCAAGATCCTGCACCTCGTCCGGAAGCTCGCCCTTTACCTTGTTGATCTCATCAATCTGCGAATCAATCTTCTGCAACTCGTAAAGAGCCATAATCTTCTCGTACATCGAGTAATCTACCTCTGCGGTTTTCTTTGTTGTAGCCATATATAATTGTTTTTTAATATTCTCTTACCTCGTAAACTACTGTAAATCAGACAACTACACATAGTAGTTCATCGGATTTTTTGAATTCGCGCTCTTATGGAGCGCAAAGTTACTAAAAATTTTTGACAAATCCGCCAAAATATCGAATAATAAATCTATTGCGCAATATTCGCTCTCAAAATGACCCACATCACAGAGGATAAAACGACCGTCAGGAGTGTAATAATCGTTATACTTTACATCTGCCGTAACATAGACATCGCACCCCGACGCAGCAGCGGCTCCTATCATCGAGCCACCTGCACCTGTGCATATCGCCACACGCTTTACGCTACTCTTCACAACCGCACTATGGCGTACCGCTCCACAGCCCAACACACTCTTCAGGCGGGCAAAAAACTCCTCCGTCTTCATCGGCTCTGCAAGCTCTCCGACGCTACCAAAGCCAACACCCTCCTCCGTCGGCTCAAGCACCTGCATATTCTCCACACCGAGCAACTGCCCGAGTCGCCAGCTCATGCCGTGGCGTGCCGAGTCGAGATTTGTATGGCAAGCATAGAGTGCTATATCGTGTTTAATCGCCCTCTCGACACAACGCTCGACAAGCGAAGCGGAGTTAAATCGTTTCAGAGGATGGAAAACAATAGGATGATGAGTGACAATCATCTTACAGCCACGCTCTATAGCCTCATCTATCACCTCGTCGGTAACATCTACAGCCAACAACACGCCGCCCTGCAGAGTGTCATCATAGCGACCTACAATAAGACCCGCATTGTCATACGACTCCTGCAACGAGAGTGGTGCGAAACTCTCTATTCTATCTGTTACATCCTTGATTTTCATATCATTACACTAAAAATCAAACAACGATTGCTCTTTATACTTCGGACGCTGTGGCTGCTCTGCCTCCTCAGCCGCCTCTGTGCTACCTGCACCCTGCACAGCCTCAACCGCCTGCTCGTCATCCATAGAGTCTCTGACAGCGACCAACATAGAGCGCAACGAGTGCAGACGGTCCAGCAGCTCCATATCGGCATTGCCCTCCGGAGCAGCAGAGCGATCGCCACGCAGAGCCTTCTTTGCACCCTCAAGTGTCATACCGCACTCCTTGACATAGTGGTAGATGCGCTTAAGAGTCTCTATATCCGCAGGGGTAAAGAGTCTGTTGCCCTTCTTATTTCGCTGAGGCTTAAGGCTTGGAAACTGAGTGCCCCAATAACGAATCAGCGAGGCATTGACATCAAACATCTCTGCCACCTCTCCCATTGTGTAGAATAACTTCTCTGACATATCTTATAAATTATTTATTTTCAACGAATTAGGATACATATTATTCACTCTGTTGCCAATTCTCTTGACATAACCTATCGGATAGCCGTCACATACAACAAGGTTTATACCCTCGCTAAAATATGTAGCTGCAATATCCCGCTTGCGCAGGTAGTCGAGCGCAACCTCTCTATCAACCTCTGCCACAAGCACTGCCCTCCGATTAACCCACACAGACTGCGAGAGTGACCACTCCGGCTTTAGTTTGCCCTTAAAAATCTGCCCCATCTCGACCCCCGAGTAGATAACCGTCAGCGCATTTGCAAGGCTCTTTATATCTTCATAGTACTCCGCAGGATAGCAGTAGTAACTATCAGCAACAGCTGCAAAACGAACATCCGCCCCGCTAACCCAGCGCGACAACTCCTTTATCGCCTCCTTTGGGGCATCGGTCATAATCTTCTTACGAGCCTTCGGCTGCGAAGTGCGACCGCCACAATCGGCACTTTTACGGGCAACAGCTACAAAAAAGCCTTCGCTTGCCACCCTATGCGGGAAGAACTTAAAGCCCTGAAAAGCTCCAACATCGACCCTGCTAACTCCCCAATCATCAGGTAACTCTACCCTATTGCACGCCACAATATCCTCGCCCCACTCATCACACATCCACTCAAGAATTCCCTCATCCTCAGTGGTATTGAATGTACAGGTGCTATATATCAACAAGCCACCACTGCGAAGCGACTGCCACGCCTGCGAGAGTATTGAACGCTGCCTTGCAGCACACATCTGAACACTCTGACCGCTCCACTCCTCTCGCGCAACCTCATCTTTGCGAAACATTCCCTCGCCCGAGCAAGGTGCATCTACCGCCACAACATCAAACCACTCCTCAAACTGAGCTATATGCTGCGGGTCGTTATTTGTCACAACAACATTACCCAAACCCCACTTACGGATATTGTCGGCAAGAATATTGGCACGATTTCTCACATACTCATTTGCCACCACAAGACCCCTGTTGCCAACAACCGTTGAATAGAGGGTACTCTTGCCTCCCGGGGCTGCGCACATATCGAGAATCCTGCCACTATCTACCCCTTCAGAGCGTAGTATGTAGTCTATAAACTGAGAGCCAGCCTCCTGAACATAGTATGCACCCGCAACAAACGGTATATCTGTTGTAAACTGTGGTCTATCAGCAAGATAACGACCATTCACACTCCACGGCAAAAGACTCCCCCACTCATCTCCGCACCACTTCTGCGGATTTATGCGCACAGACACAGGCGATGAGCCATCCAACGACTCAAAGAGCCGCTCTGCCTCACTGCTGCCCAACTGTTGGCACATATTCTCAACAAACTCTTCAGGAAGCTGCCGCATCGCCAAATCTACCAATTAAATGATGCCTGTCGCACAGCAGGACGCTCTGCATGTATCTCATCAAGACGCTTGTAGAGCGAATCAAGCACCTTGATATTCTCTACAAAGTCCATATTGTCCTTGTCGATAATAAACACCTCACCCTCGTAATTCTCAACCCACTCATTATAGCGGTCGTTCAGACGCCTGAGGTAGTCGATGTCGATATTCTGCTCATAGTCTCTGCCACGCTTGCGTATCTGACGCACCAAAGTATCGATGCTCGACTTGAGATATATCAACAAATCGGGCTTTGGAATAAGATCGGTAGAGATATCAAACAGCTTCATATAAGTTCCGAAATCTCTACCCGACATCAGCCCCATTTGGTGCAAATTGCCTGCAAAGATATGAGCATCCTCATATATCGTTCTGTCTTGAAAGACATTCTCCGAGCCATCAGAGAGCATATCCATAGTCTGACGAATACGGCTCGCCAAAAAGTGAACTTGGAACTGGAACGCCCACCTGTTCATATCCTCGTAGAAGTCGGAGATATAGGGATTATCTACATCTTCATAGTAAGCCTTTGCACCATAGTGCTTTGTAAGTATCTCGGTCAGAGTTGTCTTTCCACTGCCGATATTTCCTGCAATTGCTATATACATGGTAGTTATATTTTTTTGTTCTCTTTTACATCTTATACGGCTCTACTTTACCCCAATTTTGAATTTTAGGAGTATTTTTACCACGCTCGGCGTTTTTCGAGGCGATGGGCTGTACTTGTGGTACTGCCCATTGGCAAGAAAAATGTTAGCGGCAGCAAAAACCTCACTTCTCCCACAATTTTGAATTTTAGGTGTATTTTTACCACGCTCGGCTCGATTGGAGCCGATGGGCTGTACTTGCGGTACTGCCCATTGGCGAGAAAAAGGTTAGCGGCAGTAAAAACCTCACTTCTCCCACAATTTTGAATTTTAGGAGTGTTTTTACCACGCTCGGCATTTTTCGAGGCGATGGGCTGTACTTGTGGTACTGCCCATTGGCAAGAAAAAAGGTTAGCGGCAGCAAAAACCTCACCTCTCCCAAATTTTGAATTTTAGGAGCGTTTTTACCACGCTCGGCGTTTTTCGAGGCGATGGGCTGTACTTGTGGTACTGCCCATTGACGAGAAAAAGGTTAGCGGCAGCAAAAACCTCACTTCTCCCACAATTTTGAATTTTAGGAGTGTTTTTACCACGCTCGGCTCGATTGGAGCCGATGGGCTGTACTACTTGTACTGCCCATTGGTGACATATCGAGTTAGCGGCAGTAAAAACCTCATAAAATTCAAAATTTCAAAATTAATTAAAGTAATAACCTATCTCTGCTATCGCCGATGGCATTGCAAAGACGACAACTCGGTCGTAAGCATTTATCTGCATATTGCCGGAGGCGATAAATACTCTGTCGCCACGGACTATACCGCCGATAATAACATCCTCAGGCAACCCCATCTGACTGATGGTAGATTTGGTTGCCGGAGAGTTTGGCTTGACGATAAACTCCAACACCTCTGCATCACTACCTGTAAGGCACTTAATAGCAAGCACATCGGTTGACATGGTAAAGCGGAAGATGTTGGAAGCGGTAACTATCTTTTTATTTATTATGGTATCGACACCCACCGAATCGGCGATGTTGATATAGTTCATATTCTCGACCTCGGCGATAACTCTCTTCACACCCATACGCTTGGCGAGCATTGCTGTAAGGATATTGGTCTCACTACGACCCGTTACGGCAACAAAGGCATCCATATTTGCAAGTCCCTCCTCCATCATCGCGTCGGTATCGCGTCCGTCTTGATGGATGATAAGGGTGCGGTCGAGCATCTCTGCAAGGCGGTAAGCCTTATCGGCATTGTAGTCGATAAGTTTTATATTGACATTATTTTGCAGAGCCTGCGCAATCTGCACACCTATACGGGAGCCGCCGAGAATCATCATATTATTGACGCTCACGCTACTCTTGCCCGACAGAGCCATAACCTCGCCAACAGAGTCGTGGCGAGAGATGGTATAGACCATATCGCCCACCATATATGTATCGCTCTGACGCGGGATAATCGTTACGCCCTCACGCATAATTGCCACGGTGCGATAGTTGAGCGTCTGCTCATCGTCAAAGCCCGACATAACATTACCCACAAGCGGGGAGTTTGGCTCAAGACGAAAACCGACAAGCGACAACTTACCACTTGAGAAATCGACAAACTCCGTAGTCGAAGAGTGACCGAGCAGGTTGATAACCTCCTCAGCAGCAATCTTCTCGGGATAGAGCAGGTAGTCGATACCCATATTGATAAACATCTCCTTGTTATTCGGCTCAAGGTACTCGTTATTGTCAATGCGGGCGATAGACTTCTTTGCACCTAACTGCTTTGCCATCATTGCCGAGAGGATATTATCGTTCTCGATAGAATCAACAGCGATAAAGAGGTCACACTTACGCACAGCCGCCTTACGAAGAGTGGCAAAGGTGGTTGCATCGCCATCTATGGTAATAACATCGGCAAAGCTGCTCAGCTCGGCAAGCAACTTGGGGTCTTGGTCAATAACCGTTATGTCGTGTCCATTACCGCTGAGCATCTTGGCAAGATGATTGCCCATCTCCTCAACACCAGAAATTACGATTCTCATAGTTTGCAAAATTTCAGACAAATTTATAAATTTGTAGCGAGATTTCAAAGAGTTAAGACACTTTGATACAAAATAAATTTAAATAACGCTTATAACTTGCTTATGTCCAATATTTTAGTAGTAATACTTTTCTCTATCGGAGCTGTCGCATTTTTCGGCATTGCACTCTCCATAACACTGATGGTCAAGGGTCATCACATCGAGTCGGAGATATCAACAAACCCGAATATGAAGCGTCTCGGCATTAAGTGTGCCGTGCAGGAGACGCGCGAGGATATTGCAGCCGAGAGTTGCGATAACGACTCTGTATGTACAGGCAACTGCGCCGGCTGCGATATAGATCATTCAACAGCGAAATAAACAGTAACCTAAATAATTATGAAACACCTACTCACAATCCTTACCACGCTATGCTTAGGCATTGCGACAATCAGTGCAGCCACACCTTACGAGCAGCTACCAAAGCAGATAGACGCCGGAATGTGGAGAGCCGGTCATATACAGGGTATCGCTGTCGATACAGAGCGAGAGCATATCTACTTTTCATTTACCACAATGCTCGTAAAGGCTGATATGAACGGTAATGTTATCGGCACTGTAACCGGTCTGCTCGGACACCTCGGCTGCCTTGAGTTTAACGATGCCGATGGTCGTCTCTATGGCTCATTGGAGTACAAGCACGACTCTATCGGTAAGGGTATATTGGCAATGGAGAACTCGAACAAGCAGTTTGACACCGCATTTTATGTTGCCATATTCGATGTGGATAAAATTAACCGCCGAGATATGAGCGCAGAGAAAGACGGCATAATGACAACCGTCTATTTACCAACAGTTTATGAGGACTATATGGCAAAGGTCGAGCAGGGCGGCAAAACTCTTGAGCATCGTTTCGGCTGTAGCGGTTTTGATGGCATTACTTTTGGTCCAAAGTTCGGCAAGAGCGACTCAAAGCACTATCTTACAATCTCTTACGGCATCTATGGCGATAAAGAGCGCACAGATAACAACTATCAGGTGTTGCTCCAATACGACACTAAGGATTGGGCTAAATATGAGCAGCCACTCTCTGAGGATAATATGCACCAATCGGGTCCTAAGAAGCCTGCGGGTCGCTATTTTGTCTATACAGGCAACAGAAATTGGGGTGTGCAGAATATGGAGTACGACAAGCATCGTAACTTCTGGATGCTTGCAACATATACAGGTCCAAAAGATGATTTTGCAAACTTTACCCTTATGGCTGTCGATGGCAACATCGCCCCTAAAAAGCAGACCCTTGAAGGCGTGGATTACTATAAGAAGGGTAATGTTCTGACAATCTCCGGCAGGGGTATGGTAGATCCTAACCACCACCCTATCCACGGCTGGCACTTCGACAATGCCTCAACAGGCATCCACTCACTCGGCAATAACTACTTCTATATCTCCCATAGCAAGAAACAGAAACCATATCAGGGCTGCGTAGCTCACCTCTATCGCTTTGTAGCACGCGAGAGCTATCCATTCGTGGAGGTTAAATAAAGTGGCTATATACAAATTAGAAGGCAAACATATATGACTATCCTTTTTCGTCGGTGAATGACATTTCACCGACGAATTTGTTTATATTCAACACTTTAGACATTTGTGTTGTAAAGTGACTTTTTTTGTATAAAACCACTTAAATCTATTTTTACCTCTCCCGTGTAACCTTCTATGTAGTATAAATTAAGTATAATTAAGGTAAAAAATCACTTTTTATGATACATCGTATCAAAAAAAAGTATTACCTTTACACATTGAAATTGAGTGACTTGGGTTATGAATAACTTTTTGGCGACATACTTCGGCAATAAGAACTGCACTTCGGATGCAGTCGTTTGTGTGTCTGCCATAAATACCCCCCCCCATTTGTAATCTGTCTGATAATCAGGTAGTTAGCGGTTTTATACCTACATTTTATATTGGCGTTACGGCTTATTATGAGCAGTAACGCCATTTTTTGTGCATATAAATCAACAGTATAACAATTTAAAATTAGAGTTATGAAGACATTCAGAATGTTTGGAATTGCCCTTGTGGCTGTGGTGCTCGGCTTTGCGATGAGCAGTTGTGAAAATGACGATGATGTGGACCCATATAAGGACTATCCGCAGTTGATTGTGGGTAAATGGTTTAACTTTACGCCGGAGGCGAGTGGTTTTATCGATTTCCAAGCAGATGGCACATATAAAGAGGTTGGTTATAATAACAAAATCGGTTGGACGGAAAGCGCTGGAAGTTATCGCTTTGACGGGAATAGATTGATTAATACAATGTCGAATTCCAAAGAGTATAGCAACATTGTAGAGATAACTCGAGAAAAGCTAATCTATAAAGCAGGTGGCAATCCTGAACATCCTGAGTTTGGTGAAATCATTTTATATAGTGCAAAAGAATCTTTCGACATAAAGGGTAATTATACATACTTGAACTCAGCAGTAAAAGTAGAACCAGCCGAAGGCAAGACCGCACTTCAGTTGCCTGAAGGTGTTCTTTTCCAGGGTCAGAACTATATCCCGGTAGATGCAATGCACGGTGACCGCATTATCGATGTGATGAAGAAGTTCTTTGCCGATGCTACATTCGCAGCTGATGGAAAACTTAACCACACACTCGATGGTGAGGCAAAGGTAAAAAACTACACCCTGAATGGCAACAACCTTGTCTTCAACCTCTACGAAGGCAGCGATACTTATAAGGTAAATGCTACCTCATTCCCCGATGAGGATGGCGACCGCCTCTTCATCATCATTCCTAAGCAGACCGCTTGGCTCGGTGGTATGGTGGACCTTATAGAGAAGGAGAACGAGGGATTGAAACTCGATGCAGCGCAGATTGCAGCATTGGGGAAGGAGTTTATGGATACCTTCGAATCCTTCACCGTGATTCTCTCACTTAGCAAGAAGTAATAGAAAACCTATCAACACATAAAGTTGGTGCGTGTAGGGAATGATGTAGTCCCGTCACGCACCAATTTATTTTATTCATACCGCATCAGCGGAAAATGTTTGCGTTCAGCATTTTACTCACAAATAGGATTGCAGCGCATCGCCTGCGGCGATTATTGCGCTGTACTTTCTGCACCGCCTGTCCATTGACGAGAAAAAGGTTAGCGGCAGTAGTTGTGCTATTTTCACAACAAAAAAAGAGGATTGCAGCGCATCGCCTGCGGCGATTATTGCGCTGCGATCCGTCTGTCCCCTCGGAAATAAAGTCAATGACAAAGCCGTACTTCGTACGCTACTTTTGCCGTATCTATGGGTATTTGTAAGTAAACTCCCATACCCACAGATACAACAAAAGCCACTCTATTGAGTGGCTTTGTCATTGATTTTATTTCTCTCGTGGGAGTTGACGGCTTTGAATGTCGCATAGTATCTTTTGATACTGTGCGTCATCACCGACGAGGCAGCGCAGTCCGCACAGCGGGTGCGCGATTAGCCGAGGAGGTAACCGCCCATTAACTCTAACTCCGTCAAGTACCACAAATCAGAAGGCAAGCCAAGGCTTGCGTTTTTTTGTTTGTTTGCTCTGTGGGCTTGCACACAAAGAGCAAAACAAACAAAAAAACACGCTACTCGATTGAGTAGCGTGTCTTCTGATAAGTGGGAGTTGACGGATTCGAACCGCCGACCCTCTGCTTGTAAGGCAGATGCTCTGAACCAGCTGAGCTAAACTCCCGAAAAATGGCTTGGGACAACAAGACTTTCTGCGTTCAACCGAAGTGCTATCCACACCGCTTCGGCATCGCTCTTGCAACCCTCGCGCAATTGCGCCTGAACAAGGACTTGAACCTAGGACCCCATGATTAACAGTCATGTGCTCTAACCGACTGAGCTATTCAGGCGTTTTTAAGAACCTTCGCAGAAGCTTTCTGCGTTTTTCGTGGTGCAAATATAGAGCAAATATTTTATCCTGCCAAATATTTTGTGAAAAAAATTAAAAAAAATGTAACTTTGTGTCGTGAAAAGGTCATTACCTATATTATTATTGGGGCTTTTCAGCCTATTTTTTGGGTCGTTGTCGGCTCAGAACAGTGCCCTATGCTTTGTTCAGCCGCGCCACGACTTTGGTACTATTGCCGAGGATGGCGGGGTTGTAAGTCATACTTTCGTGGCAAGCAACGGCAGCAGTGAGCCGGTGGTGATTCTTGGAGTGGCTGTTGGGTGTAGTTGTACAAAGGCAGATTTTTCGCGCCAGCCGATACTGCCACAAAAGAGCAGTGAGCTTACTGTTCGCTTTGAGCCTATGGGTCAGCCGTCGGGTCGATTTGTTCGTAAAGTAATTGTAAACACCTCGCAGGGGAACATTCCGCTGACGATAATGGGCAATATTACCCCTCGAAAAAAGAGTATTGCCGAGCAATATCCGCTCATAGCCTACAATGGTGTGCGTTTAGAGTCTAATTCGCACGCCTTTGGCTATGTTGAGCATGGTGCGGCAGTGATGAGCAGTATCGGGATTATCAACACCTCCGACAAGGCTGTAAAGATTGAGATAAAAAGACGAGAGGGCAGCGGAGAGTTGAATATTCACTATCCGCAGAGGCTGCTGCCAAAGGAGCGTGGCGAGATTAATTTTGGCTACGACATAGGCAAGAGCAGCGACCTGTACGGCTCTATTCGGGAGGTTTTGCAGCTCTATATAGATGGAAATTTGTCACGATATGAGATTATCCTCAACGCCATTGCAATAGATAGTATCGAAAAATCGAATAATAAAGAGTGGCAGACGATACAACTGAGTGAAAATTTTATTAAATTTGGCACTTTAAAACGCACCTCAAAGAGAGTATATCGGACAATAGATATTACAAATATAGGTCTTGAGCCGTTGATAATCAGAAAGATAGAGAACGGCAAGGGGCTATTTGATGTGCGTCTTGTCGGTAGTAATCACCTGCAAAGTGACCAAAAGTCGTCGTTAGAGGTCTCATTTGACCCGTCGCAGAGTGATTTTGGAGCAGTTGTAGATAGGATAACTATCATAAGCAACGACCCGCGACAGCCGGCAAAGAGTTTTAAGGTTAGTGCAATAGTAGAGAATTAAACAATATAATTTATGGTTGAAATATTGAGTAGAGAGCTGTTGGCAGAGGGTATATGGCAGACTAAGGTCCTTGCCCCTCGTATTGCCAAGTCAGCAAAGCCCGGACAATTTATCATTGTTCGTGCAGACGAGAAGGGCGAGCGTGTGCCTCTAACCATTGCAGATTACGATGCTGCGGAGGGTAGTGTAACGATGGTTACACAGGCTTTAGGCGTATCGACACGAAAGATTGTTGCAAAGGGTGCAGCAGACTCTTTTGCCGATGTAGCGGGTCCTTTGGGTCGCCCGTCTGATTTTGTACATGAGTCATTGGAGGAGCTAAAATCCAAGCGTTTTATTTTTGTTGCCGGTGGTGTTGGTACAGCACCTGTCTATCCGCAGGTAAAGTGGCTTAAGGAGCACGGTGTTGAGGCTGATGTCATTATCGGTGCCAAGACAAAGGATATGCTTATCTATACCGAGAAGATGCGTGCAGTGGCATCAAATCTCTACATTGCAACCGACGATGGCAGTGAGGGTTTCCACGGTCTTGTAACGGCTCTGCTCGAGAAACTTATCACTGAGGATGGCAAGCAGTATGATTGCTGCGTGGCTATTGGTCCGATGATTATGATGAAGTTTGTTACGATGACTGCCAAGAAGTTTGACCTCCCTTGTATAGTATCGCTCAACGCTCTTATGGTCGATGGTACGGGTATGTGTGGAGCTTGCCGAGTAACAATTGGAGGCAAGACGAAGTTTACCTGCGTAGATGGACCTGAGTTTAATGCCTACGAGGTCGATTTTGACGAGGCTATGCGTCGTCAGGGTATGTATCGCACACAGGAGCAGCGCGCACTTGCAATAGAGAAGGAGCGAGCTGAGGGACATAAGTGTAATATTGGTTTGGATAAATAGTTTGTTATGGCAAATAAGATACCGCGCGTGCCGGTGCGCGAACAAGATCCGGCAGTCCGAGCTACTAACTTTGAGGAGGTATGCTATGGTTATAATCTCGAAGAGGCGTCGCTTGAGGCTTCTCGTTGCTTGAATTGTAAAAATCCTCGTTGCGTAGCTGCTTGTCCGGTAGGAATTCAAATTCCGCACTTTATCGAGGCACTGAAGGGTGGCGATATAAAGGGCGCAGCAGAGATTATCGGTCACGACTCTTCACTGCCAAGCATCTGCGGTCGCGTATGCCCACAGGAGAGTCAGTGCGAGGGCAGCTGCATCCTCGGCATCAAGGGCGAGAGTGTAGCTATCGGTAAACTTGAGCGTTTTGTCGGCGATTGGCGTCTTGAGAACCCACAGAGCGTGGAGCTTCCTGCGACAAATGGTCGCCGTGTGGCTATTGTGGGTAGTGGTCCCGCGGGTCTTGCTTGTGCAAGCGACTTGGCAAAGCTCGGCTATGATGTTACTGTCTTTGAGGCTCTGCACGAGGTGGGCGGTGTGCTTGTATATGGCATCCCTGAGTTCCGCCTGCCGAAGAAGGCTGTTGTAGCTAAGGAGATAGATAGCGTGCGCCGTTTGGGTGTCAAGTTCGAGACCGATGTTATTGTTGGTCGTACCGTTACGGTCGATAGTCTGCTTGATGACGAGGGCTTTGATGCAGTATTTGTAGGCTCAGGTGCGGGTCTGCCACGATTTATGGGTGTTGAGGGCGAGAACCTTAATGGAGTTCTCTCGGCAAATGAGTTTCTGACTCGCGCAAACCTTATGCGCGCCTATGATGATAACTACGATACACCTATCTATGTCGGTAAGCGTGTAGTTGTTGTTGGCGGAGGTAATGTTGCTATGGACGCTGTGCGTACCGCAAAACGACTCGGTGCTGATGCAACTATCGTCTATCGCCGCTCGGAGAAAGAGCTTCCTGCGCGCGTAGAGGAGGTACACCACGCAAAAGAGGAGGGTATCGAGTTCCGTATGCTGACAAATCCAACACGCATCTTGGGTGACGATAAGGGTTGGGTTACAGGTATCAACTGCGTGCAGATGGAGCTTGGCGAGCCTGATGCAAGCGGTCGTCGTTCTCCTGTCGAGGTGGCTGGCTCAGACTTCGAAATCGCTTGTGATGTAGTTATTATGGCACTCGGAACATCTCCAAACCCGCTTATCGCCTCGACAACCACAAACCTTGAGACCACTCGCCGTGGCTGTATCGTTGCAGATGATGAGGGTCAAACCTCTCGCCCGGGAGTCTTTGCAGGTGGCGATGCTGTCACAGGCGCAGCAACCGTTATTCTCGCGATGGGTGCAGGTCGTAAGGCTGCCGCAGCTATAGACAAGTACCTGAAGAGGTAAGACGAGTAACATACCCAAACATTAACCTGTATGAAAAAACTTTTAACTGTTTTAGTTGCGTTATTATTTGTATCAGCTTCTGAGATAACAGCCCAAAATTTCCTCAAAAAGATTGGCAAGGCTGTTACCAATGAGGTTATAAACGAACTGAAAAATAGAAACAACAAGGAGCAGAAGAGTCAGCCTCAAAACACTCCGGCAAATAGTCAGCCTCAAAGTGCTCCGGCAAAGGCAAGCACTCAAACCTCTCCACAAGCGACCAAAGTCTCTATTAGCGAGGTTTGTACTAATCCGCAGATTGTCAGCGAGAACGGCAGAGGTGCAGAGGTTATTATTGATGGCATTGAATATATTATCCACACCGATAAAAAGGAGGCTTGTCTGATGTGCGTATCTAAACCGATGCGTGGCAAAACCTCAAATGTAACAGTGTGGGGAGGTATTCAGTATAAAGGTGTGGTATATCCCGTAACAACGATTATGGCGCACGCCTTTGAGGGCGAATCGCTAACCACTGTAACCCTTTCACACAATCTGCAAGAGATTAGAGAGGAGGCATTCTGCTATAGTAAACTCAAGCGTGTAGTGGTACATAGCGCAACAAAGCGCATCGGAGCATCAGCCTTTGCAGGTTCAGACCTTGAGTCTGTTGTTTTGGAGAACGGCATTGAGCGTATTGAGTCAGGTGCCTTTGCGGGTTGTAAAATGCTCACCTCCATACAGATTCCACAGAGCGTGACACATTTAGAACAAAGATTGTTTGAGGATTGTACAAAACTTACTCAGGTCATTCTTCCTCGCACAGTAGAGCGTATCGAGCCGTATATGTTTTGTGGCTGCACAAGTCTCACATCATACAGCATACCGTCATCTATTGTATCAATCGGGAACAACGCCTTTGAGCGCAGCGGCATTAAGTCAATAAATATTCCTCTGAATGTTAAGAGTATCGGGGACTCAGTATTTATAGAGTGTTCACAGTTAGAGCGAGTAACTATACCATCAACCGTAGAGAGCTTTGGTCAAACCGTATTCGCATTCTGCAATAAGCTAAGCACGGTCTATATCAATGTAAAGTTCAAGAACTACCAAGATGTTGCAAATATCTTCGAGGGCACGAACCTTATCACAAGCACCGACTTTGACCAATGCCCAGCCATCAAGTGGACTGAATAGTCTCTAAAGTAGCAATAGCTATTACATACGATAAGAGGCAGATCTGCGGGTCTGCCTCTGCTATTTTAAGAGATGTCTCTATTTTAGATTAACGAACACCTGCACCGGATAGTGGTCGGAGTGCATATGAACACCGCGATGCTCGGCAGTAAGACCTGTAGGTGCATCGTTGAGCTTAGTATCTGAGCCATTATTGTCGCTCCAATAGTGGTATGTGAGGATACCATAGCGAAGCACATCTACACCGGCAACAAAGATATGGTCAATACGCTTTGGAGAGTGTGTGCCGACCTTAAAGTTATTAAATGTGCCTGCGGGGGCGTGCTTGATAGGAGCAAGGATATAGGCATCCTGAAGCAATCCGCTCTGTGCAAAGGTATTATAAGCAGGACTCTCTTGAGGTACATTAAAATCGCCTGTAAGGATTACCTTTGCGCCATCGCCACACATCTGCTTAATCTTCGAGATGACAAGTTTCGCACCCTCGACACGAGCAGCCTTGCCCTTATGGTCCATATGGGTATTGAAGAACCAAAACTTCTTCTTTGTCTGCTTATCCTTAAAATAGCCCCAGCTGCAAACGCGACGACAAGCAGCATCCCAACCGAATGAGACCTCTTCAGGGGTTTCTGAGAGCCAGAAAGTGCCACTATCAAGCAACTCAAAGCGGTCACGGCGATAGAACACGGGGCTATACTCGCCCTTAGTCTTGCCATCATCGCGAGCAACACCGATATAGTCATACTCAGGCAGGCGTGCAAGCATATCCTCTAATTGGTCGTGGCACACCTCCTGCGCACCGAAGATGTCGAATGCAGTAAATGCAACAAGGTCACACATAATATCGCGACGCTCTGTCCAGCCATCGCCACCCTTATAATCGACCTTGGAGTGCATACGAATATTGTACGAGCCGACATTGAGGCTCTGCGCCCATACAGAGAGTGTTGCAAATGCGCAAAATGTAAAGATTAAAGCTCTTTTCATAGTTGTTCTATATGTATAAATGGTTTTGACTCTATATTTATATCGGGTCTCTTCTGAAACAGCCCAAACAGTGCCGAGCCTGAGCCCGACATCGAGGCATATACCGCTCCGGCAGAGAGCAACTGCTGCTTGAGAGCTGCAATTGCAGGGTGCGATTCGAAGATATGAGGTTCAAAGTCGTTCTTCACAACCCCCTGCCACTGCTCTATCGGTAATTGCAGAGACTCAGAGAGTGGCTGTACAGGTTCTGCCGGCTTAACACCGCTATATGCCTCGGCGGTTGAGACCCCTTCGTCGGGCTTTACAACTACCAACCACAGACCGGCAAGAGGCAAATCTATCGGGGTCATAATCTCCCCCCTACCCGTACACAGTTGCGCACTATTGCGAACAAAAAAGGCGGTATCACTACCCAACTGAGCGGCGAGGTCTATAAGCTCCTGCTCCGATAATTTGAGCGCAAATATCTCGTTCATTGCCACCAATACAGCCGTAGCATCGCTACTACCGCCACCCAAACCTGCCCCAAACGGCACAACTTTATTGAGCGTAATAGCCACATTACCAACACCATATCGACTCTGCATAAGACGCGCAGCCTTGACACAGAGGTTCTTCTCCACAGGGCAATCGACAACTATACCGCGCTGCTCAAAGGTCATACTCTCAGACTGCTCGACAGACACAGTGTCGTACAATCCGCGTACAGGGAACATCACAGTACTCAAATCGTGAAAGCCGTCTGCCCTGCGACGAAGCACATCAAGACCGATATTTATTTTGCAATTTGCTCTCAGTTCCATAGCACAAATATACGAATTTAACAGCGAGCAAACAAGAAAAAGTTATATATTCTTCGAAAAATAGAGCAACTTTGCAAAAAATTACTACCTTTGTAGTTTGAATGAAAATTTTAACTAAAAACAGAGAATATTTTATGAAAAAGGTACTTTTCGCAGCCCTGGCACTTCTATTTGCCGCAAGCTGCACCAACGCACAGAAGGCAACAACTACCCCTGCAGAGGCTGAGACTAAGAGTGAAGTTAAGGCAGGCGACTTGGCTTTTGTAAGAACTGATGCTGTATTTGCAGAGTCTGAGATTTTCAAGACTGAGGGTGTTGCTCTTCAGAGCAAGAATGAGAAGACTCAGAAGGATTTGGCTCAGAAGGAGCAGAAGCTCCAGAACGAGATGGTACAGCTTCAGGAGAAGTATCAGAAGGGTCTTATCACCACTATCGAGGCTCAGCGCAAGGAGCAGGATTTGCAGAAGAGAGTTGCGGCTTATCAGGAGAGCGCACAGAAGCAGCTCCGCGCACTTGAGGAGGAGAATGTTGTTTTCCAGAACCGTATGGGCGACTTGATGCAGCGTGCTATCGACGAGATTAACGCTGACGGTGCTTACAAGATGATTGTAAACGCAACTGCTCTGCTCGACGCATCTGAGGAGCTTGACATCACCTCTATCGTTCTTGCAAAGGTAGATGAGCTCTATGCTGCTGACAAGGCTGCTGCAAAGAGCGCAAAATAGCAGTAACATCTAACCGATTGGTAAAATGGGCTTTATACCATTTACACTGATTGATTTTATCGATATATTCCTTGTGGCGAGTCTGATGTTCGGCATCTATCGCGCCTCAAGGGGTACAAGTGCGCCGTATATATTCTTCGGAATTATCACAATCTGCATAACTTGGGTTATGGTGCGCGCACTAAATATGGAGCTGCTCTCCAATATTCTCGGTCAGATTGTCAGTGTCGGTATTATTGCCCTGATTATCATCTTCCAGCCGGAGATTCGTCGATTCCTTCAGATTATCGGTATGCGACAGAAGGAGTTCGACTTTATCGCCCGAATGTTCTCTTCAACTCGCAAGAAGGAGGATATAAACACCTCGCCAATTGTCTCTGCTTGCCTTGATATGAGCAACAGCAAGACAGGTGCGCTAATTGTCATCCGTCAGAAAGATGACCTGCTGTTTATTATAGAGAACGGTATTACGGTAGATGCCAATCTCTCGGTGTCGCTGCTGAAAAATATCTTCTTTAAGAATGCCCCTCTTCACGACGGCGCAGTGATTATCGAGGGTAATCGTATCGTCGCTGCAAAGTGTATTCTGCCCGTTACACAGTCTGATGTTCCGAAGGACTACGGCACACGCCACCGCTCGGCTATCGGAATGAGCGAGCTTACAGATGCAGTGGTTGTCGTTGTGTCAGAGGAGACAGGTAGTCTGTCGATTGTCAAGGGTGGACAGATTAAGTACAACATTGACCCGCAGAAGTTTGCGGGGGCACTGAAGAAGGCTTTGGGGCAGAGATAAAGGGTGTTTTAGATAATGACAAAGGGTGACTTTTTGAAGCCACCCTTTGTTATTTTATCTGTGCCATTTCAGCACCAACGCCGTACGCGCAGTATTATAGACCTTAATATAGTGGTGCGGATTTCCGTCGGCATCCTTCTCGGTATATGAGAAGTGCTCACTACCAACACTATTGCGACCCAAGCCTCCAAAACGAGGGTCGTCTGTTGTCAGTTCAACGGTATATTTACCCGGGCGCGGAACCTCGGTAATATAGTCCGGAATAGAGGCTGTAGGATGCCAATTGAATATAAATATCAGATTTCGATGTGAGAATGTCTGACTCTTGTTATCATAATCGGTATTCCAACGCCACGGATAGCCATTCTGCAACACTCGATTACGCTTGACGAGGCGAATCATTGCGCGGTCAAACTCTCCCAGCTGCGAGTAACGCAAGAATCCGTTGGTCGAGAGCGACCAAAGTCGCTGCGCGTGTGCATAGCTCCAATTATTACCCTCACGCGGGAAGTCTATCCACTCAGGATGACCAAACTCGTTACCCATAAAGTTCAGATAGGCATCGCCACCCGTTGCGATAGTCATCAGTCGAATCATCTTATGCAGAGCCATACCTCGCTCGACAACAAGGTTCTCAGAGGCACGATTCATAGCAAAGTACATCTCCTTATCCATCAGTCGGAAGGCTATGGTCTTATCGCCCACAAGAGCTTGGTCGTGCGACTCGGCATAAGCCACGGTCTTAACCCCCGGCAGGCGCGAAGTCATAATACTCCACATCTCATCAAGGTTCCAATCCTCATCCGGCACATCCTCAAGCAGCTTTATCCAAAAGTCAGGAATTGCCATACCCAAGCGGTAGTCAAAGCCGATACCTCCATCCTCTATCGGATAGCACATACCCGGCATACCGCTCACATCCTCTGCAATGGTAATTGCCGCAGGGTTGATGCTATGCACCAACTTATTGGCGAGTGTAAGATATATGAGCGCATCGCGATTAACGCCATCGTCAAAGAACTTCTCGCGGCAGTCAAAATCTGTATAGCCGTGATGATGATATATCATCGAGGTTACGCCATCAAAGCGGTAGCCGTCAAAGTGGAATATATCCATCCAATACTTGACATTAGAGAGCAAGAAGTGCTCAACCTCGTGCTTGCCGTAGTCAAAGGTCTTTGAGTCCCAATACTGCTGATAACCTGCACCACCCTCCTTCGAATAGTGATGCTGTGAGCCGTCAAGCTCATTGATACCCTCGTTGAGATTCTTCACATAATGGGCGTGAACAATATCCATAATCACTGCAATACCCATTGAGTGTGCCTTATCAATCAGCGACTTAAGCTCCTCCGGAGTACCAAACCTTGATGATGGGGCAAAGAAGTTTGAGACATGGTAGCCAAACGAGCCATAGTATGGATGCTCGGCAATAGCCATAACCTGAATGGCATTATATCCGGCACGACGCACCTTTGGCAAAATCTTCTTCTCAAACTCAGCGTATGTACCCACGCCCTCCTTCTCCTGAGCCATACCCACATGGGTCTCATAGATAAGCAGCGGAGAACACTTTGCAGCCGAGAAGTTACTATCTGTCCACTCAAACGGCTGCTCAATCCAGAACTGTGCCGTATAGTCTTTAGTCTGCTCATCCTGCACCACACGAGTAGCATATGCCGGAATACGGTCGAGCCAGCCATTTGCGCCGTGGATATGGAGTTTATATAGTGAGCCGTGAGTGAGCCTGTAACCATACATTGCCTCGGGCAAAAAGATGCTCCACACGCCATTTGCATCCTTATTGAGGCGCAACTGCGTACGCTGCCAGCCGTTAAAATCGCCAAAAATATAGACATCATACGCCTCAGGCAGCCACTCTCTGAACCACCAGCCGCTCATCATATCGTCATACTGCCAACCGAAATATTTATAACCGTTGGCATAATCGACAATCGAGCCACTACTACGCTCAATAGCCTCCAAGCGCGACAGATAACCATCGTGTCGGCGGACAATCTCCTCCTCAACAGGCTGCAACCACTCATCGGCAGCAACCATACGCAAAGAACTCTTCTCAGCCATAGCAAATATAGTTTGTAACTACTACAAATATAAGTATTTTATCACTGTTTTACAACTTTTCTCTCAAGAAGTGACCCGTAAAGCTATTTGGGTTTGCCGCAACTGACTCCACACTACCCTCTGCCACTACACGACCGCCACCCTCGCCGCCATCCGGACCTATATCGATAATATGGTCGGCAACCTTAACAACATCGAGGTTATGCTCGATAACAATCACTGTATTACCTCTATCTGCGAGTTTGGCAAGCACCGAAAGAAGCTGTCTTACATCCTCAAAGTGCAGACCCGTTGTCGGCTCGTCAAGTACATAGAGTGTTCTACCCGTATCCTTCTTTGACAACTCCGATGAGAGCTTTATTCGCTGACTCTCGCCTCCCGAGAGCGTTGTACACGGCTGTCCGAGAGTCAGATAGCCAAGACCGACATCCTGAATAGCCTTAAGTTTTGTATATATATTTGGGATTGCCGCAAAAAACTCCACAGCAATATTTACCGTCATATTGAGTACATCATTGATACTCTTACCCTTATATCTCACCTCAAGGGTCTGCTGATTGTAACGATTGCCGCCACACGCCTTACACTTGACATAAACATCAGGCAAAAAGTTCATCTCTATCGTCTGCACACCCGCGCCCTTACACTCCTCACAGCGACCTCCGCGAACATTAAACGAGAATCTGCCCGCCTTAAAGCCGCGCGCCTGAGCATCAGGAGTAAGCTCAAAAAGACGGCGAATATCACTAAAGACATTTGAGTATGTTGCCGGATTGCTCCTTGGGGAGCGACCTATTGGCGACTGATCGACAACAACAAGTTTATCAATATTCTCAAGACCCTCAATTGCATCATACTCTAAAGGTCGCGTCATTGAGCGATAGAGATGTTGCGAAATTATCGGCACAAGTGTCTGATTTATCAGCGTACTCTTTCCCGAGCCACTCACACCTGTAACACATATCAATTTACCGAGCGGGAAACTGACATCTATACCTTTGAGATTATTTCCCCTCGCACCACGAATAGTAAGCCACTGACCACTACCCTCGCGGTGGCTCTGCGGAATCTCTATTCTGCGCCTACCTGTAAGGTAGTCTGCCGTAATACCCTCCGAATGCAGTATATCATTAAAACTGCCCGCCGCCACAATATGACCGCCACGACGACCTGCCTTTGGACCCACATCGACAATAAAATCTGCCGAGCGCATCATATCCTCATCGTGTTCGACAACAATCACAGAGTTGCCGGCATCTCGAAGAGCCTTAAGTGTCTTTATAAGTCGTTGATTATCCCTCTGATGCAGACCGATGCTCGGCTCATCAAGAATATAGAGTACATTTACCAACTTCGAGCCTATCTGTGTTGCAAGTCTTATACGCTGGCTCTCGCCACCTGACAGTGTGCGTGATGCTCGAGAGAGCGAGAGGTATCCCAAACCCACATCGACCAAAAAACTCAGACGCTCAACAATCTCTTTGATAATCTCTACAGCAATCTTTCGCTGCTTATCGTCAAGGTAACTCTCTACGCCCTGCATCCACTGCCAGAGTGATGTGATAGAGAGTTCCGACAGCTCGGCAATATTCTTATCGCCAATCCTAAAATGCAGCGACTCACTCTTCAGACGGCTGCCACCACACTGCGAACACTTGCGATATAGCACAAACTGACCACGCCACTTCTCCCCGTGACGACTCTCCTCCTCATCTGACGCCGTGGCATTGATATACTCCACAATACCCTCCCAAGTACGCATCTGCATACCGCGCTGATATGTAAAGTCGGCAAGATCGACCATCACAGGCTCTACATCGCCATAGAGTATCGCGTGCAGACCCTCTGCCGAAATCTCCTCGATAGGGGTCTCGACCGTAAAGCCATATCTGCGACCAAGAGCTATGATAGTTGCAAAGTAGATATTATCTTTCAACTTACCCAATGGAGCTATACCACCCTGTTTTATCGACATACCTCTATCCGGCAGCACCTTCTCCAAATCGAATACAGTCTCCTCGCCAAGTCCGTTACAGTGCGGGCAGGCTCCCTTTGGAGAGTTAAACGAGAAGGTGTATGGCTCAGGGTCCTCAAACGCCACACCCGTTGTTGGGCACATAAGGTGGCGCGAATAGTAGCGCATTGTATTATCACGATAGTCGTGCAGAGCCATAGTACCCTTACCCTGATTCATTGCATCGCCTATTGAGCGCATCATACGCTCGCGCATATCCTCACGCACCTCAAGGCGGTCAATAACAAGTTCTATCGAGTGGGTTTTATAGCGGTCAAGTCGCTCGCCAGCCATAAACTCGCGTATCTGCCCATCTATGCGTGCATAGATATAACCCCTCTTTGACAGGGAGTCAAACAGTTCGCGGTAGTGACCCTTGCGCTCCTTAACCACAGGGGCAAGAAGTGCTATCTTGCAACCTGCATACTGCTCCATAATAAGGTCACAAATCTGCGAATCGGTATAGTGGACCATACGCTCTCCGGTAACCGGAGAGTAGGCAGTAGATACACGGGCAAAGAGCAGACGCATAAAGTCGCCTATCTCTGTCACCGTACCCACTGTTGAACGAGGATTTTTATTGACCGTCTTCTGCTCTATTGCCACCACAGGGCTAAGACCCGAAATCTTATCCACATCCGGACGCTCCATAGAGCCGATAAATTGGCGTGCATAGGTCGAGAAGGTCTCCATATATCTACGCTGACCCTCGGCATAGATTGTATCAAAGGCAAGTGAACTCTTACCACTACCCGACAAACCTGTTATGACAACAAGCGCATTTCGAGGAATATCAAGGTCTATATTTTTGAGATTATGTACCCTCGCGCCCTCTATTCTGATTATATCGTTACTATCACTCAAAACTCTACAAATCAAAGGTTTATACCCAAACACTACTCGCACACAGTAGTCATCATCTGCTCAAAAATATCGTGCAGCGACAGCAGACCGACCAAGTCGGCAAAGCATATCAAGACAATAATGAGCGTAAAGGCTTTGATAAATCCTTTACCCAGATGCGATGCATAGTGAGATGCAAGGAACGAGCCGATAATATTACCCACACCGTGCGGAATACCAAACAGATAGTCTATCTGACCGTTAATAATAAAGACCGCCAACGAAAATGGTGTGGCAACAAAAATTACAAAGTTTTTAATGGCATTTGCCGTCATAATATCCATACGCATAGCCCACAGAGTGATGGCAAGGATAAGATAACCGATGCCGATATAGATATAGCCGCCATAAAAGCCTATCCCCAAAAAGAGCAGATAGTGCCACGGCTTAATATCGAGATTGTGTCCCTCCTTAATCTTTATATAGTTGTCAAAAATCAAGTACAGCAGTATAATTACAAGGATAACACCAAAGCATATCTTAAATACACGGTCGTCTATATGTGTTGCGACCAACGAGCCGGCGATATTTCCGACAATCACAGGTACCGAGAGCAACAGTCCGTGCTTAAGGTTAAATGCACCCTTACGCAAAAATGTTATTGTCGCTGTGAGATTTTGCAAAAAGACCGCTATTCGATTTGTTCCGTTAGCAATGGTTATCGGCAGACCGAGTGCCGTAAACATTGTAACGGTAACCACCGAGCCGCCACCGGCAAGGGTATTTATCGCCCCAACAATTATGCCCGAAACGATTAATATTATAGTGATACTCAAATCTAACTCCATATATCCTAATTTTGTATCGTAAAAATAACAAAAATTTCGTAAAGTTGCAATGTTTTCACTACTTTTGCATCAAATTTAGAAGCTATTACCACTATGAAAGTTGGCGAAATTCAAACCCTCACTGTTGCGCGTCTGTCCGACTACGGACTCTATCTTGCAGATGAAGAGGGCAATGAGGCATTGCTCCCAAATCGATATGTATCTCTGTCTCAAAAGGTTGGCGACAGCGTTGAGGTATTTATATATCACGATTCAGAGGACCGAATCACTGCAACAACCGACACTCCGACAATTACAGCCGGAAAGGTCGCTTGGATGAAGGTGGTCGATAAGAACATACATGGCGCATTTTTGGACTGGGGCATTGCCGGCAAAGACCTCTTCCTGCCAAACCGCAATCAGCAGGGTGGCATAGTTATTGGCAACCACTACCCCGTGTATATGTATGTGGATAGCATTACAGGTCGTTGCGTGGCAACAAATAAGCTGAAAACTTATGTCAATAACGACGATATTGTCACCGTGGCAAAGGGTCAGCAGGTTGAAGTTCTTGTAGTATCTGAGAGCCCAATAGGTTATCGCGTCATTGTCGAGAACCGCCATTGGGGTATGCTCTATAAGAATCAGATATTCAGACCACTATCCCTCGGTGAGCGCACCGTAGCTTATGTTACCAAGGTTACCGAGGAGCGCAGAATAGACCTCTCTCTTCAGCGTCGTGGCTATGCGCAGGTTAAGGATAGCTCAGAGGTGCTCTATGAGGCTATTGTTGCCGCAGGTGGAGAGCTTGATATTACCGACAACAGCACTCCGGAGCAGATTCAGAGTCGCCTTCAGATGAGCAAGAAGCTTTTTAAGCGTTCTTTAGGCGTGCTGATGAGCCACAAGCGCGTTACGGTAGATGAAAAGGGTATTAAAATCGTAAAGTAATGGCGAGAATAACCACTGCCGAGAGGGTGTCGCGTGAGGCTTCGGACAACTTCGTCTTCCAGCGTTCACTGCTCGCCTATCACTACGCCGCAGAGATAATCAGTGGCGATGTGCTTGAGATTGGTACAGGCACAGGCTATGGCGTGGAGATTATCGCGCCTCAGTGCGACAAGTTTGTCACTGTCGATAAGTTCCTCGACCCATCTGTCGCCCTGCTACCAAATGTAGAGCAGCTACAAATGAGCGTTCCTCCGATAGCATTCAAGGATGAGAGTTTTGACTATGTTGTCAGCTTTCAGGTTATCGAGCATATCAAAAACGATGTCGAGTTTGTCCGCGAAGTTGCCCGCGTGCTTCGCCCGGGTGGTAAGTTTATCGTATCTACACCAAACGCTCCGATGTCACTTACACGCAATCCGTGGCATATCAGAGAGTATAATGCTGAGGAGCTGAAAAACCTGATCAGCACAAGTTTCAAGAGCGTTACTGCCGCAGGAGTGGTTGGAAATGAGAAGGTTATGGATTACTATGAGAAAAATCGCGAGGGCGTAAAACGCATCACCCGCTTCGATATTCTCGACCTGCAACATCGCCTGCCTCGACAGCTGCTCCAAATCCCGTACGATATTCTAAATCGCATAAACCGCCGCCGCCTGCTCAAAAAAAATACCGAGCTGACAACATCTATACAGATGACTGACTACTCGGTAAGCAATAACACCGAGCAGAGCTTCGACCTACTCTTCGTTGCCGAAAAACTGTGATGCGGATAAGGCTACGCAGAACTGCCCGCTTTTTCGAGAAAAAGCAGGGCGTGCAAAAAGCTTTCGGAGAAACTGCGTTTCTCTTCTATGCGTTGCGTATTTAGGATAGCCGTGTGGCTATTACAATAAAAGATAGTCCATCTTTCGGTTTCAAGCGAGCTTGACCTCAGAGGACTATCTTTTTATTGTACCATCTACGATGGTTTTCCTAAATCCGAAAAAAACAGAAACTTCCAATTGCACTACTCTTATAGTTCGCACCGATTTTGTTGTCAAAATAGTGCAAATACCACGCTCGCCGATATTCGAGGCGATGGGGCATACTTCTGTATTTCCCATTGACGAGAATGAGGTAGCGGAAGTAGTTGTGCTATTTTCACAACAAAATCCCCATTTGTGCTTAGAAGAGTGCAGATGCAACGCTCGATGAAAAATCCCAGCGATGGATAGTACAAATAGTACAGCCATTGCTGGGACTTTTTTATTAGCGGAAGCAGGTGCGCCCTTATAAGCGCAAATGCCGCGTTATCACAACAAAATTATTTTGTAGCTGCCTCCAATCGCTTCATCATCACAAACATAAAGAGTGCTGACAGCAGACAAAGAACGATAAATACAGACCAAACGACTGTAAGTGAGATACCGCCCCAGAGGAAGCCACCAACTGACACGAGCCAGTTACCGATAGCGGTTGCGACGAACCAGCCACCCATCATCAGACCCTTATACTTTGGAGGTGCTACCTTAGATACGAATGAGATACCCATTGGAGAGAGGAGTAACTCTGCGAAGGTAAGCACGAGGTATGTTGAAATAAGCCAATTTGGAGATGCGAATACAGCAGCATCGCCTGCAGCAGCCTGAGCATCAGGGGTAAGCAGACCTACAGAGCCAACAGCCATAACTGCGAAGCCGACAGCTGCCACGAGCATACCGTAAGCAATCTTACGAGGTGCAGAAGGCTCCTTACCGCGCTTTGCAAGTGCGCCGAAGATAGCGAGGCTGACAGGGGTCAGAGCTACAACATAGAATGGGTTGAACTGCTGGAAGATAGGAGCGCTGATAGAGATTGTACCCTCAACATTGAGTGCCTTATATACGAGTACACCTACTACTGCAACCAAAACTGCAAGTGAGGTGAACTTACCCTTCTTACTATCGCTCTGGAACACTGAGAAGGCTGCATATACGCCAATGATAACAAGCACAAGGTTCCACACATTAAAGAGCATACTCTGTAAGCCCTCAGAGCTCTTTGCAGTAAACTCGTCAGCGAAGTATGTAAGTGTAAGACCGTTCTGGTGGAAAGCCATCCAGAAGAAGATTACAACGGCAAACACAAGGCAGAGAGCAACAACGCGCTGCTTAGTCTCTGCAGGTGTAAGCTGCTCAACAGCTGCTGCCGGAGCATCGCCCTTCTTGCTCTTACCACCCTCAACATGGCGGAATGTAGGGCGGAAGATGTAGTAGATAGCAATTGAGAGAATCAAAGATACGCAAGCCACAGCAAATGAGAAGTGGTAAGCGTCATTTCCCGAATAGCCGAGGCTAACCTCTGCCCACTCCTTAATCTTAACGGCTGCGGTAGGTGCGAAGAGGGCACCGATATTGATAGCCATATAGAAGAGTGAGAAGCCTGAGTCACGCTTTGCGGCATACTGAGGGTCGTTATAGAGGTCACCAACCATTACCTGAAGGTTACCCTTGAACAGACCTGTACCGAGGCTGATAAAGAGCAGTGCGGCAAGCATTGCAAGCATAGCTACCAAATCGCCACCCAATGGCAATGAGAGGAGCAGATAACCTGCAAACATAATGGTAATACCGATAGTTACCATCTTACCGAAGCCGAACTTATCTGCCATAATACCACCAACGAGCGGCATCAGATATACAAGTCCGAGGAATGTTGAATAGATTGCGCCGGCTACACCTGCATCAAGACCGAAGTTTGCACGGAGGAAGAGTGCAAAGACTGCAAGCATTGTGTAGTAGCCAAATCGCTCACCGGTGTTAGCCAGTGCGAGAGCATATAGCCCTTTTGGATGTCCTTTGAACATAAAGTTTATAGTTTTTTAGTTAATAAAATTGCAAAATTGCTTTCAAAGATAACAAAAATATTTTGAACAACAAAATAAGTTTAGATCTGTTTACGAAATTATTTACACAGCTCATACTTATCAAGTGCTTGAGCCATAAGTTGTCGTCCGAGTTGAGAAATTTCGGATGCTTTGGCATAGTCGGCAATATCGCCATAGGCATCAAACGGCATACGCACAAGCAGGTCGGGAGTGATGCTTTCAACCATTCGCTCGGTCTGATGATGGTTCATTATGCTGAACGAGCGGTCGATAATACTCATATAGGTATCGCCAAAATCGTTATCTGTTCGCTCCTCGGCAACCTGTCGAAACTCTCTTATGCGACCTAACAGCTCAATGACTTGTGAGCCGGCATTTCGCAGTCTATCCACCATACTGACCGTTGTTTGACTCTTGAAGTCGGTAACAATGTTTGCAGCCTGTTCGCGGGTCTGCTGATAGAACGCCTCCTCAGCAGCAGCCTCAACGCTCTCACGCAACAGCGAAGTGCGGATAGTGGCAGGATTCATATAGTTTGTATCGAAAGCCACAAGGATATCATCCTCGCTACGCACCACACGATTGAGTGGCAGGCAATTGACCATACAACCATCAATCAGCATACTCATCCCATAAGGCACAGGTCTGAAGAGCGACGGTATAGATATAGATGCGCGAATAGCATCAAAGAGCTTTCCGGAGCTAAAGACAACCTCCTCGCCCGTGCTGATATCTGTTGCCACGGCACGATATGGTATTTCAAGGCTCTCGATATCCACATCCGGCACTATGCACTTTATGGCATCCATAATCTTATCGCCCTTGACAAAGTGGTTTTTGCTGAGCGAGAAATCCATAAGAGAAAAGACCTTCCAGCCGTCGAGTGTAGTAATCCACTCCTTAAACTCTGCCAACTTTCCGGCAGCAAAAACGCCACCGACAAGCGAGCCCATAGATGTTCCGGCAACAGAGTGTATCGTGTAACCGCGAGATTGGAGCTCCTCGATAGCTCCGATATATGCAAGTCCGCGAGGACCTCCGCTTGAGAGGACAAGAGCAACAGATTTTTTCATATCTTTCTGAATTGTGACGGAGTAAGCCCCGTCTTGCGTTTGAACATAGTGGTAAAGTACTCAGGACTATCGAATCGCAACATATACGATATCTCCTTGATCGAGATATGCGACCTGCGAAGCAGCTCCTTTGCCCTAAATATTCTCAAATCGGCAAGGTAATGAGCCGGTGACAGACCCGTGTAGAGTTTGAACAGATGGCGGAAGGCGGAGTAGCTGATATTGAGTTTTTCGGCTATCTGCGGCATCCTTATATCACTCTCCACAGCCTGCTCAATATACTGTTTTGCACGCGTCATCAGCTCAGGCAGAGCCTTTTGCGAGCCTGTGAGTTGATTGCTGTGCATTGTCATAAACATCAAGCCCAAAATATGATTGACAACACCCGCAAGCAGCTGCTGGAAGAACGGGGGCTGACTACTCGCAATATCTATAGCCTCGCGGTAGAGCTGCTCCATCTGCTTATTGTAGCCTATACGATAGACAGGTCTCTTATCGCTAAAGAAGCCGCGCTCCACGCGATTATCTATATTCTCGCCACGAAAGCCTATCCAATATTCGCTCCAACCACTCTCTGCATCGGGCTTGTAAGTGTGCCACTGCCCGGGAAAAATCATAAACATATCCCCTGCCGAGATTTTATGCCTACCCGAGCCATCAAGCACAAGCTCTCCTCCACCCTCCACAATATACAGCAGTTGATACTCTTGCAGAGTTCTACCACGAGAGACATTAAACAGATAGTCGCTATTGTGATATGCCGGCGGATACTCCTCCCCTGCATCTACACGCTGATAACCGACAGAGCAGACCGTAAGTCCCCACCGCTCATCGGCATCATTGCGGGCGATATACTTGATAGGTTTCATAAGACAAATATAACTATAAGCTGTCATTTTTCAAAGCAAAAAAGACAAAAATCACAGTTTTATCAACAGTACAATGCTTAACTTTGTATAACACAAAACCACTAACACTATGAAAATGAGGCACTATATGGCAATTGACCTCGGAGCGACAAGTGGCAGGAGCATCATTGCCACTTTTGATGGGGAGAAGATAAGCACAACCGAACTCACGCGCTTTGCCAACCCTATGGTTCCACTTGCCGGAAATCTCTATTGGGATATTGTCGCACTATACAACGAAATTCTCAAGGCTCTCAAAACAGCCCGCAAGCAGGGTATTGAGCCTGTAAGTATCGGCATAGATACTTGGGGTTGCGATGTGGCATACTTCAACGCCGACGGAACGCTTGCATCTCTGCCATTCTGCTATCGCGGGGCGCATACCGAGGGGGCTATGGAGGCTCTGTTCGAGCGAATGGATGCTAAAGAGCTATATCGTCGTACGGGAATACAATTTATGCCCTTCAACACTATCTTTCAGTTAGATGCACTCCAAAGGCGCAAAGAGCGTTGCACAGCTGTTGCCGACAAGATACTCTTTATACCTGACGCCCTAAACTATATGCTCACAGGGCGAGCAGTAACAGAGTACACCGTTGCCTCAACGGGTCAAATCATAGACCCTGCGACCAGAACGATAGATAGCAGTATAGTCCGTCTTGCAGGCATTGCTCCGGAGCGTTTCGGGGAGTTAGTCTATCCGGGGACAATTCTCGGGGTTATGACCGAGCAGGTAAGAGAGCATACAGGGCAACACAATACAAAGGTTATAGCCGTAGCCAGCCACGACACAGCCTCTGCCGTAGCAGCTGTACCCGTATCGACAAATGCCGCCTACCTAAGTTGCGGAACTTGGTCGCTGATGGGTATCAAGTCCGACAGTCCGATTATAACCGAGCGTAGCTTTGCCGAGAACTTTACAAACGAGGGTGGCATAGACGGCACAACGCGATTCTTAAAGAACATCTGCGGTCTGTGGCTCTTTGAGCGATGCAGAGCCGAGTTTACAGATGCTCCAACAGATATTGAGGAGTTGATTGACTCTGTAAGCAGCGTACCAAAAGAGTTCAACACAATAATAGACCCTGATGACAGCTCATTTGCCAACCCTCGCTCAATGATAAAGGCGATAGAGGAGTATGCTATCCGCACAAATCAGGCTGTGCCGACAACTCCTGCACAGTTCTGCCACTGCATATTCCACTCGCTCGCCCGTAGATATAAAGAGGTATTTACACTGCTCGAAGAGTTATCAGGGCAGAATCTCGACTATCTCTATGTGATTGGCGGTGGCAGCAAAAACAGAGTGCTGATGCAGCTGACTGCCGATGCGATAGGTAAAGAGGTTATCACAGGAGCCACAGAGAGCACTGCACTGGGCAATATATTGATGCAGATGCGTGCTTTGGGCGAGATTTCGGCAGAGGATATGGAGAGGGTAATCTACGCCAGCTCACAAACAACGATTTACAAACCTAATAGACTATAATTATGAAAGAATTAGTAATTCTGCAAGCCTATGAACTTGCAAAGATGCGTTATGCCGAGCAGGGTATCGACACCGATGCCGTAATAGATGCTTTAGGCAAAATATCTATCTCTCTACACTGCTGGCAGGCAGATGATGTGACGGGTTTTGAGGGTGCAACAGAGCTTACCGGAGGTATTCAATCTACAGGAAACTATCCGGGCAAGGCTCGAAATATAGACGAGCTGCGCGCCGATATAGAGATGGCAGCCTCGATGATTCCGGCAAAGCACCGCCTTAATCTGCACGAGATATATGGCGAGTTTGGAGGCAAAAAGGTTGATCGAAACGAGGTAGGCATAGAGCACTTCAAGGGTTGGATGGATTGGAGTAACCATACCGGAATGAAGCTCGATTTTAACACCACCTCCTTCTCGCACCCACTCTCGGGCGACCTTACGCTCTCACATCCCGACAAATATATCCGCGATTTCTGGATTGAACACAGCAAGCGTTGCCGCGAGATTGCCGATGCAATGGGAAGCAATCAGGGCTCGCCATCGATAATGAATCTGTGGATACACGACGGAAGCAAAGATACAACGGTAAACCGTCTTAAGTACAGAGAGCATCTCAAAGCATCGCTCGATGAGATTTTTGCCACAAAATACTCCAATATGAAAGATTGTTTGGAGAGTAAAGTTTTCGGTATCGGTCTTGAGAGTTACACAGTTGGCTCGAATGATTTCTATATTGGCTATGCTACTGCAAATCAAAAGATTATAACACTCGACACGGGTCACTTCCACCCTACCGAGTCTGTTGCCGACAAGGTATCGTCTTTGCTGCTCTTTGTTCCGGAGTTGATGCTCCACATCACCCGCGCTGTTCGTTGGGACTCTGACCATGTGACCACGCTTAACGATGAGACCATAGAGCTCTGCAAGGAGATTATCCGTTGTGATGCTCTGTCACGCGTGAATATCGGTCTTGACTTCTTTGACGGCAGCATAAACCGCATTGGTGCTTATGTAATCGGTACACGCGCCGCACAGAAGGCTCTGTTGCAGGCTATGCTTGAGCCATTGGCAGCCCTTCGCAAGTACGAGGCAGAAGGTCAATATTTCCAGCGACTTGCACTACTCGAAGAGGCTAAGAGTATGCCATGGAGTGCCGTTTGGGATATGTTCTGCCTGCGCCACAATGTAGCAGTGGGAGAGGAGTTTATACCTCAAATCGAGCAGTACGAGAGAGAGGTACTCTCTAAGCGAGGTTAGCTGTTCTATATACCAAACCGAGAGTGTCCGATTTTTTCGGGCACTCTTTTTGTTTAGGCAGTACAAAAAAAGACAGATTATGAAAAAAGCTCTCTACTACATCGTTCCTGTACTGCTCACACTCGCCATAGGTGCGTTGGGCTCATATATTCAGATGCCCTCTATTACGACTTGGTATCCGACACTGACAAAATCATCCCTTACACCTCCAGCAATTGTCTTTCCGATAGCGTGGACCATTCTCTATATACTTATGGGACTGAGTATTGGTCGGCTTGTAGCTATTGGCGATATGTCTATTGTCAGGCTATGGCTATTACAGCTGCTTGTAAATTTTCTGTGGAGCGTAACCTTCTTCTCTCTACGCTCGCCACTTTTAGGATTGATAACAATCCTGATACTCGTCGTGCTGGTATTTGCCTACACCCTCTATGCCTTTAGTATAGACCGCATTGCCGGCTGGCTCTTTGTTCCATACCTTATATGGCTACTCTTTGCCACCTATCTGACCGGCTACATATATCTGAACAACAGCACTGCATACACTCTCAGCGCAGCAAACAGCACAAAGAGCATCACCATCACCGCACCCCAAAACAGTCAGTACACAATGCCCGCACTGCCATACCCATCAGATGCCCTTGAACCTACTATGAGTCAGGAGACGATAGATTTCCACTACGGCAAGCACCTGAAGGGCTATCTTGACAATCTGAATAGGCTCATAGTCGGTTCCCCTTTTGAAAATCTTCCGCTTGAGCAGGTGGTAAAACTCTCTGACGGGGCTATATTCAACAACGCCGCACAGGTAGCAAACCATACTCTATTTTTTGACAGTATGACACCCGACTCCACCACAATTTCTAAGCGTTTGGAGCGAGCCATCATCCGCGATTTTGGCAGTGTTGAGCAGTTTAAGCAGGAGTTTAGTGCCGCCGCAAAGTCACTCTTCGGCTCGGGCTGGGTATGGCTTGTAGAGGATAGTAACGGAAATCTCTCGATTGTAAGCACACCTAATGCCGACACCCCGATACGACAAGGACTCTATCCGTTGCTTGTACTCGATGTTTGGGAACACGCCTACTATATCGACTACCGCAACCGTCGCGCAGATTTTATAGAGCGTTGGTGGGATATTGTCGATTGGCGCAAAGTGGATAACAGGTTTGTAGATAGATAAAAAAAGTCCCGCAAGAGATTTGCGGGACAGCGTAGCCAATAGTGGCTATGGGATGACATTTAGATAGGTTTTGGTCTATTATTTTTTGGGGATTTAACACTCCCACACTCCACCCTTGCCGAACAGATGCTCAATAAGTGCATCCATCAAACCAAGACGATATACTACATCGATGTTAGTATATCTGCTACGCATATACGGGATATAAGAGAAAGTCTTGCGGAAACGCTCACGAGTAACGCCGATATGCTCAGGCTCGTAAGGCGCACCTACAAGGCGAAGATTCTCTCTCACCTCCTCAAATGGGATAATCTGCTCTGCAATCTGCACCTTCAGTGTGCTCCAAGAGCTCTTCAGTGCCTCAAGCTGCGCACGCAGACCCTCCTTATCAACATACTTATCACGAGTCTCCTTCAGACCACGAGCCAAGTGACCCGGCTTACCCTCAAAGATAGCACGAATCTCTGCCTCCTGCTCCTCCCAACTCTTCCAATTCTCAACGCACTTATCTACATCGAGATTCTCAATATCCTGCTTAAGCAAGAACTCAAGCGATGCTGTAGAGGCGAGTGTACCGATACCAACCTTAAAGCCGTGTGACACATGCTTACCGTTATAGCACAAATCCTCCATATCCCAGCAGTGTGAGAACTGATGCTCTGTACCCGATGCAGGACGAGAAGACTGTATAGCCTGCATTGCAAAGCCGCTCATCAACAGACCCTCAGAGAGACGCTCGGTCATCTCCAAATCGCCGGCGTGAACAGCAGCCGGAGCAGAGAGTGACTCACGAAGACCATCCTGAACAAGGTTGAGTGCAAACTCGTCAATAGCCTCATTACCTGTAACATCTGCAAGCATCCAATCGGCAGCAGCAGGAATCTTAGCAATAAGGTCTGCATAACCTGAAGCAGCAAGCTCCTTTGGTGCATCTGCTGCAATTACAGGGTCCATAACAAATCCGTATGGTGCAGGGCAATCGAATGTCTGCTTGTTGCCATCCTTTGTAATAGATGCTCCATAAGCAGTATAACCATCCATAGATGCCGCTGTACCTACACACATATACTTGCGTGATACCAGGTGTGAAACATACTTTGTAGTGTCGTTCATAACACCTGAACCCACTGCAATAGCGATAGCCTCTGTCTTCTCAAGGCGAGCCTTGAGTGCCTCAACATGCTGCCACTCTGCATAGAGCTCCTTCTCTGTGAAGATAAATGGCTCATCCTGCTCAATGCCCTTCTCTACAAGAGATGCATAGACAGCCTTACCTGCCACCTCCCAAGTGTTAAGGTCGGCAACGATAATAGCCTTGCAGCCCGGAAAGAGTTTTGCAAACATCTCGCCTGTACGAGATACGACACCAGCTCCGATAAGCAGATCCTTTGTGTCTGTTGTGCGCTCAAGTGCGCGCTGTACTTTAGTACTCATAGTCTTGTGTATTTAGTTAAATCCCCAATTTTATTCTCATCTATTTCACAACCTGTCCGTAGTAGGCGTTCTTGCCATGCTTACGCGAATAGTGTTTCTCTACCAAGTCCTCATTCATCTTAAGATTTGGGTTGAGCGCAAACGATATAGAAGCCATCTTTGCCACCTGCTCAAGGACAACAGAGTTCTGAACAGCCTCGGCAGCACTCTTTCCCCAAGTAAATGGACCGTGGTGCGCAACTATCACAGCCGGAGTGTGCATAGGCTCAATACCTTCGAAAGCCTCAACGATAGATACACCTGTCTCAGCCTCGTAACTCCTCTCAATCTGCTCTTTGCTCATCTCGGCAGTGCAAGGAACGGCAGTGTGGAAGTGGTCAGCGTGCGTTGTGCCGATATTCGGAATCTCTCTGCAAGCCTGTGCCCACGCAGTTGCGTATGTAGAGTGGGTATGCACCACAGCACGTACGCCCTCAAATGCCTTATAAATCTCAAGGTGTGTCGGAGTGTCGGATGACGGACGCAGATTACCCTCGACCACATTACCATCAAGATCTACGACAACCATATCCTCTGGTTTCATCTCCTGATAGCCAACGCCACTCGGTTTGATAACAACCAAACCACTCTGGCGGTCTATTGCCGAAACATTACCCCAAGTCAGAATTACCAAACCGTGATCTACCAAAGATTTGTTTGCCTGACAAACGCTCTTCTTTAACTCTTCAAGCATAGCATTAAAAGTTTGTGCAAAAATACAAAACAATATATAAAAAGAAAAACTTTTGCAATAATTTTTTTCCTTTCCTTTTGTTTTAGAGACTATTTTGGCTATTTTCTTGCCTCCTCGTCATCTTTCTCAAGTATCTCATCGCCCTCCCATTCGAACATTGGAAAGCAAGTTTTACCACCTAAGCTGAACTGTGTATAGGTTATCGGCAATCCTCGCTGAAGATAGACTGTCTCATAAGCGGTCTTTACAGAAAGCACCTCATCGGCATAACCACTGCCATAAATATCATTATTGGCAACGCTGCAAGGTAGGTCAAAGTGTGAAATTACCGCCTGCGTATAATTATATAGGTGTTGCGAGTCGGTCTTGAGATTTATCACACCATCCGTTGCAAGCAACTTTGCATAGTACTCCAAAAATATTGGCGAAGTAAGGCGTTTCTTTGCGCGTCGTGTTTTAAGCTGCGGGTCAGGAAAGGTTATCCACAACTCTGCCACCTCTCCCTCTGCAAAGAGAGATGTGATAAACTCTATTCGCGCACGCAAAAAGCCGACATTCTTCATGCCCTGTTCTGTGGCTGTCTTTGCCCCGCGCCACATTCGCGCGCCCTTAATATCTACGCCGATAAAGTTCTTATTAGGATTTCGCTCAGCAAGCGCAACAGTATATTCGCCCTTGCCACAACCCAGCTCAAGCACTATCGGGTTGTCATTATGAAAGAACTCTTTGTGCCAATTACCCTTCAACGGATGCTCTGTGCGGAACATCTGCTCAAACTCAGGCTCCACAAAGCAGGCAAAGGTCTTATTCTCTGCAAATCTCTTTAGTTTATCCTTACCCATATTAAGGTCTATCCTCTAAGTTAGTAAATGCTATCCCCACAGCCTCAACGCCCTTAACTGCGCGAGTAGGGGTAATTGTAAAGATATAGTAACCACTCTGACCCAACTGACAGCCACTCCTATACAACACCGCCTCTGAAGCAGTCACGGCTGCGGCAGTATAGTCCTGTTTGAATTGCAGTATCACCTGCTCTGAGAATTGGTGTGCATCCGGAAGTGATGTCTGCACCACAACCGAGAGTGTGTCAGCATCAAAATTCTTATTGTATCGAACAGCCACAGCAATATCCCTCAAAGCCGTTGTATCACTATTCTGATAGAGAATACTCACAGGCTCTGACCAGCTATACGGACTTACAGGTCGCATATCGACATAGCTATTACCGACACACGACACTGCAAAAATTGACAATAACGCTACAACAAGCAGTAACATCTTACTCTGTCTTCTTCTCCGACTTATGCTCCGCGCGACCCTCGCCACTCTGACGACGGTTGCGATTGTGGTTCATACGATTTCTATTATTATGTCTATGCTCTCTGCGCTCAGTTCCCCCTTCGGTTTTTTGCTCTGCAGGCTGGCTCTCTGCACCCTCGGAGTTCTGCTCAGCTTTGCCCTCGTGTTTTGACTGAGACTTTGGCTGGCGACGCTTCTTGCGCTTCTTCGACTTATCAAAGCGTGTGATGCTATCCTCCTCTGTGCGATATGTAGGCTCCTCGCTCTTTGCAGGTGCGCTATCGCCGGCGATACTCTCCACCTTCTCTCCATTACGGTTAGCTGCGAGAATCTCCTTGACACGCCATACAGGTATTGTAACAAGGTTAGACATTGACTCCTTGCTACTGCTAAAGGTCATCTTCTTACCCAAAATATCGGTCTTGACAAGGAAGTACTCGCCATCCAACGCCTGCAGCGGCTCTTTGATACGAGGGATTGCTCTGCGAGCATCCATATAGAGGTCATACTCATACATCAGGCAGCACTTGAGCTTTGAGCATTGACCGGCAAGCTTAAGCGGATTGAGCGATAAGTCCTGCACCCTTGCAGCACCCGTTGTAACCGACGAGAAGCTCGAAATCCACGATGCACAGCACAGCTCACGACCGCAAGCACCAATACCGCCAATACGACCAGCCTCCTGACGAGCACCAATCTGCTTCATCTCGATACGGATATGGAACTGCTCGGCAAAGACCTTGATAAGCTCACGGAAATCGACACGACCATCGGCAATATAGTAGAATATAGCCTTAATCTTATCGCCCTGATACTCCACATCGCCAATCTTCATATCCAAACCCATATCGGCTGCAATCTGACGCGAGCGAATCATTGTCTCGTGCTCCAAAGCGATAGCCTCCTGCCAACGCTCAATATCGTAAGGCTTTGCCTTGCGGTATATCTTCTTGAACTCGCCATTAAAAGGGTTAAAGCCCACGCGGCGCATCTGCTTTGCAACCATATCGCCCGTAAGCGAGATAATGCCTATATCGTGACCCGGGGTAGCCTCGACAGCGACTATATCGCCAATCTGCAAATCGAGGTTATTGACATTCTGATAGAATGAACGGCGGGTATTCTTAAATCGCACCTCAAAGATGTCGCACTGCTCATGGTCAGGATACTCTGCCATCCACGGTGTCTCGTGGAGCTTAAAGCATCCGTCAGCCATCTGAGCTGTGAACTCCCCCTGCTCATTGAGACCAAAGGCACAACCGCGACCTACTTCGGGTTTCATATCTTTTTTACTATCCATACTAAGGTATGTTTATAAATTGGTTATTTTAACAAAGTTACAAATAAATGCTCAAATTACAGCGGCAAAGCCACTATTTTTTTATCTCTAAAATTTCTATACACCCTCACGCTATATGCGACAGCTGCCGTGGTAAGACCAACGATATAGCCCACAAGCAATCCCGTACTACCAAAACCAAATGTAAAGGCACACAGATAGCCTACCGGAATATTAAGCACCACATAGGCAACAAACGAGAGGTAGGCGATTATCTTAACATCCTGCATACCCCTAAGCACACCTATCATTGCGCCCTGAATAGCATCCGAGACCTGATAGAGAGCCACAAGAATAATCATCTTCGAGGCAAGGGTTATAACATCACTATTTGGCGTAAATAGTTGTGGCAACACCTCTCTAAGTGTTACAAACGCCACCACCACAAAAACGCCCCACAGAGCCGCCAAGTGGAGTGACGAGATGACCGTTGAACGCATCTTATCCACATCCTTCAGACCGTAGCAGTGAGAGACGCGGATAGTGGTTGCACTACCCAATGCCACTGTAAGCATAAAGGCTGCATTTCCGTAGGTCATAACTATCTGATTGGCAGCTATCGCCTCTGCACCAAACCAACCCATCATCACACTTGTCACAACAAATGCAGCACCCTCAAGCAGCATCTGTCCCGCCGTAGGAATACCAATCTTAAGCAGGCGAAGTGTATCTTTAAAGTAGTTCACCCCGCGTGAGAATAGTTTAAGATAGTCTCGATACTCGCTCTTTATGACAAAGTAGATAAGGATAAGCAGTGGCGAGAGGTAACGGGCTATAAGAGTTGCCAAACCTGCACCATAGACACCCATAGCCTCAAAGCCCCAATGACCGTGGATAAAGACCCAATTAAAGAGGATATTAACAAGGTTTGTGATGATTGCTATAACCATCGGAGCCACAGTATTACCTGCCCCCTCCAAGAACTGCTTAAAACAGCCATACAACATTATTGCCGGAAGGCTATACGCCATCAGCTCATAGTACGGCACAGCCATATCCACCACCTCAACAGGTTGTCCCAACTTATAGAGCAGTGGCACAGAGAGTAATTGGAGTATCATAAAGACCACTCCAAAGAGTGTATAACTTACTATCGAACACTGAAGATACTGCGCCGTACGGCGATACTCGCCACGCGCAAAGTGCTCCCCAACAATCGGCGTCAGACCCAAAGTGATACCCAGACAGAGGCTGAACATCACAAAACTAATCATCACGCCAAACGATACGGCAGAGAGCGGCAACGGATCATTACCTCCATACGCGCCCACCATAGCGTTATCGGCAAACTGCACCACTATATAGCCAAGTTGCGAGAGAGCAACAGGCAGGGCAAGTTTCATTGTCGCCCGATAGTGTGATATATATCTGCTTAAAATCAATCTATCGCCTCCGAAATTCTATCAAAAATATTAGCCGCCAGCTCGCTCACGCTATATATGCTCACCACCTCTATACCCTCTACCCTCTTCTTTGGTTTTGGTGCATAGCCCGAAATTACGATACGCTTAAAGCCCAATCGGGCAGCCTCGGCTACACGCTGCTCTGTGCGTGGTGCAGGGCGCACCTCTCCCGACAGACCAATCTCTCCAGCAAGGGCAAGACCCTCTCGCAGCGGAGTATCAAAATATGAGGATATAACCGCCGCAACAACCGCCAAATCAAGACCCGTATCGGCAACCCTAAAGCCACCGGCAAAGTTCAGAAAGACATCCTTCTGGAACATCTTAAGACCTACACGCTTCTCTATCACTGCCAAGAGCATATTCATTCTACGGGCATCAAAGCCGGTTGTATTTCGCTGTGGAGTACCGTATGCAGCCTGACTGACAAGTGCCTGCACCTCAATCAGATACGAGCGAACACCATCTACCGTTGCCCCGACAGCGATACCACTAAGTGGCTCTGTATAGTGGGTCAGAAGTATCTCTGACGGATTTTCAACACACTTCAGACCCGTGTCTGTCATCTCAAACACGCCAATCTCGAATGTTGCACCAAAGCGATTTTTCACGCCTCGAAGTATGCGGTAAATAGTATTATTATCCCCCTCAAACTGAAGCACCACATCGACAATATGCTCAAGCACCTTCGGACCGGCAATAGTACCCTCCTTTGTGATATGACCGATAATAAATATTGCCGTACCTGTACTCTTTGCATACTTGAGCAGTGTTGCCGCACACTCTCTAATCTGCGACACACTTCCTGGCGACGAGTCGATAAGCGACGACGCCATAGTCTGTATAGAGTCTATCACGACAATATGAGGTCGCAACTGCTCTATCTGTGCCACCACATTCTCAAGCAGAGTCTCGGTATATACCGTACAATTCTCATTATGGATACCTATTCTGTCGGCACGCAGACGAATCTGCTCGGCACTCTCCTCGCCCGAGACATAGAGTGTTGTCATACCATTATCCGTCAGAGCGAGTTGCAGTGAGAGGGTCGATTTACCAATACCCGGCTCGCCACCAAGCAGAATGAGCGAGCCCGGAACAACGCCCCCGCCAAGAACGCGATTAACCTCGCTATTGCCCGTATCAAGGCGGACTGTCTTTCCACACTCTATATTCTGCACCTTCTGCGGGCGGGCAGGCTCTATGGCACGACTTGCCACAAGTGCCGGCACAGAACTTTGTGTAGCCACAACCTCCTCGGCAAATGAGTTCCAAGCACCGCAAGAGGGACACTTACCAAGCCATTTTGAGGTATCATAGCCGCACTCACGGCAGAAGTATGCCTTTTTAACCTTTGCAGCCATTACTTAAAGAGTCGGTATATATCGTTTCCGTTAGCAAAGAGCATAAGTGCCAAGAGCAGGAACAGACCTATATACTGCGCCACTTCAAGCACCTTATCGCTCACCTTTCTGCGAGTTATCATCTCCCAAAGGGTAAAGAGTGTATGTCCTCCATCAAGACCCGGGATAGGTATAATATTCATTATCGCCAAAATAATCGACAAGAAGGCAGTCATAGTCCAGAATGAGTACCAATCCCAAGTACCCGGGAAGATTTTGCCGATAGCGATAAAGCCACCCACCTGCTTATAAAGACCCGTGTCGGGCTTTACTATCAGCTTGAGCTGACTCCAATAGTTCGCAATCGTTCTACCTGTAAGACGCGCACCGGCAGGCACAGACTCAAAGAGAGAGTACTTCTTTGTGCGCAGGGTGTATGGCAGAGGCTCTATGGCAACGCCAATCTTGCCCTCACTATCCACAGGTACAAGAATCTTCAACTGCTCCTCGCCTCGTACAACATTCAACTCTGTGCTACCGCCTGCACGCTCTGCAAGCAGTGCTGCATACTGACCAAAATGGGGCTCATCAATGCCATCTATACCGACCACTCTGTCACCCACCGCAAGACCTGACAGCTGTGCGCTCTCTGATGCCAACGAGTCGATGATAAATGGACAGAGGACAGTGCAGAACTGACCAAAATCCTCCTGCTGACGCAGCTCGTTAATTCTCTGATAAGGGACAACTATATCGCTCTGAACACCATCACGAACAACCTTTACATTAAGGTCCGACTCGGCAAGGATTACCCTTGACAATACAGATGCGCTATTTACAATCTGTTCGTCGTTTATCGACACAATACCGTCGCCATCCTTAAAGCCCAAAGCCTCGCCATCGGCATTAAAAGCGTATCCGTAGCCATTTGTAACATCCTCATTTGCAAGATACTGCTCGCCCCAAGCATAGCTTATGCCGCAATAGATTACAAATGCAAGGATTACATTCATCGTAACACCCGCAACAAGCACACAGAAGCGTTGCCAAGCCGGCTTTGAACGGAACTCCCACGGCTGCGGCTCTGATGCCAAATCTTTTGTAGTCTGATTTTCATCTATCATTCCGGCAATTTGGCAGTAACCTCCAAGTGGCAACCAACCCATACCGTACTCCGTATCGCCACGCTTAAACTTAAAGAGCGAGAATCCCCAATCGAAGAATATATAGAACTTATCGACACGAATCTTAAATGCTCGCGCCATAATAAAGTGACCAAACTCGTGAACAGTCACAAGAAGTGTCAAACTAAGAAAAAATTGTACAATTCTGATTAATGTCTCCATATCTGTTACTCTATAATTTCAAAAACTCTGATGCCAAACGGCGTGACTCAACATCTGCTGCAACAAAATCCTCAAGAGTAGGATTTTTAACAAACTGCGCCTTATCGAGTGCATACTCTATCGAGCGGACAATATCCAAATATCCGCACTTATGAGCAAGGAACGATGCTACTGCAACCTCGTTTGCTCCATTCATCGTACAGGCAGCCGTACCGCCCTGACGCAGACAGTTGTAGGCTATATCGAGTGCCGGATACTTAACTCTATCGACCTCGGCAAATGTCAGCGTAGGATTCTCGGCAAAGCTAAAGTGTTCATCTCTCACTGCTCTATGCGGGAACATCAGCGCAAAAGAGATAGGCATATGCATATCGGGCGTGCCAAGCTGTGCCTTGATTGCACCATCCTCAAATTCTACCATTGAGTGGACCACTGACTGTGGGTGCTGGATAACCGAGATTTTATCGGCATCAAGACCAAACAGCCACGCCGCCTCGATAACCTCAAAGCCCTTATTGACAAGGGTCGAAGAGTCGATAGTAATCTTTGCACCCATTGTCCACTGCGGATGGCGCAGAGCCTGCTCAGGAGTGACATCTCCAAGAGCCTCAATCGGCAAATCGCGCAGTGAGCCACCACTGCAAGTGATAATAAGTCGGCGCAATGGTGAGTGTTCGCCGATAAGGCACTGAAATATTGCCGAATGTTCCGAATCTATCGGAAGAATAGGTGCGCGATACTGCTCTGCAAGGCGCATCACAACCTCGCCACCCACAACAAGGCTCTCCTTATTTGCGAGAGCTATCTTCTTTGATTTTTTTACAGCTGCAACAGTCGGCATAAGACCTGCATAGCCGACAAGGGCATTGACAACAATATCCACATTATCGCCCGCAGCCACCTGTGCCACAGCGTCATCACCTGCATAGACCTTTATCGGATAGGCAGCAAGTGCCTCCTTAAGCTCGCCATAGTAGCTCTGGTCTGCTATAACAACGCTATCTACACCAAACTCGATAGCCTGCTGGGCAAGCATTTGCCAATTTTTATAAGCTGTAAGGGTTGTAATCTCAAACTGATTGCTATTCTCTCGAACAATATCGAGCGTCTGAACGCCTATTGAGCCGGTAGAACCGAGCAATGCAACTCTTTGTCTCTCCATATCAGATTAGAATAGTATATACGACTGCGGATTGAGCGGTTTGCCACCCATCCACATCTCAAATTCAAACATCTTATCGGCTTGATCCTCAACAGACGAATAACCGATAACCTCACTCTCACTCACACGATGACCCTTTGTAGCAATAGCACCCGAGAGGTTACGATAGATAGTCATCATTCCGTTATCGTGCTGCAAAACCACTGTATTACCACCCTCAGGCGACCAATCGACAGCTATCACAGTGCCATCTGCCACAGCCACAACCTCCGACTCAGGTGCTGCTGCCATACGGATACCAAACAGACCGACCTTTGCATTAAAGCCCTCTGAAACAATACCCTCCATAGGCTTTACGGCACTAATTGTAGTGCGCTGCTGGCTCTTTCCGGCATTAAGGGTATAACGGCGGTCATTCTCCATCTGACGGCGGAAGAGAGTATCTGCCTGCGATGGCGGAACGATACTCTTATCAAATGTCGTAGAGTCGTTTCTCACAGAGCTCATTGTCGGCATCTTTCCATCCACAACGAGGATACGGTTCTCGTTATAGATAAGCATATCGTTCATCTTCTGCTCCAAAGAATCGACACGAATAAGGGTGCGAATAAGCGTCTGACGCGAGCGTGTTGCATCAGTTCTATACCCGGGCATCATATCAAGCAGCGGGGTATAGGCAACAAGGGTCAAAAGAATGATAAAGACGATGAATATCAGCGCGATACAGCTCATAACCATACTCACAGGCGAGAGGTGTGCATACCAACTCTCCACTCCACTTTCAGGCTCAACAATGGCTATCTTTCGTTTACGAAAGATATTATGCCACCACAAAGATATTTTGTCAAATAGTTTCATATAAGCGCATATTTGTACAAAGATACAAACTTATTTTTGAAATAACGCTTATATCGGCAAATAAAGTATTTATTTGAGGTTAATATTCCAATCGCCAAGCAATCTCCTCGCGAACAACAGCTGCACTACGATTATCGGGCAGAGTGGCAAGAACACTCTCCACAACGGCTCTATGGTTCTCTATTTTGTTACCGAGAAGAGCCACTACACCCTGCGTTGCAAGGTGGTTGTCAGCAAAAGCTGTAACAACCTTATTAACAGACGATTGTAGTATATTTATTGAGATTTTATCACTACGAGAAGCTGCCAAAAGAGCAGCATAAGCAAGCAGTTCATTACCACTACCGCACCACCTCTCGACAAGGGTATCTATCGGCGTAATTTTCGACAACAGACCTTGCGCAGCCTGCTCAGCAAGCTCAGAATTTATGAGACCGTTAGCCCAAAAGTCAAACTCCTTCTCTGTAACAGCCTCAGCATCAGCAATCCACAGTGCTATAATCTGCAACTCTCTGACCTGCTGACGAAAAAGGAAGTGAGCCAACTCGTCATCACACCCAATCTCTCGCGCCATATCTCGCAGCGAGTGGAGTGCCACGCCATAGTTCATACCATACTTTGCACCGTAATAGCGAAAAGTATCAAGCACCGCCCCGTTCATCTGCTTGCGAATCTTTCCGAGCAGGGCGACCATCTTAGATGTATTGTTCTGCATACTACTTGATTGTCAGCATTACGCGCTTGCCATACTGATATATCATTGCGCGACCCTCTGCCAAAGACTCTGTACCGAGCAACAGTTCGATACCGCAATCGGCTGCAATGATAAACTCCTGCTTAACCTTATCCTTCTCGCCTGCAATCGGGAGTGAAGAGACACTAACCTCCGCAGGATTAAAGGTAAGGATTACAGGGTCGCCTGAGAGATTTGACACCGGCAGCACACCTTCGCCATCACGATAACGACAGACAATATAGTTCTTCTCATCTGCTGTCGGAGTGATAGTATAGCGATGCTCTGTTACCGTTGTTACAGTTGTGCCGTAGAACATATCGAGGCACTGCTGCTCCATTGCATTAATCTCCTCTAACGCAGCTCTCAAGCCCGCACCAAAGACATTCTCGCCGGCATCGCCAACGATAAGCTCTCGGCGTACACGACGCATATTGAAAATCATATCGGCTGCAGCCTGTGCCTGCTGCTCAACGCTCATTGGACGATTTGCAGTTCTATAAGCCGGAAGAGTTGGCAACTGACGAGGCTCTGTAACGCTATTTACAGGGGCTGCTTGTGGCTCCTCATTGTAGATAGCAGCACCGACGACCTTAGTCTGAGTATGCTCGGCAAGTGAAGCGCGAACACCGAGCATCTTCTGTGCATAACGGGCGAACTCTCCGGGTGTAAAGACCTCTTTCTCAACAGTTACGCTGACCGTTACGCTATTTTGCGGATTAGAGCAGACAGCCTGACCACCCTCCATATAGAAGCCCACGCGGGCAATGCTCTGTGCCGATACTGTTGCGGCAATAGCGAGCATAATAATTGCTACAAAAATTCTTTTCATATTGCGAAGTTACTCTTTTTTTGTCTAATGTCAAAATTTAAGGTAAAAATCCTTTGTCAGCTCCCTATATTGGGCATTATAGTCGCCCCGTGCGCCATTTTCGATTACAACACTCTCTACCGTAGGCTCATCTACCCTATCAGCCGTCAGCTCTGCCATAACCCTCTTAGTCTCCCCGCCAAGCACCGTAATTACATCACATCGACGAGCCAATTTGAGTTTTGTAATACTCAGATAGTACTCCATCTGCTCTGTCGGCAATATCAGAGCAAAACGACCGCCGTCTGCCAACAATCGGCACACCGAACAGTCTAAAGTCTCAAAGGTAAGCTCGGTAGTATGGCGTGCCACTGTACGCTGACCATCAGGCGAGTGCAACGAATCTACAAAGTATGGCGGATTGGAGAGTATCAAGTCAAACCTCTCACCATCATACTTCTGCACCGCACACTCTACCGCCGCAAGGCGTTCAGCCCACGGCGAAGCTGCAAAATTTGCCGTAGCACACTCAACAGCAGCCGCATCGACATCTATACCCACAATACGCTGTGCCATACTGCGTTGCGCCGACATCAGAGCTATAAGACCCGTACCCGTACCAATATCGAGTATAGATGACGCTGACGAGCAATCTGCCCACGCGCCGAGCAGCACTCCATCTGTGCCGACCTTCATCGCCACACCATCTTGTTCTACCTTGAACTGCTTAAATCGGAACGAACTCATAATCCACTATTTACGCCCGCGCCAAAGAGTGCAAAATCGTACTTCACAGGGTCGTCAGACGAGAATTTGCGCAATGTCTGCGTAATCTCTGCTGTCGCCTTCCAATCATTCTGACGGCGAGTGAGCAGACCCAACTCTCGACCCACATTACCACTATGAACATCAAGTGGAAGATATAGTGCAGACATAGGTATTTTTGTCCAACTACCAAAATCCACACCCCTATTATCCCTGCGCACAAACCAACGAAGGTACATATTCAGACGCTTACACGCAGCCCCTTTATCTATTGACGAGAAGTGCTTCTCACAGCGATAGTTATGCTCCACGCTGAAGAACTCGCGACGCACCTCAGAGAGCACAGTTGCCATATCTCCGTGGCGCATAAAGCTACCCTCAAACAGCTCTCCGATAGTACCATAGCGGCGAACAATGCTCTGCACCGCATGGACGAAATCGACAAAATCATCGCCATTGAAAGTTCGATAGACATAGCTCCTCAACGGCTCAATATCTGCATCGGTAGCATTGAGCATAAAGTCATAAGGGGCATAGTCCATACACTCCATCATTTTACGGGCACTGCGCACTATCGCCTTACGATTTCCCCACGCAATAGTTGCAGCAAAAAAGCCCGCAATCTCCCTATCCCTATTATCGGTAAAGCTATGCGGAATACTTATCGGATCTGCCTCGATAAAGTCCGCGCAATTATACTTATCGTGCAGACTCTCAAGCAGTTCCAACATCTGCTCATAGTTATAATCAGAGTACTCTGCCATCGCTCATTACAATTTTTCTATCGACAGACTCTGCAAGGCTCATATCGTGTGTAACCATCAATATTGTCTGGTCAAAACGCTCTCTTACATCCATCAGCAGTCGCTGAATTTCATCCCTGTTTGTCGAGTCGAGGTTACCTGTCGGCTCATCGGCAAGCACTACCGACGGACGGCATACCAACGCACGAGCAATAGCCACACGCTGCTGCTCTCCGCCCGACATCTCAACAGGCTTATGCGACACTCTATTTGCAAGACCTACCATATCGAGCAGTTCGGCAGCTCTCTTTGCCGCCTCGCCCTTATCCATACCACCTATAAGTGCAGGCATCATCACATTCTCAACAGCCGTAAACTCCGGCAGCAGGTGGTGAAACTGAAATACAAAGCCGATGTGCTTATTACGAAATGCCGCCAACTGTCGCTCGCTAAGCGTTCCAACCTCGGTACCCGCTATCTGCACACTACCACTATCTGCCGGCATAAGTGTACCCAAAATCTGAAGCAGAGTACTCTTTCCTGCACCACTTGCACCAACTATGGCAACAATCTCCCCCTTTGCCACCTCCAAGCTCACGCCACTCAGAGCCTCAACGGTCGAAAATCGTTTATAAATTTCTGAAGCCTTTATCATATATGGTAACTATTTTTACTGCCTCCGCTACATCGTGAACCCTCACTATCTTGGCACCCTGACGAAGAGCCTCCCAATTAAGTGCCACCGTACCGACTAACGACTCCTCCGGAGTAGTATTTAATAACTTATATATCATCGACTTACGCGAAAGCCCTACAAGCACCGGATAGCCCGCATCGCATAGGTCGGACAGTCTCTCAAGTAGTTGGTAATTTTGCTCGATACTCTTGGCAAAACCCAAACCCGGGTCAAGGATAATATTCTCTCGGCGCACTCCCCTGCTCTCCAACTCCACAGCTCGAGATTTCAGGTAGCCGAACACCTCGCCCACTACATCCGTGTAATCTGTACAGCTCTGCATAGTCTTAGGCTCGGCTCGCATATGCATTGCCACATACGGCAGGTCAAGCTCTGCCACAAGTTCTACCATATGCTCATCTCCGTAGCCCGCTGTAATATCATTGACTATTATCGCGCCATACTTCTCGACCGTACGCCTTACAATCTCCGCCCTAAAAGTATCAACAGATACCGCTACCTGCGGAGCTATACGGCGTGCAGCACCTACGCCCAAATCGACCCGTGCCCACTCCGTCTCGATATCAATATCATCTGCCCCCGGGCGAGAGGAGTAGCCACCTATATCTATAATAGTCGCACCCTGCTCCACAACCTCCGCAATACGACGCTCAACAGCCTCCACCGTCACCACTCTGGATGCTGAGTAGAACGAGTCGTCAGTAACATTGACTATCGCCATTACATGCAATCTGTGAAGGTCTAAATTTTGCATATCAGATACGCCATTTGGCATTTAGATTATTAACCTGCTCCGCAAGCCCGTCAATCGTGTTATTCTCAATCGTATAAGCAGCCATTGCTCGCAACTGATCTGCCGTAAGCTGAGTTCTCATTCGCGCCTTAACAGCCTCTATATCAACGCCATCACGCGCTGCTGCTCGCTTAAGACACTCACTCTGCGGAGCCACCACCGCCACCGTAGTATCAACCACCTTATCAAGACCCGACTCAAAGAGAATTGCCGACTCGACAACTACATAATCACTACTCTGACACTCTGCCCACAGCACAAAGTCGCGACATACCGCCGGATGGACTATCGAATTTAGCAGCAACCGTTTAGCATCATCTCCAAAAATCTGCGATGCTAAAAATGGTCGATTAAGCCCCTCTGCCGTATAACACTCATCGCCAAAAGCCTCAATAATCTGCGCCTTCAACTCCTCGGAGCTATTCATCATCTCCTTTGCCCTATCATCGGCTATATATACAGGCACACCAAGCTGCTCAAAGAGCCGACAAACAGTACTCTTACCACTACCGATAGTGCCACACAGCCCGACCTTAAAGACGCCCATTACTGCAACTGCTTTGGAACCTCTATATCGGGTATAGAGCCGATAGAACGGATATTAATATCGCTTAAGCGGACAGATATCGCATTTTTTAGCGACTCAGGTTTCAGATGCAGACGCATCTTATCATTCGGTGCAGAGCCTAACTCGGTAACCTCACGCATAACCGAGTACTCCAACTCCGAAAGCGGAATATTAAGACGCGAAGTCGAGAGTACATAACCAAATAGGTTCGTACCCTTGCCCTCAACCACACAAGGAACCGAAAAACGACTATCACCAATGCGAATCTTAACATCCAACTCGGTGGTATAGTTATAGTTTAACTTTGCGATGTACCAAAGGGTAAATGACGCCACAAAGAGCATAATAAATACCGGTGAGATATAGCTCTTGAGCCTCTCAAAAAATCGCTTGATATAGTTCCAAAGTCTTTTCATACAACAAAGGTAATAATTTTTCAATAAAAGCTACGCAAAACTACCCGATTTTTGATAAGCTACGCAGAAAGCGAGTACTGCCCGCTTTTTCGAGAAAAAGCAGGGCGTGCAAAAAGCTTTCGGAGAAACTCGTTTCTCTTCTCTGCGTTGCGGATTTAGGATAGCCTTACGGCTATTACAATAAAAAGAGAGATTTGCTCTGTTCAAGTAAACTTGACGCGCAATCTCTCTTTTTCTTGTACCATCTACGATGGTTTTCCTAAATCCGAAAAGAACAGAAATTCTAATTTCACTACTCTTATAGTTCGCACTCATTTTATCGTCAGAGATTGTACTCCGTCTCTGTCTTGCACTCATTTTGTTGTCAAAAGGTAGTAGTTGCAACGCTCGGGTAAAAAACGACGAAGGGCTGTACTTGCGGTACTGCCCTTTGTCGAGTTTTGGAGTAGCGGCAGGAAATGTGCCACTATCACGATAAAATTACTTCTTATCCTTCGCCGGCAACATATCATAAGCCAACGGAGTTGCGATAAAGAGTGAAGAGTATGTACCAATGATAACACCCACAAGCAGTGCGAATACGAATCCACGGATAGTTGCACCACCGAAGATGAAGATTGCAAGCAGGGTTACCAGAGTTGTACCTGATGTATTGAGAGTACGAGCGAGTGTCGAGCAGAGCGCGTTGTTGATATTCTCGCGAACATTGCGCTTTGGATAGAGAACATTGTACTCACGAATACGGTCGAAGATAACCACGGTATCGTTGATTGAGTAACCGATAATTGTCAGAATAGCAGCGATAAATGCCTGATCAATCTCGAGGTTGAATGGCATAAATGCGTAGCAGATTGAGAACATACCGATTACGATAAATGCATCGTGTACAAGTGCGAGTGTTGCACCTGTAGCCCACTGCCACTTCTTGAATCGGAGTGTGATGTAGAGACCGATAGCGATCAGTGAGAAGAATACAGCGAAGAATGCGCCGGTAGTCATATCCTTTGCAATAGCAGGACCAATCTTATCGGCAGAGATGATACCATTTACATCATCCTGAGTATTCTTAAAGCCGTCGAGTGTAATATCGTAGCTATAGAGTGGCTTGAGTGCGTTGTAGATAAGAATCTCAACCTCCTCGGTAGTAGCCTCAGAGGTATCATCGTGCTTATACTGAGTAACGATACGCATCTGATTCTTATCGCCATACTGCTTAACCTCGAAAGATGCATTTGCAGCATCCTCAGCGTCAGCAAATGCCTCAGTGAGCTGTGCGCGTACCTGCTCGGCTGTTACATCCTGATCAAAACGAACAACGAATGTACGACCACCTGTAAACTCAACACCGAGGTTCAGACCCTGAATGAGGAGTGAAACAACAGATACGAGGATTACTACACCTGAGATGATGTAAGACATCTTACGCTTGCCGATAAAGTCAAACTTGAAGTTTGTGAGCCAATTCTCAGACCAGCTACGAGAGAACGATATGCTACCCTTCTTAGCAACAACCCACTCGATAAGCATACGAGTAATGAAGATTGAGCAGAAGAGTGATGTGATAATACCGATAATCAGTGTAGTTGCGAAGCCCTGAACCGGACCATTACCAAATACATAGAGTACAATACCGGTGATGATGGTTGTAAGGTTACCGTCGATAATTGCCGAGTAAGCATTTGCGAAACCGTCCTTGATAGCGGCAGAGATGCCCTTACCAGCACGAAGCTCCTCCTTGATACGCTCGAAGATAATCACATTTGAATCGACAGCCATACCCATTGTAAGCACAATACCCGCGATACCCGGAAGTGTAAGCACTGCGCCGAATGATACAAGTACACCCATCAGCAGGAATACATTTGTTACCAAAGCAACAGCAGCCATCCAACCTGCGGTCTTGTAGAACAGACCCATATAGAGGAGTACGAGGATAAATGCGATAACAAATGACATCAAACCAGAGTTGATAGACTCCTGACCGAGTGACGGACCTACAACAGTATCCTGAATAATGCGAGCCGGAGCCGGAACCTTACCTGACTTGAGGACATTTGCAAGGTCCTGAGCCTCCTGAATAGTGAAGTTACCGGTAATTGAAGAGTTACCACCCTCAATCTTGTTGCGAACAACAGGAGCAGAATATACATAACCATCGAGAACGATAGCGATGCACTTGCCAATATTGTCAGCAGTGAGCTGAGCCCACTCGGTAATACCGTTAGAGTTCATAGACATAGATACCTCAGCATCAGCACCTGTCTGTGCGTAAGTCGCACGAGCGTCAGAGATTACGCTACCGTCGAGTGGAGCCTTGCCATCTGCACGCTCAACCTTGATAGCATAGAGGCAGAGGCGGTTATCAAACATAGGCTCGCCCTTGATACCCCACTTGAAGTCGATGTCAGCAGGGAAGCACTCGCGTACCTCAGGAAGAGCGAGATACTTGTTGATAGTAGCAACATCAGCAGCTACAGCAGCACCAAGAACCGCACCACCTGCATAGTCAGGGCTCAGAAGCGCCAAGAGCGGATTCTGCTCACGAGAGAAGCGGCTCTCGCCCTGCTCTGTAGCAGCAACCTCGTCTGCCAAAGTATTCTCAGCAGTCTGCTCCTGCTCAACCTCAACATTGAGTGACTTTACAACCTGATCAGCGCGAACAAGCGACTGAAGAAGCTCTGCGCCATTGTAAGTTGTCCAAAACTCGAGTGATGCAGTACCCTGAAGGAGCTTACGCACACGCTCAGGCTCCTTAACGCCCGGAAGCTCAACCAAGATACGGTTTGAGTTTGGCAGACGCTGGATGTTTGGCTGCATAACGCCGAAGTGGTCGATACGGCTGCGGATGATGTTGAAAGATGCAGAGATAGCATCCTCTGTCTCCTGTCGGAGAATCTTTACAACTTCATCATCCTCCATACCCGGAACAATATCCTTGCGGTCAGGGCTGAGGAAGATATCAACGAGCTTGCCACCATTGCTCTCCTTAGCATAAGCCTCGGCAAAAGTGCTGATATAGTCGCCTGTACCCTCCTTGAGAGCCTGCGCAGCAGCGTCGATAGCTGCAACGAATGCAGGATCATTCTTGCTCTCGCCGGCGAGTGACTTAACTACATCCTCCACCTGAATCTCGAGCATGACATTCATACCGCCCTTCAGGTCAAGACCCAAGTTAATCTCCTTCTCCTTGCACTGCTTGTAAGTGAACTGTGCAATGCCAATGTTGTACACTACCTTGTTCTGAATAGAGTCGAGGTAGTACTGCTCCATTGCAACCTGCTCCTCTGCAGGGAATGCTGCTGCATACTCAACAGCATCCTTCTCTACGCTACGAGTCTTGAGCGAGAAAGTGAGCTGATATACACATGCAATAGCAAGCAGGATTGCAACCAATTTGATAAAACCTTTACTTTGCATTTGAGTTAAATTTATTAAGTAATTATTTGTTTTGTTTCGTTACTATACACAAAAGCACGCAAAGATAGTAAAAGTTTTTCAAATAACAAAAATAACAGAGCTAACAAAACAAAAAAAGCGAGGAGAACATCCGCTCTCCTCGCCCCCTTTAAAAAACCTATCTGCTACTGAACATCAACATAAGTAATGTTAGTCATTGTTGGCATATTATATGTAGCACTAATCCAACGCATATAATGATAAGTATCATTCTCGCTATTTACGAGTTTGTGTGACACCGATGCATCGTAGCGATCAGTTCCGTCGCCACCCTTAACTGCACCTACATAACAGCCAACCTGGCAATCTTTAACTTTCAAGCCCGTATTGGTATTACCTACAATAGCTCCTCTATATTGCAGATTGTTAGGAACACCTGTATCATTAGCATTATTCACACTAACTTTCCATGTTCCATTTTCCCAATCATTATTGGTGTCATGCGAAGCTAATAAGTAACCTATACTTACACAGTTAGTAACTTCAGGTTTATTACCACCAACATTACCAAAAAGACCTCCTAAATATACGAGTTTATTGCCAGCGTCTTTGCCAATAGGAGTTTCAGAAGTGGTAGGCTCAGTCTTGGTCAACTGCATACAACATACCTTACCGCTATTTGTACAGCCATCAATCAGAGCGTAAGTATTTTCAAGCTGACCTGCAATTCCGCCAAGATAGTCGTATTTTACAGACTGACTCTCCATAGCAACAATACCTGAGTGTGTACAGTTAGAAACCTTTGTGTACTGATTAAGAGTACCAAGAATACCACCGGCACGGAATGTTACAGCATTAGTTGCATGAGCATTAGTTACACTTACACGACCACTATTTATACAACCATCCACAACTATACGGTAATTGTCTGTAGAGCCTCCGCCATAAGTAGTACTTGTGATACCTCCGGCATAGCTCCAACCGGCTTTCTTTGCAGAAACATCAACAATACCACTATTTGTACAATCTTTAATTTTGATACCATTATCTACACTACCAGCATTTGTACGACCTACAACGCCACCAATATAGCACTGAGCACCTGTACCGGCAGCAACAGTAACTGTACCACTATTTATACACTCCTCTATCTCTATACAGCCTTTAGAAGTATAACCAATAACACCACCAATACGCGGCTGACCACATGTATTGTTGCTATCATTTAACGTTACAGCACCTGTATTGCTGCACTTCTTAATAGTAATAAGCTCTACACCATCACCGGCAACATCTCCAATAACGCCACCTACATTGGTATTACCCTTAGGAGTTATAGCAGAAATAGCACCTGAGTTATCCAACTCAACAAACTCGCCAAGTCCCTCATCTACCTTATTAAGCGTACCAATTACACCACCGATAACAGGCGCTGGCAAGTTGGTAGCAGATACAGCAGCCTTATTGTCGCAGTAGCTAACAGTGGTCTTATAACCCTCGTCGCCATCAGCAACGATAGCTACGATACCACCAACCTGAGGAGAGAAGCTACCTGAAGCAACAGATGCATCATACTGAAGGTTGATAACGCCCTCGTTTGTACAATCCTTGATAACTACATCGTCTGTAGAACAGTATGTACGAGCAACGATACCGCCGACGCGGGTCTTACCTGCTGCGTACTCATTAGCGATGATATTTACCTTGCTTGTACAGCCTGTAACGCTACCGCCATTAACCTGAGCAACAACGCCACCGACATAGGTCCAAGAGGTAGCATCTCCGTAGGCTACGATAATCTTACCATCAACAGTGAGGTTTTTGATAGCACCGCCATTTGCAAGAACACCAAACAGACCGGCATTTAACTGAGCAGTCTTAGTCTCGCCACCAAGGAGGATATTGTGGTCTTCGGCATTGAAGCTTACCTTAAGACCGTCGATAGTCTTATTATTACCATCGAAGATACCGCCAAACTGGAAGATAGACTTTCCGGTATTACCGATAGCAATCCAGTTTGCTGCAGTAAGAGTGAGGTTGCTATTAAGAACAATAACACCATCCTCGTTTGAGTACTCTGCACCTGTTGGGTATGCCTCTGTACTCTCGTTTACAGACTGCGCAAATGCCTCGAACTCTGCAACGGTAGAGATACCGTTAGCCTTCTTATTCTTAAGGACATTGGCAACCTTCTGATATACATGAGCCTTCTTTGAAGGTGCAGCAGCCTCGTCCCACATAGAGATACGAACATTCTCTGCGCCGCCCTTATAGAGCTTAAGCACTGCCGTGTCGCAATATACAGGGTTTACGGTAACAGGTGTCTCAACCTTGTCTATTATTTTCGTTACAGTGAAGCTCTCTGCCAAAACTACCATCTGTACATTACGGGTAGTTGCAAAATCAACTGCGCCGCCGAGCTCTACAGTAACCTTATCGCCTGTTTTTGCGCCTGCCATAGAGATTTCGCCTGTAGTTGCATCAACAGCAACACCTGAAGCAACAGCGTAAGTATCAACTGAGTATGAAGACTGGAGAGATACTGCATCTGCATTCCAAGCACTTGCAGCAGTAAGCTCGAACTCAACAACAGATGCAAGCGGCTTCATTGTAAGGCTCAACTTATTCTCCTCAACAGTTGTAGTTGCGCTATAAGTGTAGAAAGGAACTTTATTTGTTGCCTCGCCTACAGTCTGCACTGCTGCAACATCAAAAACAGCAGTCATAGCCTCAACATTAACGCTCTTTACATTATAGAAGGCAGCCACAGGCTTGCTTGCATCAACAGTCTCAAGTGCATTCTCAGCATCTACAGCCGCAAATGATGCAGTATTACCGGCTGTTACAGCCTTATACTCATAGCTCTTACCGTCGTGTACAAGAGTGAGGCAATCGCCTACCTCCCAAGCCGGCTTACCCTTCTCAATATCAACACGGGTAACATCCTCAACAGATACCTCAAGGGTAATACCCTCGCCAACAGTACCAAGTGAACCATCAGGTCCTACATTCAAATCAGAAGTCAAATCCTCTGAGCAGCCTACTACCAATGCAGCAGCGGCTACAAGTGTCCAAAATTTTCTCATAACTTTTGCTTTTTTGTTAGTAAATTACTAGAGTTCTTCCTTTTCGATAAAATCCAAATCCTCGAAAGTAGGATCAAGCGAGGTCTGGAAGCCAGACTCTACCGCATACGCGTACTCATAGATTTTAGGAGCTGAGTACTCCCCCCCGTTAATCATTTTAAGTTTCATAATAATTTAATTTAGGTTTAACAAGTTGATTTTAAGTTTGTTGTATATAAAAAGAGACACCTATCGGGTGCATTACACCCAATAGATGTCTCAAAAAAATATATAAGCGTCTTACTACTTACTCTTTGCTCGTCTTACTACTTTGTAGTATCGAAAGTGTAAGCCTCCCAAGGGTGCTGTGCATCAGCACCATTCTCGAGAATATTCTCCACATGAACGAGCATTGGGAAGTCCTTCAAATCAACCAAGCCAAGCTCTGCCTTGCGGTAGATAGCCTTTGCAACACGGCGTGCAACAACAAGTGACTCAAGAGTTACACCGGCAAGAATCTCCATTGCCTCATCATAGCTCTTACCCTCACCAAGAAGAATACCAATCTTACGGGTACGACCACCGTAAACTGTTACATAGAGGTCACCAATACCGATATTCTCGCAATCAAACTCTGCATTCTGAATTGCAAGCAGACGACGCATCTCCTTAACAGCCTGATAGAAAGCTGCAGCCTGTGAGTTATAGTGAAGACCTGCATCCTCACCCAAATATCTGTTTACAAGACCGATAGTGAGCGATACACCGAGTGCATACGCATTCTTAAGAGCAACTGCACTCTCAAGACCAAGAACATCGTTTGTAAGAGAGATATGATAATAAGAGGTATTGAGTGTCTCGCGCATCATCTTGAGTACAGCAGAGTCCTTACCGCAGAATGCAACCTCTGTCTGATCGTGGAAAACAAGCTCGTAAGAGGTACAAGGACCGCCAATAGCGCAAACCTCACGCTCGATACCCTTCTTTGCAAGCTCTGACTGCCAATAGTCAGGGTAGCTGATAAGTGTACCGTCCTCAAGGTTGATAAGACCCTTAGTTACAGAGAGAACAGGAGTCTTAGGGTCGAGGTTAGTCAAAATCTCCTCCAAGAACCAATCTACACCAAATGATGATACACCACCGATAACAAAGTCACAACCCTTAACTGCCTCTTTCCAATCCTCAATCTGATAGTACTTAAGACCCTCCGGAAAATCACGGTCAAACTTCGGATGACGATTTGTTGCCTTACATGCATCAATAATCTCACGGTCAAGTGGAGTACCTACAAGGCGTACCTCGTGACCATTTTCAGCAGCCGGAAAAGCAAGGGCAGAACCCATCATACCCGAACCGATAATTGTTACAACCTTTTTCATTTTTTTACTTTTTTTATGATAATCCTACTAAAAATATTCCCTTTTATTTCCTTACTTATACTATAAGGACACACAAATCATCTCTTACACCCTGCAAAGATAATACATATTTTCCTTTTATGCAACTTTTAAACAAAAAAGACAGCGATTTTTTTATTATCGCTGTCTTTTCGTTTCTTTTTGAATAGTTATTTCACCTCTTCAAACTCTACATCCTCAGGCTGAGCCTTAGCATCAGATGCTGCTCCTGCGCCCGCACCGGCACCTGCCTGTGCGCCTGCCTGAGCCTGCTGCTGAGCCTGCTGTGCTGCATAAATATCCTGAGAAGCTGCCTGCCATGCATTGTTAAGCTCTGCCAATGCTGCGTCGATAGCTGCAATGTCGCTGTTCTTATGAGCCTCCTTGAGCTTGCCAAGGGCTGTCTCAATAGTAGCCTTCTTGTCAGCAGGAATCTTATCGCCATACTCCTTGAGGTTCTTCTCGGTTGTGAAGATGTTTGCATCTGCTGCATTGAGCTTCTCAACCTTCTCCTTCTCGACACGGTCCTTCTCCTCATTTGCCTTTGCCTCGTCACGCATACGCTGAATCTCCTGCTCGGTAAGACCACTTGAAGCCTCGATGCGGATAGTCTGCTCCTTACCTGTACCCTTATCCTTTGCAGATACATTAAGAATACCGTTTGCGTCGATGTCGAATGTTACCTCAATCTGTGGAACACCGCGTGGAGCCGCAGGGATGCCGTCGAGGTGGAAGCTACCGATACTCTTATTATCGCGTGCAAACTGACGCTCACCCTGACATACATTGATAACTACCGATGGCTGGTTATCTGTTGCAGTCGAGAATACCTCGCTCTTGCGGGTAGGGATAGTTGTATTTGCCTCGATAAGCTTTGTAAATACGCCACCCAAAGTCTCGATACCAAGTGAAAGCGGAGTAACATCGAGAAGCACCAAATCATCCTTAATATCGCCAGCCAAGATACCACCCTGAATAGATGCACCAACAGCAACTACCTCATCAGGGTTTACGCTCTTATTCGGAGCCTTACCGAAGAACTGCTCAACTACGCGCTGAATAGCAGGAATACGGGTTGAACCACCAACAAGTATTACCTCGTCAATCTGCGAAGCCGACAGACCTGCATCACGAAGAGCAGTGCGGCATGGCTCGATAGTGCGCTGTACAAGGTGGTCGCAGAGCTGCTCAAACTTAGCACGAGTAAGTGTCATTACAAGGTGCTGAGGAATGCCGTTGATAGGCATAATGTATGGCAGGTTAATCTCTGTTGACTGTGAAGATGAAAGCTCAATCTTTGCCTTCTCAGCAGCCTCCTTAAGACGCTGAAGAGCCATAGGGTCCTGACGAAGATCTACACCGTGCTCGCTCTTGAAGCACTCTGCCATAAAGTCGATAAGGACATGGTCAAAGTCATCACCGCCGAGGTGAGTATCACCATTTGTAGATTTAACCTCGAATACACCGTCACCCAACTCAAGGATAGAGATATCGAAAGTACCACCACCAAGGTCGTAAACTGCAATCTTCATATCGCGGTTCATTTTGTCCATACCATAAGCAAGAGCTGCCGCAGTAGGCTCATTTACAATACGACGAACCTTAAGACCTGCAATCTCGCCAGCCTCCTTTGTAGCCTGACGCTGTGAATCTGAGAAGTATGCAGGAACAGTGATAACTGCCTCTGTAACCTCCTGACCCAAGTAGTCCTCAGCAGTCTTCTTCATCTTCTGAAGGATGATAGCCGAAATCTCCTGTGGAGTGTACTGACGACCGTCAATATCTACACGAGCAGTGTCGTTAGCACCGCGAACAACTGAATATGGAGAACGAGAGACATCAGATGCAACATTCTCAAACTTCTCGCCCATATAACGCTTGATAGAGAATACTGTACGCTTTGGATTGGTAATAGCCTGACGCTTTGCAGGATCTCCAACCTTACGCTCGCCACCATCTGTAAATGCTACAACTGAAGGTGTAGTACGATGACCCTCAGAGTTAGGAATAACAACAGGCTCTGAACCCTCCATTACAGCCACACATGAGTTTGTGGTTCCCAAATCAATACCAATAATCTTTCCCATAGTAAATTTTGTTTTAATTATTTTGTTTAATCTATTTTCGTTTTTGCGTTTTGGCATAAAGTTGAGCAAACGCCTTGCCAAACCGATTTCTCTGCCAAAAAAGCGTCGTGCCACCACCATATTGGCAGTAACACGACAGAAGATGTGACAAATTGGCAGAACTGTTTACACTCCTCAGTTCTCTACAATTTGTCGAAATTTGCACTTCCTTGCACTCATTTTATTATCAGAGTTTGCACTCTGATACTTTCTTGCACTCATTTTATCGTCAGAGTGGTGCATTTACCACGCTCGCTTCAAAAAAACGACGAAGGGCTGTACTTGCGGTACTGCCCTTTGTCGAGTTTTGGAGTAGCGGCAGTAGATAGCCGCGTTATCACAACAAAATAACTATTTAATGTTGTAAGTAGCAAGAATCTCTACTATCCTCGGCTGAATAGCATCTGCCCAACGCTTATAGCCCCAAGAGCATGGGTGAACGCCATCGGCAGAGGTAAGCATATCGGTACCGGTTTGGTTTGGAGTATCGATGAAATATACATCTGAGAACTCTGCGCAGATCTCCTTCATAAGGTTATCTACATAGTCCATACGATCCTGCTCCTTCTTCTCGGCTGCGGTATCGAAGAGACGACCGTCGCGGTAGATGGTACGGAGGAAGATGATAGGAGCCTTTGGATTACGCTGGCGAATCTCCTGAATAAATGGACGGATACGCGCACCAATCTGCTCGATAGATGGATTTGAAAATGCGTCGCAGATATAAGCATCAGCCTTAGTGCCACCCAAAATCTCACCCATAACACGCTGGAGCTTACTATTACCGCTCATACCGAAGCTATTGAGGTAAAGACCGGTCTGACGCATAAGGAATGCAGGGTATGTCATACCTGCGCAAGTTGCGCCTGAGCCGTGGGTAAATGAAGAGCCGAAGATAGCGATATTATGGCGGAACGGATTCTTGAGAGACTTAATTTTTGCGCCCTGAGGAACACCAATCTCAAGGTGTGTAAGCTCTGCAAAGAGAGGCAGATAGAGCATACACTCGTGGTTTGAGCCATCCATATTGCGAATAACGCGGAGTGGAGCCTCGATTTTAGGATTACCATCCTTATCGTGACCCTCGCCGTTAACAACAGATGAAGCCCACATCCACTCGCCATTGTGCTGGATAAAGAGGTTGAAACCGCAACCGGCAGTAGCTGGCATAGCGCGGTTATGGCTACGGTAGCCGTAAGAAGCCTTAACCCAAATCTCCTTTGCATCGGTCTGGAAGAGGATAGCCTGACCGGCGCAGGTCTTAAGCAGATTTGCCTCAGTCTTATTGAGTTCAGGGTAGTTATTTACCTCTACACGGTTGTAAGGGTTAGTGGTCTTGCACATCTTGCCGATATGGTTAAGCTTCTGTGCGTCTGTCCACACGATGTCCTTCTGAGCCATCACTGAACCAAATGAGAGGCAGAGTGCGGCGATAATTAAAAAGAATCTTTTCATTTTATGAGTTTTTTTAGGTTTTCTATAAACAGAGCCCGTGCACGCATCGTACAGGGCTCTATCTTACTTTGTAAATAAGTGATTATTTCTGCTCATTCAGAATGCGCATAGCTGCATCAAGAATAGCAGTATCATCCAGCGTAACAACGCCACCGTCCGGTCCCTGCTCGAAGTGAACACCTACGCCAGTCTTTGCGTCAAAGTGCTTACCACCGAAGTAGTTACGAACGGACTCAACATCAATTCCGAGTTCATCTGCAATACGCTGGGAGCTACCGCTTGGAAGACGATCCTTAATGCGGCGCAATTCATTAAATGTGATAATCATAGTCGCTAAATTTTAATGTTATTTCTGTTAATTGCTTATTTTCGCACTACTAATTTACGACATTTTCCCGAAAGTGCAAAATTTACAACCACTTTTTTCAAAAAATTTATTTTTTTTGTGATTATCTCATATCTACAAGCTCAAAGTCGGCATATTTTGAGGGGTCAAAAGCGGGTAACTTGTCACTATACTTCGACACCTGTTGCAGTGTGACTACCATTGCAGCTGTATCGTAATAATAGACTATTCTCTGTGGAAGTTTACCACTGCTATCCGCCACCACGACAATACTCTCTGCTCCGCCCTGCTTCGGGGTCAGGCGCACAGCCTTACAACCATCAACCGTAGTAGGCGTAGCATCAAAATCGCGCGCCAATGCAGCAAAACCCTTTGCCGGATTGCTTATAATATCACTACCGAGTGACTCTGCGCTATCTATCGTGACCTCCTTTGTAGAACTATTAACCTCGTGCTTAACGCCCCCTGCAACATAGTACTCTACACCATCAACTGCGGCATAGAAGTCACTACCGCTGACAATATAGCTACCCGAAGAGCTATATTGGTCCATAGTAACGGTAAACTTGACGCTATACTGCCCCATCTGAGCAAGGCTCTGCTCAAATGTATCAAGCAGGGACTCTGCCGATGCGCTACCTATACCTATTATTATAAATAGGGCTGACAAAACTCTTCTCATTCTACACCAAGCTCCTGTAATTTTGCCTCCAAAGTAGGCATATCGTAAATCTTCACATCGCGAGACTTTGCTCCCGGAACTTGCGGACCTACAATACCTGCACGCTCAAGTTGCAACATAATTCGACCTGCACGCACAAAGCCAACCTCGTATGTACGCTGAATATATGATACCGAGAAGTTATCGCCACCACCAACAGCATCGCGCGCAATCTCTGCAAAGAGTGCATCATAGCGCATAGCAGCACCGCTCTCGCTACCCAATCCGCTATCTACAGGCATACTACCCACCGCTGTCGAAGCCCCACCGCTCTCCTCATAGTCAGGCAGAGAGTATGGTCTGCCCGTAGGTGATGGTTGCGAAGAGATATAATCGACAATGCGCTGCACCTCCGGAGTATCCACAAAAGCACACTGTACACGGGTAAGTGCGCACGGCTCAGAGAAGAGCATATCTCCACGACCGATAAGGGCATTTGCACCCGGCTGGTCGATAATGGTCATCGAATCGACACGCGATGATACACGGAAGGCAATACGCGCAGGGAAATTTGTCTTAATACGACCCGTAAGAATATCGACCGATGGACGCTGTGTAGCAAGGATAAGGTGGATACCCGCCGCACGAGCCTTCTGCGCAAGGCGCATAACAGGCTGCTCAACAAGCTTCGACTGTGTCACAAGGTCGGCATACTCATCTATCACAACGACGATATAAGGCATAATCTCGCGCGCATCAATCTTACACTTACGCACAAGCTCATTATACTCCGTAATATTTCGGGTATGCACCATACGGCACTTTTTGAGTCGCTCCTCCATCTCTGCGCAGAGTGAGTAGAGGGTATATACAGCCTTCTGTGCATCGATAACGATATTCTCCTCCTCGCTCTCCATACGGGCAAGGAAGTGGCTACCCAGACCCTCATAGAGCGAGAACTCCACCTGCTTAGGGTCTATAAGCACAAGTTTAAGCTGTGACGGGTCTTTACGATAGAGCAGCGAGGTAAGGATAGTATTCAGACCAACAGACTTACCTGTACCTGTCGCTCCCGCAACAAGCAGGTGCGGCATCTTGGCAAGGTCAAAGACTATACACTCATTCTGTATATTACGACCGATAACCACAGGCAGCTCGCCCTTAAAGTCGAGGAAACGCTCCGTACGCAATGCCGAGCGCATAGAGACTACCGATGGTTTACGATTTGGCACCTCGATACCGATTGTACCACTCTGCGGAATTGGTGCAACACGGACACTGCTTGCCTTCAAAGCCTGTGCAATCTCCTTTGACAGACCCTCAATCTTTGCAACCTTAACACCACGCTCCTGCACAACCTCATAGAGTGTAACCGTAGGACCTGTTGTGGCTGTTATATTAATAATAGGTATCTTAAAGTCGGCAAGTACCTCACGGATACAACGGGTATTCTCCTCAATCTCGTCATTGCTCACCTCAGATGATGACTCACGCTCATCAAGAAGCTCTACCGACGGCATATGATAACCCTGTGTGCGGTCAGGGTCAAACGGACGACGGTCTGCCTCACGGTCTGACATCTCGACATCTCCCTCCGGATCAAAGACCTCAACCACAAGCGGCTCCTCACTCTCCTCTGCACTCTCCGGCTCAGCTTGCGGCTCAACCTGCGGAGCGGTCTCCGTCTGAGGCTCTACAAACGGATATGGTTCCTCCTCCGGCTCAAGCTCGTACTCCGGCTCCGGCTCATAATCCGGCTCGTATTCAGGTTCGTACTCAGTTTCGTACTTCGACTCCTCCTCAGCTGCCGGCTGAACATCTGTCTGCTCAGCAGGCTCTGTTGCAGCAACCTCTTCTGTCGGTTTATGGCGGGTAACTCTATCAACAAGACCCTTACCCTTATTTGCAATGCCGCTACCAAGATTATTTACAATCTCTATAACGCGGATATTGATAAACACCGCTGTCAGCACCCAGCTAAGCACAAGTAGTATAACAACTCCCGGATTGCCAATCTTTCCCCTGATAAGGCGAGATATTTCGATACCGAAAGCACCACCCCAGCCGCTGTTAAACATATCGTAGTCGGTATCAAATATAGCACCGAGGGTAAGCGAGCCGAGGATTGTAACAAAAGCGAAAGATATGAGAGTATGGTCATATATCTTTAAGCTACGCGTAAGCACTCTGAAGGCAAAGATAATAACCATAACAGGTATTAATACGCCAAAAGCACCGAAGCTATCGCCAACAAGCAATGACGAGAGCCACGCACCCTGCGTACCCGAAGAGCCATCACCCATCAGTTCGCTCTGCCAATTAAACAGATGCGAGAGCACCGTTACAAACAGATAGATACCAAATGCCAGCAACACGATACCGAGAACCCAACGCGCTGTGCGGTACTCATCCTCGACACCCCTCTGATTACCCTTCCTTTTCGGGGTTGTATTTTTAGGCTTTCGCTTCACTACTACATCCATAAGCTCTACTTTCAACTCGTTTTAAATAATCATCATCTGCCAGAGTTATAAATCTATACGATGCCACAGCATCTGCATCGGCTCTGAGGTTATGCTCATCTAACAACTGCGCCACACGACGGCACACTGCACTGCCCGAGTCGATAACCTCGACATCTCTGCCACCTATAACCCCCTCAATAGTCTCTCTGAGAAACGGATAGTGGGTACAACCCAACACTATCCTATCTGCACCCGCAGCAATAAGCGGCTCAACAACTCGCTCTACTGCGCTCTTTGCCTCGGCTGTATGCTCTCTGCCCTGCTCGACAATCTCGACAAAGCCCTCGCCGACAGCCTTAATAATCTTTACCTTATCTTCATACTTTGCCGAGGTCTGAACAAATAGTCGCCCCTTCAATGAACGCTCTGTTGCAAGCACCGCCACAACACCACTCTTTGTTGTCAGTGCTGCGGGCTTTACTGCCGGCTCAAGACCTACAAACGGAATATTAGGGTAGTGTTCTCGCAGGTAGTCTATCGCCACAGCGGTAGCGGTATTACAGGCAATAACTATCAACCGACAACCCTCTGCAATAAGCCTCTCTACCCCCTCAACAGTAAACTCAAGAACCTCCTTCTCGCTCCTTGAGCCATAGGGACAACGAAGTCCGTCGCCGAAAAATATCAGCGACTCGTTAGGGAGATTCTCGCGCAGCTGCTGCCACACGCTCAGACCTCCCATACCACTATCGAAGAGCCCTATCACTATATTTTAATACTCTTTATTCAGCACCTCTCGCTTAATCAGGTGCAGGCGGTTTGTCAGCTCAGTCTCCGAGTAGTCAAAGCTCTCGGTAAAGCGAGTCTGCTCATACACATTTCCGTTTGTATCCTCTGCAACAACCTTAATATTCTTTGCATTTGGATTCTTCAGCTTCAGGCGGTACAAGTGGTTACAGCTTGTAAGATAACCCGAGCGACCACCGCCATTCCACTTACTCTGACTATCCTTTACATGTCCGTAGCTACGACCGATAACACCGATATGATAACCTACAGCATACCAATCTCTACTTGAGTTTGCCTCAGGAACACTGTCGTGGGTAACTGCAATGCGCTCCATCTCGCCTGTCAGCACACCATCCTCATAGAGATATACTTTCCACGCAGGGTCTGCCATAAAAACATTGGCAAGAACAGTATCGTGAGTATATGGGTAACGGAACTTCTCAAACTCGCCACCGAACTCTGCATCGCCACGATACAGACGAATTTGATAAGAGATATCATGACCTGTACCCTTATACCACCAATTCTTGATATGTGCGCCATCCACATCGTAGATTGTATATCCATTTGGCGCACCATCGCCATTAAAGCAGCTCCACCAATAGGCACCACTTGCCGCTGCGTGAACATGCTCAAAGACGCCATCCTCATTGATATTGTGGTTCATAAAGTGAGTATGACCAATCATAATATGCGCCTCGTCAAACTGTGCAATAAGGTCACGAACAGCATCTACATTCTTTCTCATACGGTTATAAAGACCGATATGGAGGCAGAGAATAACCATCTTATTCTTCGGCACAGCAGCCAAATCCTGACGAAGCCACTCCAACTGCTCGTCTGTAAAGCAAGGGTTGCCATACTCCTTATGATAACGGAACTTATTTGGGTTATCATCTGCAATATAGTCTTTCATCGACACGATATGCACATCGCCGCGATTCCAAGAGTAGTTTACAGGACCGAAAACGCTCTCAAAAGCGCGCTGATATGCAAGGTTATAGGTGCTTGTACCCTCATCCAAAGTTACAGGATGATCGACATTGTCGTGATTTCCCATAGTTTGGAAGAAGAGCAGATGGGTATTATCATAACTCATTGCTCGGCGCATAGGCTCCATAAACTTATTGGTCTTATGCTCACCCTCGGTATATACAATATCACCCAAAGTGATACCATAGCAAGGCAGTGTCTGAGCATCTACATACTGACGAATATCAGGCACTGTCTCACGCTCAAAACGCTTAACATGGAACTCACACTGCGCCTGTGGGTCGGCAACCATAATGAGGCGGAACGCCTTCTCCTCTGTCGGATTTGGTGTAAGGGTAAAGTCATACCTCTTCACGCTCTTATCGAGTCGCTGGTAGAAGTCCGGATGACCATCCTTAACATTTACCTTATATGCCGACGGTATAGAGTAGAATACATGCACTGCATCAGAAGATGTTGTCATCTTATAACGACCTTTGGCATCTGTAACGACACAACTAAAGCCGTCACTTACCGTAACACCCTCGATACCCTTTCCGGCTGTATCTTTCAGTGTTCCCGAAATCTTCATCTGTGCAGATGCTGTAAGGGCTACAAACAGCGAAGCTGCAATAAGCAAAATTCTCTTCATAGTCTATCGTTTTAAGTTTCTTATCTCTCTGATAATGCAATCTATAACCTCGCTATCGGTCATCGAATCGCAATCTATCGTAATATCTGCCTTTGAATAGAGTGGCTCACGCTCTGCCATGTGCGAGGTCATAAAAGCCAACAACTCCTCATCGTTAAGACCTCTGAACTTAGGACGCTTCTGACGACCGTACGGCGAGAGGCGCGAAAGGATATTGGCAGGTGAGCGACGCAGATATACCGACACTCCGAGCTGCGAAATCACCTCCATATTATCCGCCCAAACAGGCAGACCTCCACCTGTCGAGACCACAATATCATCCTCCGCAGCTGTACTCTCAAGCACAGCTCGCTCAACAGTTCGAAAATACTCCTCACCCTGATATGTTATCACATCGGCAACGCTGCCACCCTCTCTGCTCTCGACCTGCGAGTCTGTATCGACAAACCGCAGATGGGCAAAGCGGGCAACCTTGCGTCCGACAGTGCTTTTACCGCACCCCATATATCCTATCAGGTAGAGTCTCATAATCTGCCGTTAAAAGAGGTTTAACTGTTCGGTCTTATACTCTTCGTCTTCTGTCATCAGCACTGTAGTCTGCTCCGACTGCTCCTCAACAACATCTTCTGTCATCTCCTCAACAATATCGGGCTCTTCTACAATCTCCTCCTCTACCACCTCAGGCTCTAAAGGCTCTATAAAGGTCAGTGTATCGACATCGTATGTTGTCAGTCGCTTACCCTTTGCCTTGCGGCTCTTTACAGCCACAAAGTCATCCACCTCAACCTCATCGGCTGGGCGTGTAGCATTATTACCCTTATATGTTATGCGTAACTTTGAGCCGTTGCGTGAACATATAGCCACAAAGTCTGCACTACCCTCCTCGTCAAGGAACGGCAGCAAGCGGTCTGTCATATCAAGCTGGAAACGCTTCATATAGTAGTAACCCTGCTCGCGGTCAAAGTAGCAGAGGTTATATATCTTCGAAGCAACATACTTCTCTACCGTAACCGTATCGTCCGGGAAGTGCTGTGCAGTGTCAAAGCCGGCAATATAGTACTGATGCTTGGCTGTCCATACGACAATCTTGTCATCACCCTTGAACTTACCGAGCAACAAACCTCTACCCTCGGTATTGAGGCGGCGAATATCCTCATCCCACCAAATGTCCTGTGCGCTGAGGGTCGAAGTACCCTTCTTCTTGATGGTTATCTTATGGATAGGATAGCGCGAGAAGAGGTTTCCCTGACTCTGACGACCCTTGATAGCCAAATCGGCAAAATCCAAATCGACAATAACCTTCTTCAGTCGAGGGCGTGGCTTGAAGTATATCTTCAGCACCTCTGCCTCGCCATTAGGATTGACAGAGAGGTGGAGAATCTCGCTCTTCGGAGTGCCCTTTGTAAGGTTATACTCCTTATCGCGAGTAATTCCCTTGATTGCGCAACGCTTCATAAGCACCGGATCGTTCTTGCCACCGTCACGATAGAGGACATTGTATATCGTACGCTCGTCGTTACGCTTAAAGACTCCGATGTAGAGAATATCCTTATCAAAGAAGCTCTTATCTGTAACCTTCTTAATCACATAACGACCATCGCGCAGAATAACTATCACATCGTCAATATCCGAGCAGTCGCACACATACTCGGCATCCTTCATACTCTTACCGATACCGAAGAAGCCCTCCTTACGATCGACATAGAGTTTAGCATTTGATACCGCAACCTTTGTCGAGTCAATAATATCAAAGCTACGAATCTCCGTACGACGCTCACGACCCTTGCCATACTTCTCGCCGATATGCTCAAAATAGGCGATAGTGTACTCTACAAGGTGCTCTAAGTCGTACTTAGTCTGCTTAATCTCCTCGTCAATACGCTTAATCTCATTATCTGCCTTCTCGATATTAAAGCGCGATATACGGATAAACGGCAGACCCACCAGATGCTCAATATCCTGCTCATCGACAGCTCGACGCAACTTCTTGACAAATGGCTGCAACGCCTCGCCAACTGCCGCGTGAGCCTCCTCAACACTCTTTTTACCCTCAAGAGCCTCATAGAGTTTATTCTCGATAAAGATACGCTCAAGAGAGATTTTATGCCATTGGTCATTCAGCTCTGCCAGCTTAATCTCAAGCTCCTGACGCAGCAAATCTTTTGTATGCTCTGTAGAGTGGCGCAGAATATCGCTCACACCCATAAACTCAGGGTGCTCGTCCTTAATTACGCACGAGTTTGGAGAGATTGATATTTCACAGAGCGTAAAGGCGTAGAGTGCATCAATAGTCTTGTCGCACGACTCGCCGGAGGCTACATGAACAACAATCTCTGCTGTCGAAGCGGTATTGTCATCGAAGTTCTTAATCTTAATCTTACCCTTCTCTTGAGCCTTGGTTATAGACTCCTTAAGGGTCTCTGTGGTTATAGAGAATGGAATCTCCGAGATTACAAGCGTACTCTTGTCTATCTTAGAAATCTTCGCACGCACTTTCACTGCACCACCGCGCAGACCATCATTATAGCGAGAGATGTCTATCATACCGCCCGTAGGGAAATCAGGATAGAGTTGAAACTCCTCCCCCTTCAGGTGTGCAATGGCTGCCGATATAAGCTCGTTAAAGTTGTGCGGCAAAATCTTGGAAGCCAAACCTACGGCAATACCCTCTGTACCCTGCGCAAGCAGCAGCGGGAACTTTACAGGCAGAGCCACCGGCTCCTCCTTTCGTCCATCATAAGAGAGCATCCACTCTGTGGTCTTTCGGTTAAAGACAACCTCAAGAGCGAACTTCGAGAGTCGCGCCTCGATATAACGAGGGGCAGCAGCAGGGTCGCCTGTAAGGATGTTACCCCAGTTACCCTGACAGTCGATAAGCAGCTCCTTCTGACCCAACTGCACAAGTGCTGCGCCGATACTCTGGTCGCCGTGTGGGTGGTACTGCATCGTCTGACCGACAACATTTGCCACCTTATTGTATCTGCCGTCATCGACAACCTTCATCGCGTGAAGTATGCGTCGCTGCACAGGCTTGAGTCCATCATCAATATGCGGCACGGCACGCTCAAGGATAACATAAGAGGCGTAGTCCAAGAACCAATTCTTAAACATACCCGTCAAGCGGCTTACACTCTGCTCCGCCATCAGCCTGTCATATTTTCCCGATGATTTCTCCTCCGTTACCGGCATCTCATCAATCAAATCTATCTCTTCTGCCATAATCTCTACTCTTCGCTACCAATCTGTAAATGCTGCTCAATAAGGTCCTCCTCAATGCGCAGGTTATCCATAATAAATCGCTGACGGTCGAATGTATTTGTACCCATATAGAATGTCAGCAAATCGCTCACAGGGTCATCCTTTGTCAGTCGTACACGGTCAAGGCGTATCTGCTCGCCGATAAAGCCGGCAAACTCGTCAGGCGAAATCTCTCCCAAACCTTTAAATCGGGTAATCTCAGCCTTTGCTCCGCACTTCTCCACTGCATCTAATCGCTCCTGCTCCGAATAGCAATAGAAGGTCTGCTTCTTGTTTCGCACACGGAAGAGCGGTGTCTGCATAATAAACAGATGACCGTTGCGAATAAGGTCAGGGAAGTACTGCAAGAAGAATGTGAGCAGCAACATACGGATATGCATACCGTCCACATCGGCATCGGTTGCTATGACAACCTTTTCATAACGCAGGTTCTCGACATCTTCGTCAATATTAAGGGCATTGTGCAAAAACTTGAACTCATCGTTTGCATACGCCTGAGCCTTCTTCTTGCCAAAGGTATTGAGCGGCTTACCACGCAGTGAAAATACCGCCTGTGTAAGGGCATTGCGCGACTTGGTAATCGAACCCGAAGCCGAATTACCCTCTGTGATAAATATCATTGTCTGCGAAGCAAGTTCACTCTTGTCGCCCCTATGAATCTTACAATCACGCAAGTTCTTATTATTGAGCAGCAGACGCTTATTTGCCTCACGACTCTTCTTCTGCACGCCCGCCATAGCCTTACGCTCCTTCTCACTCTCGACAATCTTGCGCTGTATAACCTGCGCCACCTCCGGATTACGGTGCAGGTAGTTATCCAACTCAACGGCAAGGAACTCGCCGATAAACTGACGCATCGAGATACCCTCTGCCGCATCTTTAGAGCCGAGCTTTGACTTTACCTGATTCTCAAACACCGGATTTGAGACACGCACAGAGACCGCAGCAACAATAGATGTTCTGATATCTGACGGGTCATAATCTTTGTGGTAGAAATCTTTAAGCACCTTTACAACCATCTCGCGGAATGCCGCCTGATGTGTTCCACCCTGCCAAGTGTTCTGACTATTGGCAAAAGTGTAGTATATCTCGCCATAACCCGTAGAGTGGGTCATCGCTATCTCGATATTTTTACTCGTCAGGTGGATTGGAGGATAGAGCATAGTCTCATTCTCCATGCTATCATTCACAAGGTCGAGCAATCCATTCTTGGAGCTATACGAAACACCGTTGAAGAGTAGTGTCAGACCCACATTGAGGTAGGCGTAGTTATGCACCATCTGCTCAATGTAGTCGATATTAAACTCGTAGTTAGGGAAAATCTCAGGGTCAGGAACAAACGATACAAAGGTACCATTCTTCTCCTTCACGCCACTCTCGCGCTCATCCTCAAGCAGCAATCCCTGACTAAATACGACCTTACGCGCCTCGCCATCACGCACCGAGCGCACCACAAACTCCGAGGAGAGGTAGTTTACAGCCTTCACACCCACACCATTCAGACCCACAGTCTTATCAAAAGCCGAATCCTCGCCCTGATTATACTTCGCACCGGTGTTAATCTGCGACACTACGCTATCGAGAGAGTTGAGCGGAATACCGCGACCATAATCGCGCACCGACACACGCTTGCCCTCAAGTGTAATCTCAATACTCTTTCCATAACCCATTATAAACTCGTCTATGCCATTGTCAATAACCTCCTTGACAAGGACATAAAGGGCATCATCCCTCTCTGAGCCATCCCCGGGAGTACCAACATACATACTTGTACGAAGGCGCACATGGTCACGCGGGGAGAGCTGTTGTATGGCGTCGTCGCCATAGCTGCTTTTCTTCTGCACTTCTGCCATATATATCTTACTTTCTTAACTGATTGTACTTCTCGCACATCATCGTACGAGTCTTCTCCATAAGCTCCGGCATCGGAGTTGCCGCAACCTCCTCTGCACTAATCGGAGGCAGCACACTGACCTTGAGCGCATTGCGCCAATTTACAAGATAGAACTTATTTAACACTGTGCGCGTGCCGTGCATCACCACAGGGAGAATTTCAACTCCAGCCTCCTTTGCAAGGGCAAAAGCTCCCTGCTTAAATCGACCTATCTCACCACTCTTTGAACGAGTACCCTCCGGAAACATAGCTATCGACGCTCCACGACCAATCCACATCTTGCCATCCTCTGTCACCTTTCGCATAGAGTCTGCACCTTTACTACGGTCAATGGCAATATCTCCGTGAATGGTAAGCAACTGACCAACATACGGAATACGGAACACCTCTCGCTTGCTTACCCAACGGAAATTGAGCGGCAGGAAGTAGAGTGCCAAAATATCAACCATAGAGTTGTGATTAATCACGATAACATAGCTCTTCTTTTTATCAATATTCTCTAAACCCTCAATCTTGCGACGCCATGTAGGAACTCCGTACCAAAAACACATACAGATAGCTCTTGAGAGCGAATGAATCACTCGGCGAGGCTTGTCAAACGGAAAACATACTACAAGTGCCAACACTGACAAAATAAAGAAAAATGTCAGTTGAATAAGGGTAAAAATGTAAAAAATTATCGAAAACATAGTTCAAAAATGGTTACAATTCCCAATGTACATATATCTGTGCAAAGATAGAATTTTTTATGGTTTTTAAGAAAAATTAACAAAAAAAGTTATCAACAATCTCTATTTTCACTATCTTTGTGGCATGAAATTCAAAGAAGGATATAAAGTTCGCTCTATTGCGGGCGAAAATGTGATTATCAAGCAGGGTCGTTTCGGTGCAGATATGACCCGCGTAATCTCGCTCAACCAGACCTCTATGCTGCTTTGGGAGCAGTTGCAGGGCAGGGAGTTTGAGGCTGATGATGTTGTCAAGATTCTTACCGACAACTACGATGTCGAGGCAGAGGTCGCAGCAGCAGATGCAGCCAAGTGGATTGAGAAGTTAAACGAGTGTGGGCTTGTAGAGTAGTATGAAGTTAAAGAGGGTCATATCTTCACTTATTCTTGCCATATATCTTGTGGCAAGCTGCGGAGGTGCGCTCTCTGTAATTCTCTGTCACTGCTCACGCAGTCAGCATATTCAGACTCATCACAGCTCTTGCCAACACTGTCACCACAGTCAGGGCGAGGGTATCAAGTATCCGTCAGATTGCGGTTGTCATCATGACCACTCGACCGAGATTGATCTGTACAACTACGAGAAGTTGTCTGTGGCAAACATCGCCCCTATGGTGTGCAGCATTCTGCCATCTATGCAGGAGCAGGCAGAGCCTGTTGCAGTTCAAACGGTCACAAAGCTGTTTTATAGGCGAAAAACACCACTTCTTGTCGCCGAATATGTCTCGCTATCGGGACTTAGAGCCCCTCCTGTTATTGCATAAATTACTTTTGCGGAGAGTATCCGCCAAACTATTTATGTTCAATAACTTACAGCTATGAAAAAATCAATTTTCACACTTTTTGCTGCACTCTGTGCAGTGAGTGTATCGGCACAAGATATTACAGGTCGAGTACTCGATGCTGCGGGCAATCCGCTTCCGGGTGCGTCGGTCTATTGGGCTGATACAAATGTCGGCGAGGCTGCCGATATGAATGGTAATTTCCGCCTTCATCGCGTAAAGGACTACAACAAACTTGTAGGCTCTTTCCTTGGCTATACAAACGATACTGTGGCTGTCGATAAGACCACCACCGAGGTCATCTTCAACCTTGTTGAGGGTGTTGCTGTCGAGAGCGTTGTTGTCGAGGGTACACTAAGGGGAAATTACATCTCGCACGAGGGTATTCTGAAGAACGAAAACATCTCATTTGCAGGACTTTGCAAGATGGCTTGCTGTAACCTTGCCGAGAGTTTCGAGAACTCTGCATCGGTAACCGTCGGTTATAGTGACGCTATCTCGGGAGCGCGTCAGATTAAGATGCTCGGACTTGCCGGAACATATACTCAGATTCTCGACGAAAATCGTGCAATTATGCGCGGACTCAGTGCCCCTTACGGTCTTGGTTACACCCCGGGTATGTGGCTCAACTCTATTCAGGTATCAAAGGGTATTTCATCGGTTACAGCGGGTCACGAGGCTGTTACGGGACAGATTAATCTCGAGCATCGCAAGCCAACAGACGAGGAGCGACTCTTTGTGAACCTCTACTTTGACAACGAGCTTAAACCGGAGGTAAACCTCTCGACCGCGCTACCTGTAACTAAAGACAAGAAACTTTCGACAGTTATCCTTGCGCACGCGTCGGTTGATACAAAGAGCTACGACCACAATCACGACGGCTACCGCGACCTGCCTATGGCTCGTCAATTCAACATTGCCAATCGTTGGCTCTATCAGGGCGACAACGGTATTCAGGTGCGTTGGGGTGCGAAGTATGTAAATGACCATCGCGTAGGTGGTCAGATGGGCTTCAAGGAGTCTATGAAGGAGGATAAAGATGGTAAAGCGTGGTACGATTGGTGGCGCGAGCAGAATATCTACGGCTCTGTTGTTGCAAATCAGGAGGCAAACGCATACTTCAAGCTCGGTAAGCCTGTCGGTGCTGCGGTATTTGACAAGGATGAGAACGAGGAGATGCGCTCGAATGTGGCGATGATTGTCGATTACGACTTCTTCAATGAGAACGCATATTTTGGTGCAGATAAGGGTTATACAGGCGGTCAGCACATGGCAAACCTCAACCTGATGTACACCCACTACTTTACATACAACTCTCTGCTTGCTACAGGTCTCTCGGCATCATCACGCTGGGTAAACGAGCAGCTGACAGACCGCACTTGGGGTCGTGATGGTGTGTGGGGTAGTGTTGATACAAACAACATCCTGCGTTCCTTCGACCGCAACGAGACAGAGGTGGGAGCCTATGCCGAATATACATACAATATCAAGGAGAAGTTCTCTGTTGTAGCAGGTTTTAGATATGACTACAACGCCTACTTCCGCAAGCACCTTATCACTCCACGAGGACATATCAAGTGGAACATCACTCCGACAACTGTCTTGCGTGGCTCTGCCGGCTTGGGTTATCGTCCGACCGATATTATTACAGACAATATCGGCATTATGGCGACAGGTCGCAGAATTGTATTCGACGCTCCGTTTGACCGTACATTCGACCGTATGGAGAGGGCTTTGACTGCCGGAGGTTCGTTTGCGCAGACATTCTCGACTATCGACTATCAGGATATGACAATCAGCTTCGACTACTTCCGCACACAGCTCTACCACAGCGTTATTGTAGATCAGGAGCGCGATGCCGAAAATATATATGTATATACAACAGACGGCAAGTCGTTTACAAATACCTATCAGGTAGATTTAAGTTGGACACCGGTTGAGCGACTCGATATATTTGCCACCTTCAGATATACAGACAGCAAATATACAATCACTCGCGCCGATGGCAGTCAGCAGCTCGTTGAGCGACCTCTTGTAAGCCGCTTTAAGACTCTGCTTAATATCCAATATGCAACACCTATGCGTCGTTGGACATTCGATGTTACAGCACAGCTGAACGGCAAGAGCCGCATACCTACACAGACAGGCATTTTGGCAGATAGCAGCTACTCGCCAATCTACCCGATGTTCTTTGCGCAGGTAACCCGCAAAATCAAGCAGTGGGATATCTACCTCGGTTGCGAGAATATCGCCGGTTTCCGCCAGAAAGACCCAATTTTAAGCGCAGAGAGCCCATACAGCACTGCATTTAACTCCGCTTGTGTTTGGGGACCACTTATGGGTAGAAAGATATATATTGGCGTAAGATTTAACTTGTACTAACAACTGCGGGCGGTGGTAACGCCAATATATATAAAGCGTGTTACCCACCCCCTAAATCCCCCTCCTGTGAGGGTGACTTAAGTTGGCGTAAGATTTAACTTGTACTAATTTAACTTGTACTAACAACTAAAAAAACAATAAAACTATGAAGAAAATTATCATTTTGGCACTTGCGCTTTTGACCGTTGCAGGTGCATCAGCACAGAAGGCTTCAAAGCCTGCAAAGCAGATTGTAACAACCGTTTTTGTAACAGACATCGACTGTGAGAACTGCGCAAAGAAGATTTACGACAACTTCTATGGCAAGGGCGTGAAGAGCATCAAGTGTGATGTTGCGACAAAGACCGTATCTGTAACTTACGATGCGTCAAAGAACTCTCCGGAAGGTCTGAAGCCATCTTTTGGCGACCTTAAGGTTAAGGTTTTCAAGCATATGACAGCTGAGGAGTATGCTCACTACAAGGAGCATCACAACCACTCTCATAACTCTCACGACCACTCTCACCACGGTCATAACCATTAGTAGTTAGTCACAATATTTACAAGCCGGATTGAAATAATCCGGCTTTTTTCGTACCTTTGTAAAACTATGAGCGTACAACTATCTTGGATACTAAGCGCATTAACCACTCCGCAGGACCACTTCAGGACATTGTGGCGACACTTTGACCTGAGTGATAGTAATGTCTGTGTATCCATAGATGGCGCATACGGATTTGCAGAGCTGCTGATAAAGTCAAGTAGTCGAGGCAGAGCATTGGTCTATATTCCGCTACAACCTATGGATATAAACCTTTGCAAAGAGTTAGAGTCACCACCCAGCAGCCAACTATGCCCGTATATACCCCTTCGTAACGAGCTACTCAATGCCGAACATTCGGCAGATATAGTCATACAATTTATCCCCGAGGGGACAACCCTTGCCACCTCTCCAATTGAGAGTGTGCAGGCATTGCAGATGATAGATAGCCTTGAGAGGGTATGTCGCAAAGTAGGCTTCAGCCATAATTGTCTGACAGCTGAGAATATCATTGTCGGCACAGACAATCGTCTCTACCCTATTCGCTACCACTTTGCCACTATGGATGGTTGTCACGACGATTTTGAGACGCTACGAGCTATGTTTAGGACGAGCAATATGTTACTATGCGATATTGAGAGCCCATATACCACCAACGACTACGACTGCTTTGACAGCAGTAACGGTATGGTACGCTACTGCGACAATGGTCTGTACGGCTTTAGAAACAGCAACGGAGTTGTAGCCATTCCTGCCAAGTATATATGGGCAGGCGACTTTTATGAGAATCGTGCCATTGTAGAGACTGCAGAGGGGTGTGGAGTGATAGACGGCTGCGGGGCTATAATTATCCCTACAACCATCGACAATCTCTACTACGACACCCACAATACACTCTTCTACTACTATGACGATGACACTCTGTGCGGCTTTGACTATAATGGCACCCCGATAAGGTCAGACAGCCCACTGCTCGACCACTTGAGATAACAAATAGTACTAAATAACCATTAAAACTTTAATCTATGAAACACCTAAAAGTTTTACAAATCTTTGCACTACTCCTCTCTGTTGGATGCAGCAGCAACCCAAAGCCTGCCATTGAGCCCGACAGGGATATTGAGCAGCAGGTTAAAAAGATAGTTAAAAGTATGACCCTTGAGGAGAAGGTGGGTCAGATGGCTCAGGTCAATATCGACTTTTTTGGAGAAGACATCTCAAAGAAGCCTCTTGACGCCAAATTTGAGATGGACGAAACACGCCTTGAGCAGATTGCAGAGCAATATAAGTTCGGCTCTGTACTCAACGCCCCGGGCAGAGCCTTGAGAGCCGAGGAGTGGAATCCTTTGGTAGAGAAGTTTAACGATGTCTCTCTCCGCCATATCGGTCTGCCTATTCTCTACGGCATAGATGCTATTCACGGTGCGACATACACCTATGCCTCGCCACTCTTCCCGCAGGAGGTCAATGCCGCAGCATCTTTTAACCGCGACATTGTACGCACTATGGCAGAGATGACTGCCTATGAGTTGCGTGCAGCAAATCTCCCGTGGAACTTCTCTCCAACCCTTGACCTTGGTCGCAAATCATCTTGGTCGCGCCAATGGGAGAGCTTCTCGGAGGATGCATATCTGAGTGCCGAGATGGCTCGCCAAATGGTTTTAGGTTATCAAGGCGACGATCCTAACCATATCGACCAATACCATGTAGCCTCTTGTCCGAAGCACTTCTTGGCATACGGTATGACAAACTCGGGTCAAGACCGCACCCCTGCTTATGTCTCTCTTCCGGAGTTACGAGAGAAGCACTTTGCCCCATTCAAGGCTGCTATCGAGGCTGGTGCGCTATCTATTATGGTAAACTCTGCATCTATCAACGGTATTCCGACACACGCAGACCACCAGCTACTCACTGTATGGCTCAAAGAGGGTCTGAATTGGGACGGTATGATAGTGACCGATTGGATGGATATTATCAACCTCTACACCCGTGAGAAGATTGCCACAGACCATAAAGACGCTATCCGTATAGCTATCAACGCAGGTGTGGATATGTCAATGATTCCACACCAAGTAGAGTTCTGTCCACTGCTTATCGAGCTTGTCAAGGAGGGTAAAGTGTCGCAAGAGCGTATAGACGATGCGGTCAGCCGAATCGTGCGTCTGAAGTTGCGACTTGGGCTTATGGAGCGACCAAATACATATCTTGCCGACTACCCTAAGTTCCACGGCGCAGAGATTCGTCAAGCCTGCTATGATGCCGCAGCTGAGTCTATAACACTGCTGAAAAATGAGGGGAATATTCTGCCTTTGGCTGCCAATACAAAGGTCCTTGTTGCCGGTCCTAATGCAGACCTTATGCGTCCGCTCTGTGGTGGTTGGAGCTACTCTTGGCAGGGAGATGCTGTAGATAGAGTTCTACCGGACGGTGTAACACTTCTCGATGCTATTCGTAACAACTCGACTACAAATGTACGATATGCTGCCGGCGTAGAGTATCTCAATGACAGACGCAATTTCGAGGCTGAAGGCAATATAGATATTCAGGCGGCTGTACGAGCAGCAAAGGGCGTAGATGTTATTCTGCTCTGCCTTGGTGAGAACTCATACTGCGAGACCCCGGGTAATATAACCGATATGGCTATCTCTCCAAATCAGCAGGCTCTTGCCAAAGCCCTTATTGCAACAGGTAAGCCTGTGGTCCTTATTCTCAACGAGGGTCGCGGTAGAATTATCTCTTCATTTGTTGATGGTGTCAAGGCGGTACTTCACACCTACCTTCCGGGCACAGAGGGTGCTCAGGCTGTTTCCGATATTATCTATGGCAAGGTAAACCCTTCAGGTCGTCTCCCTTATACCTATCAGAGGTATCCACACGCTATGACAACCTACGACCATAAGGTCTCTGAGCAGGTTGAAACTATGGAGGGTGCGTACGACTACAACGCCGTTGTATCTGTACAGTGGGCTTTCGGCTACGGTCTCTCTTACACCCCGTTTGAGTATAGCAATCTGCGCGTTGTGGAGGGTGCAGAGTTTAAGTCGGGAGATACAATCCGCATTGCTGTTGATGTTAAGAACTGCGGCACGCGCTCTGCAAAGCACAGCGTTCTGCTCTTTATCAATGACGATGTCGCATCTGTCATTCCTGACGCTCGCCGACTGCGTGACTTTACAAAGATAGAGTTTGCTGCCGGTCAGAGCAAAACTGTCGAGTTTGAACTCTCTGCCGAGGAGCTTGCCTTTGTTGGTCAGGATGGCAAGTGGCACCTCGAAGAGGGTACATTTACAATCCAGTGCGATAATCTGACAGCCAAACTAACCTGTACACAGACTACTCACTTCGGGTACAATTTATAATCAAATAACTTAACCGCATATTGGGGCTGGCTAAAAAATTATAGTCAGCCCCATTTTCTTTTTTGGCTTGGTAGTTGCTGTAATTGCGGCATAACATCAAAATATTACAGCTTATGGGAAATAATAAGAGTTCTACTTTTAGGTTGAGTGTAGCAACGCTGGCTATTATGAATGTGACAGCGGTTGTAAGTTTGAGAGGACTTGCAGCAGAGTCTGTATATGGCTTAAGCTCAGCGTTTTACTATCTTTTTGCAGCATTTGTATTCCTAATTCCTACGGCATTGGTAGCGGCAGAATTAGCAGCAATGTTTAGCGATAAAGAGGGCGGTGTTTTCAGATGGATTGGCGAGGCTTTTGGTGCCAAAACGGGCTTTCTTGCCATCTGGTTACAATGGATACAATCTACAATATGGTATCCTACAGTGCTGACTTTCGGCGCGGTATCTATCGCCTTTATCGGTATGAATCAGCAACACGATATGGCGTTGGCATCAAACAAGTTATTTACACTTGTTGTGGTGCTGGCAATATATTGGACGGCAACATTTATATCGCTCAAAGGTCTTGGTTGGGTAGGTAAAATAAGCAAGTGGGGAGGTATTATCGGCACGATTATCCCTGCCGGACTGCTGATAGTCCTCGGCATTATCTACTTAGCTTCGGGAGGTCATAACAATATGGATATGAGTGCCGGATTCTTCCCTGACTTGAAGAAGTTTGACAATTTGGTACTCGCCAGCAGTATATTCCTCTTCTATGCCGGTATGGAGATGATGGGTATCCATGTGATGGAGGTAAACAACCCGACAAAGAACTACCCGAAGGCTATCATTATCGGCTCACTGATTACCGTATCGATATTTATCCTCGGCACATTCTCTCTCGGCTTTATTATTCCGTCAAAAGAGGTATCGCTAACGCAGTCACTACTAATTGGTTTTGACAGATATTTCGAGTATCTGCATATGTCGTGGGCATCGCCACTGATAGCCATCGCCCTTATGTTCGGAGTGCTTGCAGGAGTACTCACTTGGGTAGCCGGTCCGTCAAAGGGTATCTTTACCGTTGGCAAGGCGGGTTATCTGCCACCATTCTTCCAAAAGAGTAACAAGAATGGTGTTCAGCGCAACATTTTGCTCATTCAAGGTGGCATTGTAACTCTGCTCTCGCTGCTGTTTGTCGTTATGCCGAGCGTGCAGTCGTTCTATCAGATACTCTCACAGATGACCGCCTCGCTCTATCTGATAATGTATATGATGCTCTTTGCCGCAGCCATTGTTCTCAGGTATAAGATGAAGAGTAGTGACCGACCATTCCGCCTTGGTGGTAATTTTACAATGTGGATTATTGCCGGACTCGGTTTTTGCGGCTCTCTGCTGGCATTTATCCTCAGTTTTATTCCACCGGCACAAATCCCAACAGGAAGCCCTAAGACTTGGGTTACAATACTCGTTGTCGGCTGTCTTATAGTAATTATAATACCGCTGATAATCTATGCAATGCGTAAACCGAGCTGGAAGAGCAGCGATACAGACTTTGCTCCATTCCATTGGGAGAAAAAGTAAAACAGTGAGGGTGGCTAATTCTTTAGTCACCCTCATTAAATAATTGATAAAAAGGATATTACTCCTCCTTTGCGCCCTTCAAGAATCCGTTATACACAGCCTCTGAAAGACCCATATTCGAAAATCCGCCATCGTGATAGAGATTCTGCATTGTAACCTTGCGAGTAAGGTCGCTGAAGAGTGTTACACAATAGTCTGCACAATCCTCTGCCGTAGCATTTCCGAGTGGCGACATAGCCTCTGCAAAGTCGAGCATACCGCCCATACCTGCAATACCCTTACCTGCGGTAGTGGCAGTAGGCGACTGCGATACGGTATTGACGCGCACCTTGTGGTCACGACCAAAAATAGCTCCAAAAGAGCGCGCTACAGACTCCAACAGAGCCTTTGCATCTGCCATATCTCCATAACCGACAAAGGTTCGCTGCGCTGCCATATATGTCAGGGCGACAATAGAGCCCCACTCATTCATCGCGCTCTTGCTGTAGAGTACCTGCATCAGCTTATGAAATGAGATAGCCGAAATATCGAGAGTCTTATCCAAAAAGGTGTAGTTAAGCTGCTGATAAGGTATGTTCTTGCGTACATTTGGCGACATACCTACCGAATGGAGGACAAAGTCTATCTTGCCCCCGAAGTGCTCCATCGCCTTATCAACAAGGCTCTCTAAATCCTCAACGCTTGTTGCATCGGCAGCAATCACAGGGGCATTGCACCTCTCTGCCAGACGATTAATATCGCCCATACGCAACGATATCGGGGTATTTGTCAGTACAATCTCTGCACCCTCCTCAACGGCACGCTCTGCAACCTTCCAAGCAATAGAGTGCTCATTGAGGGCTCCAAAGACAATACCTCGCTTGCCTTTTAACAGATTGTAACTCATAACTTGTCAGAAATAGTCTCTTAATCCTCGTCATCAAACTCGATTGGAGATGGGCGACGCTCCTCCTCTTCATCATCATCCTGAATCTGATCTGCGCCCTTAATCTCGTCATCGTAGTACTCCTTGTCGTCGTCATCATCGGTAATGTCATCAACCTTGACATCAATCTTAACAAGGTAGCTAACCTCCTCTGTCTCGAAAGCCACAGCGAAGAAGAAGTCGCCATTTGGCTTATCGACACGAATCATCGAATCTGAATAACCATTAGGATAAGCCTCCTTTACAGCCTCCTGAAGCTCTAAAGGGAGATTGTTAAAACTAACTACTGATCTTTTCTTATTACTTGGTGCCATAGTTTTATACTTTAGTGTGTTCTGTAATTGTCTATTTCGAGTGCAAGTATAAGCAAAAATTTGTTACTGCGCCAATTTCACAGTTTTTTTTTGATTTTTTTTTGATTTTGGGGGATTTTTGAAATAAAATATGTATTTTCGTGCAACGCGAATATTATATATGGTACAACGAGAGCAAATAGAGGTAGAGATTTTGGGTCTGAGAGAGAGACTCTCCTACCATAACCACAAGTACTATGTCGAGAACTCTCCGGAGATTTCAGACTTTGAGTTTGATACTATGATGCGTCAGCTGATAGATTTAGAGGCTGCGCATCCGGAGTTTTACGACCCCCTCTCTCCATCTGTGCGCGTTGGTAGCGACCGCACCTCAGAGTTTGTCTCTGTAGAGCATCGTTATCCTATGCTCTCACTCTCCAACACATACTCTACAGAGGAACTACTTAACTTTATCGAGCGAATTGAGCGCGAGCAGGGGCAGACAGAGTTTGTATGTGAACTTAAGTTTGACGGTACAGCTATCAGCCTGACCTACGAGCAGGGTCGCCTTGCAAGGGCTGTAACTCGTGGCGATGGTACTATGGGCGACGATGTTACGGCAAATGTCAAGACCATTCGCTCTATACCTCTTACTCTGTCGGGTAGTGGATATCCGGAGCTATTTGAGATTCGTGGCGAGATTTTTATGCCTTACAGCTCTTTTGAGAGGCTCAACATCGAGAGGGAGGCTGCGGGCGAGTCACTATTTGCCAATCCGCGTAATGCAGCCGCCGGAACGCTCAAGCAGCAGCAGTCGGCAGTGGTAGCAAAGCGTGGTTTGGATTGTACACTATATCAAATGGCTGGCGATAATCTGCCATTTAAGAGCCACCTTGAAAATCTCAATGCTGCACGCAGTTGGGGTTTCAAAGTCTCGGAGCATATGCAGCTCTGCCATAGTGCCAAGGAGGTTATTGACTATATTACCTATTGGGACGAGGCGCGCAAGTCGCTGCCATACCCGACTGATGGTGTTGTAATTAAGGTAAACGACTTTGCAGTTCGCCGACAGCTCGGTTTTACCGCTAAGTCTCCTCGTTGGGCTGTTGCCTACAAGTTCAAGGCAGAGAGTGCGCTGACAAGGCTTATAAGTGTAGATTTTCAGGTCGGCAGAACGGGTGCTATAACCCCTGTGGCAAACCTTGAGCCGGTGCTGCTTGCCGGAACAACAGTAAAAAGAGCCTCGCTACACAATGCAGAGCAGATTGCTGCGTTAGATATAAGGATAGGCGATAAAGTGTATGTCGAGAAGGGTGGCGAGATTATCCCGAAGATTACCGATGTAGAGCTAAGTGAGCGCACGGCAGATTGCCTGCCATTTACCTACATCACTCACTGTCCCGAGTGCGGAGCGAAGTTGGTAAGGGTCGAGGGTGAGGCAAAGCACTACTGCCCTAATCAGAGTGGCTGTCGTCCGCAGATTGTCGGTCGTATAGTCCACTTTATCAGCCGTAAGGCGATGAATATTGACGGGCTTGGAGTTGAGACTGTCGAGTTGCTCTTTGACAATGGATTGTTGCGCGATATATCAGACCTCTACACGCTGAAGGCTGCCGATATAGCAGTATTACCGCGTTTGGGAGAGAAGTCGGCAGATAATATCATCAGCAGTATCAATAACTCTAAGAGTGTTCCGTTTGCACGCGTACTCTTCGGTCTGGGCATTCGCTTTGTGGGCGAGACTACGGCGAAGTATCTTGCTGCACACTTTAAGAGCATTGATGCAGTGATGGGCGCAAGTCGCGAGGAGTTGATGGAGTCTGACGAGGTGGGCGACAAGATTGCAGATGCAATTATCGACTACTTTGCAGACCCTGTAAATCTCAATATTATTGAGTTTTTGAAGGCTTCAGGATTGCAATTTGAGGCTGAAGCAACTCGCCGTGACTCCAACATTCTCGAGGGTAAAAATATCGTCGTTTCGGGCAAGTTCACGCTCCATTCGCGCGACGAGTTGAAGGCTCTTATCGAGAAAAATGGTGGTAAAAACCAGTCCGGAGTAAATGCCAATACAGACTTTATTATTGCCGGCGAGAATATGGGACCTGCAAAGTTGCAGAAGGCAGAGAAGCTCGGCATACAGATACTCTCGGAGAGTGATTTTGTAGAGATTATCAAGGGAAACACGACTATTGAGGAGCATCAGCAGACAAAAAATGTTGAAAAGGTTATACAGACAACGCTATTTTAGAGAACAATAGATATGATTACAGATAAGTTTACAGGAGTGGGTGTGGCACTTATCACACCATTTGACAGCAAAGGGAGTGTAGATTTTGCAGCCCTTGCCGCAATTATAGAGCGAGTTATCGAGGGTGGTGTCGATTACCTTCTTGCACTCGGTACTACCTCTGAGTCGCCAACTCTGACAGCTGCCGAGCGCGTTGCTGTAGCGCGATTTATTCGTCAGAGGGTTGATGGTCGAGTTGCACTGATGGTAGGCATTGGTGGTAACTGCACTGCCGATGTTGTAGCTACACTGAAGAGTTGGGATTTTACAGGCTACGATGCGGTGCTGAGTGTCAATCCATACTACAACAAGCCTAATCAGGAGGGTCTGTTCCGCCACTTTAAGGCTATCTCTGAAGCCTCGCCTGTGCCAATTATGCTGTACAATATTCCGGGTCGTACGGGTGTAAATATGGCTCCACAGACCGTTGCACGAATTGTTGCCGCTTGCCCTAATGTGTTTGGTATTAAGGAGGCATCGGGCAATGTAGAGCAGATGGAGGCTGTTGTTAAGGCTGTGGCTACGGTGCGCGAGGATTTTATCCTTGTCAGCGGAGATGACGGGCTTACCGTTGAGGCTATTCGCAGAGGTGGTAAAGGTGTGCTTTCAGTGTTGGGTCATCTCTACCCTGCTGCTGTAAAGAGCTTTACCGACTTGGCTTTGGCAGGAAATTTCGACAAGGCAGAGTATGAGTTAGGCAGACTGAGTACAATTATCGACCTACTCTTTGTCGAGGGCAATCCTGTCGGCATAAAAAATGCACTCGCAACAAAAGAGATTTGCACACCGACAGTTCGCCTGCCACTTGCAGAGGCGAGTGTCGAGTTGGATATAAGACAGAGAACCGAAATTATACGATATGAGGCTTAAAAGGGTTATAACAGTAGCTATCTTCGCGTTTATCAGCACATTTGCCTTTGCAGTTGTACCTGATAACGACAAGATTTTTGCGCAGATAAACGACAGCTCATCGCCATTCTACTATCCCAACCTGATGATGCGTTATCAGGCGGGCGATACTCTGACTGACGAGGAGTATCACTATCTCTACTACGGTTTTGCCTATCAGTCGGCTTATCGCCCGCTGAACGACAACCCGGGTATGACGAAGGTGCAGAATATTATGGCGCGCATAGCTATTGACACACCCTCTATTGCAGATATTGACGAGCTGATAGCAGCCTGCACAGAGGCTATGGAGAGCGACCCATTTTCGCCTAAGTTACTCAATATTATGGCGTATGCCTACGGCACAACGGGCGACAGTGTCCGCGAAAAGATGTATGCCGACCACCTTGCAGCGATATTAAGGACAATAGCCGATTCGGGCACGGGCGAGAAGGAGAAGGAGCCGATGCATATTATAATGTTCTCGCACGGCATCGATTTTATCGCCGCCAAAGGTTGGGGAAATCGTAAGGGAAAGATTATCAGTCGCAATGTTGAGTTTGTGCCATTTGATATTCCGAAGGGTAAGCTGAAGGGTTACTATTTCGATTACAGCCGCGTCTATTGGAATAAACCGGAGGGTTACACATTCCAGCGCGAAAGAACTTGGCAGATAAACAACCTCAAACCGCGACAGTATAAGTAGATTTATAACAATGAAGCGACTTGCACTATATTTCATACTACTGCTCACAACACTCTTTACCGCCTGCGTGACACCGGAACCTGTACCGAAAGACTCACTGTCGGTATTGAGCGGTATAAGCAATAACACGCTGCTTTTTGATGGTCAGCAGGGCTCTCAAGCGACCTTCTCTATATCATCAAAGCTGCCGTGGGAGATACTTGACACCCCGGGTGTGACATATAGTCCATCAAGTGGCGAAGCTACGCCGGAGGGCGAGCGCACTGTTATCACTGCAACGATAAATCAGCCAAACAACACCCTGCAAGTGGCAGAGGTTGGCGATGTTATTTTCCGTCTGTCGCGCACCCGCTTTACGGGCATTGTGGCGCGCCAAAATCCGCAAATTATCATCGCTCAGAGTGAGCATATAGAGATTGATGCCGAGCAGAACGAGTATAGTACTGTCGAGTTTGAGTGCAAGAGCAGCGAGGTAAGCGTCAGTGGCGAGGGCTTTGTTACCTGCTCAGTTGTAGCCGGCTCAAAGCCTAATAAATATATCCTCTCGGTAGCCTCGACAAAGGATAATCTTACAGCTGAGAGCGCGACTGCCGGCTATGTGTCGTTCAGCATAAATGGCACCCGCCAAGAGGGCAAAATTGCCATAAATCAGCGACCGGCAATAGTTGCAAACCGTAGCCGTATGACTATCAACGGCAGGCGAGGCTCTACAACGCCATTTACTATCGAGACACCGTTTGATTTTACCGTAACATCATCCTCGCCGTCATTTACAGCTACTAAAGGCGCAGATAATGAGGTTATTCTGACAGCTGCGGAGAGCAATAATGGCGCAGAGGAGCGCAAGTTGGGAGTTCTGACCCTGACACTGACGGCAAATCCGAAGTGCAGCGTCGGCATAGAGGTTTGGCAGCGCACAAATACGGCAAAACAGGCGATGCTCTACTACTTCCTCGGCACGAGCCTTAGCAGCTACTACGAGAGTAATCTGCGAATGGTCGAGCAGGTGGCTGCAAAGGGTACTCTTGATGACTGCCGACTGATAGCCTTCTTGCAGAGCAGCCGTAATGCCGGAGAGATGTTTGAAATAGTCTATGATAAGGGGTTAGACCGAGTTTTGCGCGAACATATTGGCGACTATACCCTGCCGGCAGTCTATAACGAGGATATGGTACACCAAATCCTTGCCGATATGATTGCCAACGCACCCGCTACCGAGTATGGACTCTTTATCGGCTCGCACGGCAAGGGCTGGCTGCCAAAGGCAAGTAGCCGCGGCGCAACAACATATAGCACTTTTGCCGTAGATAATTCTATTTGGACCCCTGCCCCGGGCGCAGCAATGGTGCGCCATATAGGCGATAGCGACAATACACAGCTCAACATCACCGAACTTGCACAGGCGATAGTCCGCACCGGTCATAAGTTGAACTATATGATTTTCGATGTCTGCTATATGGCAAATGTCGAGAGCGCGTACGACCTGCGAGAGTGCGCAGACTATATCCTTGCCTCGCCGTGTGAGGTTATGGCAAGCGGTATGCCTTATAACGAGATTGTGCCGATTATGGCGGGCGAGGGGGCTGTAAAAACACGCCTTGAGAGCGCAGCAAAGGCTTTTGTCGATTCGTATAGCAAGGAGGACAGCATCTACTCGTCGGCTTGCTCGGCAGTTATCAATTGTAACGAGCTTGACGCCCTCGCGGCTGCTATGAAGCGGGTAAACGGCTCTCTGCAAGCTATCGACCACAAAACATTGCAAGCCTTTGACGGCATCAGCCCAAGCAGCAACCCGACCCATATCTTCTTTGATATCGAGGACTATGTTACCAAGAGCTGTACCGATGCCGCTGCGGTGAGCGCGTTCAAAACACAACTCGCCGCAACCGTTACGGGTCAGTACCACACAAAGACATTCTATTCGGCTTATAATAATAAGGCAAATCCAATCAACACCTACTCGGGACTAACAACCTCAGCCCCTATCACGCTCGATAGCAAATCGGCTTATATCGAGGAGTGGGAAAATACCGCGTGGGCGCAAATAACAGGCAATTAGAGAGCTTAGAGAGTAGGGAGTAGAGAATTTAGAGGCGGTTAGAGATAGATACTAATCGCCTCTAATTACTCTATCCGCTTATGCCTCGCACCATTTTTGGCTCGGCGTATAAAAACAGCGAAGGGCTGTACTTGCGGTACTGCCCTTTGCTGTTTTTTAGGGTAGCGGCAGGATATGCCGCGTTATCACGATAAAATATTTTGTTGGCTCGGCGTAGCCGACCCTTCCTCCTTCGCACCTCAGCATAGTGTGCAAGCACCCTCTGCACTCGGTTTGGCGTCGGTTGTCAAAATGCGGTAAATGCCACGCTCGGCGTTTTTCGAGTCGATGGGCTGTACTTGCGGTACTGCCCATTGAGGAGAAAAAGGTTAGCGGAAACAGATATTGTTTTTTCACAGCAGAGAATTTTATCGTCAGAATGCGACATATACAACGCTCGCCATATAAAAACAGCGAAGGGCTGTACTTGTCGTACCGCCCTTTGCTGTTTTTAGGGTAGCGGCAGGATATGCCGCATTATCACGATAAAATCTGTTTAGAATACGAATCCTACCTTAATAGTCGGAGCAGCCAAGAAACCAACATTGTGGCTGTCTGCACTAAGATTTGCAAGACCCTCCTGCGGTTTGTAAGTGGTCATATTGTAAGTGTAGCTACCTACATCTACAGAGAGACCTACAAACATTCCTGGCAGTACGAAGTAGTCAGCACCGAAGGTGAGGCTACCTCTGAGGTTCCAAGTCTCGGCAGTGGATTTACCCATAGAGGTCCACTCGTCGTACTTCTGCTCGTTGAGAGCATAAGCGAAACCTGCACGCAAACCTGTGTACAACATCAAATTCTTAACGCCCTTTACATTGTAGTAGCGATCAATACCGAGTACTGCATTGTAACCGAAAGTATAAGCATCTGCCACAGCGCGATAGTTAGGAATATCGCCAAGGTTATCCTCGAGGCTTAAACTTTCATCGACAGTACCGGGGACTCCAGAATAACCGGGGTTATTCGTGAAAGTCACACCGCCGCCCAAGCTCAGTTTCCAGTAGTTGCCTACAAACCAACCTCCCTCAAGACCTACCATCAACTTCTTGTTAGTCCAATCAGTTGAGAGGGCAGCAGCCTCGTAGTTATAGAGATTACCGGGTAGAGCAGTAATACTTGTATAACTGTTGTATCCTACTGTTGCAGCCAAAGTCACATCACCCTTCTTAGGCTTATTGCCATTGTCGGTCTGCTGTGCAAAGGCAGTAGAGATGAACAATACGGGCAGAACGGCTGCTATCAAAAGTTTTCTAATATTCATTACTTTATTTTTTTAGCCGTTTTGACAATTGGTTAATTACTCAGCCTTTGTTGCAGCCTCGAACTCAGCCTTTGCAGCAGCAACCTCTGCCTCGAGAAGCTCTACATAAGTCTCCTGGAGTGCAACCTTCTCTGTCCACTTAGCAACAACAAACTCTGCATCAACGATAGCATCGTGAGTACCATTCTCAACCTCAACAATCTGTGCCTCCATCTCTGCAATATACTCCTCGTATGATGCTATGTTATTCTCAAGATTAAGAATACGCTGACTCAGATTATCTGCCTCCTGATATACTGCGATGAGTGCCTGAAGCTCTGCATTCTTCAAAGAAACAGCGTTGTCAGCTACAGCGGAAACAATCTCTGCCTCTGCCACTGCAAGTGAGAGTTTGTTGAATTCAGCAATCTGAGCCTCAGTCTTCTCAAGGAGAGTAGCAGCCTCCTCAAATGCAGCGTCAAACTCTGCAAGCATCTCTGCAAGGTAATCAGTATTACCATCAACCTCACCATCAATCATATCAACATAATTCTTCCATGATTCTACCTGAGAAGTTGCGAAATCAAGTACATCGTATGCCTCTGTAAAGTCAACTGTATCACCTGTCATCCAATCCTCATAAACGCCACCAACGAAGTTAGCGTAGTCTGTTGCCAACAGAGCAACCTCTGTCTCACGCTGAAGTGGTGCAAGAGCCTCCTCGAGTGCAGGGAGAGTCTCGATAATAGCATCAACAGCAGCCTGTGCAGCCTCGAGCTCCTTAACCTTCTCCTCGTAAGCAGCCTTTGGAGCTACAACATCCTCCTCTGCATAAGCAATCTTGGTCTTAAGAGCAGCAATATCAGCATCAAGGTTAGCAAGTGCATCCTCAGCAGCCTTCAATGCAGCAGCAGCATTATCTGCAGCAGTCTGAGCAGCCTCAACATCAGCCTCAGCAGTTGCTACAGCAGTCTCAGCCTCAGCTACAGCAGCCTCAGCCTCAGCAAGTGCAGTGTTAGCCTTGATAGTAGCTTCAACAGCCTTATCGTAAGCCTCCTTAGCATCCTCCTCTGCCTTCTTCTGTGCCTCTGTAGCCTTATCGCCAGCCTCAGTTACAACAGCAGCAGCAGCCTCATAAGCCTTCTTCGCAGCGCGCTCAGCAATCTCCTTAGCCTCAAGGTCAGCAGCAGCCTTCTTCTGAGCAGTCTGAGCATCTACGAGAGCCTTCTCCTTAACTGCGAGAGTATCCTGAGCAGCCTTCAAAGCCTTAGCTGTCTCAGCAGCTGGAGCCTTAAGTGGCTCGATAGCATCCTCAAGTGCCCAACGGGTCTCCTTCTTCTCAAGAGTTGCAAGCTGCTCCTTAAGATTCTCAACCTTCTCTACTGCAGCATCATAAGCACCCTTTGCCTCCTCTGCATAATACTCTGCATTTCGAAGCGCATAGTAAGCAGTGTTGTACATATCACCACTCTTACCGTTCTCGTATGCATCTGCATAAGCTTCGTCATAAGCATACTGTGCAGCAGCCCAAGCTTCAGCCTTCTCAAGAACTGCAGTCCATGCATCCAAACTTGCCTTATACTGCTCTCCGTACTTCTTGTAGAATTCAATATTATAAAGATATTCCTCCTCAAGATAAGCTCTCAAAGCAGCAACACCCTCAGCGTCGATTGCACCTGCAGTTACGAACTGAGTATACCAAGCGTCGAACTCGCCCTCAACACCCTCAAGAGTGTACTTCAAAGATGGAGAGTTGTAATTCTCATCCATAACCTCCTGCAGGTAATTAGAGAATACAGGTGTCCATACAGTCTCCTGCTTACCCATATCATTCAGTTTGGTAACATTGAAGCCATACCACTGTACTGCGGTCTCATCATCCATTGCTGACCCGAAATCATCATATACAGTACCATCAGCACCTACAAACTTATCCACCAAGTCGTAGTCATAAACCAAATCATTAGCAAATGACTCATACTCATTTACATACCACGGGTGAACCTCTTCTGCTGCATTTTGAGCCTCCTCATAAACATCATAAGCGCGCTCTGCATCCTCATTAAGAGCATAATAATCAGCCTGCGCCATCATAGCAGCTGCATAAGCCTCGTCGGAATCTACAGTTGCATACTTCTTCAGATTCTCAAGCTGAACATTTACATAAGCAATCTCAAGCTCATAGTACTCGATATTCTTCTTGTTTTGCTTTACAAGATTTGCCAAAGACTTCTGGGTATCAACCAGATCATTCTCTACAGCAACGAGCTCTGCCTTGTACTCAATCAAAGTCTCCTGAGCATCGATCAGATCCTCTGCAAGATCCTTGTATGCGTTATAAAGAGCCAAAAGATCTACAGCATTCTCACCCTCGATTCTCTCAAGCTCATCCTTCAAGTCCTGCTCAGCAGTTGCAAGCTCCTTCTTTGCCTCAGCAAGAGCCTTCTGAGCATTGATAGTTACAAGCTCCAACTCAGCAAGAGCCTCAGCCTTTGCCTTCTCTGCCTCAGCCTTTGCCTTCTCTGCCTGAGCAATACGAGCAGCGTACTCAGCCTTCAGAGCGTCATACTCGAGCTTAGCCTTCTCAACCTCCTCCTCAATCTGAGCAGCGAGAGCCTCCTGATAAGCAGCCTCTGCCTTAAGCAATGCAGCCTCTGCCTCAGCGATAAGCTTGTCATTTGCAATCTGTGCCTGAATCTGTGCAGCCTTAGCAGCCTCAGCCTCAGCCTGTGCAGCCTTCAAAGCAGCCTCAGCATCTGCAAGAACCTTTGCAGCAGCAGCCTCAGCGTTGTTGAGAGCAGCAAGGCTCTTCAACTGCTCAGCCTTAGCATTACGGATGTCCGTAACAGACTGAGATTCCTCATTTGTTACGCAGCTACTCAGCAAGAGTGCGAAGCAAGCTGCCATCATAGTAATTTTTCTCATAACTTTGAAAAATTTAAGTTAATTAATAGTTATTTATTTAAGTAAAGTGGATATTCTGTTTGCATAAACACACTATACACCTACACAAAGATATGATATTTTTTCATAGTGACCAAATATTTTACAGAAAAATTGTAACTTTTTTTTGCGACTTTTCAAATTTGGGCATCAAAAAAATTATTTAAAATTGCATTTCTCGCCATTTAGAGCTATATTTGCAGATGTAAAACATCCAATTTATTTGTTATGAAGATTGCAATTCCAACACGCGACGGGCTTGTAGATAGCCATTTTGGGCACTGCGACCACTATACCTTATATAATATAGTAGATGGTCAGATTTCCGACATCTCCACACTTCCCTCTCCGCAGGGCTGTGGTTGCAAGTCGAACATCGCCTCAGTGCTCCAAGAGTTAGGGGTAACGGTAATGCTTGCCGGAAGTATGGGCGAGGGTGCCAAAAATAAGCTCGAGACTCACAACATTCGCGTAGTGCGCGGGTGCAGCGGCGCGGTAGAGAGCGTTATAGAGGCATTTTTGAAGGGTTACATTTTTGACTCGGGCGTAGGTTGCGCCGCCCACGAGTGTTCTGACCACAAGTAGCAGCAGAATATGAACAGGCTGAAAATAAACATCGTAATAGACTGTCTGATGCTCGCAGCGATGGCGACGGTGAGTGGCTCGGGATTTTTGATTGATCAGGTGTGTCGCCGCGGCGTGACATTTCTCGGCATGGGTCGCCGCCTTTGGACAGATATTCATCTTTGGTCGGGCATCGTGCTTGTGGTGCTGCTGGTGCTACACATTGTGTTGCACTGGAAGATGGTTGACGGATTTTTCCGCAAGGTAATCCCCAACTGCGCACTCCGCTACGCTGTTTATACCCTACTGTTGGCACTCGTTTTGATAACAGTAGTGCCGTGGGCTTTTATGTAAAACACCATTTAAAATTTATAGGTTATGAAAAAGTATCGTTGTACAGTATGTGCGTGGGAGTATGACCCCGCAGTAGGCGATCCGGACAACGGCATCGCTGCAGGAACAGCTTTTGAGGATCTGCCGGAAGATTGGGTTTGCCCACTCTGCGGCGTAGGCAAAGAGGAGTTCGAAGAGGCGTAATGCAGAGCGGGCAAACCCCGATTTACATTCCCCCTAAATCCCCCTTTGGTAAAGGGGGACTTGGTCGCAGGACTCGACCTGCTCCGCGGCGTAGGCAAAGAGGAGTTCGAGGAGGCATAACGGCGACCTTTTTTGCATTCAAAAAGGAGTAGATTTATCGTAATAACGCGGTAGATACAACGCTCGACAAAAAATCCGACGATGGATAGTACTAAAGCGTACAGCCATTGTCGGATTTTTTGTTAGCGGAAGTAGGTAGCCGCGCTATTACGAATAAATCTACTCCTTTTTCTTGCCGCGACCATCATAAAGAAATCGTCGTATCTTCTTCGACGGCGTCTTTACAAACTCTTCCTCCTCCTCGACGACCTCGGTGATGCGGGAATTACGATTTACGCGCGCGTTAATCCACTGCTTGATATCGTCCATAATTTCGTCGCGGGTTTTTGCCCACTCCTCTTTCTTCTCCTCGAAGTCATCCATAAGCTCCTCATAGCGAGCCTTGATAGCATCCATATCGAAGTTTATAAGTGCCACGAGGTGTCCCTCATGCTCGGTAACGAGCGACTCGCTGATAAATACATGCTGATTAAGAACGCTCTCGATATCCTCAGGATAGATATTCTCGCCACTCGGACCGAGAATCATATTCTTAAGGCGACCCTTGATATAGAGCCAGCCATCCTTATCAAAGCAAGCCAAGTCACCGGTGCGGAACCAGCCATCCTCTGTAAAGACAGCCTTTGTAGCCTCCTCATTCTTATAGTAGCCTATCATTTGGCTTGGGCTCTTGACAACAAGCTCACCCACGCCCTCCTCATTAGGATTTTCGATACGACCCTGAACGCCCTGCAACAGAGGTCCGGTAGAGCCGAGGCGCAGCATACCATCAACAGCACCCGCAAGCAGCGGAGCAGTCTCAGTAAGACCGTAACCGATATCGTAGATAAACTTAGCCTCCAAGAGGAACTGCTCAACAGTCGAATCAAGCTTCGCACCTCCGATACCGAAGAAGCGAACTCGACCACCAAAGGTCTTTGTGAGGGTCTTTCCGGCTACGCGGTGCAACATCTTGCGGATAAAACCTACGCCATAGAGCGTGCGCATAAATGCCGAAGAGGTAAACTTCTTAAGCACCGCTCCGCGATAAATTTTCTCGATAATAAGTGGCACAGTAAGCATAATTGTAGGGCGCACCTCCTTAAGAGCCGGCAGCAGAATAGATACTGTCGGTGCCTTATCGAGATAGACCACATGACAACCGTGATAGAACGCCAAAATCAGACCGATAGTACACTCGTAAGTGTGCGCAAGTGGTAGCACCGAGAGGAAAATATCCTCCGGATAGACCAAAAAGAGCTTATCAATCATCTCCAACTGCGAACAGAGATTGTAGTGGGTCAGCATAACTCCCTTTGGCTGTGATGTAGTACCCGAAGTATAGATAATTGCCGCCAAATCATCAGGCTGCGGAGTGCGTGTAGTACCACTGCCACCCTTAACATTTTGCGCAATAATACCCAAATTCTTGGTACGGATTACGATATTCAATTTCTCGGCTGTACTCTTCGCCAACTTCGAGAAGAGACGGTCTGAAACAAAAAGTGCCTTAGTCTCAGAGTGCTCTACAATTCGGTCGATATCCTCCGAAGTAAAGTCCGGCATAATAGGCACAACAACATATCCCGCCGAAGTAATGGCAAAATATGCCACACCCCAATTCGGAACACTGCTACTCAAAATAGCAACTCTATCACCGGGCTGAATATCGGCGTCAGCCAACATCTGGTGAATCTGCTTTACTCTCTCTCCAACCTCACTATAGGTCACCTCGGCTCCACGCCACAATGAAAAGGCTGTGCGTGTCGAAAACTTCTCCAAACTCTGGCGAAGCACCTCGCACAATGTCATTACACTCATTTCCTAAATATTTAATTTACACTTACTTAAGAGGGTTATCTTATTGTTTATCAATAAATTAAAACCACACTCTTCTTCGCAAATGTAATATTTTTTTCGTAAAAAACACTATCTTTGTCTAAAATATTGTGCCAATGTTAAATTTAGCCCAAATAAAAGATTACGCACACCGCGCAGGTTTCGACCTATGTGGCGTCACTCCATCTCTTAATTTAACCACCGAAGGCGAGTTCTTGAAACAGTGGATTGACCACGGTTTCAGCTCGACACTTGGCTATATGGAGCGCAATATTGACAAACGCGCAGATATTACACGCCTTGTCGAGGGGGCAAAGAGCGTCATTGTCTGCGGAGTGGCTTATAAGAACGAATTTTCTAACGGATATAGTGACGATTGCCGCCAAAAGATTGCCTCGTATGCCCTTAATCGAGATTATCACAAGAGCATAAAGCAGATGCTTAAACAGCTGCTAAATAACCTCAAAGAGCTTGATAAGAGTGTCTCCGGTCGTGTTTTTACAGACTCTGCGCCTGTCTTTGAGAAGCGATACGCTGTCGAGGCGGGCTTGGGGTGGATTGGTCGCCAATCACTGCTTGTAACGCCACAATTCGGCACTTTTGTACTCCTCGGTGTCGCCATTATCAACCAGGAGTGCGATAGCTATGACTCTCCGCTGCAAGGTGTAGGATGCGGCAATTGCCACCGCTGTATCGACGCCTGCCCGAATAACGCTATCATCGACCGCCACATAGATACCCGACTCTGCATCTCCCGCGCAACTATCGAGCAAACAGACGATAATAGCTTACCTCTTCACGGCTGGATTTTTGGCTGTGATGCCTGCCAAAGCTGCTGCCCCTATAACCACTGCGCCCCTATGGCAACCAACCCGCACTTCACACCGCTCTTCAATCCACTCGATATCGATTGGCAAAAAATAGACGAAGCCGAGTTCTCACTCCGCTTCGCCCCTACTCCCCTTTCACGCTCCTCCCTCCGCCGGATTCGTGAAAATGTGGAGTAGAGCCATATTGCTATTTTGAATAAGTTGATATAATTTTGTGCCAAATTGTCAAGGGTCTGCCAAAAGTGGCAGATTATTGTGTTTGGCATAGGGATTGAACAGGTTTTAGGCAAACAGAAATTTTAACCAAAAAAATACAAGATTATGATTAAACCACTTTCAGACAGAGTTCTTATTCTGCCTAATCCGGCAGAGGAGGTTACAGCAGGAGGTCTTATTATTCCGGATACAGCGAAAGAGAAGCCGCTGGCAGGTAAAATTATGGCAGCAGGTCCGGGCACAAAGGATGTAACAATGGAGGTCAAGGTTGGCGACCAGGTTCTCTATGGCAAGTACTCAGGCACAGAGATTTCTCACGAGGGAGTTACCTATATTATTATGAAGCAGTCTGAGATTTTGGCTGTTGTAGAGTAAAGTATAAAATTAAAATATTGTAATACGGTTTTGATTTTATACAACGCTTGCCGAAGGTCGAGGCGATGGGACATACAAGGAGTATTTCCCATTGACGAGAACAAGGTAGCGGCAGTAAAAAACGCATAAAATCGAAACCAAAATTAAAAAGATAAGGTATTATGGCAAAGGATATTAAGTATAATATTGAGGCACGCGACCTTCTCAAGGAGGGTGTGGATGCATTGGCGAATGCGGTAAAGGTGACACTTGGTCCTAAGGGTCGCAATGTGATTATTGACAAGAAGTTTGGTGCGCCACAGGTGACAAAGGATGGTGTAACGGTAGCCAAGGCGGTAGAGCTTGAGGATGCATTTGCAAATATGGGTGCGCAGATGGTGCGCGAGGTTGCATCGAAGACAAATGATGATGCAGGCGATGGTACAACCACTGCGACAGTTCTTGCGCAGGCTATTATCAGCGTAGGTCTTAAGAATGTAACTGCGGGTGCTAATCCGATGGATATTAAGCGTGGTATCGACAAGGCGGTAGCGACTATTGTCGAGTCTCTCCGTTCTCAGTCTCAGGAGGTTGGCTCTGACAACACTAAGATTGAGCAGGTTGCAACTATCTCTGCCAACAATGACAAGGCTATCGGTTCGCTTATTGCCGAGGCTATGGCGAAGGTTAATAACGAGGGTGTTATTACCGTAGAGGAGGCTAAGGGCACAGATACTCGCGTAGAGGTTGTTGAGGGTATGCAGTTTGACCGCGGTTATATCTCTCCATACTTTATGACCGACACAGAGAAGATGCAGGCAGAGCTTGAGAAGCCATACATCCTGCTTGCTGACAAGAAGATTTCGACTATGAAGGAGCTTATGGGCGTTCTTGAGCCTGTAGCACAGAGTGGTCGTGCGCTGCTTATCATTGCTGAGGATGTTGATGGAGATGCACTCCAGTCACTCGTTGTAAACCGTCTGCGTGGCACACTCAAGGTGGCTGCTTGTAAGGCTCCGGGCTTTGGCGACCGCCGCAAGGAGATGCTTGAGGATATCGCAACACTCACAGGTGCAACAGTAATCTCTTCTGACAAGGGTATGAAGATTGAGGATGCGACATTGGCTATGCTCGGTTGCGCGGAGAAGGTTACCCTGACAAAGGAGAATACAACTATCGTTGATGGTTGCGGCAATAAGGAGGCTATTGCAGACCGTGTGGCACTTATCCGTTCATCTATCGAGGTTGCCAAGTCTGACTATGAGCGCGAGAAGCTTCAGGAGCGTCTTGCAAAGCTTGCCGGCGGTGTAGCAGTACTCTATGTAGGTGCAGCAACAGAGGTTGAGATGAAGGAGAAGAAGGACCGCGTAGATGATGCTCTGGCAGCTACCCGTGCGGCTGTTGAGGAGGGTATCGTTCCTGGTGGTGGTGTTGCATATATCCGTGCAACAGCAAGCCTTGAGGGTCTTAAGGGCGAGAATGACGACCAGACAACAGGTATTCAGATTGTAAAGCGCGCTATCGAGGAGCCGCTCCGTCAGATTGTCTCTAACGCAGGTGGCGAGGGTTCTGTAGTTGTCAATAAGGTGCGCGAGGGCAAGGGTAACTTCGGCTATAATGCTCGTGAGGACCGCTTTGAGGACCTTATGGTTGCCGGAATTATCGACCCTACAAAGGTCTCTCGAGTAGCTTTGGAGAACGCTGCATCTATCGCCTCTATGTTCCTTACAACCGAGTGCGTACTTGCAGAGAAGCCATCAGAGACCCCTATGCCGGCAATGCCAGCAGGTGGTATGGGTGGTATGATGTAATACCGAGATAGTAATACAAAAAATAGGCTGTCACTTCATTTGAACTGACAGCCTACTTTGTATTATTACCTTAATTCTCAGTAGTGGTAACAAGCACCTCGCCCTCAATATAAGCCTGCAAAGCTCGAGCTATTCCGTGTCCGAACTTTCTCATCTTGTCAGGATAGACGAGTTTACCATTGGCATAGGCAAACGGGATTTCGAAAGTACGACAAATTTCAATACTCTTAATATTGGCTGATACCCAACCTGTAACACTGAGTCCGTCTGTATAGTTACTATCCTTATTCCAGCTAACGCCATACGGAAGATTATCAGATGCTTTGTAGTCCAAATCACCCTCCTGATACTTCTCTATCAAAGCTGAGAAGTTATACTCATCAACGCCGCTAAAATCCTTATATGGAGTATATATGTAGTTGTCGTTGTATTTATAGAGCTTTGGATTATGGAAATCCATAAATACATGCGGCTCTGTTTCAGCCATAAGACTCGCTAAAGCGGCAGTCTCAGGATATAAGAACTCTGTATAATCGCGATTGTGGTCGTGCGGAAGACGCCACTTGCCCTGATCGCCCTCGACAGCTCCATCCATATCTACGAAAGGAACAACCGTCAGCTCAACATTCTCTCTCAACCACACTCCTAACTGACTATCCTCAAGGAAAGCTGCCACAAAACCCTCCATAACATAGGCTGCCGGAGCCTCCGAACAGTGATGACGAGCACTCACAACAACAGATTTCTTCGGCATAGAATTTTTTGTGGTCATCCTGAAAAATGGCACATCTCTACCCTTGCGACTCTTGCAAAGCACTCCGGTCTCAAACTCGCCCTTGTGATTGCGATTCTTCAAAAATGCCTCCCACATCTCAGGAGTATAAGGATGACACTCATAGAACCAAACCTCCTTGGCATCAGCCGGAAATGTATATGTAAAGGTGTGCGGAGTAGAGCCCTCCTCGGCTAAATATTCATAACTCTTACCCTTATCAAGCGACACAAGCGGACCGCGCTCACAAAGAGCGAAACTCTTTGTAAATACGAAAGTTAGCTTCTTACCTTGCGCCCCTCTTACACGAAATGCCCAATAAAACCAAGCCTTCTTCGAGCCACGCAACTGCTGATGCACATAGACCGTATCGTTGAGCATCCGCTCAAAGACAATATTACCCGCAGGAAGCTGATCATCAACAATAACCTCTTTCGGCGTACAGGAGATAGATGATAACCCTGCCAACACAGCCACAATAATCAAATAAATCTTTTTCATCATTATTTTGTATTTTTATGCAAAGTTAAGGAACTTTTTTCAACTCATACAATAAAAACACAACAAATTGACAATTTATGCGTATTTCTTGCACCGATTTTATCGTAAGAGTTTGCGCTCTGCACCCATTTTATCGCCAGAGCGGGGTAGATAGCGCGTTATCACCACAAAATCCCCATTTTATCGTCAAAATGCGGTAGATGCCACGCTCGGCGTTTTTTGAGTCGATGGGACATACTATGCGTATTTCTTGCACCATTTTGTTGTCAAAATAGTGCAAATACCACGCTCGGTCGGATTGACAGCGATGGGACATACTTCTGTATTTCCCATTGCGGGCAAGACGATTAGCGGCAGTAGTTGTGCTATTTTCACAACAAAATCCCCATTTTATCGTCAAAATGCGGTAGATGCCACGCTCGGCGTTTTTCGAGTCGATGGGCTGTACTTGCGGTACTGCCCATTGATGAGAAAAAGGTTAGCGGCAGCAGGTACCGTATTTTCACAACAAAATCATTTTATCGTCAAAATAGTGCAAATACAACGCTCGGTCGGATTGACAGCGATGGGACATACTTCTGTATTTCCCATTGCGGGCAAGACGATTAGCGGAAGTAGTTGTGCTATTTTCACGATAAAATATTTGGTTTTTCCAATTTAATGTACTATATTTGCAGTGTGAAAGAGTGAAGGGGACGAGTGGGTCCCCTTATTTTGTGCCTTTAAAGAAGAAAAAGAGAGTTTAAAACTATGGATATCAAGAAGTTAGTAGAAGTTGTAGAAGAGCAGATTAAGGGCAGCGATGTCTTTGTGGTGGAGTGTACATCTACCCCATCAAATGAGATTTCGCTAATTCTTGATGCTGACAGCAGGGTAAGCATTGACACTTGCGTTGCGGTATCGCGTGCGGTGGATGCGGTATTTGACCGCGATGTAGAGGATTTTTCGCTTACGGTTGCATCGGCGGGCATTGGAGAGCCGCTCAAGTTATTGCGCCAATACAAGAAGATTGAGGGTTCGCCTATTGAGGTGCTGCTGAAAGATGGCGTGAAGATTTTAGGAACGCTTGATGAGGCAACAGAGGGTGGTATTACGGTATCATACGACGAGAAGGTTGCCATTGAGGGCAAGAAGCGCAAGGAGTTGCAGCATATTGTGCGCGAGATTGCTTTTGAAGAGATCAAGAGTGCAAAGGAATATTTAGATTACAAATAATATAAAGACAAGACAATGAACAATTTAAATCTTATCAGCAACTTTGCAGAGTTCAAGGAGCTGAAAAACATCGACAAGTCAACAATGATTGGCGTGCTTGAGGATGTCTTCCGTCACGCTCTTCAGAAGCAGTACGGTACAGATGAGAACTTCGATGTGATTATCAATGCCGACAAGGGAGACCTTGAGATTTGGCGTAATCGCGTGGTTGTTGCCGACGAGGAGTTTGAGGATGATGTTCGTCAGATTTCACTCTCACAGATTCAGGCTATCGACCCATCGTATGAGGTTGGCGACGAGTACACAGACTCTATCACTTTTGAGTCGTTTGGTCGTCGTGCAGTTCTCTCACTGCGTCAGAATTTGGCATCTCGTATTCTCGACCTCGAGAAGGCTACCCTCTATGAGAAGTACCGTGACCGCGTGGGCGAGATTGTTTCGGGCGAGATTTATCAGGTATGGAAGAAGGAGGTTCTTATCCTTGATGATGATGACAACGAGCTTATCCTGCCACGCGCAGAGCAGATTCCGGGAGAGTTCTACCACAAGGGCGACACGCTGAAGGCTATCGTTAAGAGTGTTGAGATGAACAACAACCAGCCTCGCATTATCCTCTCTCGTACTGCAAATCAGTTCTTGGAGCGTCTCTTTGAGGCTGAAGTCCCTGAGATTTACGACGGTCTTATTACAATTAAGAAGATTGCCCGCATCCCTGGCGAGCGTGCAAAGGTTGCTGTTGAGTCTTATGACGACCGCATTGACCCTGTAGGCTCTTGTGTAGGTATGAAGGGTGCGCGTATCTATACTATTGTTAAGGAGTTGCACAACGAGAATATCGATGTTATCAACTACACCTCAAACACCAAGTTGCTCATTCAGCGTTCACTCAATCCGGCAAAGACTACCGAGATTGTTGTTGATGAGGAGCGTATGACAGCATCTGTATATCTCGACCCTGATCAGGTATCACTTGCTATCGGTAAGGGTGGTCTGAACATCAAGCTCTCAAAGATGCTTACAGGCTACAATATCGATGTATATCGCAACATCGAGGGTGGCGACTTCCCACTTTCAGAGTTTGCCGATGTAATTGAGGATTGGCAGATTGAGGCACTCTCAGCAGTAGGTCTTGACCGTGCAAAGGCTGTAATTGCACTCAGCGCAGAGGAGATTGCAGAGCGTGCAGACCTTGAGGTTGAGCAGGCAGAGGAGATTATCGCAATTCTTGAGAGAGAGTTGGAGCAGAGCGAGGAGTAATCCGTTCCCCAGAATCCGGTTACGAGATTTTCGTAACACAAACACACATTGTCTAATAAAAAAGGAAAATATATAATGGAGAACGAAAACAGGAAATTACGCCTTATACAAGTTGCAAAGGAGTTCAAAGTAGGTCTTAACACCGTAACGGACTTTTTGCACAAGAAGGGTGTAGCTATTGACGGCTCACCTAATACACAGATTAGCGGAGATATATACGCTATGGTAGAGAAGGAGTTTGGTGCAAATCGCACCTCTACATCTGCTCGCGACAGTGTTCGCGAGAAGATCTCTACAAAGCAGGCTACTATCTCTATCGAGGAGCCAAAAGAGGAGCCAAAGCGCACTATCGAGGTTAAGACCGAGGTGCAGCAGCCTCGTATTCTCGGTCGCGTAGAGCTTGACAAGAAGGGAAATGTCATCAAGCCGCAGCCAAAGCAGGAGCCTAAGCCGGTTGTTAAATCCGAGCCTAAGCCACAGCCAAAGGCAGAGCCTAAACCACAGTCTGTTCAGCAGCCTAAGCCTGCAACAGAGGTTAAGGAGCAGAGCAGTAATGGTGCTTTCCGCGCTACCGAGACCCCTACACTGAGCGGTCCTCAGATTTTGGGTAAGATAGATGTATCGGGAATGGTTCCGGGCGGCAAGCGTCGTAAGAAGATTAAGGAGGAGAAGATTGACATCACCCGTCAGCAGCCACAGCAGCAGGGCGGTGGCAAGAAGAATCGCCCTGAGCATAAGCAGAATGGTGGCAACAACAATAATCAGCAGCAACAGCAGGGTGGCGGCAAGAAGAAGCATCAGAAGCCGCAGCCAAAGCCTATAATTCGTCCGGAGGTATCTGACGAGGAGGTTTCAAAGCAGGTTAAGGATACTCTTGCTCGTCTGACTGCCAAGGGTGCGAAGAATAAGGGTGCAAAATACCGTAAGGAGAAGCGCGAGGAGGTTCGTGAGCGTATGAACGAGGCTGTAGAGCGCGAGGAGATGGAGCGCAAGGTGCTTAAGGTTACAGAGTTTGTAACTGTAAGTGAGCTTGCAACGATGATGAATGTCTCTGCTATGGAGGTCATCTCGGCTTGTATGAACCTCGGACTTATGGTATCTATCAACCAGCGTCTTGATGCCGAGGCACTTGTAGTTGTTGCCGAGGAGTTTGGCTTTACAACAGAGTTTGTATCGGTAGAGATTCAGGAGGCTATTGGCGATGACGAGGTAGATGATGTAGAGGATCTGCTCCCACGCCCACCTATTGTAACAGTTATGGGTCATGTCGATCACGGTAAGACTTCATTGCTCGACAATATCCGTAAGACCAATGTTATCGCAGGCGAGGCTGGAGGTATCACTCAGCACATCGGTGCTTACTCGGTTGAGTTGAATGGTCAGAAGATTACCTTCCTCGACACCCCGGGTCACGAGGCATTTACCGCTATGCGTGCTCGTGGTGCAAAGATTACCGATGTGGCTATTATTATCGTTGCAGCCGATGACAGCGTGATGCCTCAGACTATCGAGGCTATCAACCACGCACAGGCAGCGGGTGTACCTATGGTATTTGCAATCAATAAGATTGATAAGCCGGCAGCTAATGTTGAGCGCATTAAGGAGCAGTTGGCAAATATGAACTACCTTGTTGAGGATTGGGGTGGTAAGTACCAGAGTCAGGATGTATCTGCGAAGCAGGGTCTTAACCTTGACAAACTGCTTGAGAAGGTACTCCTCGAGGCTGAGCTTCTCGACCTGAAGGCAAATCCGAACAAGCGCGCAAAGGGTGCTGTTATCGAATCTACACTCGACAAGGGTCGTGGATATGTTGCAACAGTGCTTGTACAGGACGGTACTCTGCGTGTAGGCGATGTTGTACTCTCGGGAACATATACAGGTCGTGTGAAGGCTATGTTTGACGAGAATGGTAAGAAGGTTACCGCAGCAGGACCTGCAACACCTGTTCAGCTGCTCGGTCTTAACGGTGCTCCACAGGCGGGTGACTCGTTCAATGTTATGGAGGATGACCGCTCGGCTCGCGAAGTGGCAAATAAGCGTGAGCAGTTGCAGCGTATGCAGGGTCTGATGACTCAGAAGCATGTGACCCTCGACGAGATTGGTCGCCGTATCGCTATCGGCTCGTTCAAGGAGCTCAATATTATCGTTAAGGGTGATGTTGACGGCTCTGTAGAGGCTATGTCAGGCTCACTGATTAAGCTGTCAAAGGAGACTGTACAGGTAAATGTTATCCACTCTGCCGTAGGTCAGATTTCGGAGAGCGATGTACTGCTTGCAACAGCTTCTAATGCGATTATCGTCGGCTTCCAGGTGCGTCCATCAGCAGCAGCCCGTCGTTTGGCAGAGAAGGAGGAGATTGAGATTCGCCTCTACTCTATCATCTATGATGCTATCAACGAGATTAAGGACGCTATCGAGGGAATGCTCGAGCCGGTGATGAAGGAGGAGATTGTCTGCTCTATCGAGGTACTCGAGACCTTCAAGATTTCAAAGGTGGGAACTATCGCCGGAGGTATTGTCCGTGAGGGTAAGATTCAGCGTAACACCCCTATCCGCGTCATCCGTGACGGTATTGTAATCCACACAGGTCGCCTCGGCTCACTCAAGCGATTTAAAGATGATGTTAAGGAGGTACTGACAGGTCACGATTGCGGTCTGAATATCGAGTCCTACAACGACATCAAAATTGGCGATATCATCGAGGGCTACGAGCAGGTAGAGGTAAAGCGTAAGTAAGAAGTTGTTTAAAATTTATTTATCTCTCTCTTTTATGCTGTTTACGACTATTTTTTCATATGATTTTCGTTACATAGGAACCCCTATGCGCCTTAAATCACACGAAAAAATAGTCACCAAATAGCTATAAAATAAATTCGCAAACAAATTCAAATAACTTCTGTAAGAACATATTAACAACCTAACTAAAATAATTAAGAGCTATGATTAAATTTGTAACAGCAGAAGAGGCTGTAAAGGTAATCAAGTCAGGTGATCATATTCACCTCAGTTCAGTAGCATCGGCACCTCAGTGCCTCATTAAGGCTATGTGCGAGCGTGGTCGCGCAGGCGAGCTTAAGGATGTACACATCCACCACCTCCACACCGAGGGTCCTGCACCTTATGCAGATCCTGAGTTTGAGGGCGTTTTCCAGCTCGACTCTTTCTTCGTGGGCGGAAATGTTCGTAAGGTGACACAGAGTGGCTATGCAGACTATATTCCAATCTTCTTGAGCGAGACTCAGAAGCTCTATCGTAGCGGCGCAGTGCCTTGTAATGTTGCAATGATTCAGGTATCTACACCCGATAAGCACGGCTATGTATCTCTCGGAACATCTGTAGATGCTACACTTGCAGCTGTTGAGTGCGCAGACTATGTAATCGCTGTGGTAAACAAGTATGTTCCTCGTGCATTTGGTGACGCTATGATTCACAGCTCACAGATTAACTTCTTTGTAGAGGACGATCAGCCACTCGAGGAGGCACACTTTGCTGAGCCAAACGAGGTTGAGACAAAGATTGGTAATCTCTGCGCAGGTCTTATCGAGGATGGTGCAACTCTTCAGATGGGTATCGGTGCTATTCCAAACGCAGTGCTTGCACAGCTGGGCAACCACAAGAACCTCGGTGTTCATACCGAGATGTTCGCCGATGGCGTACTTCCACTCGTTGAGAAGGGCGTAATCAATGGCGCAGCAAAGAATATCGATAAGGGTAAGATGGTCTCTACCTTCCTTATGGGTTCACAGCGCGTTTATGACTTTATCGATGACAACCCTGGCGTACTGATGATGGATGTAGGCTATACAAACGACCCTTATGTAATCTCAAAGAACGACCGCGTAACTGCTATCAACTCTGCACTTCAGGTCGATCTTACAGGTCAGGTATGTGCAGACTCACTTGGTCGTAAGTTCTACTCAGGCGTAGGTGGTCAGATTGACTTTATCTATGGTGCATCACTCTCTAAGGGTGGTAAGGCAATTATCGCAATGCCATCTATCACAAATAAGGGTGTATCAAAGATTTCTGATGTTCTTACTGAGGGTGCAGGTGTTGTTACAACCCGTAACCACATCCACTGGTTCGTTACCGAGAATGGTGCAGTAGATCTCTACGGCAAGAGCCTTCAGGAGCGCGCTCGCCTTATCATCTCTGTTGCTCACCCATCAGCACAGGAGGCACTCGACGAGGCAGCATTCAACCGCTACGGCAGCCACCACCACTATATTAAAAGCTATATGAAGTAATGTATTACTTCATATAATCACAAAGGCTTCCTTCGGGAAGCCTTTGTTGCTTTTAATATAGTGGTGGAAAAAATTCCACCACTTTTTGTGTTACCTATCCCCCAAACCCCCTTTCTGTAAAGGGGGCTTCTCGCTACGCTCCAATAGGGGTTATGGAGGGGTGGGGATTATATGGAGGTATTTACTATAAACCCTATAAGCCCTATAATCCCTAAACTATTTCTTGCTCAATCAAAATAAATTTCTAAATTTGTAGTGCAATCCTCGGATTGCGGACATATTATTAGTGAAAGTGTTCCGCTAATCCTTATTGAGAAATCTGGTAAATTTCAAATGTATCGAGGATAACGAATACTTACATTATTTGTATTGGTGTGATATATGGCACTCTCTGTGCTAACTCCATACCATACAGGTGTGGAGTATTGTTTATTTGATACAAGGCTTACAGAGCCTCTCAATAGATAAACGAACATCTCCACACTTTCTTTATTTTACAATCACCGCATAGGAGATGCTACGGTACATAAACTTTTATTATTATGAAAAAGATTTTTACTTTTTTTATAGCTGCTGTGATAAGTTGCTGTTTTGGTGTTTCTTGTGAGAAAAATGAGATGGGCGACAAGCATAAAATTGGAAGCATGGAGGATCTGTTGGGAACTTACTATGTAATAGTAGAAGATTATGTTGTATGGGGTAGCGATTCGGGAACAATACACGACAAAGGAACAATCACAATTACCCAAATAGACGAAGATAGAGTTAAATTAAGTGGGTTGATATCAACCAAAGGAAGACTTGTTGATGGTAAACTTTATTTGGATTCAACAACTAATACAGACAGTTATGGATACATAACAAGAAATTATGATAGTGCATTATTTGGTGCAGGTATTTTGACGATATTTTCCAAAGCAACAGGTCAATTAAGCACAACCCCAAATGGTACTCGATACCCTTATAGTAGCAACTGCTATTTTGAAGGAAGAAAAGTAGAATAATATATTTAGTTATACCTTAAAGTGCAATATATTAAAAGCTATATGAGCAAATAGTCCACATTAGACTTTTAATACATTCCGCAAGCACTTGCCTTTAATCGAGGTGAGTGCTTTGCTTTTAATATAGTGGTGGTATGGCCTTCGGCCTCCACCACCTTTTGTGTTACCCACCCCCTAAATCCCCCTCCTGTGAGGGGGACTTTGCTAACGCAGTATAAATATCAGGCTCGGCATATAAAACAGCGAAGGGCTGTACTTGCGGTACTGCCCTTTGTCAGAGATTGTACTCCGTCTCTGTCTTGCACTCATTTGTGCTTAGAAGAGTGCAGATGCCACGCTCGGCAAAAAATGCTGACGATGGATAGTACTAAAGCGTACAGCCATTGTCAGCATTTTTTGTTAGCGGAAGCAGGTGCGCTCTTATATGCGCAAATGCTGCCTTATAATTCCAAAATTTAGAAGTAGCCTACAGTATTATCAACAACCTCTGCCGCCTCCTGAACTGCATAGAATGCACGGTTTGCATTCTGCTCAGCCTCAGCCTGCTGCTTAACCTTCTCTGCCTCGAAGGTCTGAGCCTCGTCAGCAGCGGTTACTGCGTCGGTAACAACTACATATACGCCGCTTGCACCCTTAATTGGAGCTGATACAGCACCCTGCTCAAGTGCAGAGATTGCACCAAGAATGCGTGGTTCAACACCGATACCAGGGATATAGTAAGCATCAAACTTAACATTCTCGAAGTTCTTAACCTCACCCTCAGCTGCTGTAGCAATCTCCTCGATAGTTGCGCCGGTCATCTTAGCTGCAATCTGCTCGAACTTCTTATCGCGGAGCAGTGTACTCTTAATCTGAGAAGCAACCTCATTTACGGTGCGATAGTCGTTATTGTTGATAGTGTTGAGTGTAGCAACTACATAGTGGTTGTTATCGAGCTTGATAAGCTCTGAAACATCGCCCTCCTCAGCCTTATTAGCCCAGAAGACAACCTCAAGAGAACTTGCATCGATACCGCGCACTGAGCGAGCAGCCTGCTCGATAGTTGCAGTGCGAGAAGATTGACCCTGAGCGTTTACAGTCTCAGTAAAGCCGTCATTCTTTGCATTTACAGCGAAGAGGCTTGCAGCACTGTGAACATCACGCTGAGTCTGCTGTGATGCTACGAGCGGATATGTCAGAGATGCAACCTTATAGTGCTTCTGAATAGAGTTTACAGCATCAACCTTTACAATTTGGATAACATTACCCATAGAGATCTTCACAACATCGCCCTTCTTCTTACCTACGAGAGCATCTGCGAACTCAGGAGCAAGAGATGAGTATGTAACCTCGCCAATCTTACCACCCTGTGCAGCAGTCTCTGCCATAAGAGAGTGCTGTGCTGCCAAAGCAGCGAAGTCACCCTTCTTTGCAACCTTTACAAGGCTGTCAGCGAGTTCTGTAGCTGAGTAGTCAAGAACGATGTGGCTCAAAGTGAGCTTCTCAGGAACATTGCGAACATCTACCACGCGAGCTGCGCGCCACTCATCTGCGACGAGAGCAGGACCGTACATCTTACCCTTAACAAGAGCCTCGCTCTCCTCTGCAGTCATCTGTGCAGCGGTGATATATGTAGGAGCAACTGCTGCGTGACGGTTCTCACGAGCGTAGGTCTTCACATCCTGAACAGTAGCAAACTCAGCTGCTGCTGCCTTTGCCTCTGCCTCAACAGCAACCTTATCCTCCTCGGTAGGAACAACCTCAAACTCTACATAAGAGATTGTGCGGTAAGGGGTCTGCTTGTACTGAGCCTTGTGAGCCTTATAGTAATCTCTAATCTCAGTGTCAGAAACAGTGATAAGAGAGTCTGCAACGGTGTTGTAACGGCTTACAACATAACGACCGTTATAGGTGTTGTTGCTGCTCTTCACACCACGCTCAACCTCGAGCTTATTTGCATAAGCACCCTTCTGAACAAGAGCCTGATACTTAGTCATCGCACGGTCAAGGTCAGCCTGCTTGCTGAAGAAAGACCAAGCCTTCTGTGCCTGTGGATTGTTCTCAACCTCTGCAAGGAAAGATGTCAGAGCCTCAACATTGTACTCGCCGGTCTGTGGATCTCTAAAGAGGCTGCCAAAGACATTGCTTGCCACCTCACCACGAACCATTGCCTTGTGCTCTGCCTCGCCTACTGCAAGACCAAGACCCTCAAATGCAGGGTTGAACACACGCTCAGAGAGCAGAATCTGCCAAGTATTTGCAAGAGCCTGCTGAGCCTGTGCATCGGTGGTCATCTCACCCATCTGAGACTTAACATCGTCATAAGCAGCAAGGAACTCAGAGTAGTGAATCTCCTCGCCATTAATTGAGCCGACCTCAGGGTCATTGCCCGAAAATCCCATCTCTGTCTTCAGAGAGAAGATAAATGCCAAAAGTGCGCCCGCAATAATTACTGAGAGCAGTACGCCAAATTTGGTTCTCAAAGTGTTCAAAGTTACCATATCAAAGTATTTTTACAATAATTATTACCAAATAACCCGCGAATATAATAATTTTATCCCAAATATTCGTCTTTTTACGCTATTTTTTCACACACACCACTCGAGCAAGTTCTATTCGAGAGCGTGTTGTACGCAGAATCTTGATTTTCAGACCATCAAACTCCATCTGTGTACCTGCTGTCGGCAGCTCCTTATAGCGATATATAATATAGCCGGCAAGGGTATCGTACTCCTCACTCTCGGCGATATTGAGACCATACTTCTCATTGAGGTAGTCCACCTCCAAACGACAAGAGAAGACATATTCATTCTCTGCCACCTGCTTTTCGACCATATCCTCTACATCGTGTTCATCCTCAATCTCGCCAAAAATCTGCTCCAAAACATCCTCCAACGATATAATGCCCGCAGTACCGCCAAACTCGTCGATTACAACTGCGATATTACTCTTCTGTTTGATAAACTGCGTGAGCATATCTTGCAGAGGCATTGTCTCGGCAACATAATCGACCTTCATAAGCACCTGCTCGATACTCTTTGGGGAGGTAAAGAGGCTCTTTGAATTTACATAGCCGATAATATTGTCGATACTATCTTTCCAAACAAATATTCTCGAATATTTACTATCCACGAATCGTTTTGTAAGGCTCTCGATAGTTGTATCCTCAATATCTACCGCCTCCATATCTACTCGCGAGACCATACAGTCACGAACTCGCAAATCTGCAAAGTCGAGCGCATTTTGGAACATCTTTATCTCCGCCTCGGTATCATCATCCGTCTCCATATTATTTGCATCGAGCAGGCTCTCAAGGTCGCTTCTATCGAACTCGGTCTGCTTTTCTGCCTCTGCCGGAGTACGACCAAACAGGCGTAAAAGACCATACGAAAGGAGTGTCGTAAAGCGTGCTATTGGATAGAGCAACAGGTAGAAAACAAAGATTATAGGGGCAAAGAATCGGTAGTAGAAGTTCGGATTGGTTCTAATAACCGATTTAGGAATATACTCGGCTATAAAAATCACTATTATTGTCGGAATAATAGTCTCCAAAAGGAATGAGCCTTCGCTATATATGCTCTGCCAACCAAGAAGATATGCCACACCTCGAATCAGCTGAGACATACACATAGAGTAGATAACAAGGGTAATATTGTTACCCACAAGGATAGTTGTGATATACTGACCCTGATTGCGCGAAAACAGATCGGCAATATAGTTAAACATACGGCTCTGCTTACGGTCTATCTCGAGTTTGAGGCGGTTTTTATTCAAAAACGCAATCTCCATACCCGAGAAAAATGCCGACAGCAGCAGCATAATTAGTATGATTATAATCGATGTGGTCATTTAACTTTATATATGTACTCCCTTTTGTTACTCTAATCTATCCGTAGTCTTATCGAACCTATTGAGTGAGGTTGGCGACTTTGGCTGTGTGCGACGAATAGTTGTATTTGTACGCTTTGTATCTCTCTTTATGCTCTGAGAAGCCTTCGGCTCAACCTGTGGCTCCTCACTCTTCTTATCTACCACTGTAGAGTCGCTACCCTGCTGCATCATCTCCTCCTTCATCATCACCTTACCCTTCCAATGGCGGAAGTTAAGCTCTACAAGATCCTCATCCGACTCAAAACCCTCGGTATAGTGAGTGTCGTCTGCCGTAACAATCTTAGTATCTACATTCGAGTAGATGCGCTTGGTAGTAGAGTTCCAGAACAGTTGCTGCGTAAAGACCTTTGTGCCATCGTGCTTAACAATACGCACATTACCCTTAGCCTCCCAAAGTTTACGATTCTCGTAGTATATCGCGTAATTAGACTCAAGCGTAGCATTGACCGTAGTCAGAGAGTCATCCTGAAAGGTTGTAATCTTAATACCCTTGCGAAACTCTCTATATGGGTCACGACCCAGCGTGTAACCCTCAAGCAGAGGAGTTGTAAAGCGATACGACTTTCTACCATTCTCAGAGACAACAATGGTAAGATTGCTACTCTTCTCTGTCATAATGGCATCCAAAGACTCATCACTCTCTTTTATCTCCTCCTTGCACGAAAACAGCAAAGCACTCCCCAATAGAAGGAGTGCTATTGCCGAATATCTATGCAATACTTTTCTCACTTAACAGTCAAGTAAAACTATTTTGCGCGTGAACGAACAGTAGTAGCTACACCGTGAGCAAAACCGCAGTTTACAATGTATGTGCTACCATCTGCAACCTCATTAAAGAAACACTCCTCAGATGTAGGGAACGCTGCACGGTATGCTGATGCAAGCTGCATTGCAGCCTCTACACGATCAGGGTCAGATGCCTCGAGCAGTGGCAGAGACTTCTGAATAAGGTCGTATGCTACCCAATAGATAGCGTCCTTTGCAAGACCTGTACAACCCTTTGCACCATTTACATAGCACTGAGCCAAGAAGAATGGAGCGTGTGCATTCTCAGGGTTGATAGCCTGAGCCTCACGGAATGCCTCTACGGCAGAAGCAAAGTTGTTGATTGACATCTCGAGGATACCGATACGAACATAGAGCTTCTCGCGCTCCTCTGCAACGGTCTCTGCTGCAAGAGCCTCACGCAGATACTGATTTGCCTTGTCAAAGTTCTTAACATCCTGGAAGCCCTGTGCAAGTAGCATTGCAACCTCTGAAGATGGCTGGAGCGAGTAGTGCTTCTCACCTACAGTAAAGAAGAATGCACTTGAGCAGTTTGCGCGAGCCATAAGCTTAAATGCCTGCTCGATAAGCTTTGCATCCTCCGGAGCATCAGCAACCTTCTTTGAGAAGATAGCCTCAAGGTTCTCGCAAGATGCTGCGCCACTCATACCGAAGCACTGCTCAAACTGATCCTTGAACTCCTGCTGCTCAGGAGCGATATTCTCAAAGTACTTTGCATAAGCATCGTAAGTGTTCACGATAGTCATTGCATCAACAATATCGTTCTGATAGTCATCGCAAAGGTTCTTGAAGTAGATAGCTACAACCTCAGGATCTACTACTCCTGCCTGTGCCTGAGCTGCGATAGCTGTCTCAAAAGCCTCTGCTACACCCTCGCGGTCATCACCCTTCAGAGTGAGATACTCACGAGCCTTACGCTCAAGCAGATATACGCGACCACGCTTAGGATGGTTACCAAAGTTCTCAATACGAACATCGTAGAGGTAGAGAATAGAGTCAACATAAACCTTCTTCTCTGCCAAAGTCTCAGCACGGTTTGCCTTATCCTTATAAAGCTTAACACCGTTTACATAGATGTTCTCAGATGCTGATGGACACTTCTCAAGGAGCAACTGAAGATAGTGAGCAGCAGAGTTGAAATGACGGTTTGCAGTCTCCTCCTTAAGATAAGAGCTTGCGAGCATATTCTCCTTACGCTCCTCCGGAGTCTCACCCCACTTTGCATACTTTGGATCACTAAAATCCTGTGCGGCAGCTGATGATGCCACTGCAGCCATAGCTGCGACGATTAAAAACTTGATTGCCTTCATTGTGTTGTTTGTTTTGTTTATGTTGTTTTTGTTTTAGTCAATCTTAGGTCTTACAAACCAATAGTCCTCTCCAAAGAGCGAGAATCCGAGATGAACCTTAATATATCGCTGACGGATAAGACCGATACGAGTGTTCTGCTCAGGAAGCACTACCGATGACAGATTGCCACGACCTCCAAACTCGATACCGGCATTGATAGTTGTTGCTCCCATAAATCGCAGAGGGAAAGCAAATCCGGCAGTAACTGCATACTGATTGAGTTTTGCACCACCAAAGCTCTGATAGTAGTCGCCATAGCGTGCGCCTATACGATAAGCCACACGGTTGAAGTAGTTACGGGCATCAAAACGATTTGGAGTATATTCAAAACCGAACTTGTATGTATGTGTATCTACATAACCGATGCTCATTCCGCTGTATGCATCCTGCTTATAGAAGGCGTTTGCACCGCCCCAATTCTGATACTCATAATCAAAACTTGTCACTATCTTCGCATCCTGATATGTAATACCGGCATTTACAGCGTGTGGCAGACGCATCTGACCGCGAGAGTCCTCCTGCGCAACGACAGTCTGTGTCAGGTCGCCGATATATGCAGTCTGTGTAACCTTCGGACGCAGAGGACCGCCATAGTCATAAGTAGCACCCAAAGTAATCATTCGCTTGTTGTTGGCAACGATATTCCACTGAAGACCGGCTTGGAACTTGAAGTTCGAAATAGCATACTCGTCATTACCATTTGCCGATACAAAATCTCCCGAACCTACATAGTCACCGTAGATAGATGTTGTATAGTTGTGGTTGATATATCCCCAATAGTACTTGGCTGCAATACCGACTGAGAAGCCTCTGAAAATCTCCCAACCGAAACCGGCTTTGACCTCTGTCAAATCGCCATCGCCCTGATAGTTGTACATCACACCACCGAGCGTACCCCAAATATCCTCACTCTGCTCAAAGGTGTGCATCTTGTAGCCGACACTGCTGTAAGGCACAAGGCTCAAACCGAAACCCAAACCCTTTGCAACAGGGAACTGCACTGCTATCTCACGGATATTGACAGAATTTTTTGCATTCTCGGCAGTGGTATAATTTGAAGCATCGAGAGTTGGATACTTGCGCTGCTCATTCTTCAAGAAGTTACCCTCAAGACCTACCTCAAGGATAAAACTCTTGCGCAGAGTTGCGCTATAACCGGCAGGATTAAGCAGGCTCGCCATCTGTGTACTGCGAAGAGCCACACCTGTACCACCCATAGACTTATTGATAGCATTGCCATTAGTACCAAGCTCACCCACACCATACATCGTATATGGAGAGAAGGCATTTACCGCCGCCTCCTGCGCCGACACCCTGCCCATACCGGCAAGGCTCAAAACGATGACAGCAGCCACTGCCAAAAACACTCTATTATATACTCTATTTCTCTGCATTGTACTCTAAAATTCGATTAAGTCCGATAAAGACGACTTTACGACCTGCAAATATCGCATTTTTAATTCGATTCTCAAAATATTCTGCGTCTCCTCCGATAAAAATTGTCAATATATTTTCATTTTTCTTGTAAAAAGCCTCAATATAACCTTTTACTTCGTAAAAAATACCCTCCATAACGCCAAAAACTATCGCATCTTCGGTCGATAGTCCCAACTTCGGAGACTCACCCTCAAGAGCTCTCGGCTGACAGAGTGGAAGCGTCGCCGTCTTCTCGTTCAGAGCCTCCAATCTCATATCTACTCCGGGCGATATATTGCCACCTTTGAAGACTCCGCAATCCACAAAGTCGATAGTTATAGCTGTGCCGGCATCTATAACAACAATCTCTCTGTCTGCACCATACAGTTCTACTGCACCTACCGCCGCAGCCACACGGTCAGTGCCGAGCCTTGCTCGGTCATACTCAACCTCTATTGGCAGTGGAGTACTACTATCCAAACAAAGAACATATTGCACCCTCTTTGCCACTATCTTTCTGCTCCGTGCAGCATCGCCACGAGTGGAGGAGATTATAGCCTTTGAGGGGGCAAAACGGTCAAACAACTCATCGACAACACTCTCTGTAAGTTCAGTTACAACCCTCTCCTCCAGAATGTTGTTGTTTGATGTAATAACGGAAATCTTATGAAAAGTATTGCCCGTATCTATGATTAAATTGTTTCCTTTTGACATTGTTTGTTATTTTTTAGTCTCGATTCCGTTACTCCCCTATCTATACAATCTTGCCAATTACGATTGTTTCAGCTCTGTCAGCACCTTTACTCCATCAGCCACAGATGCCACATTTCGCACCGTCATAGCGAGTTTTGTATCGCGCTGTTTAAGGACAAATCGCTCCGGTTGTGCTGTAACTCTGCGCAGCAGGGTCATAAACTGCTCGGTCTTATAGAATGGCGAGTGGTCGTCGCCCACAAAGGCGACAATCATAAGTCCATTCTTGACCTTCACACGCTCTATACCAAGCTCTGCCGCTACCCAACGCAGGCGGACCACATCAAGCAGTTGTCGCGCTGCATCCGGCAGGCGACCAAAGCGGTCTGTAAGGCGCAATTCAAACTGCTGCAACTGCTCCTGATCAACAATAGAGTCCAACTCTCGGTACAACCTGAGTCGCTCGGCAGCCTGCTGCACATAATCTGCCGGAAGGGAGGCATCTACGCCAAGCTCTACCGCAACATCATTGACATAACTTATACGCTCGACAACTTTCTGCTCCTCCTGTGACAGACCGGCAACATCAAGACCCTCGGCACGCAACTCTGCAATAGCCTCATTGAGAATCTTCTGATATGTTTCAAAACCTATATCGGCAATAAATCCGCTCTGCTCGGCTCCCAACAGATTTCCTGCGCCGCGAATATCGAGGTCCTGCATAGCGATATTAAATCCCGAGCCCAAATCCGAGAACTCCTCAATAGCCCTTAATCTGCGACGGGCATCACTCGATATAAGTTCATCAGGTTTGCTGAGCAGATAGCAGTACGCCTTACGGTCACTTCTACCCACGCGCCCTCGCAACTGATGCAGATTACTCAAGCCGAAGTGGTCGGCATTGTTGATAATTATCGTATTCACATTCGGAATATCCACACCACTCTCGATAATAGATGTTGCCACAAGCACATCGCTCTCGCCATAGATAAAGTCCATAATCAGCTTCTCCATATCTACAGCCTTCATTCGCCCGTGCGCCGCCACAACACGCGCCTTTGGACAGAGGCGGGTAATCATACCGCGTATATCCTCAAGTTGCTCGACATTGTTGTGTATAAAATAGACCTGACCGCCACGCGACAGCTCCGCCTCAACAGCATCACGCACAAGCTCCTCGGAGAATGTATGAGACTCTGTAATAATCGGTTGTCGGTTTGGTGGCGGTGTTGAAATTACAGAGAGGTCGCGCGAGCCCATAAGCGAGAATTGCAGTGTACGCGGAATAGGCGTTGCCGTAAGCGTAAGTGTATCGACATTTACACTCATCTGTGTCAGTTTCTCCTTCGCAGCCACACCAAAACGCTGCTCCTCGTCGATTATCAACAGACCCAAGTCGCGGAACTTAATAGCACTACCCAACATCTTATGCGTTCCGATAAGAATATCTATCTGTCCCGACTCCAAATCCTCGGCTATCTGTCGTGTCTGCTTTGCGCTCTTTGAGCGGTTGAGATACTCAACCCGCACAGGCATATCTCGCAGTCGCTCGGTAAATGAGCGGTAGTGTTGCAGTGCAAGTATCGTTGTCGGCACAAGCACCGCCACCTGCTTACCATCTACTGCCGCCTTAAAGGCTGCTCGAATAGCCACCTCGGTCTTACCAAAGCCCACATCGCCACAGATAAGTCTATCCATCGGTCTTGAGGACTCCATATCGCCCTTTACAGCCTCAATAGCACGCTGCTGGTCTGGGGTCTCCTCATAGCGGAATGAAGCCTCCATAGCTTGTTGCAGATAGCTGTCTGCCGAGAATGCGAAGCCTTCACTCGCCTTACGCTTGGCATATAGAGCAATAAGCTCGCGCGATATATCCTTGACAGCCTTCTTGGTTGCCGTCTTGAGCTTCTGCCATGCACCACTACCGAGTTTATGCACCTTTGGTCGCTCTCCATCGCCACTCTTATAGCGGGATATACAGTGGAGTGAGTGGACATTTATAAACAGCACATCGCCATCGCGATAGACAAGCTTAATAACCTCCCTCGGCTTACCACCGGCAGGGTCAGGCAGCGACACAAGACCGTCAAAACGACCCACTCCGTGGTCTATATGGACAACATAATCTCCAACTCTGAGCGCATTAAGCTCGGCAACGGTCATCTGCTCGTCGCGCTTAATCTCTCCATTGATTTTATATCGGCGATAGCGGTCGAAAATCTGATGCTCTGCATAGAGAGACAATCGGGTATCATAATCCACAAAACCCTCGTGCAGCAACAATCGCATCATCTGTGGTGCTATATCGTGGCGGTTGATGCTATGAAAAATATTCTCCAGACGCTCCATCTGCGCCAAATTATCGGAGAGAACATAGCACTGCAACCCTTCGCCTCTACGACGGGTCATATCGTCGGCAAGCATCTCGAAGTTCTTACCAAAACTACTCTGTGGTTGAGTATGGAAGATGACCGTAGCGGTACAAGGTCGCTCGGAGAGGTTATTTTTAAGCATTAGCAGCGTCGAGCCTGCCATATCTGCAACAAAGGCACGGCGAGAGCTCATCTTCTCGACTGCGCTCTGTGGCTCTTCGCTCTGCTCAAGCACCTTAACCCTTATATCATCGACCCTTCTAAAGACATAATCGGCATCATAAAACCAATAGTTTGCCCCCTCGCCGACAAATGACGCAAAAGAGACATTACGACCCTCTGCACGATTTATATTACCGATAATATCTATACTCTCAAGGGCATCTGACGAGAGCTGATTTCCAATTTCAAAGCGTCGCAGCGACTCAACCTCATCGCCAAAAAAGTCTAAACGATAAGGGCGCGACTCGGAGTAGGAAAACACATCGACAATACCTCCACGAACAGAGTATTGCCCGGGCTCATATACAAAATCCACACGAACAAAGCCCTGACTCTCCAACTCATCGACAAGGTCGGATATATCCAACCTATCCCCCTTTGCTATCTTGACAGACTGCTTCTCAAGTTCGTTCTGCGCAACAACAGCCTCTGCAATAGCCTCGGGATAGGTACATACAATAAGAAAATCGTCAGATTTGAGATTTGCAATCTCATTCATCACATTGGTACGCATTACAACGCCCTCTGCATCCTCTCGACCATAGACAATAGAGCGTTTATAAGCGGATGGGAAGAACAAAACTCGCTTCTCACCGACAAGTGCATAGAGGTCGTTCATCGTATAGGCTGCCGCATCACGATCCTCTGCAACAACTATGTGCAGACCGGCAGTTTTAGACACTGCCGCTGCCAAATAAAACGAAAGGGCTCCTCCGACCAACTCATTGAGATAGACGGTATTGCCCTTCTGTTTCAACTCTTTGTACAACTGCGCAAACGATGCTGTCTGCACAGCCGACTCGACTATTTTGTGCATCTTTACAGGTTATACCCTACTCTCTTTTATCCTTTGTCTCGCTACTTCTCTTACCTCTTCTTCGAGACTTACCCGCCTGCTCCTTGCGCTCCTTCTCTTTTTTGGCAGGCTTAGGTTCAGCACTCTTCTTAGGTTTGCGATTTCCCACATAGTTTGGGTGTAACATATCATCACCTTTGCGGTCAAGATACTTTACCTCTACAATACCTGCGCTCTGTGACGCTGTAACAGAGATATACATTCCATACTTCAGAGCCCATCTTGTGCGCAGAGAGAATACCCCCTGCTTGATAAAGGCTGCCACATACGGACTGACCACAAGGTTTACATAACGCTCGCCGTGCTCCTCGGCAAGTAGTGACAACTGGTTCTCGATAGTGCGCTCAAGCAACACTGTCGGCTCAATCTTTCCCGTACCCCCGCAAGTTGGACAGACCTCCTGAATATCCTTCACTGCAACAGGACGGATACGCTGACGAGTAATCTGCATAAGTCCGAACTTGGTAAGCGGCAATATTGTATGGCGAGCCTTGTCGGTTGCCATAAGTCGCTGCATCTCCTCATAGAGGAGCTGGCGACTCTGTGCCTTGTGCATATCGATAAAGTCGATAATCACAATACCGCCCAAATCTCTAAGGCGCAACTGACGAGCAATCTCGGCTGCCGCTGCAAGATTGACCTCAAGCACATGCTGCTCTTGATTGTCATCAGCCTTAGTACGGTTTCCGGAGTTGACATCGATAACATTCATCGCCTCCGTAGATTCTATGATAAGATATGCACCTCGCTTCAGAGATACATAACGAGCAAAGAGCGACTTAATCTGTCGCGAGATATCGAAGTTGTCAAAAATCGGCACTGACCCACGGTATAACTTCACCAGCTTAACCTTCTCCGGATCTACCGACGCGATATAACTGCGAATTTCGTTGTACATACCCTCGTCATCTACACAAATCTGCGTAAACGAACCGTCGAGGGAGTCACGAATAATTGTGTTGGCGCGGCTCATCTCACCCATAAGCAGTGCCGGAGCCTGATGGCGGCGAATCTGCTGGCAAGTCTTGTTCCACTTCTCTACTGCAGCAAGTATATCCTGCTCTACATCAAGGTCAGTAGCAGCAGTTGCGGCAGTGCGGATAATAACGCCAAAATTCTTTGGAAGTACGCCTGTAGCTACACGCTTGAGGCGTTTTTTCTCCTCATTGGAGCGAATCTTCTGCGAAAGGAAGACCTTTGAAGAGAATGGGACAAGGACAATATTTCTTCCCGCTAACGAGATATCGCAAGTCAGACGCGGTCCCTTTGTAGATATAGCCTCTTTTGAGACCTGAACCATCACAGTCTGACCTACTTGCAGATGGTTTGAAATCTTACCATCCTTCTCCAGAGGCGTGTCGATTTTCATTGTCTCCAATCGTACACACTTCTTCCCCGGAGCCCAACTATCGACAATCTTGTCGAGTGTAGGGAAGTGAGGTCCTAAATCCTGATAGTGGATAAAAGCGTCGCGTTCATGTCCGATATTGACAAACGCGGCATTGAGTCCGGGCATAATCTTGCGCACCTTACCCAAGTATATGTCGCCCACAGAGAAACCTGTCTGCGCCATATCCTTGCCCAACTCTACCAACACCTTATCCTCACAGAGGGCGATGTTTATCTCGGTAGAGGTTACATTGATAATTAACTCACGGTTCATAGTACAAGATTATGATTTTTTGTATTTTTATGAAGATACCGTCACCGCACACACTATGCGATTTGACCACTCTTCATAATAGGAACGCTAAAGGGGGTTTTACCCTTTAGCGTTATACTCCTATTTAAGCAATATACCGTCGGGCATACTACTTCTTCTTGTGACGATCCTTACGCAGACGCTTCTTACGCTTGTGGGTCGCCATCTTGTGACGCTTATGCTTCTTTCCGTTTGGCATAGTTGTAAATATTAAGGATTAAACAATAGTTACGAATTACTTAACCTTTGCAGTAAAAGTCTTAGCTGGCTTGAAAGCCGGAATCTTATGCTCAGGAATGGTGATTGTTGTATTCTTTGAGATGTTACGAGCAACCTTCTCTGCGCGAGTCTTTACAATGAAAGAGCCGAAACCACGAAGATAAACATTCTCACCGCGACCCAAAGAGTCCTTAATCTCCTCCATAAAAGACTCTACAATAGCCTGAATCTGTACCTTCTCTACGCCGGTATTCTTAGCAATCTCTGTTACGATATCTGCCTTTGTCATAGCTGTAAAATTTTGTTTATTAGTTCGTATTAATTATCTCGTTAAAACTCATATCGCCCTCACACAGAGCGAAATCGGCGACAAATATACACTTATTTTTGCAAAAGGTAAAACTTTCTCACACTTTTTTTAGCAAAAATTCTGTTTTAGTAGATAATCAGCCCTACTGCTTAGCCTCCTCGATTAATTTTGCAGCCTGACGCTCCGCCTCCTCTATCAATTTATTGGCAGCAGCCTTTGCAGCCACCTTTGCTATCGGATTTGACGCCTTCTCTACAAGTTTATCTGCCTCCGCGCGTGCAGTCTCGATAAGTTTTGCCGCCTTTGCCTCAGCTTCGGCTATAAGTTGAGCCTTGGTATTATCGACCTTCTCCTCAACAACCTCAACTACCGCCTCCTTTGTCACGCCTACACTCTGAAGTGCCGACTCAATACTCTTTGCACTATCAAGGCTAACCTTAGGGTCCGAGAATGTACCGCCAATCTTACCATAGAGCGTCATCTGCGGCAGAGCCACCGCCACACTGTAATCTATAGTCTGATCAAGCCCCGTAAGACCCGACAGCGTCAACTTTGTATTGCCAATCTTGATATCAAACGGCTTGGTAACGACATTTCCATTCTCAATAGTAAAGCTGATAACCGTAGCCTCACTTGATGCTATAGTACTCAAATCAACACCGTTACCGACAAGCTTTGCAAGGCGGTCAAGTGCCGGAATATTCGACAGCTTGAAGTTGCCCGAGGTTATACTTCCGCCGCCATTTACACTCTTTAGTACAGGCGACATTGTCTTATCAAGCAGCATATCACACTTGACTGTCATTGTATATGTACCCTCAATCTTCTCGAAGAGCGGCACAATTTTCTCGACTAATTCAAGCTGCGCTGCTGTCGTTTTAAACGACGCTTGGTTGAAAGTTGCATCGAATCCGAGCCTGGGGGAGTCGATATTTGCAGTCGAGTACTTCGCCGCAGCCCTCGCCTTGCCGTCAAACATACTCATTGCCAAATCATCAAGCGACAGCACTCCGTTGTTCACAGATGCTCGACCCTCAAAGTTGTCGATAACCATCTTTTCAAAGAGTACCTTTTTGAGCGAGCAATCGAGCGTAAGTTGCAGATTCTTCGGTATCTCGATAAGCGACAAATCATCACTTGTCTCCTCGCTCTCTTCGCCCTCCTTACTCTGCTCCTCTGTCTGCTCCTCTGTTGCCATAGATGCCATAAGCTCATTCAAGTCGAGCATCTGTGACGATAGAGCCAACCGACCAGAAAGAGTTTTGTCGTGCAACAGATAGCCCCAATAGTTCGTAAGGCTGCCCGTAGCAGAAATATCGCTTCCGCCAATCTTCACATCAAGATTTTCGAGTGCCATTTTTGCCGGCGAGAGGGTTGCCATAGCACGATTTACCTCGATAGTCGGGAACTTGCCATACTCAACCTCGATACCCTCAACGCCTAACTGCCCATTGACACCTAAACGGTCATAAGCCCCCTTCTCAATATCGGACATACGACCCGACAGAGCGGCATCGGCTGTAACAATACCCTTCAGAGCCATATCCTCAAGCGGATAGATATCCTTTATCGCACCCAAATCGACCTTACCCTTTGCTGTTGCTGCAAAAGCAAGATCTGACAGAGGTGTCGAAGCCTTGAGAGTGGCTGTAAAACTCTGACCGCCAAACGATGCACCGAATTGCGAAATATCTACCGTAGTGGCATCGAGCGTAGCACCCTTATTTACCACCGCCGCAACAATATCTATATCTGTCACCGACTTTGGCAAATCGGCATACTTAAAGCTGCCATCTTTGACCTTCAATCGGATATCAAATGACGGATATTTATCTCCACTCATTCTACCCTTAACCGCACCTGTGAGTGAAACCTCTCCTGCCGCAGTAAGCTCCTCAAAATCTTTGGTATATAGCACCGGAACGAGCGAAAGAATACTCTTAAAATTATTATCCGAGCAGTCGAGCGCAATATCGGTCACTATATCATCGCCATCCAGCTCTACCCAACCATTTAACGCTGCGCGAACACTATTGACAGCAAGGCTGAGCGACGAGAGCGTATATCTGTTATTCTCCAAATCTGCAGCCACAGCACCATTTAGCGAGGCAGTAAGTCCCGATGCAAAAGAGTCGCCATCGCTAACAAAGGTTATATCTGCTGCACTTGCGCCAATCTTCAGAGTGGTTGTTGCAGCCGACAAGTCGCCTGATAGGGCGAGCGACACAGGCGCAGTATAGAAGCGCATATTGCTCTGATTGTCTGTATATGCCACCTCGCCATTCTCAATATTGAGAGCCTTAAGCGATAGTTTAAAGGCTGACTCTGACTCACTCTCCTCCTCGACAACCTCTTCCTCTTCGACGGTCGTAGTGCCCATAATATCCCAATTCAAAGCACCACCTTTTGTTACAATACCGTTTATCTTCGGCGACTGCAACCATACCTTGCTAATCTCAAAACTCTCGCCAAAGAGCGACATAACATCCACAGCTACCTCGAGCCTATCGCCGGCAACAAGCACCTGATCCTCGAACTCGCCGACGCCTGTCACAGAGAAATCCACAAGCTCCAACGATGCCTTTGGGAAGTGGCGCAAAAGCGAGATGTCGAGCGACTCAAACTCGACCTTAGCATTGAGCATTGCATTAGCTTCGTGCTTAACAATATCTCCAATTTTGCTGCTCAACGCCATTGGCACAACAATAATCACGGCGAGTAGCAGTGCTAAAATAACCGCAAAAATTTTCAAAAACTTTTTCATATCGCAATATTTAACACTCAAAGTTAGATAAATTTTGAGAAAAAAGCAACGGGTAGCATCTACCTCCTTGGGAATTGCAACACAATAGATAGCAAAACCATCACACCCACCATAAACGGATAGTAAAGATGAGGCAACACCTCAATCGAACTCACTCCCGACAGTCCCGCCGCCATAAGCAACTGCGCACCATAGGGCAGAAAACCCTGAATGACACATGATGCCGTATCCATCAGCGAAGCACTCTTTCGTGGCGAGATTCCATATCGTGCAGAGAGGTCGCGGGCAATAGGTCCAACTGTAAGAATTGCTATCGTATTGTTTGCCGTGCAGAAATTTGTCAGAGCCGTCAGCAGAGCCACCACGCCCTCGGCACCACGCTTTGATGACACTTTTCGCGTAAGTTGTTCAATGAGATAGTCAAAACCGCCCAACTGCTTTACTACCGCCATCACTCCACCTGCGAGCAGTGTGACAAGTATCAGTTCACACATCGAATTAAGACCCTCGCCGGCAGAGGTAAATATACTAAGCAGCGTAAACTCTTCGCCCATAAGCCCTATCAGGTCTGCCAACACCGTGCCGACAATCAGCACCACAAGTACATTTACTCCCGCCAATGCCATAATAATCACAAGCAGATACGGCAGAGCCTTAAACCACTCCACACTCTGCTCGACAACGCTATACTCTGCCGCCTGATGACCAAACAGATAGAGACAGAGGGTTGCCACAGCTGCCGGCAGTACTATTCTGAAGTTGGTCTTGAACTTATCGCTCATCTTACACCCCTGACTCTGAGTTGCAGCAATGGTCGTATCGGATATAAACGAGAGATTATCGCCAAAAAATGCGCCGCCGACAACTATCGCCACAAGCCACGCCGTATCGCAGCCAATCTGCTGTGACATTACCGTAACCACGGGCGTAAGCGCGACAATTGTTCCGACAGAAGTGCCGATAGCCATAGATATAAAGCAAGATGCGATAAATATTCCGGCAGGCAGGTATGCACTCGGCACAGCCTTCAGCGTGAGAGCCACCGTAGCATCTACCGCACCCATAGCCTTTGCCGACGAGGCAAATATGCCCGCCAAGCAGAATATCCATATCATATACATTATATCGGGATTTGCCGCACCGTGAGAGAATATACCCACCCTCTCCTGCAAGTTATGACCCTTCAGCAGAATGATGCCGTAAATTGCAGCCACTACAAATGCCACAGATATAGGCACCTTATAGAAATCGCCCGCCAAGAGCGAGCCGCAAAGATATACTGCAAGTAGCACAAATACAGGCGATAACGCCAAAAGTCCGCGTTTAGAATTCATATCCGATAGTTTGGTGCAAAGATAGCAAAATATGGCGAAAGAGAGTAAAAATGCACAATTATTTGATAAAACCGCTATCTTTGCCACTATGAAAAAGCTAATTTATATTCCCACTTTTGGAGAGGAGATAGCCAATACCATATCACACGGAGTGATGGCCATTCTGACACTTCTCGCCCTCCCTTTTGCAGCTGTATGGGGCTATACGCACGCTGTTGGTAACAATATCGAGTCGGCTATCGGCATATCTATTTTTGTCATTTCGATATTTTTGATGTTCCTCTGCTCGACGCTCTACCACGCTATGCACCCGCAGTCAAAACATAAGGCTGTATTCCATATTCTTGACCATATATTTATATATGTAGCCATCGCCGGCAGTTATACGCCTATTGCGCTGACTGTTATTGGCGGCTGGCAGGGTATTCTGATTGTGGTTTTGCAGTGGACAATGGTACTATTCGGCATCTTCTACAAGTCGCTGTCACGACGCTCTATTCCGGCAGTGAGCCTTACCATATATCTTATTATGGGCTGGACGGTTGTCTTCTTCTTTCCACTCTTTCTGCGTAACGCCTCTACAGAGCTACTTGTGCTGATTGCCGCCGGCGGAGTCTTCTACACTGTCGGTGCGTGGTTCTATGCCAAAAAGGGATTTAAGTACCACCACCTCGTTTGGCACCTTATGATAAATATAGCGGTCTTGTGCCACTTCGCAGCGATAGTCTTTTTTCTCAATGCATAGATTAAATAAGAAGGGGCTGTCCAACAACTTTGTTGCGACAGCCTCCTCTTTTAGATGTTGTATAACAAGTGAGATTTCAAGGCTTGCGAAGCCCGAAAAAGCGTAGTTTACTTAAGCGTAAATGAGCATTTTGAGGGCGAGTATAACGCGGAAATCACCTTGTTAGACAACTTCTTTTTATTTTTCAACAGAATTCCCCCGCACTACTATTCTATAAACTCCCGCATTTGTCTCCACCTCCACTACGCGATGAAAAATGCCGGGCTCCATCTTGCCAGCCTCAAGAGTCATTACGATAGTGCTCTTCTCGCCAATCTTTAGTGGGCGACGAGAGTACTTTGCCTTCAAGCAAGAGCAAGAGGTCTTGACACTAAGCAACACCAACGGCTTATCGCTCTTATTCTCAACCACAAAGGCGCAGGTGTAGTTCTTATTCTCACGCATCACATTGCCAAAGTCGAACATCTGCTTATCAAAAACCACCCCTTCACTCTTCTGCTCTGCCACAGCTGTAAAGCTAAACAACAGCAGTGCAAGTATAGTCAGCAATCTTCTCATAGTTGTACTATTTCTCCGCTTTAAGTTTAAAAATGTAGGTAATCGTACCACCCTGCACAAAGGCTGCGCTCTCGGTAAATCGTGCGCGCTTTGCCGCCGCAATTGCAGCCTCTACAAGTGCCGAGTCGGATGTTGTAGAGCCCTTTGGCTCGTATGTAGCCGAAGTAACCTTACCCTCTCTATCTACCGCTACACGAATTACGACCTTTCCACCCTTATTTCCGGTCGGATAGTAAGGCATAGGCAACTCTCCCGCAAGACCACGACCCTTCAGACCCTCATCCAAAGCATCTGTACCCACCGGATTAAGACCACGCGAAGTGCCTTGAGTCTGATCCTTATCAGACTTCTCCGCCTGCGGATTGCTATTCTGCTCTGAAGTCTCGGTCTCGCCGTTGTTCATCTTGAAGAGTGCGCGCTGATTGACCGTCTGGGTCTTTGGAGCCTCTCCGGCAACCTGCTCCGAGCGATCTACCTCTGCCTCCTGTTCGTGATGAGGAGCAACGACAGGCTCAGGCGACGGCTTTGACTCCGCCACCGGAGGCTCTACAACAGGCTCAGGCTCGGTAAGGTCTATAAGCAACTCCGCCTCCTTGCGCTTCGGAAACTCTATATCTACAGCTACATAGAGCATAGATAGAGCCACGGCAACACAATATAGTACTGTTGCTAATATTGCCCAATGTTTTGAGTTCATAGTTTTTCTGCTTTTGGCTCTTCTTAATGAGCCGATTAGCCTCAAAAATTGCTTTTAAGGCGGGGTTTACAACGCTCGGTGTTTTTCGCATCGATGGGCTGTACTGAATGTACTGCCCATTGAGGCGAAAAAGATTAGCGGCAGTAAACACCCCTTAAAACAATTTTATGGTTGGGTTGCAAGTATCAAACGATAATCGTTATCCTTAGCGATATTCATCACCTTGACAACCTCATCAACTGCGACGGTTTTATCGCAATGTAGAGAGATGGTTGGCTCTTGCTGACCCTCAAGGCGGGTGCGCAGAGCTGCCTCAACGCCTCCGATACCCGGAACACGGTCGAGCTCTACATAGTAGTTATAGCCGGTAGCCGTCTTTTCGATTGAGACGGTTGTAATTGCCTTATCCTTCAACTGATTACTACTCTTTGGCAGCATCAACTTCAGGGCATTAGGATTGATGAGCGTTGTTGCGATAATCATAAAGATAAGCAACAAGAACATCAAGTCTGTCATAGCCGAGGAGGAGAAGGATTTATCTACTTTTGAACCTCGTTTAATTGCCATAGTGAGTAGTTTTTATTTTTGTGCAGGTTGGTTAAGAATATCCATAAAGGCGATAGAGTTTGCCTCCATACGGAACACGAGCTTCTCAATCTCTGCTACAAGGTAGTTATAGCCGAAGTAAGCCGGAATACCGACAATAAGACCGCCGACGGTTGTAATCATAGCCACATACATACCACCAGAGAGCAGTGCCATATCTACAGTACCACCTGCTGCCGACATATCCATAAAGGTCTGCACCATACCGAGTACTGTACCGAGGAAACCGATCATTGGCGCACCACCGGCGATAGTTGCGAGGAATGGCAGACCGGTCTCAAGTCGAGAAACCTCAAGGTTTGCAACATTCTCGATAGCACTCTGAACATCCGCCATCGGGCGACCAAGACGCTCAATACCCTTCTCAACCATACGGGCAATAGGGGTATCTGAACGGCGGCACATATCTATTGCTGCGCGGATATTACCGTCAGAGATAGCATCACGAATACGGTTCATAAAGCCCATATTCATACCCTTTGATGCCTTGCGGATTGCAAGAAAACGCTCCACAAAGATAAATACGGTTACACCACCGAGTGCCAAAAGCACCCACATAAGCCAACCTCCACTGTTAAAGAGCTGCCAAAGGCTCATCTGACCCGCCTCTGTAGTCTGCATAGCCTCCTCGGCTACCTGCTGTAAAAGTAATAATTTCATAGTTCTGTTTTTATTTAAGTTTTATTAATTTGTTTAGTCAAAAGTATCTGTCGGCTCTTGTGGCGGAGCATCAAAGCCATCGGTCATCGACTCCATAGCCTCGCTCTCTTCATTTAGGTCCAACGCCGCGGCAGCCTGCTCTCTTGCAGCACGACGGCGGCGAGAAGAGAAGCGGTTACGCAGACGCTCTCGCAGGTTTTTGGCATTATCAAAGTCCTCCTTGAAATAGATACCCAAACCCGTCTCTTGCAGACCCTGATTCTCATCAAAGCGGTCGATAGTATGTGTAAATCCCTTCAATCTCAAAGTTCCCGCCTGATCTATAAGCCAAGTGACATACGCCTCGCCCGTAAATGACGATGTAGCATTGACAACCTGCGACTTATCGACCAAATAGTTACCCTCTACCTCTATCAGCAGGCGGTTATTAAGCAGACCCTGCGAGAAGCCGAAATCCACCTCGTCACTCATCATCTGCTCGGTCTTTGGTCGGTAACGCAGAACGATATTCGAACTCTCTGACGAGAGCCAATTGCTCAGCTGGTTTGAAAGCAACTCAAAGCCCGTAACTGCCGCTGACGAGACTCCGAAGGATGATGCCTCGGTAGAGGTATCCGAGAGGAATGAGTTTGCGAGCAGCAGATAGAGGAACTGCTGTGAACGACGCTCCGGTGTACTGAGTACATTTGCAATAACTGTCTGTATGCTGGCATCGGCACTCGGTACTTGTACATCGAAATCCACTGCCGGCTTTGTAAGTCGGTCAGAGAGTTTGATAATACAGTTTACCGGCACTGCACGGCTCGGAATAGATGTATCTACATAGCCCTCCAGCAGTGGTTGCAGTGACGCCTTAACCTTATACACGGCATCAATATCGAGCAGCGCATCAAGTGGTTCACCTGTCCACTGTATTGTCGAACCCCTATCAATAACGAACTTTTTATTGATAATATTTTGCAGCGTAAACAGATAACTACCCTCGCTGATAGTGTATATGCCATACATCTCGAATATATCGGCATCAGGATTTATCCTCAAATTGAGCAATCCGTTACCCGTACCCTTGATAATATCGCCCACCGTCGGGTCGATAACAAGTTGCACCTCCGCATTCTCCCTCACATCAAGAGCCAAGTTGATATCCATACCGCCATCAGAGCCTGTACGCTGTCGCTGTCGGCGTTCAAACATCAACTTCTTGCGAACAAGGTAGTTTGTAGTATCTACAGCCATAGGTTTTGCGAAGGTCACAAAGTCTGCTGACGAGATATTACTCTTATCCGAGAGCGGCATATAGAACTTTGAGTTATCGCCCGAAACGGCATTGATATCCATCTTAACACCCGCCTTGTCACCACTTACAGCAACCTCGCCCGATGCGAACATAGTTCCATAGAACATATCGTTATCGCGCTTTGTGGTATTCATAACCTGCATATTATCAATGCGGGCATTGAGTGCATACTCGATATTTGAGAGGTGGCTGAGGTTCAAATCCATACTCAGCAAACCGCGATTACGATTTGCATCGTATATCGGAGCATCCTTAAGGTAGAACTTATTATTCTGCACCTTAATCACTGCACGAGGAGCTGTGTATGTACACTTTGTATAGTCGAGTGTAGTACTCATATCGGTCACAAGAATATCGCCATTAAGGCTCACATCGCGCTTCTGACCGGTAAGCATCAAATCGACCTTCGCATTACCGCTCGTATTGGTAATAACACCCGAGAGCAGTGGGTCAAGCAGAGCCACATCGAGCTTATCGAGCATTATGCGGGCAAAGTAACGCGACTGCGACGGGAAGAGGAAGCCGCTGGCTATCTCCTTACCGCTCTTTGCCGTAGTTACCGACAGTTTAGCCCTTGAACGACCAAAATCCCAGCGAGAGGTAAGTTTCAAATCTGCCATAGGCAGTGTGTTGATATAGATTGAGTCCAAATCCACAGCTGCATCAAGGCTTGGGTCTTTGAGTGCCGACTGCACCGTTACATATCCGCTTGTACGACCCTCTATATTGTAGCCAATCTTTGTGGCAAACTGCGCAAATGGCGTAAGCTCAAAGTTTTTCAGGCGCAGCTGTAACGAGTCACTCTTCTGACGCGAAGCAACACCATCAACAGTCAAATCCTGACCCTCCACAGCATTATAGACCCTGAACTTATGGACATCTATACGCGAAGAGTCTATCTCTATGCCGTCAGAGGTTATCGCCCACACATTATCATCCTTACCGATATGTGACGGCAGAATATCGACAGATATATGGCGCATACCATTTCGGCGCGACAGCAGAGCCTGCGCCGAGAGCTGACCACGAACATCTCGCACCGTATCGGCAAACTCTCCATAGAGGTTGAGTGTATTACGCTTTGCTCCGCCGTGCAGACTGAAGTCTGAGAGGCGCATAGAGCCAGCCCACAGCTCTGAAGAGCCGATATCCATTACCAAAGAGTCATCTCTGTTATTGGCAGCGATAGTTACACCCGACGCCAAATATGGATATCTCTCGATACACTCCGAAGAGCCTCGAACAATAAATCGATTTACACCCGGAGCCATATAGACATTGAGCGTAGATTGAGGTGCCACTTCAACACCCTGCGCAAAGCAGTCAAGCAGTGGAGATATATCTTTTGCCGTTACTGATAGCAGCGCAACCTTATTCTTAAGCACCTGCTTCTTACTCTCAATAGTCTCAAGAGTTGCGCTATCGTAGAGCTGTGGCAGGTAGCGCGACAAGAGCGTAGAGACATAATATACCACATCTTTATAAGGACATCGGCTCTCAAATCGCGCATCTACAAACTCCGACGAAAGCTCCACGCGGCGGGTATCCTCATTACTATCCACCGTAAGCTCTATAAGGTCGGAATCTATCTGTGCAGCGTTGTACTTATATACGGCATCGCCAATACCAAGTCTGCCATCCATATCATCAAGCGTATTACCCGTAGCATCGAGCCACAACGATGCACTTACGGTCGATACACTATCTCGGCGATTGATATTGAGCGCGTGCAGATCGGCATGGTCTATCTGCGCCACTGCGCTATATACAGGCTTGCTGCTCGAACTTCTATCCATTGCCGCCTTAATCTGAGCCTTGAGATTTGCATCGCCACTGCCAAAGTTGATATGGCTTACCGTTGGCGAGTATGCTCCGTCAAATGCCAAATCTGTGTAGTGATAGCCATTAAAGAGCAGTCGGGATATATCTCCACTCGCCTCCGCCTCAACGCCATCTGTATCACTAAAGCGGGCGGTTGCCTTAATATCGAAGTCGGTAGATATAGCCTTTGGTTTGGCAAGCAGTTTATTAATATTAAGCGAATCTGCCGTAAGCGTCGCCTTGACCACCCTATCGCCATCCTGAGGATGTATGCCACAGGTTGCATACAGCCCGCCACCACTGCCCACATCGATATTTGCAGTGGCATCAAATGATGTTATGTAACCCTTGAAGTTACCCTTAATCTTGAGGCGGTTTGTGCGCTCGATATAAGGTTTTACCCTCTCCGGAATATTCAGATGGGCGATATTTTTCAGCAGGCGTGTAAACTCCTTGGTTGTCACATCTACCCTCGTCACATTCACATTAAATCGGGTACGATATACATCCGCTAGACCATTTACCGTAGCATTGGCACGCAGTTGTCCGCCATCCTCAAGGCGCATATTATCGATTCTTCCGCGGAAAGATGCAACCGTTCCGTGCATAGATGCCGTAACATCTCTCAGCTCGGTATCCCACTCCCACAACGGCGGCGCAAAGTAGCCAGCCATCTTGCTCGATACCTTCGACTGCTCAATATCTATATCGAGCCTTACATTGTTGATAAAGTCGTGATAACTCTCCCAATCATCACCCGACAGGAGCAGTGAGGAGAGGTTTATCACACTCTCATCTGCCTCGATTGTTGCGCCCGAAACGGTAATCAGACCCTTATTTACCGAGAAGTAACCCGAAAGGTCATCAAGCACAAAGCCACTCTGCTCCTCGAAGTTCAGATAGGTTATATCGCCACCCACAGCACCCCTATCGACATAGAAGTTATCAATGTGACCATTTATGCCCCTCATATACATATCCGCATAGTTCACACCCGTATCATAGCGTCGCTCATCATTACGCTGAAGTCGGAAATCTATATTGATAGCATCGAGCGATGAAATCTTAAGGCGGAAGGTACTCTTATGGTCAGGCTTTATCAGCAGCGTTGTAATCTCTTTGATATTTATCTCTCCACGCTCGGTATCTCGCAAGTAGAGCACTCCATTCTCAACCGCACCCGCAGTGATAGTAAACTGCTCCCTCATACCCGCTAAAGGACCTATCTGAGCAGTGACCGTTTCGGCATAGAGCAGCGTATCTCTGTCAAAATCCTCGACATAAAAGCCGCGCACCTTAACACGGTTTAACATACCGACTGTGATATGGTCAATCTTTACCACTGTACCCAACTTCTCTGATGCAAAGTCGGTAGCAATAGCCACAACACGATTCTGAACACTCGGAATAGAGAGTACCAAAGTTGCAAAAACAGGGATGAGTATCAACAATAAGATTATTGACGATACTATCTTTCCAAATATTTTTGTAACTTTGCCCACGGATATCTTTAAGTTATAAAATATAACTTACAAAGATAGTACTATTTTTTCGATTTTACGAATTTTTATGGACAATAATATCATCATTCTCGGCATCGAATCTTCGTGCGACGACACCTCAGCTGCCGTTCTGCGAGATACCACGCTGTTATCCAGCGTTATCGCCTCACAGGCTGTACACGAAAAGTACGGCGGAGTAATCCCCGAGCTCGCCTCTCGCGCACACCAGCAGAATATCGTTCCCGTAGTCGATACAGCCCTCAAAGAGGCTGGTGTGACTATCGATAAGATCGATGCCATAGCCTTTACCCGCGGTCCGGGTCTGCTCGGCTCTCTTATGGTCGGCACTTCGTTTGCCAAAGGTCTCTCTATCGCGGGCAATATCCCGATGGTCGAGGTAAACCACCTCCACGGACATATTCTCTCACACTTTGTCGATCTGCCGGACAGAGAGCTACCTCATCCCGACTATCCGTTCCTCTGCCTGCTTGTCAGCGGAGGTCATACACAGATTGTCAAGGTCGATGCCCCCGAGAAGATGGAGATTGTCGGCACAACAATAGACGATGCAGCCGGCGAGGCTCTCGATAAGTGCGCCAAGGTTATGGGACTGCCATACCCAGGCGGACCTGTTATCGACAGACTCGCAAAAGAGGGCGATAAGAGTGCCTTTAAGTTTGCAAAACCTCGCGTAGAGGGTCTTAACTACTCCTTCTCAGGTCTTAAGACCTCTTTCCTCTATACGCTGCGTGACCAAGTGGCTGAAAATCCGGACTTTATAGAGCAGAATAAGGCAGACCTATGCGCATCATTGCTCCATACCGTCGTGGATATTTTAGTGGATAAACTTATCAAGGCATCCAAAGAGTTCGGTATAAAAGATATAGCCCTCGGCGGAGGAGTTTCTGCCAACTCGGCACTCCGCGCCCGCATAGAGGCAGAGGGACAAAAACGCCATTGGCGCACATTCCTTCCGGAACTGAAATTTACCACAGATAACGCCGCAATGATCGCCGTTGCCGGCTACTACCGCTACCTGCGCGGAGAACTCTCCGCACTCGACGCCGCTCCTATCGCCCGCTACGAGGAGCTGATATAACCAAGCTACGCAGTACTGCCCGCTTTTTCGAGAAAAAGCAGGGCGTGCAAAAAGCTTTCGGAGAAACTGCGTTTCTCTTCTATGCGTTGCGGATTTAGGATAGCCTTACAGCTATTACAAGAAAAGATAGTCCATCTTTCGGTTTCAAGCGAGCTTGACCTCAGAGGACTATCTTTTCTTGTACCATCTACGATGGTTTTCCTAAATCCGAAAAAACAGAAATTCGAATTTCACTCCGACTATAGTTCGCACCATTTTGTTGTCAGAGTTTGCACTTTGATACTTTCTTGCACTCATTTTATCGTCAGAGTGGTGCATTTACCACGCTCGCTTCAAAAAACGACGAAGGGCTGTACTTTGCGGTACTGCCCTTTGTCGAGTTTTGGAGTAGCGGCAGAAAATGTGCCACTATCACGATAAAATACTCATTTGTGCTTAGAAGAGTGCAGATGCAACGCTCGGCAAAAATACCCGCAAAGGGACATACTATGCGTATTTCCCTTTGCGGGTACTTTTTGTTAGCGGAAGCAGATGTGCTCTTATAAGCGCAAATGCCGCATTATCACGATAAAATAAATATTTCGCCAGAGTTAAGAAGGTCATCCACACACTGAATCTTCGAAGCAGCCTTAACTGCAGCGAGTTGTTCAGCGACTTCGTTGTCATATACGCAAGGTTCATCGACGGAGCGGATGACACCCAAAGCGACGGGATATTCAGGGTATTTCATTGCGGCGAGCATACAGTGGAGGGTGGTATCCTCACAGTGTGCATCGTGGGTAAGAATATCGTCGAGGGTATAGCCATCTTCGCCAACGGTTACGACCTTAAGTTTCAGACCTTCAAGGACAAGACCCTTGTCTTTATTTGCACCGAAGAGCATCTTCTCGCCGTGCTTGAGGGTTATGGTATGCTCGGCACGAGTAGCCTTATCGGCTGCAAATGAGGCGTGAGTTTTGTTATTGAAAATCATACAATTAACAAGTGCCTCAACCACTGATGTTCCGCGGTGTTTTGCTGCCTCAACAAGCAGCTCTTTAGTGAGCATAACCTCTGCATCGACAGTGCGGGCAAAGAATGTACCCTTTGCACCGATAGCCAGCTCGCCAGGGTTAAATGGGTGTTCGACGGTGCCATAAGGGGATGTTTTGGTCACTGTTCCGAGCTTTGTGGTTGGAGAGTACTGACCCTTTGTAAGACCGTAAATCTCGTTATTAAAGAGGATGATGTTCAAATCGACATTACGACGCAGAGCGTGTATAAAGTGATTTCCTCCAATCGCAAGGCTATCTCCATCGCCTGTACAAACCCAAACGGAGAGGTCCGGATTTGCAACCTTTATACCCGTAGCAACGGCTGCTGCACGACCGTGGATGGTGTGAAAACCGAAGGTACGCATATAGTAGATAAAGCGCGACGAGCAACCGATACCCGACACAAAGACAAACTTTTCGTGTGGCTTATCAAGTGCATCTGCCACCTCCGGCAGAGCGCGCTGCACAGCATTCAGCACTGCGTGGTCGCCACAACCGGCGCACCACTTTACCTGCTGGTCGGATTTAAAACTCTCGGGTGTATATTTATACTCTGCCATAATTATCTCAATTTTTCATTAAACACATCTACCAACTCCTCAACCGTAAATGGCTGACCCTCAACCTTATTGCACTTCTCAAAGCGGAATTGAGGGAAGAGCCCCTGCAAATAAGAGGCTGCCTGACCCTCGTTAAGCTCGCAGACAACAATTCGCTTGAAGTTCTCAAAAATCTGAGCCATATTTGACGGCAGCGGATTGATGTAGTTCAGGTGGCAGTGGCTTACGCTCTTACCCTGCCCTCTCAACTGCTCAACAGCTGAATTCAGATGACCTCGAGTACCACCCCAGCCGACAACAAGAAGCTCTCCGCAGTTATCGCCATCAACGCTCTGCTGCGGAATATCATTAACCACAGCGGCGACCTTTGCTGCACGAGTGGCAACCATCTGTGCGTGGTTTGCAGGGTCGTACGAGATATTACCCGTTGTCATATGCTTCTCAAGACCTCCGATGCGGTGTTCCAAGCCTGCTGTGCCCGGAAATGCCCAACTGCGGACATTCTGTTCATTGCGCTTATAAGGCATAAAATCTCCCTCTGTCGCAACTGCAATAGGTGGTGTAATGGTCGGCATATCAGACATTTGTGGGATTGCCCACGCCTCCGAAGAGTTTGCTATAAATCCATCTGTAAGCAACACCACCGGAGTCATATGCTCCATAGCGATTTTTGACGCCTCGAAGGCATATTTGAAGCAGTCGCTTGGCGACGAGGCTGCAACAACCGGCACAGGACACTCGCCATTTCTGCCATAGAGAGCCTGCAACAAATCGCTCTGCTCGGTCTTTGTCGGCAGACCTGTCGAAGGACCACCACGCTGCACATCTACCACAACAAGTGGCAGCTCTGCCATCACTGCAAGACCTAAAGCCTCACTCTTGAGCGACAATCCCGGACCTGAAGTTGTCGTAACGGCAAAATTACCCGCATAAGCAGCACCTACCGCTGTACAGATACCGGCAATCTCATCCTCTGCCTGCACGGTCTTTACACCTAATGACTTATGCTTTGCAAGCTCCTCCAAAATAACCGTTGCCGGAGTAATCGGATATGAACCGCAAAATAGCGGGCGAGAGCTCTTCTCCGAAGCTGCTATAAAGCCCCACGCAGTAGCCACATTTCCGTTTATTGTGCGATACTTACCCTTTGGAAGACCCGCCGGCTCAACGGCATAGGCATTGTGGCTCAAATGGTTATTTGCTGCATAGTTGTAACCCGCCTCAATTACCAAATTATTAGCCTCAGCAACAGCAGGATTCTTTTTGCCGAACTTACCATTGATGTAGTCGTGAGCATGCGCCGTAGGACGGTCAGTAATGTAGAGACAGATACCGAGCGCAAACATATTCTTACACTTAACCTTCGACTTGTTGTCGAGAGTCGAATCGGCAAGAGCCTCACGAGTCATTGTCGTAATACGGGCAATAATTACATTCCTATCGTCCAATCCCAACTCCTCAATCGGATTGTCTGTTGTAAATGTCGCTTTTGCAAGATTGTCGGCTGTAAGCGAGTCGCCATCTACAATGATTGTTGCATCTCTCTTTAAGAATCGGGCATTAGCCTTCAGCGCAGCGGGGTTCATTGCCACAAGCACATCACACTTGTCGCCCGGGTTGTTTATTGCAGCCGAGCCAAAGTGTACCTGAAAGCCTGACACTCCGGCAACAGTGCCTTGCGGAGCGCGAATCTCGGCAGGATAGTCCGGGAAAGTTGAAATTGCATTTCCCGCAAGAGCCGAAGTCTCGGAAAACAGAGTTCCGGTGAGCTGCATTCCGTCGCCTGAGTCGCCTGAGAAACGAATCACGACATCCTTAAGCAGCGAGGTTTGTCTTTCCATTTTAGTAGCTTATATTTGGTTAGTTATATCTATTGCGGAATAAATATATAGGTTATTATTCCCTCCTGCTTTGCAGGTGCAGAACTGTTATGGTCAAAGCGCGAGCCTTTTGCGGCGGAGATTGCGGTTTGGCGCATACACTCATCTCCACCCTCGACAACAACGGCGGTAAGGACTTTACCACGCTGGTCGAGAACAGCTTTAACAATGACCTCTCCACCACCCTCGCAACGATATGCGGGCTTTACGAGGTGGCGCGAATAACGCACAGGATTCTTGAAGGAGAAGGATACGGTAACGCTACCCTTAACACGCTTATCCTGCTTTGAATTATCGCCACTCTTGCCCTCTTCATCACTACGCTCACCGGCGCGCTTGGCATCCTTCAGACCGCGCTCATAAGCCTCACGGTTGGCTCGCATACGGGCTTCGACAGCCTCTGCATCAGAGTTAAGCTCCGAGGTGTTTGTGCCACGGTCATCGGTGAGATTTTCATTGAGAGAGTTCTCGTTTGAGGATGTATTTCTGATTTTACTCCAGTCTATATTTTGATTTGCACGGCGCACCTCCTCGGCAAGGCGGTCACGCTCCTTCTCGAGCATCTCGACGGTCTGCAAATCTATAAACATACCCTGCTGTGAAGATTTGCGACCAATAACAATCTTTGAGGCAAAGAAAGATATGCCCAACAATAGGTAGATAATGATGGTAATACAGAGACCTATGCGGTGGTCATACGCCCAGCCGCCCACATCCTGACTACGATTGTCGAATGGGAGGCGTAACGGCTTACGGCGAGGACGCTGCGCAGGGCGGCTGTCGCTACTCGATGTTGTTTTTGGCGTTTTTATATCTTCTTGTGGTCTATCCATTATCGGTTACTCTGTTTTGATACCACAAATTTAGTAGAATTTCCGAAAATTTACTATATTTGTACCCAAATAATTTTTGAACATTGTTTTTATGACAACAACTTCATCTACCAAACAGCAGACCATAGCTGCCCCACTTACCTTTTCGGGCAAGGGTCTGCATACGGGCGTGCAGGTTACTATGACCGTAAATCCTGCTCCGGCAGATCACGGTATTGTGTTCCGCCGTGTGGATATTGAGGGTCAGCCTGCTATTCCGGCACTATGTGAGTATGTTACCGACACATCACGCGGTACAACAATAGAGATTGACGGTGTAAGAATCAGCACCATTGAGCATATAATGTCTGCACTTTGGACTATGGGTTGCGACAATGCTCTGATTGACATTGACAACACCGAGACTCCGATTATGGATGGCTCTGCAAAGGCTTATGCCGAGGGTATTGCCCGCGTAGGTCTTGTTGAGCAGGATGCAGAGCGTCGCTACTATGAGGTTCGCGAGAAGCAGGTATATACAATTCCTGAGAAGGGTGTGGCAATTGTCCTTTACCCTGACGAGGAGTTTTCGGTATCTGTGCATGTGGATTACAACTCAAAGGTTGTAGGTAATCAGTATGCAGTGCTTGTTCCTGAGGATGACTACGCCTCAAAGATTGCACCTTGCCGTACATTTGTCTTTTTGCACGAGTTGGAGCCACTCTTTAAGATGAATCTTATCAAGGGTGGCGATTTGGACAACGCTATCGTGGTTGTCGAAAATCCTGTATCTGACGAGCAGTTAGAGCATCTTAAAAATATCTTCGGCAAGAAGGATATACGCGTTACAGGTGGTTATCTGAACAACCTTGAGCTTCGCGCCAACAATGAGCTTGCACGCCACAAGTTGCTCGACCTGCTTGGCGACTTTGCTCTACTTGGTATTCGTATTAAGGGTCGTGTGTGGGCTACTCGTCCGGGACACTTTGCAAATACTGAGTTTATGAAGCAGATTCGCGCGACAATTCGCCGCGAGGGCATTAAGCCACGCTTTAAGTACAACCCTCGCACCGCTCCTGTCTATGATATCAAGGAGATTAGGGAGTTGTTGCCACACCGTTACCCATTCTTGCTCGTGGATCGCATCTTCCATATCGACGGCACATCAATCGCCGGCATTAAGAATATTACAGCCAATGAGCCATTCTTCCAAGGTCACTTCCCTGAGGAGCCTGTAATGCCGGGTGTGCTGATTATCGAGGCTATGGCGCAGTGCGGTGGTCTGCTTGCGCTGAGCAGTGTAGAGGATAGAGGAAACTACTCTACATACTTCTTGCGCATAGACAATGTTCGCTTCAAGCACAAGGTTACCCCGGGCGATACACTTCAGATTGAGTGCGAGCTGGCATCTCCGCTGCGCAGAGGCATTGCAGCTATGATGTGTAAGGCTTTTGTGGGTGGAACGCTTGTCTGCGAGGCTGAACTGATGGCACAAATTGTCAAGAACAAATAACTCAAACAGATAAACTATGGTAAGTCCTTTAGCTTATGTACATCCTGACGCAAAGTTGGGAAATAATGTAACCGTTGAGCCTTTTGCATATATCGCCGGCGATGTTGTTATTGGCGACGATTGTTGGATTGGTCCGGGTGCTGTTATCCACGACGGCGCACGCATCGGTAAACGCTGCAAGATTCACACTGCTGCATCAATCTCTTGTCTGCCACAAGACCTCAAGTTCCGTGGCGAGAAGACCACAGCCGAGATTGGCGATGACAACGATATCAGAGAGTATGTAACCATCAGCCGCGGTACTGCATCGCGCGGTAAGACCGTTATCGGCAATGGCAATCTACTGATGGCGTATGTCCATGTAGCTCACGACGATGTTATCGGTAGCCACTGCGTGGTTGCAAACCGTTGCTCATTTGCCGGAGAGGTAGAGGTTGGAGATTGGGTTGTAATCGGCGGTCACTGCGCTATACACCAGTGGGTTAAGATTGGCGACCATGTGATGTTGCAGGGCGGAACACTGCTCACAAAGGATGTTCCTCCATATATCACCGTCCGCAGCGACACCTCAAGCTACGCAGGTCTTAACCGCATCGGCTTACAGCGTCGTGGCTTTACAGAGGAGCAGCTCGATATCCTCACAAAGACCTGCCGCATCCTCTTCCAGAGCGATATGAACTATATGAATGCTTGTAACGAGGCAGAGGCTCAGGTTGCTCAGAGCCCTGAGCGCGATGCTCTGATAGATTTCATCCGCTCATCTCAACGCGGAGTTATCAAACCTTACACTTCAAAGTAAAATTGGGGCTTGCGACTGTGCAAGCCCTATTTTTTGCTTAGAAATATTTAGTTAATCAAAAATTTGATTAACTTTGTGGCATAATTACAACGATTTAGGTTATGCTTAATGTAGTATTATTCGGTGCTCCGGGTTGTGGTAAGGGTACACAGTCTGAGCTTTTGGAGAAGCGTTTTGGGCTATCTCATGTCTCTACCGGCGAGATTATACGCTCTCATATCAAATCACAAACAGAACTTGGTCTGCAAATGCAGGAGTATATCAGCCGAGGCGAGCTTGCCCCGGACAGCGTAGTTATCGGAATGATTGAGGACTATCTGGCGGCGAATAAGGGTATCAAGGGTACTATCTTTGACGGTTTCCCTCGTACCACTGCACAAGCAGAGGCTTTCGATAAGCTCCTTGAGCAGCACAACGACTCTGTAGATATTATGATCTATATGGATGTCCCTGAGGAGGAGTTGGTAAAGCGTATTCTTCTCCGTGGCAAGGAGTCAGGTCGCGCAGATGATGCCTCCGAGGATGTTATCCGCAACCGCATTGCTGTCTATAACCAGCAGACAGCCGTCGTTGCCGACTACTACCGCTCACAAGGCAAGTATGTAGCCGTTCCGAGTCTCGGCACAATCGACGAGGTCTTTGAACGCATCGCCGCTGAGATTGAAAAACTCGCATAAGTAAAAAAGTCACCTTAACCGAGGTGACTTTTTTGCATCATTACCTTTGCTTTTAGGCTCTACCAGTACTCCCTCTTCTTCCAGGTTCCGTTACCTTGCCTGTCGTAGGTTCCGCCGCCGTACTCGTGGAATGTATTTTCGTCGCTAAATTTACCCTCTATGCGACCTAATCCATCTGTATAGTCTAAATACCCTTTCTTCCAGCTAGAGCTATCATCTTCTGAGCTACTACTGGATTCACTGCTAGATTCACTGCTAGAGCTACTACGAGAGCCACCACTCAAGAATGCCATAATAAAAAAGCCAATAATGGCAACTACTATAACCAATGCCACAAAATACAATAGGAGAAACAGCGTAGATACTGCACCTATCAGATATATTGCAGTTACCAGCAATGAGTATAAGAATCCACCCCTTGACGAAACTCCTACAATTATCAGAACTATCTGAATCAGCTGGCAAATTCCAAGAATAATCACAACCCACTCAAGAGCACCTTCCCACTCGAATAGACTCACTATTACCCCTACAACTACAGCAATAGGCCACGAGTATATACCTATGCGCATATCAAAGTCGCCTGCATTGTATCTGATATCAAGCAAAGTATCTATAAACCACATTATCTGATTGTACACCATCCATCCTAAAGCAAGAAAGCCGACAATAGCACCTATCCATCCGACATTGCTCGGCATGCAGAACCAAGTCGTCTCGCTACCCATTCTCAAGAAATATACAATCTCTGCAACACATATGATAACAAACGATATCAGATGAAAGATATATTTACCACTGCGTAAATATCTTCTACCATCTCGATGCACACCGCGGACAATAGCTAATACCACAGATAATCCGAATATCACGAATATCAGCCAATCTATATCATAAGTCACATATTGCCTTACAAAACTATCAAACTTACCCAAAAAGGAGTTCTTATTCTCTTCCTTTTGATTTTGTGAGGCTTCTGCACTGCACTTTTTCAGATATTTGCTACTGACATAAGCGAAGCGACCATTGTATTTAATCTTCGCCCACTCACCATATACCTCATATACATCTACCTTCGACCCGCTTTGCACCGTTCCAAGCACAGTACTGCCGGCAGAGGCACTACTACGAATATTCAAAGCCGATTTAGATGTCACCTCGTATCGTTCCTGAGCATTCGCAAAAGCCAAACAAAATAGAGCAACAAAGAGTAGCAATAGTTTTTTCATACGAATAGGGATAAGTAGTTTGCACGAAGTTAAGTATTTTTTCGTAAGGTTATACCACTTATGCCCACAAAAAAACTCATATACTTCAAAAAAAAGTGTACCTTTGCAAAAAAATATCCGCTATGGGAAAAATAAAAGGGAGAACAGAGATTGCAGAGTTGGGCGAGTTCGGATTGATAGACTACCTGACAGAGCCATTTAAGTCTAATCGTAAGACAACTATAAAGGGGGTTGGTGACGATGCCGCAGTGATTGAGGCATCGAAGAGTACTGCTATGCTTGTATCTACCGACACTATGGTTGAAGGTATAGACTTCGATTTAACATATTTCCCGCCAAAGCACTTGGGTTATAAGGCTGTAACAAAGGGTATTAGCGATATTGTTGCTATGAATGCCCTGCCAGAGCAGATAACCATTTCGCTCTCTATATCTTCAAAAATCTCGGTCGAGTTTCTGAAAGACTTCTACTCAGGTGTTGAGTTTGCTTGTCGCGAGGCTGAGGTCGATTTGGTTGGTGGAGATACAACGGCATCAATCAATGGTCTTGTAATAAATATTACAGCTGTAGGTCGCACAAAGAAGGAGGCTGTGGTCTATCGCAGTGGTGCGAAGGTCAATGACCTTATCTGCATTACAGGCAGCCTTGGTGCGCCATTCCTCGGACTCAAACTGCTTCAGCGTGAGAGCCGCGTATTAGAGGGTCTTGTTGGCGAAAAACCGCAGTTTGACGGCTTTGAGTACCTCTTGGAGCGTTACCTCAAGCCGCGTGCCCGTTACGATATAGTCCGCTCATTGGCTCAGGAGAAGGTTGTGCCTACATCTATGATTGATATTAGTGACGGCCTTGCATCTGACCTTATGCAGATATGCCGCTCATCTATCTGTGGTGCGAGAATATACCTTGAGCGTATGCCTATCGCTCGCCAATGCACAGAGTTGGGCGAGCAGATGCACATAGACCCTGTTACCGCAGCACTCAATGGTGGTGAGGATTATGAATTGCTCTTTACTCTTCCGCTTGAGATGCGCGAAAAGGTTGCTTCTATCGGCTGCATAGATATTATCGGACACATTACCGAGCCTCAGACCGGATGTTTCCTCGTTACTCCTGACGGTGGAGAGATAGAGTTGAGGGCGCAGGGGTTTGTTAAGAAGGTAAACGAATAAAGAGTGCCGCAAATTTGCGGCACTTTTTGTTATCCTCTCAATTTCTCAAGATGACAGAACAATAAATTGCCCTCTCCATCTCTTAAGTGCATACCTCCGCCCTTGCAGTAGCGGAAGAACTTACACTCTGCACAGCCATCCTTTTTCATCCATTCGCGGTTGCGGTATAGCTCAAAGCGGTTGTTCCACACATCCCAAAAGTTATCAGTATAGATATTGCCTTGATTGTAATCTGCGCGGATACTTGCACAAGCAGATATAGAGCCATCTACAAGCACCGAGCCGACGGTAACACCCGCCTGACAAGCAAAAAAGTGGTCACGCACCTCGCCCTCGTATGCACCCAAAAATCCCTCACAACCGTACTGCACAGATATTCTGCCCTCGCGACGAGTATCAACAATATAGTCCATCAACTGTCGCATCTGCTGCGAAGTGAGTTGCAACTTCTCATCCGTAGCTCCACGACCGACAGGAAAGACGGTAAAAAGTCGCCAATGTGTACAGCCGAGTGAGAGCAGATGCTCCTTAATTGTATCGAGCTTGTCGATATTTCGCTGAGTTACGCAGGTTACGACATCAAATACAAAATCTCTCTCTGCCGCCATCATCGCAATAGCATCAGAGGCTGCGCGGAAGCTGTTACTATTACCACGCATATAGTTATGGTCCTCCTCAAGACCATCTAAAGAGACTGTTGCCGTGTGCATCCCCGAGGCAAGCAGACGCTTAAAACGGGCAGGAGTCATAGCAAGACCATTAGTGACCATACCCCACGGAAAACCACGGTCGTATATCGCCCGCCCACACTGCTCAAGGTCAGCTCGCATCAGCGGCTCTCCACCTGTTATGATTACAAATACCTTATGAGGGTCTGTATTTGCCGAGATATTATCAAGCACCTTAAGGAGGTCATTTAGCGGCATATCTCTCTTGCCCGCCTCCGTTTTGCAGTCACTGCCGCAGTGGCGACAGTTGAGATTACAACGCAGCGTACACTCCCAGAATAGTTGGCGCAGAGGGTGACTCTTTACATTGTCACCCTCTAACTTACGCCATATTTCGAGCGCCAAACGACGCCTTAAACTCAACTTATCGACCTTCATAATCAATACTCATCTCCCGAATGAGGCTCTACACGCTCTGTATTATTCTGACTATGCTCCTTCTCTTCATCATACTCAACAGGAGGGCAACCATACTCCTCAACCCTGCATGAGCTAACCACAAAACCCAATAGAGCCAATAGCAGATATAGCAATCTTCTCATCACTCTACCTCTTTTTAAGTTTTACATCGGCAGTAACCTCATACTCGCCACGATACCACCTCTCTCCATCCTTTATCTGCTTCTGCGGAAGAGTACTAATCTGCTTCTCAAGCGTCACAAACTCTCCGCCATTCGCCTCGCCGTCTGTATCGGTAAAGACAAGCGTGCCACCTACACCAAACTCCTTTATTTTATTGGTTACAAATGTTCCATCCTCGGCTGTCTCGGCACTCAAGCCCGAGCCATCAATAAATGATCTGAGATCCTTAGACGATATTTCAATACCCTTAATAGGCTTGCCATCTGCATCGGTAACCTTGCCCTTGACTGTAAAATCTGCTGTCGGCGTACCATACTCGCACATCATACCACCTCCGGCTCCGCCCTCACCACAAGCGGTAAAACCAAGGATACCAAGTAATAAATATAACAACTTCTTCATAACCCGACACCTATTATTGTACTAATCAACTGCAAGTTACAAATAAAAATCGAAAACTCCAAATCTACAGTACTCAATGCCGTCATTATATTATATAGGGGGTTAGGGAGTCAAATACTCCGCTCATAGTTTGCACCCATTTTGTTGTACTCTGCTCACACTCTGCACCATTTTGTCGTCAAAATGCGGTAGATGCCACGCTCGGCAAAAATACCCGCGAAGGGACATACTATGCGTATTTCTTGCACCCATTTTATCGTCAAAATAGTGCAAATACCACGCTCGGCGTTTTTCGAGTCGATGGGCTGTACTGAATTGTACTGCCCATTGAGGAGAAAAAGGTTAGCGGCAGTAGTTGTGCTATTTTCACGATAAAATCATTTTGACGATAAAATTATTCGATATCTATCCTCGACACCTCATCCACACCATCAATAGCCTCAATAGATCGCAGAGCAGCCTCGAGTTCGCCGAGGGAGTGGATTTCGAAGTCGATAGTACAGACGCCGATATGGTCTGCGGTTTCGGTGGAGAGTCCACACATGGAGAGCTGCAATTGCTCGGTGATACAATAGATAAGGTCTGAGAGGAGGTGGTATCTATCTATACCGCGGATGCGAATACGCACGGGATAGAGCATATCTTCGCGCTCCTCAAAGGTTGTAAGGTCATTGACGATAGAATCACCCTCCTCTGAAGCTAAGCGTATAGCGGTAGAGCAGCCTCTCTTATGGAGAGTGATAGTACCATCTTCGCTCTTAAAACCGACAACCTCATCACCAGGCAGTGGGTGACAGTGTTTACAACGGATATACTCGAGCTTTGGCTGAGAGGCGAGGTAGGAGTGGAGGAACTTTTTCGCCTTGAAAGTTCGCACGGAGCCTAACCAATCTGTCTGTGGGTGGATAGAGTCATTTGTGCCAATTTCGATGCAGTCGCCGCGATTAAGTTGGGTCTTGACAGAGCATAGGCGACCATTGATACGGGCATAGTGGGCGTGGCGACCGATATCGCTATGGATTTCAAAGGCGAAATCGAGAGCTGTGGCATTTTTAGGAAGAATGACACCCTGACCCTTTGGAGTGAAAACCATAATATCGTCATTATAGAACGACGAGGTGACGCCCTCCATAAATTGAATACCACTCATTGACACATCGGCACGCACAATAGCCTTCAGTTTCTCTAACCACTTATGGACATTCTGCTCAGTGCGCTCAGCGGCACAACCGAGGCGAGAATTACGCACCATTCGCTCAGAAGAGATATGTATCTCCTCCCACACGCCCTGCTCACGCAGCAGCTTGACATGGAAAGATTGGTAGCCATTCTCCTTTGGTGCGTTGATATAGTTTGACACACTTCCCGGGCGTTCCTTGAAGTAGTCTGTCAGGGCTGCATATATCTTGAGCGCGTACTCCTTCTCTGAATAGGCGTCACTATCGGGATAGATGACACGGATATAGTGGCGACCCGGAACATGGTTAAAATCGCAATGCTTTGCCTGCATCTTACGCCAGATGCTGTACGGACGACGATAGCGCACCTCTGTACGGGCAGTAAGACCCTTTGCAGTCAAAATCTCCTCCATCTTGGCAATAAAAGCCTCGATATGCGGACGCTTCTGCTCAATATCATTCTCCACCATCTGCGACAACTCCGAATAGTCACGCGGACAGCGGTAGCGGAAAGAGAGATTCTCCAACTCACTCTTGATATGGTAGAGACCCAAACGGTTTGCAAGAGGTGCATAGAAGTAGTCGGTCTCGCCGGCAATCTTCATCTGCTTATCCGAGCGCATACTGTTCAGAGTTCGCATATTATGCAATCGGTCGGCAAGTTTGATGAGCAGAGCGTGAATATCAAAACTTACAGATTCGAGAATCTGACGGAAATTATCCACCTGCTTTGAGTGCTGATACTTCGCCTTCTTCTGCTTTGTCACCGCAGCCACCAAAAAGGCTACATCATCGCCAAAACGCTCACGAATCTGCTCGATTGTGTAGTCGGTATCCTCGACCACATCGTGCAGAAATGCCGCAATAATAGGATTGGCACCAAGCTCCAACTCCTCAGCGATAATTCGTGCTACCGCAATAGGATGGATAATATATGGCTCGCCACTCTTTCGTCGCTGATCCGAATGAGCCTCTGCTGCAAGCAGGTAAGCACGCTCAATGCGCACCATATCATCCGCCGAAAATCGCTGCGAAATACTGTCAAACAGAGCTCCGATACTCTTGTCTATCTGTTGGGTGTAGTTATCAACCATAGCTCATCAACCACTTTTCTTACACAAAGTTACAAAAATTTTCTGTGATTGTGCATACAAAGCGTAAAAAACGACAAAAGGTGATGGCGTTGGATAGTACTTGCAAGCAGATTTGTTGTCAGAATGTGCTATGTATGGTACATCGTAAAAAAGAGCAGTCGCGGATAGTACTAAAGCGTACAGCCGCGACTGCTATTTAAGGGATGTGCCATAGATGGCACATTATCACAACAAATACTACTTGTTGTAAGCCTTCATTACTGAGATAAGGTCAAGAACCTTGTTTGAGTAACCCCACTCGTTGTCGTACCAAGAAACAACCTTAACGAATGTGTCAGTAAGAGCGATACCAGCCTTCTTATCGAAGATAGAAGTGCGTGCGTCGCCGAGGAAGTCTGAAGAAACAACATCCTCCTCAGTGTAACCGAGAACGCCAGCGAGCTCACCCTCAGAAGCAGCCTTCATTGCAGCGCAAATCTCTGCATAAGTAGCAGGCTTAGCGAGGTTTACAGTAAGGTCAACAACTGATACATCGAGAGTAGGAACACGGAAAGCCATACCTGTAAGCTTACCATTGAGCTCTGGAAGAACTACACCTACAGCCTTAGCAGCACCTGTAGAAGATGGGATAATGTTGCCAGCAGCAGCACGACCACCACGCCAGTCCTTAAGAGATGGACCGTCAACAGTCTTCTGAGTAGCAGTAGTAGAGTGAACGGTAGTCATCAAACCGTCAACAATACCGAAGTTGTCATTGAGAACCTTAGCGATAGGAGCCAAGCAGTTTGTAGTACAAGACGCGTTAGAAACGATAGTCTGACCAGCATATGTGTTGGTATTAACGCCGCAAACAAACATAGGAGTCTTATCCTTTGCAGGAGCTGACATAACTACATACTTTGCACCAGCCTTGATGTGAGCCTCAGCCTTCTCTGCAGTGAGGAACAAACCTGTTGACTCAACTACATACTCAGCCTCAACCTCATTCCACTTCAAATCCTCCGGGTTACGCTCTGCAGTTACGCGGATAGCCTTACCGTTGATGATAAGAAGGCTCTTCTCAGCGTCGAAATCGATAGTACCCTGGAACTGACCGTGCATTGTGTCATACTTAAGCATATAAGCCAAGTAATCTACTGGGCAGAGGTCGTTAATACCTACTACCTCGTACTTGTCAGCCTGATTGCAAGCTGCACGGAATACCATACGACCGATACGACCGAAACCGTTGATACCAATTTTAATTGTTGCCATAGTTTTTAATAATTATAGTTAATAAAAATGAAACTTTTCTCTCGTTTGCAAATATCGCCACAAAATTACAAATTTCGCGCTAAACTACAAAGTTTTTCTCCATTTTTTTAGCGCAAAATAGAGCTTTTAGCAGTCAAAGGCTTTTGGCGGTTATCAATCCCCGTTACTCTATAACTTTTACTGCTCTAACGGCGTATGTAGTCATTCTGTTATAGTGGCTGCTCCAGCCATCCGAAAAAGCAACACAATATGCATTAACGCTATCATATCCGGTAGAGGTCCAAATTCTCGATGTGCCTAAAGTAGCCATACCGTTTGCCTTGAGTGTATTGTTTATCGCTGCCCTTTGGTTATAAACAGCCTTAAGCTCTGCCTGAGCCGGCAGATACCAACCGCTACCCAAGTCTGCACACCACTTGAAGGCAGGGTACATCTTACCCCAGCTCGTAGAGGCTTTTTGTATCATATTCAGATTATTACGACCACTACCTCTATCTATAGGCTTTGAACCCCAATGACCTGTACTCCACTTTGCTCTACCCTCTGCCACAGAGACGATTTTTACCTGTGGTGATATTTGGAAAACAATGCCCTGCACGCCATCAACAGTCACAAGGTCTCCGATAGCATAAGATTTCTTTACCGCAGGTTTTGGCGTCGGAGTTGAAGTGGTCGTTGCAGGCTTTGGAGTCGGAGTTGAGGCTGTCTGCTTTACAAGCGAAACATTAACCACAGCGGTCTCGCCTTTGGTGATGGTTATAGTCTGTTTATCTGTCTGATAACCGCTCTTTGAGACAGTCAGTGTGTGTTTGCCTATCAGTACATCGCTCAACTTGAGAGGTATAGTACCGACAGCTTTACCATCAAGCGCGACATCGGCTGTAATAGGCACACCCGAGACAAGCAGTGAGCCTACAATCGGAGTAGGCGCAGGCAGCTCATATCTCTGCGTTGTACCACCTGCTGTGATTTGTCGTGATAGTTTACCGCTCTCGTGCCCATCCTTGCGAGCCTCAAAGATGTATGTACCGCAGGTGAGTGTTCCTTGCCAAGAGCCTACACCCCTCTTTGAGCCATTCACCCATATCTCGGCATTATCCGGAGCTGTGAGTGATACGGTAGCAGTATCGGCTGTAAGGGATATTTTCTTCTCTACCTTTTCGCCTGCCACAGAGAATGTTCCACTTTGAGGATGATAGCCCGCTGCAGTGACCGTATAATTATATGTTCCGCAGTCAAGTACCACCTGCATAGCTCCATCCTGCAATGAATATGGCTGATTGTCAATCAACACGACAGCACTGCTCGGCTCTACAACAAATACTACAAATTGAGGCTCAGAGGCTTTTGTATTTACCATCTGTCGGAAAGAGATATTGCTACTATTGACATCGATATTCTGCTCGTGCTCAATTCCGCCATAGGTAACCTTCAGTGTATGAGGACCTACCAAAACCTCCTTCACCGTAAGGCTAAAGTTTGAGTCGGTACGACCCTTGAAGTTGTTGTCAAGATATATATCAGCCCCCTCAACATTACTATTGACAACAATAGAGTAGGTTTGGTTAAGGCTCGCCTCCATATAGTACTCCTTGTTAGGTTCAAGGTTGAGCGTAACCTCATTTGACTCTCCAAACTCGGGATGGTTAAAGTAGAAACGGGTTGCAGACTTTGCCGTCATCTCGATAATCAGTCCATTATCATAATCGGCAGTTTTGCACTTGCGAAGTTCGTTATTGGTGACGATTTTAAGCTCGATTTGGTCAATCTCCTCGCGAGTCATTCTGTTAATTCTGACCTTAATACGGGCACACGGACGGCGCGACGAGTCCTCGCCTATCGGGTCGATATTTACACCTGTAAGGGCATCTGACTGCACTGCACGCAGAGAGTTCTGGTCAATGATTATCGAATTTTCACTCTGCGCAGCGGCTGTTAGAATAGAAAAGATTGCAGTAAGTAGTAGTAAAAGCCTCTTCATAGTTTGATATTTTCTACAAAGATAGCCATTTTTATATTACTTCTTAGAGTCTGTTTGAATTTTATTTCGAGATTATTTGAGAGCTATTTTTATGTAGATTTTGACTTGGGGAAAGCAGATAATAGCGGGCTATTTTCAAATTTCACAAGTCAAAAGATGCAAGAAATAGCCTCAAAGAAGCCGAAACTAATCTTCAGAGCAACGGACTAACTCGTTTAATAAAATTCAAAACAGACTCTTACATATCACAGTTTCTACTGTTTTGCTGCTACAATAGATTATTTTTTGCGCGTTTTGCCATCGCTGACGCAAAGACAAAGTCATTAAGCTCTTGATTGTCAGCATTAAGAATATCTTCCTTAGTGCCCTCCCACCACTTATAACCGGTATGGATATAGACAATCTTCTCGCCAATCTCCATCACAGAGTTCATATCGTGGGTATTGATAATGGTAGTGATATTATACTCGCGGGTGATGCTCTGAATAAGGTTGTCGATAACGATAGAGGTCTGCGGGTCAAGACCCGAGTTCGGCTCGTCACAGAAGAGGTAGCGAGGATTGAGTACAATAGCGCGAGCGATAGCTGCACGCTTAATCATACCACCCGACAGCTCTGACGGATAGAGGTGCGGAGCGTGAGAGAGTTCAACACGCTCAAGGCAGAACTCTACCCTTTCGCGCTTCTCCGCCTCACTCTGCTCTGTAAACAGGTCAAGTGGCAGTTTGACATTCTCATATACAGTCGAAGCATCTATAAGTGCGCCACCCTGAAAAATCATACCTATATCCTTGCGGATAGCCTTACGCTCCTTAAAGCCGAGCTTCGTATAGCAGATATCATCAAAAAATATCTCTCCACTATCAGGCTCGTGCAGCCCGACAAGAGTCTTAAGCAGCACCGTCTTTCCCGAGCCACTACGACCGATGATAAGGTTAGTCTTACCGGTATCGAATGTTACCGATATATCGTTGAGTACCGTACGACCATCAAACGACTTAAATATATTCTCACACTTAATCATCGCATCAACTGGGTTAATAGAAGGTTAAAGAGCATAATCATAATTGAGCTGACAACCACCGCAGTAGTTGAAGCCTTACCTACCTCAAGAGAGTTTCCCTTTGCATAGTAGCCATAGAAACCAGAAATAGAGGTTATAAGGAATGCAAAGACGGTCATCTTTACCAACGAGTAGAATATCTCATAACTATCAAAGTAGTAGAGCAATCCGTCAATAAAGTCGTTAGGAATCATAACGCCCATACGCGCCACCATATAGCCACCCAAAATACCCACAATCATACTGAAAGCTGCCAAGAATGGGAAGAAAATCATCGTTGCGATAATCTTCGGCTGAATAAGGTATGCCGCAGAGTTTACGCCCATAATCTCAAGGGCATCTATCTGCTCGGTAATGCGCATAGTACCAATCTCCGAGGCGATATTACTACCCACCTTGCCGGCAAGAATAATGGCGATAACTGTCGATGAGAACTCGAGAATCATAGTCTCCTTTGTGGCATAACCAATCATCATCTGCGGAATAAATGGCGACTCAAGGGTAATTGCCATCTGAATAGTGATTACTGCACCGATAAATACAGATATTATCGCAGTCAAAGGTATTGAGCCCACGCCAAGCTGGTCAAGCTCTACAATAACTCGACGGTAGTATATACTACACTTCTCAGGGCGCGAAAAGACCTTGCCCATCAACATTACATAACGCCCCAGCGCAGCTAAAAACTTCATATCCGCAAACTTTCGACCTTATAATCTACTATTTATCCTCCTTAATCTCCTTAAAAGAGACATACTCGCCAACATCATCACTTACCTTCTGCTCCTGCGGCGGAATGTGTACAGTAACCTTTCCCTCCCCCTTTGTAGAGCCTGTAGTGCGCTGACCCTCCCTCTCGGCGTGGTTACGCAACTGCTCCTCCATGCTCTTCTTCACCTTGCGGACACGATACTGTATCATTATCCAACCAATAAGAAGAGATATTATCGGAATAAGCAGAAATAGAGCAAATACCCCCAACACCCCGGGAGCTGCAACAATAAGCATTACAATCAACACTGTGGTAAGCGGATTGCGACGGATAATATCAATAAGTGTACTCAATATATTCATACTAAAGAAACGCACATTTCGTCAATATAGTGCAAAGATAGTAATTTTTTTGCGATTTGCCATCAATTTGCCCATATCTACCAAAATAGACATTACTTGCGCTAAAAAATCAGCAATGGACTATACTCTCGTATAGCCCATTGCTGATTTTTTAGGGTAGCAGCTTATAGTAGCTGCGTCAAATAATTTTTACTCCTCAGCTGTTACAGTAAGAGCAACCTCAGCCTTTACCTCACGGTGAAGCTTAACAGTAGCCTTGTACTCGCCAACAGTCTTGATACCCTCAACAGAGATATTCTTCTTATCAACCTCAACGCCCTTAGCAGCAAGTGCCTCAGCAACATCAGCAGAGGTGATAGCACCGAAGATACGACCCTCCTCAGCCTTAACAGCAAAAGTGAGGTTCAAGTTCTCAAGGGTTGCAGCCAATGCCTGAGCATCAGCAAGAATCTTAGCGTCCTTGTGAGCACGCTGACGGAGGTTCTCAGCCAATACCTTCTTTGCAGAAGCGGTAGCAGCCTTAGCGAAGCCCTGTGGAATCAGGTAGTTGTTAGCATAGCCGGGACGAACATTTACAATGTCGTTAGCGTAGCCCAAATTCTCTACATCCTTAATCAAAATAATCTCCATAGTAGCCTCCTCCTTATTTCATACAATCGGTTACGAATGGCAGAATTGCGAGGTGACGCGCACGCTTAACAGCCTGAGCAACCTTCTTCTGGAACTTCTGTGAAGTACCTGTAAGACGACGAGGGAGAATCTTACCCTGCTCGTTGAGGAACTTCTTCAAAAATTCGCCATCCTTATAATCAACATACTTGATGCCGAGCTTCTTGAAACGGCAATACTTCTTCTTCTTTACATCAACCGATACTGGGTTGAGGTAACGCAGCTCACCTGCCTGGTTTACATCCTGTGCCATAGTTTACTCCTCTGTGTTTTTGTTAGCAAGCTTAGCACGGCGACGGTCAGCGTACTCCTTAGCGTACTTGTCCTGCTTGAAAGTTAAGAATCGGATAATTCGCTCGTCACGACGATACTGGGTCTCGAGAGTGTTGATAATCGAACCCTCGCCGGTGAACTCTACCAGGAAGTAGAAACCGGTGGACTTCTTCTGAATAGGATAAGCGAGCTTACGCAAGCCCCAGTTCTCCACATTCACAATAGATCCGCCGTTCTCGGTGATAACGCCCTGGAATTTGTCAGCAACCTCAGCTACCTGAGCCTCAGAGAGCACGGGAGTGACAATGAAAACGGTTTCGTAATTGTTCATAATGTTTTAATTTTTAGTTATTTGCTACAATAGCGGGGCAAAGGTAGTAAAAGTTTTTCAAACCACAAAACATTTTTCTAAAATTCGATTTCAATGGCTCAGACCGTCAGTGGTAACAGTGAAGGCTCGGCTAAAAAACCAACAAAGGGCAGTACATTCAGTACAGCCCTTTGTTGGTTTTTTCCCGCTTAAAATTCAAAATTAGAAGAGGAGAGGTTTCACAATTCCAAACAATATCCACGCTGCAAAGAATGTAAAGATGATATTAAACAACTGTGCGCCGAGGAAGGTGTAGAGGATGTTTCGATTCTCCTTTGAGACGATATCCTTAAGGCGGGTATCCATACCGATACAGACGAATGCGAGTGAGAAGAAGAAGCCTGAGAAGTTCTTTGCCATAGCGGTCTCAGAGAGCTTCTTAGCAGCGAAATCAGGGAACACCTCATAAGACTGGAGGAGGCTGAATACTGCTGAAGCGAGGATAAATCCGAGTACGAACTTAGGGAACTTCTCCCAAACGATACGCAATGATGGGCGGTGGAGTTTACCGTCGCCTGCGCTCTTTGAAGAGAGGTAGAGGGCGATAAAGAATGCGACAACACCGATAAGGACATTCTGTGTAGCCTTAACAATCATTGCAATCTTATTTGCCTCATCGCTATATATTGCAGAGGCTGCACCTACGCCACTTGTAGTATCGACAGTACCGCCAATCCAAGCACCGGCAATCTCCTGCTGGATAGCCACATCGTCTGTAAGCAGTGGCACGACAAGCTTTGCCAAATATGGCATTATATATATCATAGGTACTACGATAATGAGCACCACAGAGACGATATATGAGAGCTTCTTACCGTCGGTATTAGCAACTCCGGCAGCGGTAATACAAGCTGATACACCGCAGATAGACAGACCTGAAGAGAGGGTCATTGCGCTACGCTCATCAACGCCCATCTTCTTTGAGAGGAAGAAGGCGAACATCCACACGCAAAAGACAACTACGCAGCCCTGAATAAGAGCCAACGAGCCGGCAGCCAAGAAGTCGCGGAAGAGGATTGTCGCACCGAGGCAGACAACACCAATTTTGATAAAGAACTCGCCCTGAATAGCTGGCTTAAGCCAATCGGGGATATGGAATAAGTTGCGGATAATAAGTCCGAAGATTACAGAGAAGAATACAGCCTCAAAGCCCCAAGCCTTGATGAATCCGATTTTTGCAGTGAGCTGTGCCAACATTGACACTGCAAAGACCACTACAAACGACCAAAAAAGGCCCTTCAGCGGGCGAGAGAGGAGTCTGTTTCCCACATAGAGAACTACGAGTGCTACTACAAAGAGAGCTCCGATATTAATCCAAGACTCAGCCTGCAGCAAATCAGATGAAATCTTAAATGCATCCTTTGGAAGCAGTGTTGCACAACCTGCGATAATAAGGAGTGGAATAGAGAGAAATGTTACTACCCAATCCTCAACCAAAAATTTCTTAAGTTTTTCCATATCTTAACCGTTATTACACTATCTATCCTGTTTCTCCTCTGCAACAACTTAGCCAATACTATTAGAATGAGGCTGTTACCATAAGATAGAGGCAATTGCCGTTCTTAGAGTTTACCAACTTATTGTATGTCTGGCGAGTATATTCAGCCTGAAGGCGGATATGCTTCCACGGACGATAAGAGAGGGCTACAGAGTAGTTAATCTGATTACCATCAACGGCAGTATTCTCATCAAAGTAGTCAAAACGGAGACCGGCAGTACACTTACCGAGGAACTTATAACCGACCTGTGCATAAGCACCCTGCGAGGTCAGATTACCCGTCTTACCACCGATATACTCGGCGCGAGCAAAGAGAAAATCGTTATTATAATCGGCACCACCACCATAACGGCTATAACCGATATACTTTACATTAGCACCATCAAGACCCGCAACAATTGCCGGATACTTTGTCTGCAACGATGTCGCATCAGCCTCGCCATACATATAGTAACCCGCGATTTTAAGGAGTTTGAGTGGCTGAATAGTCAGGCGCGCAGCAATATCCTTGCTCTTGTTATTATCCTTTGTACAGATACCTGCGCCATTAAACACGCCAACCTCGTAGTTGATAATGCTAAAACCATCCTTCTTGATAAAGCCACCGGCAAGCTGAACACCGATATCACGACCTGTCGAGCTGATACCTGTCATATCGCCACTACCCAAACGAGCAAGACGCTGAACAGCCTGTGCGTAGTTTACAAACTCCAACTTAGTGGCATTATAATCGGTATTCTCGATAGAGACAGGCACCTTAAACTGACCTACCTGCACACCGAATTGATTTACCGGCTGATACTTCATCCACAAATCGACAATAACCGGAGTACCGCAGAAGTCAACCTGCAAGCGATAGCTCGCCTTAGCGCCCTTCTCGCCCTTATATACATCACCCTGCATAGTCATACGGGCACGGCGGAGGTGGAGAGTAGAAGTTGATGTACCGTCCTCATTCCACAAGTAGTCATAACCTGCCTGAATATATCCTGACAGCTTAAATGCAGGTTTGAGTTTATCCCATACCTCAGAGCGTTTTTCGAGTTTGGCAATACGCTCCTTGAGGGCATCTACCTCTGCTTGAGAATCGGCAGTCTGAGCACTTGCAACAGAGATTCCTGCCAAAAGGCATATAAGTATTAATGTCTTTTTCATAATTATACAATTTATCGGATTGGTGCTACAAAAGTAAGACTTTTTATTTGTCTAATATTAAGTATTTTTACTTACAAAAAAATATCTGCCCACCAAACAAGGCAAGCAGATATATATAAATTAGGTATGTTATCTTGTAGCCTTCACGCTAAATGAGAGTGGCTTGCCGGCTCCGATATAGAAGTTCTCGGCAACAAAATTAACACTATACTCAGTAATAGCCTTATCAAATGCAGGCTGCTTATCGCCATCAAGCAATGGACGAGCCTTGTATGTGTAGGTAGTAAACGGAGGAATGACAACATAGCGTGCATACCAAGTATCCTCAGAGCCTGCGCCCTTTGTGAGTGTTACAGGGATAGACGATACATTCTCAAACTCGATTACAACCTCCTTAGCCTTGAACTGTACGCTATTAACCTTCAGACAAGCCTCAAGAAGCGGACGAAGCTCCTGCTCACGACCATAGACATTACCCTCTGCAAAGACAGCAGAGCGACGAGCGTCCAGTGCCTCACGAACACCCTCAAGTGACTTTTCTGTTGCAAAAACAAGAGTCACAGGACGGTGTGCGCCGTGCAGATAATCGACCTCCATAAAGAACGGAGCGTGGCAGTCAGAGTTACCGAGCATAGCCAAGTTGTGCTCCAAGCACCACTCGTGAGCCTCCGGAGAGTAACCGCAAGCCATATTATAAATCTCGATAGCATCCATATAACCATCCTTCAAGAACTTCTTATGCTCCTTCCACATCTTAGTCTCATTTGGAGCCTGCTTGCACCAATTCGGATGGTTCCACATAATGAATGCACCCTGATTGCGAGCCTCCTTCAGACCGCCCTCCATAGCAAGTACATGGTCGTGGTCATTCTTCTCGGTCTCTGCGCACAGATCATCATTATCCTTTACAAATAGGCAGTTCCAGTGTCCAGGAGGCATACCGCGTGAAATCTCGCCACCGTGAACAACGAGCAGTTTCTTACCTGCTGCCTTCTTTGCCAACTCATAAGAGTAGTCACGGTCACACTTCTCCTTTACAAACACACCGCTATTTACATACTTCTGATGGCGGGTGTCAATATGCTCGGTAATAGCGATAACATCCAGACCCTCCCAGATAGCCTCGTGAACACGAGTAACGGGCCACACTGTAGCGTCAGTGAACACAGTATGGATGTGGAAATCGCCCTTCAGGGTCTTGTAACCCTCAATATCCGGAACAACAATCTTGTTCGGAGTAAGCTGCGCAGAGGCTGTTGCAAGACCTGCAAGCGCAACAAGAGTCAATAAAAATCTTTTCATCTTTGTAAAATTTAGGTTTGTACAAAGGTAATATTTTTTTTGTTTATTTCAAAGTAAATATTACCGAAGTGCGAATATCGTCTGACGCTGCACCGATAAGTGCCTCAAACTCACCCGGCTCTGCAACCCAGCAGTGCTGCTTGTCATCAAAGAAGCTCAGAGCCTCTTTCTCTATCTCAAACTTGACACTCTTAGTCTCGCCCGCAGCAAGTTCAACCTTTGCAAAACCCTTAAGTTCCTTCTCAGGTCGCATTACACTCGCCTCCTTATCGGCAATGTAGAGCTGTACAATCTCCTTTCCTGCACGACTACCGGTGTTGGTAACAGGTACGGTAATGGTAACACGACCTCCCTCTCTCATACTCTTACGGTTAATAGATGCCTCGCCATACTCAAATGTAGTGTAGCTCAGACCGTGACCAAAGGCAAAGAGTGGAGCTACATCTTTTGCATCGTTCCAGCGGTAACCCACAAGCAGACCCTCGCCATAGTTCTCCTCGCCATCCTTGCTGAACTCGCCCATAGAGTGAGCACCTGTATCCTCAAGTTTTACAGGGAATGTAAACGGCAACTTACCTGACGGATTGACATCACCCACAAGCACTGCTGCAAGAGCATTTCCTGCCTCAGAGCCCAAATACCAACCCTGAACAATAGCCGGAACACTATCAATCCACGGCATAGCCACAGCATTACCGGAGATATTGACAAAAATCAACTTATCTGTAACCTCTGTAAGGGCTGTAATCAGCTTATCCTGTGAGTAAGGTAATCCAAGGCCCTCACGGTCTGTACCCTCGCAGTCCTGCTTCTTAGCCTTGTTAAGACCACCAAAGTAGAGCACTACATCTGCTCTCTTTGCCACATCGACAGCCTCGGCAATAAGCTCCTTCTCGCTACGGTCATCAGCCAATCGCTGACCCGAATCGACACGCTTATATACAGATGTGGTATCTCCGACATAGCCGCGAGCATAGAGAATCTCAACACCCTCGCCTACGCGCTTTCTCAGACCCTCAAGCGGAGAGACCTCCTTCTTAACCTTCAGCGAAGAGCTACCACCACCGATGGTCATCATCTTGATTGCATTCTCGCCGATAACAGCGATGCTCTTTGTTGTCTCAAGGTTGATAGGCAGGATGTTATTCTCATTTTTAAGCAGTACAATACCCTCAGTACCAATAGTATATGCAGCCTCAATATGAGCATCCGAAACAAGTGAGCCCATAGGCTTATCGGTATTCATCGATGTACGATACATAAGTCTGAGTACACGACGCACCTTATCGTCAAGCTCCTTTGTTGTAAACTCGCCACTATTAATCAGCTCCTTATAAGGGTTTGCCAAGTGGTATATATCGTAGCTGTTTGTCTTACCCATTGTAAGACCGTCTGTCCAAGTACCAAACTCAAGGTCAAGACCATTTGTAATAGCCTCACGGGTATTGTGTGTACCACCCCAATCTGAGATTACCGCACCGTCAAAGCCCCACTCGCCCTTGAGAATCTTATTGAGAAGCAGGTCGTTATGACAAGCGTGCTCGCCACGGAAGAGGTTGTAAGCACCCATAATAGACCACGCGCCACCCTCAATAACTGCCGCCTTAAAAGCAGGGAGATATATCTCATAGAGTGTACGGTCATCGACAACAGGGTCGGTAGTATGACGATATGTCTCGGCATTATTGAGTGCATAGTGCTTTACGCAAGAGGCAACACCAATCTTCTGCACCTGCTGAACATAAGGGACAACCATACGAGAGGCAAGATATGGGTCCTCGCCCATATACTCGAAGTTACGACCATTGAGTGGGCTACGGTAGATATTCACACCCGGACCAAGAAGCACATCCTTCTCACGATAACGAGCCTCCTCACCGATACTCTTACCATAGAGTGCCGACATCTCTGTATTCCAAGTAGCCGCAAGAGCTGTCAGAGCCGGAAAGGCAACACATCGGTCGTTTGTCCAACCTGCCTGCACCCACTCATCCCAAAGAACCTCGGGGCGAATACCGTGAGGACCGTCTGTAGTCCACAACTCAGGAATGCCGAGACGCGGAACACCGGCAGACGAGAACTTACTCTGTGCGTGAATAATGGCAATCTTCTCATCGAGAGTCATTCGTGCCATTGCATCGTCAATACGCACCTCAATATCCTTCTCAGGATTGAGGTAATCGGGCAAATCCGAAGATTTGCAGCAGCAAGATGCCATACAGAAGAGCGCACCTACTACAATAGATAGTTTCAAAAGTTTCATATCAATTTTTATTTAGGTTTGTCTCTTAGAACTGCTCCTTCAGTTTGCCCACAAGGTCTGTCTTGACGCTATGCAGAGCCGAAAGAATCATATTTTTAACAGCCTTTGGCGATGACTTGCCGTGACCGATAGTGACAACCTTGCCAATACCGAGCACCGTAGTACCACCCGTCTGCTCATAGTTTAGTCCATTCCAAAAGTCGCTCACAAAGCCCAAACGCTTGTTTATAGCATAGAAGCCCTCGGCACTCTTGAGGACAATATTACCAACAAAGCCGTCACATACAACCACATCCGCAACATCGCCCGTAAAGATATGCGACGACTCGACATTGCCGACAAAGTTATACCTACCCTGCTCTGCCGAGCTACTCATAAGCTGATAGACAGCCTTTGCCTGAGCATTTCCCTTACTGCTCTCCTCGCCAATATTGAGCAGAGCCACCCTCGGGTTATCAATGCCCAACACCCCTGACGCATATACAGAGCCTATAACGGCATACTGCTCAAGCACCTCGGGCTTACAATCCACATTGATACCTATATCAAGGATAGTAACTGTACTACCCGCAATCGTAGGTATAGATATAGCAATAGTTGGTCGCAACACCCCCTGTAGAGGTTTTGCAACCATCATCGAGCCGACCATCATCGCCCCCGTAGAGCCTGCACCCGCAAAGGCATCAATAGCACCCGATGCAAGATATTCAAAGCCTACAACAATACTCGACTCGCTCTTCTGTCGAAAGCTCTCTGCCGGATGGTCGCCCATCTCGATACGCTGTGGCGCGTGGACTATCTCAAACTTATCTACACTACATCCGCGAGCCGCCAAAGCCTCAACAATGGTATCTCTATCTCCAAACAGCACTATGCGATTATCAGCACCTATACGCTCCAATGCCAATATCGCACCATCTATAACCGCTTGTGGCGCATTATCTCCGCCAAAAACATCTACTCCAACTCTAATCATATCCTACCACAAACCAATAAAGCACCGCCGAAACGATGCTTTAATTGGTATTGATTGCTCTACTACTCAACTACCTTCTTCTCGATAGCAAGCTTACCACGGTAGAAGCCGCACTCAGGGCAAACTCTGTGGTAGAGTACTGCTGCACCGCAGTTAGAGCAAGCCACTACTGTAGGAACTACTGCCTTGTAGTGGGTTCTTCTTTTGTCGCGTCGAGTTGACGAGACTTTGTGTTTTGGATGTGCCATAATTATCTAAAAATATTAAGTTTGTTAAAATTATTCCGTTACACCACTTATACGAGCCAACATATCGGGATTGCAATCCTCAGGCTCGTGCATTCGTACTATCGGCAAATCGAGCATAATGCTGTCATAGACAAACTGAGCTATCGAGAGTTCGTCACCACGCATCAGAGTTACCTCCTCGCCATCAAAAGACTTCTCCTCATCACCGAAATATACCACCATAGCACCCGATGCCTCAGCCTCAAGCTTCAAATCGTCAAGACAACGGTCACACTGCACAACAACGCTACCCGAGCCCTCAACCGCTACCTCTAACTTATTAGAAGAGAGGCGAGTACCGACAACGCGAAGGCGATAATCGACAGCCGACATCTCGGTCATCTCCATAGCCTCAAACAGCTCCATTCCCACTTCGAGGTCAAACTCAAAGCTCTGCTGTTGCAGTGTCTGTGCATCAATAATATACCTCTTCATACAGGCTTAGTACGCTTTTAGTCCGCAAAGTTATGATAAAAATTTTTATTTCACAAATTTTTTCAAAAATTAGCGGGTTCGTTGCAAAGCTATATTATATAATCAGAGAGTTGTAAGTTGCTATTCAGCGTCAATCCTATTTAGCCTTTTTCTCAGCCAAATAGTCTATCATAAACGCCCCCTTCTGAGCCTTATACTTCTCCAAATTAGAGCCGGAGTGCCAAGTGGTATAACCACCCAACAGACCTGCATCATACAGACCGCGAATCTCCTTCTCTACATTCTCGGCATCGTACTTAATTCCGTTTCTATCCACATGGCGCATCACATTATACGCCTGCACCCAAGTACGGACAACTGCCGGCGTAGGTGTCACAGCCTGACGACCTTGCACCCTCTCGCCCCACGCGTTGAGAATCTCGTACGGATGATTCCACGGCTTTTTGATGCCATAGTAACCATTTGAGAAGTGGTCAGGATAAGGCATACCGCAGATAACATCGGCAATATTCGAGATTGCGGGCCAGTACTGACCATAAGCCGTTGTATAACCCGGATTTGCAGCCTCGCCAAAGACATCAATAGAGACATAGGCTCCCACAGCGTGAATCTCGTCACAAGCATACTGCACAAATCGCTGTATAGCCTGAACCTTGCTCTCGTCATACTTGTTATGATAGTCGATAAGCTGCTCAACTTTAGTCATTCGGTCAGGGAAACGGACATAGTCGAAGTTTATCTCATTAAAGCCAAACTTACGCACCGCCTCCTTGGCAAGCTCAACATTGAACTGCCAAACCTTACGGTCATACGGGCTGGGCCAGTAAGCCTTATTGTGCTTAAACGGCTTGCCTGTCGCCTTCTCCGTGATAGCTACCTCAGGGTGGTCCTTAACAAGATATGAGTCCTTAAAACAGGTTATTCGACCAACCACATAAAAGCCCTCTTCGTGCAGACGACGGACTGCCTTGGCATACATCGCCTCCTTTGTCGAGCCGGCACGCGCATAGTTTGTCGGAGAGTAGAGTTTCATCGCCTCTGCCTTATAACCCGGGCACTCGTTATCCTTAATATCGATAACAAAGGTGTTTATCTTTGTCTGCTTTGCAAAGTCGATATACGCCTCAATATTACCGATAACCGACGGAGAGATATTGAGGTAGAGCGAATAACACGCCTCAGGCATCTTGTTATTCTCAAACACTACACGCTCAGTCGGATAGAAGTCGCAACCTATAGCCTCGCCACCACCAAACGGATTCTTGACAGCCTTATGTACCTTATCATACTGCTCTGCCTTGTAACGCAACAACGACTGCTCACGGTCAAAAACCGTATATTTGGCGTAGATATAACCCTCAACACTGCCCTGTCGTACCATATATCTATTTACACGACCCGCAGCATCTATCGAATCGTAGCCGATAACTGCCAACTGCTCGCCCTTTGCCGCATTTCCACCAACCTTTGATGTAGCAACATCAGATATAATAGATGCCGGCGTGCGAACAAAGACTGCCGACTCCTGCACCACTGCACGAGGGTCTGCAACCAAAGACTCAACGGCTGCATAGTAACGCTCTCGACCCACCTTTACAGCCATATAGAGTTTGTCGTCAATCTTCTTTGTGCCATTCACAACAGCATTGAGCTGTGCGCCACGCACCAATGTATCGGCAACAGCAAGCACCTTAGTCTGCTCATCAAACGAGTAGATATAGTTTGTATGAACAGGCGATGCCAAATAACGCACCTCCACAATCTCCTCACTATTACAGCCCACAATCGCTGCAACTATAATAAGCCGTGTTAAAAATCTCTTCATATCGTTCTTCTTTTATCGGGTGCAAAGGTAATAAAAAGAATACAAAAAAGTAAAATATTTTATCTCTCAAATTGTACATTGCCTATTTTCGAGAGATAACAGCTAAACAGTATATCTATTAAGACATCAGGCTGTTGCCTGTTTAGTTTTTTTTGTTATCTTTGCAAGATGAAACCTAAAACGAAAATATATGACTATTCTTGATTGGCTCATTGTAGCCCTATTTTTGGGTACGCTGATGGCTATCGGCTACGCCTTTTCTCGTAAAAACAAAGATGTTGAAGACTATTTTGTCGCAGGGCGTTCTATGCCGGGCTGGATTGTAGCTATCGCCGCTACGGGTACAACTATCTCTGCCGGAACTTTTGTAGGCTCGCCGGAGTTGGGATTTAATACCGACCTGACATATATCCTCAATCTATTGGGTGCTATTGTGGGCGGTATGGTAGTTGCAGCTCTGATTATGCCTAAACTCTATAAGGCAAATACAATTACTATATACGGTTTTATCGGCGACCGCTTTGGCGAGAAGTCAAAGAGGGTAAATAGCGCGATGTTCCTCCTCGGACAGCTCTTTACCTCGGGCTCACGACTCTTTATCGCTGCCATAGCAATCTCTGTAATTGTCTTTGGTAACATAAAGTTTGACTTTATGGTCTATTCGATTATCATCCTCGGCATGGTATCTACCGTATATACGATGCTTGGAGGTATCAAGGGTCTGCTCTATATCGACACCTTCCAGACTCTGCTCCTTATCGGCACAGGTGTTGTTGCGCTGATAATGATATATTGCTCTATTGATATGCCGTTTTCTGAGCTGTGGGCAACCATTACCGATGGTGGTCTGACAAAGACTCCGGGCGCAGATGCAGGCTCTCTTGCTGCAGATGGCTCAATTGTGGGCTGGCAAGAGGGTAGCAAGGTTAAGGTCTTTGACTTCTCCCTTAATTGGGCATCTCCATATACCGTGCTGGGCGGTATGATTGGCGTGGCATTCTTCAAGGTGTGTCAATACACTACCGACCACGAGTTTGTACAGCGTCAGCTCGCTTGCCGTGATGTCAAGCAGGCATCTATGTCACTCGTTTGGTCACAGCTTATATCTCTGCCTGTAGTTGTTGTCTTTTTGATGATTGGCGTACTGCTCTTTGCTAAGTATAAGAGCGAATTTCTTGCTACCGGCGAGCTGTCGCAGTTCTTTACCGATGCACGCGACATCTTCCCTCAGTATATCAAAAACCATATCCCTATGGGTGTGCGCGGTCTGATGATTACCGGTCTGCTTGCAGCTGCCCTCTCGAGCTTTAACTCGGCAATTAACGCGATGGCGTCGAGCTTTGTTACAGACCTATACCTACCAATCCGCGCTGACCGCGGTAAGGCTGTCAAGGGCGATGCAGAGCAGCTCTCATCTTCTCGTAAGATGGTATTTCTGATGGGTATCCTTCTTACCGGCTTTGCTATCGTTACAGCCGTAATGCAGGAGGCGAGCGGTCTTAACCTCGTAGATTTCGCTACCGGTGTTATGTGCTTCGCCTACGCAGGTATGATTGGCGTCTTCCTGACTGCAATCTTTACTAAGAATCGTGGAAACTACGCCTCTGTTGTCGCAGCTATCGTTATTGGAGCATTGATTATCCTCCCACTTATGTTCCAAAAGCAGCTCTTCGGTGGTCAATATATCGCTTGGACTTGGTGGGCTCCAATCGGCGGTATTATCTCAACTATCGTGTGCCTGCTGGGAAAGACTAAGTAGTGGAAGTTTAATTATATAATTAGCGGCAGTTAGATATTTTTCCTAACTGCCGCTAACTTTTTTGTTCCCCCCTTTCACCATTTTATCGTCAGAGTTTGCGCTCTGCACCCATTTTATCGTCAGGATTTGCACTCCGCTCATAGTTTGCACCATTTTATCGTCAAAATGCGGTAGATGCAACGCTGCGATTAAGCCGAGGGGAGCAGCAGTCGCACACCGAAGGTGCAAAAGGCGAAAATTGAAAGCGGGAGCTTGCTCACAGATTTTCATTTTCGGCTTTTGGAGTGCTTGCACTGCGACTGATATTGCCGAGGCGGAGCAGTGAAAAGACTCCAAAGGAGGATTAACGCTCGGCGTTTTTCGAGTCGATGGGCTGTACTCGCCCAATTTGTTGTCAGAGTGGTGCATTTACAACGCTCGGCTCAAAAAACAGCGAAGGGCTGTACTTGCCCAATTTGTTGTCAGGATTTGCACTCCGTCACTGCCTTGCACCATTTTATCGTCAAAATGCGGTAGATACAACGCTCGGCAAAAATACCCGCGAAGGGTAGTACTGTGCGTACGACCCTTTGCGGGTACTTTTTGTTAGCGGCAGCAGGTGCCGTATTTTCACGATAAAATTAACGATCTTCTGCTTGGTGACCTGTACGATCCACCTGATGATAGAACTGCGTATAAGGAACATCGGTGCGACCGGTACCTTTGCGCATAAGTTCCTTAAGGTCTTCGAAGTGGGTAGTATAGACATCGCGTGGGAAGGCGTTATGGCGAGAGCAGACTGCGGCAGCCATACCTACAACCTCTCCGATAAGTCCACAGGTACGCATTACGCGTGTAGAGCCGAGGGCGATGTGGGTTACGGAGATATTACGACCTGCCATAAACATATTGCGGATATCCTTTGAGTAGAAGCAGCGATATGGAAGGGCGTAGAAGTCGATAGGTGTCAGCACGCCATAAGAGAGCCACTCCTGATTTGGATAGTCGCGGCTATTCTTCTCCATTGGGTAGTGCTGGTCGATGCGCCAAGTGGTGGTGCAGGTCTCGTCCTGGTGGCGAATTGGGCGTGTAAGGTCTTGCTCGCGCAGGATATAGTCGCCCATAATTCGGCGAGACTCACGCTTGCCGGATACATGGCTGACCCAAGTGAGGTGTGTACACTGCCAATCCTCCTTCTTTGAATAGCGGTTTTTGCAATATGAGAAGGTAGAGTATGCCACATACATACCATAGTCACGAATCTTCTCGGCATCGGCAACCTGATCGTCCATCATACCGACCTCCCAATACCAATTTGCGCGGTGTACAGGCTCAACGGTATATTCATCAAGGCGCAGACCCCAATCGAGAGAGTCCGGGAACGAGCAAGGGGTATTCCAATCCTCACAATACCACTCGATAGATACACCCATAGTCATATCATCAGCCACCTCAGGGGCAAGACGCTCGTCAAACTCGGCTCTTGCCTCACGACCCATACGGCACTCTGCACCTGCCATATAACCCAAGTGGGCATCGCCTGTGCAGTCAGAGAAGTACTTACCCGAAATCTTAATTCGGTTTTGCGCTGTTGCCTCCTGCGCTACCACAGAGGCTATGCAGTCGCCATCTTTTGCCACCTCGATAACGGTGTAGCCCATAAAGAGAGAGATATTCTTCTCGGCAAGCACCACCTTCATCTTCTTATCATCCTGATAGTGGTGAGCTCCGCGGGCATTACCGATGCGGTCAGGACCAATCTCATTGAGAAGATAACCAAGTGACGGATATGGGTCGATATTAATCTGACCGCCCAGACCTACACGCACCTCAGAGGAGTTGTTACCGCCCAAGACATATCTATCCTGAATAAGAGCCACCTTAAGACCCAAGCGTGATGCCGCAAGGGCTGCGCAGATACCCGAGATACCGCCACCGACAACAACGAAGTCGTAGCTGCCCTTATCCTCAACAACGGGCTTGCCAAGTAGAGCCTCACGCAGCTCGAAGTACTCATCAAGGCTCTCTGACGGAGTGTAGTCCTCAGTTGTAAGGATAACTGCATCACAACGACCATCAAAGCCTGTAAGGTCGTGCAGAGCAACTGTGTGTTCGCCCGCCTTAAGAGATACCTTACCGCCACGCTGCCAATACCAATTTACAGACTCTGTGCCGTAAGTTACCCCGTCGCTCTGACCATCAATAAGCACCGAGAAGATGCCCGGAGTTGGACCGTCAGACCAATGCTTTGTCCAATTCTTTGTACGCACAAGGATATTATACTCTCCCGTTGCCGGCACAGTAACCTTTGTTACCGCATCTTTTGCCAGCGGAGTACCAATGCCGTGAGCCAAGAGATAAGATGAGCCCATCTGCAATACGAACTGCTGTTCTACTGTCCAATCGCCCTTGTCATCAAAGGTCGTTGCCAGCACCATTACCGAATTTGACCTGTTTAGTTTCATTGATTATAAATATTAAGTTTAACAATCTTCACTTCGTGCTGCCGTAGTGTCTATAAGGGTATAGACCTGCGTATAAGGCACATCTGTTCGACCTACACCACGACGCATCATCGCCTTAAGCTCCTCAAGGTGGGTTGTATATACATCTTTTGGCAGAGCCTTACGACGGCGACAAATAGTTGCCGCCATACCCACAACCTCGCCCATCATAGCCGTAGTACGCATCACGCGCACCGTACCGAGTGCGATATGGCTGACAGAGATATTACGACCTGCCATAAACATATTCTCAACATCCTTCGAGTAGAAACAACGGTATGGTATCGGATAGAAGCCCATAGGGTCAAGGTGTCCGCACGAGAGGTACTCCCTGCCCGGGAATAGGCGACTATTCTCAGGGTCGGGATAGTGCTGGTCGATATACCACGAGGTCGAAGCAGAGCCGTCAGGATAGATGACATTCTGCTTCAAATCCTGCTCTCGCAACACAAATTCGCCCAACAGACGCCTTGATTCACGCTTGCCTGCCACATAGCTCACCCAGCCCAAGTAGCTCTTTGCATAATCCTCCTTTTTGGAGTAGTGGTTCTTCAGATATGCCCAATTTGAGTATGCCACATACATACCATAGTCTCGAATACGCTCGGCATCGGCAATTTGGTCATCTCGCATACCGACCTCCCAATACCACTGACCTCGGCGCACAACCTGCACACTGCTTTCGTCAAGTTTTAATCCCCAATCTATATCGGGGAATGGTCTATTCTTACTATCCTCAAGGCAGTACCACTGCAACGAGGCTCCCATAGTCATACCGTCAGCCTTATCAGGAGCCGATGGCTCTCCATACTCAGCCTTTGATTCACGACCCATATGCCACTCTGCACCCGCAAGCACGCCCAACACAGCATCGCCCGTACAATCTGCAAAGAGGCGACCCGAGACCTTTATTCTGCTATGGTTCAGCACATTTGTAGCCACGACAGACACTATTCTATTCTCGCGCTTCTTGACCTCAGTGACGCGATAACCCATAAAGAGAGTTATCCTACGCTCGGCAAGCACAGCTTTGAGCTTTTTATCATCTTGATAAATATCTGCTGTGCGGGCATTGCCCTTTGTCTCAGGAGCAAACTCATTGAGCAGATAGCCCAACGACGGATAGAGACCTATATTGAGTCTGCCACCAAGACCTACGCGAATTTCGGACGAGTTATTACCGCCCAGCACCTCCCTATCCTGAATAAGTGCCACGCGAGAGCCTGTACGAGCCGCAGCAATAGCGGCACACATACCCGCTACACCTCCGCCGACAACCACAAAGTCATACGACCCACGGCTGACAGGCGCGCTCGGAAGTGCAAGTAGCCGCTTGCGCAGTTGGCGATACTCCTCAACGCCATCCTTTGGAGCTATATCTGATGTTGTAAGGAGCAGAGCATCAAACCTGGCATCAAAACCTGTAAGGTCGTGAACTACCACCTCATGCTCGCCCGCCTCAAGATTGATAGCAATACCGCGCTGCCAATGCCACTCGGAGTTTTGATTTCCAAATACTCCCGCACTCGTTCCATCCACAAGAACCTCGAATATCCCCGGGGTTGGCGCATCGCTCCAATAGGCTGTCCAATTACGAGTTCTCACAAAGAGATTATAAACACCCGACTGCTCGACTGTAAATGAGGTCTTTGCATCGGCAACAGGCGTACCAAGACCGTGCGCTAATAGAAAAGTTGAACCGGTAAGGTCAAAAAACTGTCTGTCATCTACCCAGCCACCGCGCTCGGCAAATGTTGAAGATAGGAGTAATATAGGCTTTGTCATAATTGTAGATTTGTTACAACAAATGTAGTAACTTTTTTGCAGTTCAACAAAGAAAATAGTATCTTTGTACAAATTAAAAGTGCTATGAAGATATTAACCCTACTACTCGCAATTATTCTCTCTACAGCCTGCGCAACCAAGCCGGCAGAGAGTAACAACAGTACAACTTACACCATAACAGGCTCTATATCTGTTAGTAGCGAGAGCGATTTGGAGTGGATTACCCGCTATGACAAGACCGACCTTGAGAAGCTAAGAGAGAGGGCAGCAGTCGAGCCGAGCGAGTGCGATGTACTCTTCTTTGGCAGCTCCTCTATCCGCCTTTGGAGCTCTCTTAAGGAGGATATGGCTCCGCTGACCGTTGTAAACCGTGGCTATGGCGGTGCTACACTGAGAGATTTGCACTACAACTACCAAACAGTGATGGCGCACTACCGTCCAAAGGCATTTGTCTTCTACTGTGAGAATGATATGAGTGCAAAATCTAAGCGTAACATCACAGCCGGCGACCTATTTGACCTTACCCGACTGCTTTTTGAGCGTTTAGAGAGGGATTATCCTAATACACCGGTCTATTTCTTGGCAATCAAGCATAGCGAGCGCAGAGAGAATATTCGTGCGCGTCAGGCTCTGTTCAATGCCCTTATGAAGGAGTACTGCGACAAGAGCGAGCAGGCAATTTTTATCGACACTTGCACTCCGCTGCTTACCGAGGAGGGCAAGGCTGACCCTTCATTCTACCTTGAAGATAAGCTGCATTTGGCTCCTGAAGGTTATGCTGTATGGAAAGAGGTTGTAAGACCGTTTTTAATCAAAGATTAATAGAAAAACCTAACACTATATGAAGAAAATTATCACATCGCTCTGCGCACTTATCGCCGTATCGGCAGTGGCACAGAATAACGGCGGCATTGACGCTGCTATGATGGAGCAAATCCGCTCCGGATATAAGGGTACAGCGGCTGAGGTTGCTGTAAAGAACGCCCTGACAACAGTTCCAATCTCAACCCTTGCCATAAATGGCGACAACCTTGCAATGTGCGACACACACTTCTCGCACAGAGTAAAGACAAAGGGCATTACCGACCAAAAGTCATCGGGTCGCTGCTGGCTCTTTACAGGTCTTAATGTGTTGCGTGCAAAGATGATTGTCAAGCACGACTTGAACGGCTTTGAGTTTTCGCAGAACTACCTCTCGTTCTACGACCTATTGGAGAAGTCAAACCTCTTCTTGCAGGGCATTATCGACACTCGCAACCTGCCACTTGATGACCGCAAGGTAGAGTGGCTGCTTAAGAATCCTATTGGCGACGGTGGTCAGTTTACTGGCGTGTCAAACCTGATTATGAAGTACGGTGCAGTACCAAGTAGTGCGATGCCGGAGACATATCAGAGCAACAATACTCGTGATATGCGAATGATTCTCTCGCTCAAGTTGCGCGAGTATGCCCTTACACTGCGAGAGGCTAAGAAACAGGAGCTTACAACCCTCAAGACCTCTATGCTGACAGAGGTTTACGGCATACTTGTAAAGTGTCTCGGCGTACCACCACAGGAGTTTGTGTGGACCCGCTATAACAGCAAGGGCGAGAAGGTCTCGACTCAGAGCTACACCCCGCAGAGTTTCTATAAAGAGTTTGTCGGCGAGGACCTTGAGAAGAACTATGTGATGATTATGAACGACCCGACCCGCGAGTACGGCAAGGTCTATGAGATTGACTACGACCGCCACATCTACGACGGCGAGAATTGGCTCTACATCAACCTGCCGATTGAGCGCATCAAGGAGATTGCTATTGCATCTATAAAGGACAATACAGCAATGTACTTCTCTTGCGATGTAGGTAAGTTCTTCGACCGCAAGAAGGGCGTTTTGGATGTTGCCAACCTCGACTACGACTCACTCTTTGACACCAAGTTCGGTATGAACAAGCAGCAGCGAGTGCAGACCTTTGCCAGCGGCTCTTCACACGCCATGACCCTTATTGCCGTAGATATCGACAACGAGGGCAAGACCACAAAGTGGATGGTTGAGAACAGTTGGGGCGCAAGCAGTGGCTACAAGGGCAACCTGATTATGACCGACGAGTGGTTTGACGAGTATATGTTCCGCCTTGTTGCCGAAAGAGAGTATGTTCCGGCAGATGTTCTGAAGATGCTCGAGCAGAAACCTATAATGCTCCCTGCATGGGACCCTATGTTTGCTCCGGAGGAGTAGAGTTGCAAAAAACAATAAAAACAACTATCTTTGACAGCAGAAAATATATTAACCATAATAACTAAAAAACAATGAAAAAATTTCTGACATTCGCAGCTTTTGCCGCTGCATTGGTGTTTAACACCGATTTTGCCACTGCTCAGAGCAAGATTGAGGACTACCCTACAATTCAGTTCTTTGCTCACCGTGGTAGCCGCTTTGAGTATGACGAGAATACTATGAAGGCTTTCCGTGAGGCTTATGCTCGTGGAGCTCGCGGTTTTGAGACCGATGTTCGTATGACAGGTTCAGGCGACCTTATCCTCAGCCACGACGAGTCGCTCTACCGTACCTGCGGTGTAGATGTACAGACTGAGGACCTTACAACAAAGGAGTGTCTGAAGATTAAGACTAAGGCTGGTAACGACCTTGCACTCTGTCAGGAGTTTGCAGACTTCCTTGCTGATAAGCCAAATATGTATATCGAGTGGGAGATTAAGACTATCCCTGAGCTCTACACTGAGGCAAAGCTCGAGGAGTTGTGCGAGAAGTTGTGGAATATGACTATGCCTAATAAGCCTGAGTCTTCACTCTACCTCTTCACCTCTTTTGATACCCGCGCACTGAGAATTATGAAGCGTCTGCACCCTGAGGCAGAGATGATGCTTCTTAAGAGCAAGCCAGCATCTCCTGAGATTCTTATGGAGGCATACAATATGGGCATTATGCGCGTAGGTTGTAAGATGGACGGTACTACTCGTTCTACTATCCGCCTCGGTCATAAGTTGGGTATGATTGTATCTCTGTGGCCAGGTAACAATAAGGAGGACTTCTTCCTCGGCGCAGCTCTTGGTTGCGACGCTATGTGCTGCGACCGTTTCTTTGAGGTTGCAGAGTGGGCAGAGAAGAACCTTCCATTCGTAAAGATTAAGGGTTACGAGAAGCAGTAATCGCTCGGTATTCACAAAATATGAGGGTGGCTAAGGTTTAGCCACCCTCGTTTTGTTTCTTGTGCAAAGGATTAAAAAGAAATAAATGTGTTAGATACTCTTATGAATATTGCTTATTATTCACAACGAGCACCAGTAACAATAACATTTACATGGTCAACTTTGTTGCTGAAAGTATTGAAAGGTATGTAATAATTTTTTTGAGTGTTACTATTTGGTTGGACTGATAAAACTTCTGTTCGACTCGCCAGTTTTGACCGTTCTTCACTTATCAATTCTAGTGTAAAGGTAACATTTACATAGTCATCACAATCACTTGATATTTGTATAGAAACATTACCTTCTGTATCAAAATCCATAACTGTCACAGCAACTGTTGCGCCATTACCACCAGCAACTTTACAAGAACCATAGGATTCTGCATTTGCGTTAATAAATATGCCGATAGAGGCAAGTATAATAACAATAATCTTTTTCATAACTTTTGTAATTTATAAATGAAATGTTTAATAAAATACTACTCTGCATCCATTGCAACTCTAAAGCCGACTGTTGGACTTTTATAGTTTTTTGGTGCATGGTTACGATTTGTAACTCTAATATAATGTCTATCGCTTGCCCAATTACCACCTCGAGCCACAACCTCGTCTGTTGTTGATTTTATATCATTGGAGATAATACCAACAGCCTTTTTATAGGAGAGGCTATCATAAGGCTCTGCACACCATTCGTGTACATTACCTACCATATCGTATAGTCCAAAATGATTGGGTTTCAACACTCCAACGGGATGAGTTTTCTCATTGCTATTTTTGAGCCACCAACCGTTAGTTGAATAATCGAAGTTATTCATGGAATTACCACATTTTGCAGCAAATTCCCACTCGGCTTCTGTCGGCAAACGAAACCTCTCACCGGTTATTCGGTTTAATTTGTCTATAAACTGCTGCGTCTCTTCCCAAGATACATTCTCAACGGGTCTATCATCTCCTTTGAACATAGATGGGTTGTATCTCATTATCCGTACCCACTCTTGTTGGGTCACTTCGAAAAGTCCCAAATAGAATGGTTGAACAGTGAGGCAATGTGCAGGAGATTCATCATCATCCCCCATAGAGTCGCAGCCCATAACGAACTCTCCTCCTGGTATATATACTATTTCCGGAGTAAAGTCAGGCTGACAAGAGATAATTGTGCAAGAGAAAATCACTGCCAATAGGCTCGAGGTTGATAGTCGGGTCATAATAAATAGTTAGTTGTTTAAGTAATATCCTGCAACTCTACCAATGCCATATCCAAAATTATACGCCTCTTCTTCCGACATACTACTGATAGCACCACAAGCTGTCATTGTTAATAATGCAGCGACTGATACAGCAACAAGACAACACAATCTTTTAATCTTTTTCATAACCTATTTTTTTAGTTTGTAATGCAATTAATTGCCCTGTATTGAGATATACGCACAAAAAAAAGCGCGGACAAAACTCGTTTATCGGTTCACTAGGTCTTCGACTACCTTTCCACCCAATAATAGAGTAAAGCCCACGCCAGTTGGCGTGAGCGTCATTGCTTTACTCTTGGTGGAACAGAAAGTGTCGAAGTTTCGTGAACCAGAATAAAAGCTAAAACGCTTTTCCTATATTTCTAAAATGTGCGTACCAAATTATACGCTATGCTTCATAGGCAAATACTTTTTTAATTATCATTTTTGCAAAGATAATGTTTTTTTCATTAAGTACAAACTATTCCATTTACAAAAGTTCCTTACGCAAACATACGAGAGGCTGTCCAACAACTTTGTTGCGACAGCCTCTTATTTTAGATGTTGTATTAGAAGTTTACCGTTACATTAGCCAACGCATGCAACGGAGCCTGTGGGAAGTAGTAAGCCTCGTCATAGCGCACCCCGTCCCACATATAAGAGTAGCCATAAGCGTTGCTGCAATACTCTGCATTGAAGAGGTTATAGAGTGTAAGACCGAAGCGCACCGAGCGGTTTGATGGTAGCGGCAAAGTATAGCCGAGGTTGAGGTCTGTAACGCAGTAGCCATCCAAAGTCAAAGCCTCGACTTGATTGTTTGTCAGATACTGTTTGCTCACATAGCGGGTGGTAAGCAGAGCCTCGAAACCCTTAAAGTGGAAGTCAAAGCCCAATGAGGCGATGCAGTCGGGCGAGTAGGCGATAGTCATCGTCCCGAGGTTTTCGCCAAAGGTCGGGCTATCGGCAAGCAGGTCGATATAGTCTCTGATTTTATTACGGCTCAAGGTGAGATTTCCGTTGGCAGAGAGCCACTTTGCGATGCGCCAATCAAAGACAAGCTCCACACCGCAACGATAGCTATCCGGAACATTGACATTCAGCGCATCAGAGCTGTCATTGACCATACCTGTCGGGATAAGTTGGTCTCGATACTGCATATAGTAGAGGTTCAGCCCGAGCGTAAGAGCCTCTGAGGAGTATTGATAGCCCAACTCGTAGTCAAAGAGTCTCTCCGGCTTAGGCTCGCTACTATCCGAACTGAACATATAGCGGTCTGTAAAGTCGGCACGCGTCGGCTCCTTATTGGCAATAGAGAAGGAGGCATAGAGGGTATGTCGGCGGGCAAAGTTATAGTTTATACCGATATGAGGGTTGAAGAAGTGGTAGAGTTTATCGACCGAGATAGGCTGCATCTGCATCGTATTCCAATCAAAATTATCATTCACACCCCACGCACGATAGCTCACAATACGATACTGCATATCGGCAGAGATATTCAGTCCTTTGGCAACGCTCCACACCGCTTTGGCAAAGATATTGGCGTCGTGCTTGCGGACATCGTTATCATACCAACGACCCGCAACAGCGCTGCTCTCCATACCATCCACCCACTCTATATCGCCCCAATGTGGACAGCGATAGTCGCTCCACGAGCCACCAAATACTGCCGAGATTTTATCGGCTGTATAGTGTCCCGAGAGGTTTATGCCGTAGGTGTGATTACGCATAATCTTACGACGAATCATATCTGCCTCGATGCTCGAATCGGTAACACCCAAATTACCATACTCAAGCAGTGTGCGTGCATCTTTGTACTGCTTATAATATCCGTAGCCGTATGTATAGAAACCTGTGACATTCATCATCCAACGCTCATTAAAGCGATGATTGACAATCAGCTGATTGTTAGTCTGAAGATAGTTATCAGTCTGATCGTCATAATAATCGACATGAGTGCCGTCAGCAAGGATATACGGTCCGTGAGAGGTCTCATATTGACCCTCGGTGTGGTAGCGACGACCATATAGCTCCATCTCCTCCTTTGTCACTCCCGTATATGTAAGATATGTCTTTGCCTTTCCACCAAAAGAGAGCAACTTTACCGAAGTCGTGCTATTATAATAACCCGCCTGAAACATATACGACTTTAGGTCTGTCGCACCACGGTCTATATAGCCGTCAGAGCCGATATGACTCAGACGCGCATCCACCGTCCAATGACCACCCATAAGTCCCGAGCCGATATGCACAGACTGCTTATTTGTGTTGTACGAGCCATAAGAGAGCGACGCCGAGCCACCGAACGCTGTCGCCGGTGCTGCCGTGGTCATATTTATCGCACCACCAAACGCTCCCGTGCCATTTGTCGAGATGCCCGCACCTCGCTGAACCTGAATATCCCCGACAGCAGATATAAGGTCGGGAGTGTCATACCAATAGGTAGAGTGCGAGTCGGGATTGTTGAGTGCCATACCGTTGATTGTCACATTAACTCGCGTGGCATCAGTACCTCTGAGGCGGATAGATGTACCGCCAATGCCGATACCCGTCTCGTTTGTCGCAATCAATGATGGCGATAGAGCCAGTAGCGACGGAATATCTGTTCCATAGCTGTTGCGCTCAATCTCCCTGTGACCGATGTTGGTATAGACCGTGGGCGACGACTTGCCCGCACGCAGAGCCACCACCTCAATTGTGCCGATATGGTCATACATCGCCACAGAGTCGGTCTGAGGGTCTAAAAGTTGGTTGTTTGAATGTTGATTGTCTTGTGCGACACTGCCTGCCGCATGTGCGCCGAGCGATAACCCCGCCACGGCGAGAGTCAGAAAAAACCTTTTCATAACTTCTTAATTATTAATTAGTTAAAAAATTAGAAAAGGGGTATTTTATCGATTATGCTACATCCCGGTCTCAGCATTACCCGTATCCGGTTCAATGGGTATAATCTCAGCAATTTTGCAAAGCAAAAAAGCACCCCTCTGCAGCAGCAAAGGTAGTACTTTTTTATCAAACTACAAACTATGACGACCATTTTTACTACTATCACTCACTAAGGCTGCTACAACAACTTAGACAACGACACTTCACCGCAGAAGTTGTTGAGACTTAGGAACAACTTAAAATTTATCTCATTCTTTTTATCATTTTATTTTATTTTATTATATTTGTGCAAGTGTAAACCGTAAAGATAGACAACCATGAAAAGAATACTAAAACTAATTGCAGTTATTTTTACTACATTCGCGTTTAACTTTGCGAAAGCTCAAGATGTACAAGGTATTATTGTTAATGGACTTATTGTAGGCGAGAAGTATAGCCAAGAGCAACTATACACCACCTTTGGAACTCCTGACAGTGTAGAAACGACAGAAGATGGTATATCTGTACTAAACTATGGCAATAGTCGAATATATTGGTATGGAGAGCAGTCGTCCGACTCTGAGCGCAATATATTTTGGGGTGCCGACATTAAAGATAACCGTTTTATTATTTCAGATAGTATAACAGTTGGAATAAATAAAATTTATTTATCAACAAAGGGTACGACTATCTCTTATAAACTTTTAGAGGGTTCTAAAGGTAGTTTGATATATTGGCGACCTAAGAGTGTACCTGAATCGATGTATGATGCATATACCGTAATAGTCCATAGTAATTCTATCAATATTATTCAGTACATATCAGTACATATCAATCTATAGAGTAACACAATCAATCCCGCTTCGGCGGGATTTTTTATTATAGGTGGTTTTGAGAATATTCTAAAAAATCACTACCTTTGCGATATGATGAAAGAGAGAGTTATTTTTGTAACCAACGATGATGGTTACTCAGCAAAGGGTTTTGCAGCGGCAATTGAGGTTGCACGCCGATTTGGGAAGGTTATAGCAGTGGCTCCGGAGGTTGTTCAGAGTGGTAAGAGTCAGGCTATTACAATTTACGATATGCTCCGCGCAAGGCTTATAAGTCAGAGCGAGGATGTGACTATATATGCGCTCAATGGCACTCCGGTAGATTGTGTCAAGTTTGCCCTTGACCATCTGCTTGCAGATCAAAAGGTCGATTTGGCAATTTCGGGTGTTAATCACGGTCCAAATTCAGGTAGCAATGTTCTCTATTCGGGAACTATGGGTGCTGCTATCGAGTCATCGTTCTACGGCATACCATCTATCGGTCTTTCAAATCTTGACGACAACTCTGACGCCGACTTTACAGCCTGCATAGAGTATGGTGTAGCGATTGCGCAGAGAGTTTTAGAGAGCGATTTGCCACGCCCGCTTGCGCTGAATGTAAATATTCCGAAACTGCCGACAGAGCAGATTAAGGGCATAAAGGTCTGCCGTCAGACACGCGGTTTTTGGCGCGACCACTTCCACAAGCATACCGACCCGCACGGTCGTGACTACTATTGGCTCACGGGTGGTTTTGTAAACTTCGAGCCTGAGGCAGAGGAGTCTGACGAGTGGGCACTTGCAAACGGATATGTGGCTGTAGTGCCTGTACAGGTCGATCTTACGGCATACAATCAGTTAGATATTCTAAGGAGAACTCTATAAAACTATTCCTATGGCTACTACTCCTCTTGCGCTGGGTATTGCTATTGCCATTACTCTACTACTACAAGTTGCTGCGATAATCTACGCGCTTCGACTTGTCAAGAGGACAAAGTATAATGCCATTTGGATACTCTGCATAATCGGTTTTATACTTATCGCGCTTGAGCGTTGGTTTGAGCTTCTGAGCATCAAAGGTAATCAGGCGACATTCTATGTCTCTATTGCCCTCGGTATCGGAGTGTCGGTCTGCATCTCCTTTGCGGTGATGTTTGCCCACAGATTGGTCAGCTATTTGGAGCGCGTAGATCGCCAGCGGGCACTCTTCAACCGTCGCATACTTACAGCTGTACTGCGCACCGAGGAGCGTTCAAGGCTCAACTTCTCAAAGGAGTTGCACGACGGTCTCGGTCCTCTGCTATCCTCTGCAAAGATGTCGCTTTCGGCTCTCTCTATGCAGGATATGCCCGATGAGCAGCGCGAGATTATCACAAATACAAGAGTTGTCATTGACGAGGCAATACGCTCTGTAAGAGAGATTTCGAACAACCTCTCACCACAGGTGTTGCTCGACTTCGGACTCGCGCAGGCTGTCCACAACTTCACTACTCGCTGCGAGGCTATGCACAATGTTGCAATAGACTTTAAAACTACACTCAAAAATGAGCGTTTTGACAGCGATGTGGAGGTAATTATATATCGTGTAGTGTGCGAGTTGATAAACAACTCTCTCAAGCACTCAGGTTGCACAGCAATAAAACTGAGCATACTCTTTGACCACTCTGCCATAACACTTGACTACTCGGACAACGGCAAGGGATTTAATCCAAAGGCTATGATGGACTGCGGAATGGGTCTGTCGAACATCTCCTCACGCATAAGTACCTTGGGCGGAACGGTAGATATTCAAGGCAGTGAGGGTAAGGGTATGAGTGCCTCAATATGTATAACACTAAATGGTCGTAAGAATGGTTAAGATAGCTCTTGTTGATGACCACACCCTTTTTCGTAACGGCATAAAGGGTCTTATTCAGACAAATAAGAATTATACTATTGTCGGAGAGTTCTCTGACGGCTCTCAGTTTATAGCAGCACTGCCGGAGTTGGATGCAGATGTTGTACTGATGGATATATCAATGCCCAATATGGATGGCAAGACAGCTACACAGTTGGCACTCAGGCACAATCCTAATCTGAAAGTTATTGTTCTCACGATGTTTGGCGAGAGTCAGTATATCGAGAAGATGACATCTGTCGGAGCTGTCGGATTTATCAATAAGGATTCGGATATACAGACCGTCTTTGAAGCCATAGATATAGTTGCCGCCGGTGGAAAATATATCCCCGACTATGCCGACAGCCTCTACAACCACGATGAGGAGAACGACTCCGATGCGCTCTCTGAGCGAGAGGTGGCAGTGCTTACCTGTATCTGTCAGGGTATGTCCACACCGCAAATTGCCGATAAATTACAAATCTCCAAGCGCACCGTAGATGCACACCGTGCCCACATTCTCGAAAAGACCGGTTGCAATAATACAGCCAGCCTTGTCGTTCACGCCATCAAGGCAGAGCTGGTAGAGATATAAGAGAGGAGGCTGTCCAACTTAGGTTGTTGCGACAGCCTCTTCTCTTAGAAGTTGTATAACAAGAGGGATTTCAAGGCTTGCAAGCCCGAAAAAGCGGAGTTTACTTAAGCGTAAATGAGCATTTTGAGGGCAAGTGTAACGCAGAAATCACCTTGTTAGACAGCTTCTCTTAGAATACAAGTTCCAAATCATAATACTCCGTTCCGGAGGCATATACACGCAGCCAATAACTATTAGTACCTGTACTCGAAGGAGTCAAATAACCTTCCATAATGTTTGCACGCATATTACCCTCCAATAAAACAGCACTCTTATCTTGATTTAACAGCTTACATTGTATTGCCATAGATGATTGTATCAACAGAACTTTATACTCTGTCCCGTCTTGAACATAGTGAGGCTCATAGCCAATTATCAAAGATTTAGCAATATCCTCAGCCGAGCCACAGATAATCAGCTCATTTACAGCCTCAGGATTGGAAGCCCTTGCCCACTGCTTCTCACTGACTGAATTATTATCCTTATAGTATATACGCAGGCGATCTCCTGCCTCTATAGTAGAGGTTATGGTAGGCGTAAATGATATTTGATACCAAACATTTTGTCCTATTTGTCTTGTTTGGCTACCAAGTACCTCTTTTATAGTTCCATTATTATCACACAGGCATAACTCTATAACACCATCAAAATCGATAAATCCGTCATTGCATACAAGAGCTACTACCTCAAACGCCTCACCCTGCTCATAAACAGTTGCATCGCTCAACAGACCCGGGACAGTACCATTGTTATACAGTGCAAGTTGAACCTCATAAGTTGAAGTCTGATTCTTATCAGGAGTAAGTTCTATAATAGCTTGTTGCCACTCATAAAACTCAATATTCGGTAATAAGAAGTAGCCATTTCCATAACCACCCCAACCAAAGTTGATTTGGAAAAAGCCCTTATCGGTACATCCGTCTAACACAAATGCGTGACCTCCACTCTCTCCACTTCCGCTGAAATAGGTAGGACCATAGGTTTTCAGGTTATTTTGAAGGAGTGCAGTCCACTCTTCCTCAGTATATGCTGCGTGAGAGACTAATTTTGCACCCTTACTATACTTACAATGTGTAGTCAATGCAATAGCGGCATCCCTATCAAACGCTCCTGAGCCTGTCGGATGGTAGTTCATCTTTACCATTGTTCCCAAATCGTACAGTAGTGTAGCGACAGCATTACCCTGTGTGGTAGTATAATCGCCGCTATAATCTGACAACATATTTATATAGTTGTAGATGCGGTTGGTTATGTCGTTTGCAGGAACTGTTTGAGTAACATTATTTACATCGACATATTGGTAACTCGGAATTGATGTGCTTACACTCTGGGGCCACTTATTATAGTAGCAGATTATCGCCATCGCAGTAGCGACACAGCCTGTAACCGAGCGATTACCATCAATCACCGGACATTTGTCATTAAACGGGGTATCCTGATTCCACTTTGCAGTCTGATACTCGGCAATAACATCTCCAAGGTCAACATCTGCACGGGTTACAACTCTTGACTCTCCATCTGCCGCAGCAATCTGTTCGCACCACGCATTGAGCAGCTCTTTTGCCTCAGGAGATACCCTATCCACCTCAAAAGCCCTCTCAAAAGAGTATGCCACAATAGGACGCACGCTATCGTCGCCCGCAACAATCACAAAACCGCCATTGTCAGACCTATTATATATATAGAGCATCGGATTGTCCACAGTAGCTCTTGTTGCTGCGCCTTGAACATTAAGGTCACTGCCCGACCACTCAAGGGTAACACCGAGAGTACGGGTTGTATTGCAAGCAAAGAAATCCTCGGCTATCTTACGAGCCTTGCTCTCATTAATTGGTGCAGCTGTAAGCGAAAGTGATGCACCTAACAGTATAAGTATTGCAAATATTCTCTTCATAACCAATCCTCCCTATTAGAATTTAGAAAAATCTATCTTCGACACACCCTCGCAGCTGTGAATAACAAATCTTGTTGCACCCATAGCCTTGACAACTACCTGATGCGAGGTCTCTTCATCAGCAAAGCGATATATATACGAGTATGGCTCAATTTCAGAGCTGCTACCATCGCCCCAATTGATTGTACCGACAAGCGATGCGCTACCATAAAGGATAGGCGCAGTAATCTGACTACCTGTGTGAGATATAGTAACACTCTGCCATACTATCGCACTCTCTGAGGTCTCGAATGTCGCCATCGGCTGGATTGTATTACGGCTGACAACTACACTCTTTGATGTAGCCTTAGGGAACATTGTACCATCGGTAAAGGTAATATCGACAGTAATACCCTCCTCAAAAACAGTCGGTGCCATAGTGATATAGAACTCGGTCGGGCTATCTGTCAGCTGCACACCCTCCTCGCCACAATCAAGGGTTATGGTGTCGCCATCAGGTTGATACCAATCGTAAGTATCAATCTCAAAAGTATCATAAAACATCTTACCCGAAAGAGTCTCCCCTTTATTACCCTTTACAGCAATCTTTTTCACCTTCTTATCTCCTGTAAGCGATAGACGCAAGTAGCCATGCAGATTTCTGAAAGTGTAGTTCTGACCATCATCGCTACTACCAATCATATAGTTTGTCGTAGGGTCATAACTACCCGCTTTATAATTCTGAGTAGCACCTATAGATGCAACCATTATCGGATAGGTATTATCACTTTTGTAGGTAAGAATACCTTCCCATGCTGCATACGGATAGAAACCTATATGTTTACCACGAAAATTATATTCTGCTTCAAAATATCCTAACCCCTTTACCGTAAACTCTCCATCGCGATCGCCCGTAGAGCCTGTAAAAGTGCACCCATAAACATTCTCGTCATCGTCAAATGCGATAAACTGGTCTCCGGCAGTCCAAACTGTCTTTAATTGGTCGTTTAGCTCCACACGCTGCCCGCCCTCACTGTCTATCACAGCATATACTCTCGGACCATTGTCTATTTCGAGTCTGACCTCGTCAATCTCATTGGTGGTACAAGCCGCCATAAGGGCAACCACCACACAGAGCAGCACCTTTTTCATACGCATTAAGTTTTTGGAATTATTAGTCAAGCAAATATAATAATTATATCGCCAATTTCCAACATTTTTAGCCCAAAATATAAGAAATCAGCGAAGAGAACTGTTCTCTCCGCTGAAAATATAGACTACAAATAGTACGATACTACTTCGCGTAGCTCACTGAGCGAGTCTCTCGGATAACGGTAATCTTTACCTGTCCCGGATATGTCATCTCATCCTGAATACGCTTTGCGATGTCATGTGACAAAGCCTCAGACTCAGCATCAGAGAGTTTATCCGCACCAACGATAACGCGCAGCTCACGACCCGCCTGAATTGCGTATGTCTTAACCACACCCTCATAAGAGAGAGCGATATCCTCCATCTCCTTCAGACGCTTAATGTACGACTCGATAACCTCGCGACGAGCTCCCGGACGCGCACCCGAGATAGCATCGCACACCTGAATAATCGGTGCAATCATAGATGTCATCTCAGTCTCGTCGTGGTGAGCACCGATGGCATTACATACATCAGCCTTCTCCTTATACTTCTCAGCGAGCTTCTGACCGATAATTGCGTGTGGCAACTCCGGCTCGTCATCAGGTACCTTACCAATATCGTGGAGCAGACCGGCACGACGAGCAGACTTTGGATTAAGACCCAACTCGGCAGCCATAATACCTGCAAGGTTGGCAGTCTCGCGTGCGTGCTGGAGCAAGTTCTGACCATAAGAAGAGCGGTACTTCATCTTACCGATAAGACGGATAAGCTCCGGATGCAGACCGTGAATACCGAGGTCGATTGCTGTACGCTTACCAACCTCGACAATCTCCTCCTCAATCTGCTTTTTAACCTTAGCCACAACCTCCTCAATGCGTGCAGGGTGGATACGACCATCGGTTACAAGCTGATGCAGAGCCAAACGAGCAATCTCACGACGCACAGGGTCAAAACCACTAAGAATAATAGCCTCCGGCGTATCATCTACGATAATCTCGATACCTGTAGCAGCCTCAAGCGCGCGGATATTACGACCCTCACGACCGATAATACGACCCTTAACATCCTCTGAGTCAATATTGAACACTGTCACAGAGTTCTCAATAGCAGTCTCGGTAGCCACTCGCTGAATAGAGGCTACGATAATACGCTTTGCCTCCTTTGTTGCAGTGAGCTTTGCCTCCTCAATAGTCTCATTGATATATGCAGCAGCCTCGCTCTTTGCCTCGGCTTTCATATTCTCAATAAGTGTGTTCTTCGCATCCTCCGAGCTCATACCCGAAATCTGCTCAAGGCGAGAGTTCTGCTCGCACATAATCTGAGCCAACTCAGCCTTACGCTCCTCAAGAGAGGCAATCTGAGCCTCCATTTTACTCTTTACCTTGTCACTCTCGGCAATCTTACGCTCCAACTCTTTCTGCTGCTGCTGAACACTCTGCTCTGCCTGACGCACGCGCTGCTCAGCCTCCTTAATCTTCTGATTACGCTCGTTTACAGCACGATCGTGTTCACTTCTGAGTTGTATAAACTTCTCCTTTGCCTGAAGGGCTTTCTCCTTCTTAATCATCTCAGCCTGGCTCTCCGCCTCACGAATCATAGACTGCGCGCGAGACTTGACCAACCAATAGGTCAATCCACCAACCAAAGCTGAAACAACTACGGCAACTACTAAAATCATTGTATATTCCATAGTATAAGTATATGTTTGGTTTAAAAGTTTTCTTGTTAATATTTGTCATTGTCAAAGTGTATCTCTACCACTTTTGACTTTTTTGTTTTCAGCGTGACGAAAATACAACGCTCGCTGATATTCGAGGTGATGGGACATACTTCTGTATTTCCCATTGACGAGAATAAAGTAGCGAAAGCAGGTATATTATTATCACGACAAAAAAAATCCGCAGTAGATTCCTTGTTAGGTAATGACGAATCTGTAAAATAAGTCATGTGTGGGGTTCTGCTGGTAAATCGCAACCTTCCATCGGTACACGCGGTACTCACCGTTGCCGGCTACAGGGCCTGGTTTTGACAAATGAGACTGCCCCAATGTAAAAAGTGTTCAGTTTCGCAAAACGAAAGGAATCTATGCGGGTATTTCCTACTAATGTATTTAAAGAACGATGGCAACAGTCTATTTCAGCGTCGCCTCAATCTTCTCTATCATTGCTCTCAGAGCTTCGCTATCAGGCTCTCCACGACTCTCGCTCTCAAGGCATATCAACTCTGTTGCCAGCTCCAAAGCCACGCGAGCCAGATAATCTCTGTCGTCGTAGCCGTCGGTCTTCTCCTTCATAGTCTCAAGCAGCTGCGCATTTAAGCGACGCTCGCCCATACGAAAGACCTCCTCCAGCTGATCTGCAACATCAAGTTCATACTTCTTGTTAAGAAGAGTAAATGTATGTTTCCTAATAGCCATACTCGTCCAAATTCATCCTAAATCCTCGCCGAAACAATCTCTATACACTTATCAACCTCCCGCAATAAACGGTTAATCTGTGCGCGCGCAGCCTTATTATCACGACCTACGGCGGTCATTGCCTCTGTAAGTTTTGCCTGCGCAAGAGACCTCTCGGTGTCAGAGAGTTGCTGTTGGAGGGTACGAATTTTGCGCTGCTGTGCTGCTGTAAGCATTTGCAGACGAGCCACCTCCTCGGTAGCAAGTGTGTACTGCTCGAGCATCTTATCGATACTCTGCTCCAACTGATGTACAACCTTATTCTCTGCCATAGTCTCCCATTATATACTACAAAGGTAGTATAAATATTTCAATATACAAAATCTTAACTACAACAAATAGGTTATTTTAACAACAAAATTGTTATCTTTGCACTATGAAACAGAATTGGAGAGCAGGAACAATGATTTCGCCCGTGCCGGCAGTGATGGTAAGCTGTGGGGATATTGACGGGCAGAAAAATATTATAACTATTGCATGGACGGGCACTATATGTTCCGAGCCGGCAATGTGTTACATATCGGTACGCAAGGAGCGTCACTCTTACGATATGATTCGCAAAAGCGGCGAATTTGTGATAAATCTGACAACCCGTGCCCTTGCTCGCGCTACGGATTGGTGTGGTGTGCGTTCAGGTAGGGATTTTGATAAGTTCGAGTACTGCGGTTTGACTGCCGAGAGGTGCAACAATGTATCTGCTCCTGCAATTGCAGAGTCGCCGATAAATATCGAGTGCAAGGTTAAGCAGGTCTTTGAGCTTGGCTCGCACGATATGTTCATTGCTGAGGTTGTGGGCGTGATGATTGACGACACTCTGCTTGATGCTGAGAGTGGCAAGTTAGACCTTTCGCGCGCAGAGCTTTTGGGTTATGCTCACGGCGAGTACTACGCCTTGGGCGAAAAGTTGGGTACATTTGGCTGGACTGTCAAGGGCTCGACAATCAAAAAGGAGAAGAGAGAGAAGAGATAATTATGGAACAACAGGAGTATTTACAGAATTTTGAGAAGGGTCTTGTCGAGCAGCTGACAAAGGCTCTGTCAGAGAAGAATCTGCTTGGCGGTTACACCTTCGAGGTGGAGGAATTGGGTCAGATGTGGCACCGTTGCGCACCCGACTATATGGCAGATGCAGTACCACAGATTGCAGATTATCCGCTTGCAGCTATCGCTTGGGCTGCATATTTCGGTGCAGGTGCAGCAGTGCTGTGGGACAAGCAGGATATTAAAGAGGATGAGAATACATACCTTCGCCTGCGTGATGCCCGTGGGTTTGACGAGATGGATGAGTATGTTGCCTACCTGATGCTTGACAACGGCATTAAGCAGGCAGATATCGACCGCGTGGAGGATGCTCTGTGCAGTGCAGCACAGAGTGCTGAGACAGCTATCCGCAAGGAGGGCATTGAGCCACAGAGCGTTATGGCTTTTCATATCTTTGCCCGCGTAGTTAAGGTATTCTTTGCCCTCGGAGTCTCTGTTGCTCTACATCTTATGGGTTATAAGTACGAGAAGGTCAAGGTGGATTTACCAAGCTAATGTACAGACTGCTACTTACAACATCTTACGCCGAGAGTTGGCGTTATAACATCTTAGTCACCCTCTCCCTCCAAAATAGCGAGGGAGAGCAGGTAGGCTATTGCTCTACGGAGGACTCTCCCCTACCGATAGATTCAAACTGCGACGAGGCTCCGCAAGGTTGGTCGCGCCGCCGCACCGTATCGCTCGACTTTGAGCCGTGCAATAAGGTCAGATTCTACATCTATCTGCTCCCAAACTCTATTCCGCAGAGTGTCACACTCGCCGGTGAGCAGACCACTTTCCCACTACAAGTAAAGATAGAGAGTGGCGACAAAACACTCTTTAACGATAAAATCGAGGTAAATCGTTTCGGAGGCTGCGGCAAGGAGTTTGTCGTATCTCTTTAGAAAAAATGTGCAAAATATTTGCATATTCTTAACTTTTGATTAACTTTGTAAAGGAAAAACCTTAAAACTTCTACAATATGAAAGTTCAAACTATTATGGCAGACCTGGAGCGCAAGCATCCGGGCGAGAGTGAGTATCTGCAAGCAGTACAAGAGGTACTTGAATCTATCGAAGAGGTTTACAACCTGCACCCTGAGTTCGAGAAGGCAAAAATCGTCGAGCGCATGGTTGAGCCTGACCGTATCTTTACATTCCGCGTAACTTGGGTAGATGACCGCGGCGAAATTCAGACAAACATCGGCTATCGCATACAGTTTAACAGCGCAATCGGTCCTTACAAGGGCGGTATCCGTTTCCATAAGGCTGTAAATGTATCAATGCTCAAGTTCCTCGGCTTCGAGCAGACATTTAAGAATGCCCTGACAACACTGCCTATGGGTGGTGCAAAGGGTGGTTCGGACTTCGATCCTGTGGGCAAGTCTGACGCAGAGATTATGCGTTTCTGTCAGGCGTTTATGTGGGAGTTGTGGAACAATATCGGTCCTGATACAGATGTTCCGGCAGGCGATGTTGGTGTAGGCGGTCGCGAGATTGGCTATATGTACGGTATGTACAAGAAGCTCGCTCGTGAGTACAACACAGGCGTACTTACAGGTAAGGGTATCAATTGGGGTGGCTCTCTTATCCGCCCTGAGGCAACAGGCTTTGGTGCCCTCTACTTTGTTGAGCATATGCTCGCAAAGGCTGGTAAGAGCATTAAGGGTGCAACAGTTGCAATCTCCGGCTTCGGAAATGTCGCTTGGGGCGCAGCTACAAAGGCTACAGAGCTTGGTGCAACAGTTGTCGCTATATCAGGTCCTGACGGCGTAGTCTATAATCCAAACGGTATGACACAGGAGAAACTCGACTATATGCTCGCTCTGCGTGCCTCTAACCGCAATATCGTAGCTCCATTTGCCGAGAAGTTTACCGATGCAACATTTATCCCAAATAAGAAGGCGTGGAGCATTAAGTGCGACATAGCCCTTCCGTGCGCATTCCAAAATGAGCTTAACGGAGATGATGCAGCCGAACTTCTCGCAAACGGCACTTGGTGCGCAGCCGAGGTATCTAATATGGGTTGTACCCCTGAGGCTATCGCTACATTCCAAAAGGCAGAAATCCTCTTCGCTCCGGGTAAGGCTGTAAATGCAGGTGGCGTGGCTACATCAGGTCTTGAGATGACACAAAACGCTATGCACATCAGCTGGTCTGCCGCCGAGGTCGATAGCAAACTGCACTACATCATGGAGTCTATCCACGCAGCATGCGTTAAGTACGGCACACAACCTGACGGATATGTAAACTATGTCAAGGGCGCAAATATCGCCGGCTTTATGAAGGTCGCACAAGCTATGCTCGAGCAGGGCATCGTTTAAGACCTACGCCGTTTAAGCTACGCATAACTGCCCGCTTTTTCGAGAAAAAGCAGGGCGTGCAAAAAGCTTTCGGAGAAACTGCGTTTCTCTTGTGCGTTGCGGATTTAGGATAGCCGTGTGGCTATTACAATAAAAAGAGAGATTTGCTCTGTTCAAGTAAACTTGACGCGCAATCTCTCTTTTTCTTGTACCATCTACGATGGTTTTCCTAAATCCGAAAAGAACAGAAATTCAAATTTCACTCCGACTATAGTTTGCACCATTTTATCGTCAGAGTGGTGCATTTACCACGCTCGCTTCAAAAGACGACGAAGGGCTGTACTTTGTGGTACTGCCCTTTGTCGAGTTTTGGAGTAGCGGCAGAAAATGTGCCGCTATCACGATAAAATATTAGAGACCTAGTTTCTTACGAATAACCTTCGGAATCGCATTCTTATTGACCATAATAGATAAGGTCTTATACTCAACGAATGGGCGTGAGAAGTAGTAGTAGCCATCGTATGGAGACATAACGCCCCAAGAGTTTTTAACCTTGAAATATGGGTTGCCGCACTGATCGGTAGCGGTTCCGATAATAACCATACCGTGGTCGTCTGTTGTCTGATAGTTATCGTAAGCCTCCTGACGCATCTGCTGGGTGATGGTCTTCTCCTTACCCGGCTTATCGAAGCTATAGAGTGCCTGATCGCGCTCCTTGGCTGTCATTGCGCCCCAACGCTCGGCATCTGTACCGCTCATATTATCAACATTATCCTCAGGAACAACGGCGATAGCCTTAGCGCGGTTAAAGCCCTTCTCTGAGACATCTGAAGCCCAACCGATTGAGTAGTCGTTCTCGATAGCGTTGTCGATAACTGCCATAAGCTCCTCAAGTGGCACATTGTGTACGCTTGCCCACATCCAGTTATCAGGCACCTCGATAACGAAGGTTGAGTAGAATGGGTGGTGAGTAAATGAAGAGAGGGATACATAGTCCTCCATATTGATTGGAAGAGACTCTGCGAAAGATTGTGGGGTGTAGGTCTTGCCCTTATACTCGAAAGTCTCAGGCATCTTACCGAAATATGCGTCAAGGATACCGTTCAGACCTGCCTGCCAAGCGGTAGTGAGGGTTCTGTTAGGATTCTTTATAATTGCATCTACATAAGCCTTCAGCACTGCATCAATCTCGTTAAAGTGAGGCAGGTCGGTACCATAGTTTAGACCCTGATATACCTCCTGCGGAACGATACCGTACTTCTTAATACCCTCGGTAACATCGTGGAATGCACCACCAACAGCGAAGTTGAGCGCACCGTGCAGGCGCACATACTTTACAGCCTTCTCGAAATATACATTACGAACAATCCACATCTCTGAGAGGTCCATCTCCTCGCCACCGGCACGCATAATCTCGTTCTCAAGCCAAGAGAGAGCCGAGTAGCACCAGCAAGTACCGCTACGGAACTGATTCTTTACAGATGTAGTCTTAATGAGCTTACCATCGGTAAACTTATAGCCCTTCTCCTCTGCAAATGCATTGAAAGCGAGCATACAGACAAGCAGTGTAACAAAAAGTCTCTTCATAATTCTCTTATTTTTAAGGTTTATTTCTTTGATGAATTTACAATTTTCATACTCTCCTCATAGGTCAAGTTCTCCGGCTTTGTACCCTTTGGAAGGCGATAGTTCTTGCCCTTATAGGCGATATAGGCACCATAGCGACCATTTTTGACAACAAGAGACTTATCCTCTGCAAAGGTCTTCAGTGGCACATTTGCAGCGGCAGCCTGCTCCTTCTGCTGGCGAAGCAGCTCCACAGAACGCTCGTATGAGACAGTGTAAGGGTCGTCACTCTTAGCCAGCGATGCAAAGGTCTTTCCGTGGCGAACATAACCTCCGAACTTACCGATACCGACAACAACCTCCTCGCCCTCATATACGCCCACAATGCGGGGCAGTGCGAAGAGTTCCAATGCCTCCTCAAGAGTGATTGACTCAATAAGCTGACCCTTCTTAAGCGAAGCATACTGCGGCTTATTGCCATCTGCTGCCTCAATCTCTACCATAGGACCATAGCGACCAATACGCGCCTTGACAGCGTGACCGGTAGTAGGGTCTGTGCCTAAAACACGCACCTGCTGATGGGCAGAGGATTGTGTGCCGATAGCATTATCGACCATCTTATGGAACGGTGTATAGAAGGTATTAATCATCTCAGACCACTGCAACTCGCCCTCAGCGATACGGTCAAACTCCTTCTCGACATTCGCCGTAAAGTTATAGTCCATAATCATTGCAAATTGGTTCTCGAGGTAGTCATTGACAACCATACCTATATCGGTTGGGCAGAGACGGTTTTTCTCTGTTCCGTAGTTCTCTGACGCAATCTTCTCGGTAATATTTGCTCCGCGAAGGGTTACAGAGGTGTAGTTACGCTTCTGTGCCGGACGAGAGCTCTTCTCTACATATCCACGGGTGATAATTGTAGAGATTGTCGGTGCGTATGTTGATGGACGACCGATACCCAACTCCTCAAGGCGTTTTACGAGAGAAGCCTCATTATAACGCATAGGCGGCTGTGTAAATCGCTCGGTTGCAACGATATTCTGATATTTAACAACCTCTCCCTCCTTAATATGTGGGAGTGTTGCGCTCTGCTCGCCATCCTGATTCTCCTCCTCAGTACTCTCAGAGTAGAGGCGCATAAAGCCGTCAAAACGCATAGTATCGCCCGTAGCCACAAAGTGCTCATCGCTACCCGACATATTGATAGTGATAGTTGTACGGTCAATATCTGCCGGAACCATCTGCGAAGCTACTGTACGCTTCCAGATAAGGTCATAGAGACGCTTCTCTACTGCCGTTCCGTCAATCTCGCGGCGGTCGATATACGATGGGCGGATAGCCTCGTGAGCCTCCTGCGCACCCTTGCTGTGGGTGGTATAGTTACGAGGATTTGAGTACTTCTCGCCAAAGAGCTGAGTAACCTCCTGCTTACAAGCGTTGATAGCCAGCTGCGAAAGGTTTACCGAGTCGGTACGCATATAGGTAATAAGACCCTGCTCATACAGACGCTGCGCAACAGACATGGTCTGCGACACAGACATACCGAACTTGCGTGCAGCCTCCTGCTGGAGAGTCGATGTTGTAAACGGCGGCGCAGGATAACGCTTTGTAGGCTTTACCTCGCTATTAGCGACTGTAAATGTAGCACTCTTGCAGCTCTCAAGCATAGCCAACGCCTGCTCCTTATCGGCAAAACGCTGTGAATACTCAGCCTTGAAGAGTACCTTCTCGCTATCCTCAACAGAGTAGAACTGAGCCACTACGCGGTAGTAGCTTGTCGAGTTATGCGCAATAATATCACGCTCACGCTCCACGATAAGGCGAACCGCAACACTCTGCACACGACCTGCCGAGAGTGCCGGTTTGACCTTCTTCCAAAGAATTGGCGAGAGCTCAAAACCTACAATACGGTCAAGCACACGGCGAGCCTGCTGTGCATTTACAAGATTCAAATCGACTGTACGAGGGTTTTCAATAGCCTTAAGAATAGCATTCTTTGTAATCTCGTGGAAAACTATACGGCGAGTGCGATCAAGTGGCAGACCCAACACCTCTGTAAGGTGCCATGCAATTGCCTCTCCCTCGCGGTCTTCATCGGATGCGAGCCAAACAGCATCGACCTTCTTTGATAATTTTGACAGCTCATCTACAACCCTCTTCTTATCCTCAGAGACCTCATAGCAGGGGCTGAAGCCGTTATCAATATCTACACCCAAACCCTTCTTTGCCAAATCTCGAATATGTCCGAAGCTGGACTTTACGATATAGTCCTTTCCGAGAAATTTCTCTATGGTTTTCGCCTTCGCAGGCGACTCTACAATAACCAGATTTTGCATCCTAATATACTATTTTTCTCTGTTACGCAACGAAACCTAAGTATTATTGACTTAGGTTTCATTTTTAGCGTAAACTATTTATTATCAACTACTTAATCATTGTGTATGTCATCTCCAAGTGGAGTGGAGCAAGCGTCGAAGTTGAGCCTTGAAGCACCGTATGCTGGAATGTATAAGGCGACAGTGCATCAGGACCAAGGACCAATGAACGAGGAGTTACACTCTCATCATAATCTTCAATGCTATCTAACGAATTGACATAGTTACACAAGTGTTGCATAAAGCCTGTAATATCCAACTCATAGCAACCGCGGCTACGATTCATATATCCGCCATAAGGCAGCTCGGTAGAGTATGTATCCTCATATTCAGGGTCATAATCTACAATACAGCTGAGCTTGCTATAATTCTTTGTATAAGAGCCCAAGCGGGTAAGTGAATAGTCCATCAGCGGAGTGAGCAGATGTGCATTGCTCATATTCACATCCCAAGAGTAGTCTGCGCCCTTAAGATATACATACAGACGGCACTGATTGATACCGATAGCACGATACTTATTGCCATCCTTCTCATTATTATACGCAGCCTTAATCTCTGCAAGGAACTCGTCGGTAAAGTATATCTCAGTACCTACACCGGCTACACCCTCAACAAAGCTCTCAGAGACCTCGTCGCGTGCGCTGTTTGGCAGCTTATTGCCGGCACTGTCGTATGCGGCAAAATTATAGTTGCCCACAAGAGAGCCTGTATAGTCGTGCTCAATACTGTTTACAGAGATATTAATTGCACCCTCAACACCCTCATTGCGATTACCATAAGCATCCACAGACGGCTCAATGGTCTCGTCATAGAAGTAGTAGTTTGCACCGATAGTATCCTTAATAAGTGTAGGGTCTTTAGGATTGCGATTTCTACCCTGCAACTGCAAGCCTGAAGCGGCGAGGTCGAAGCTATAGAGCGCACCACCCTTTGTCTTATCTACACTCTCAAGCACAGGCTTGATATAGATACCGTGGAAGTTCTGCTGCCACTTCTTCTCACTGCGGTAAAGGCTATCCTTATCTACCGTATAACCATCCCAACTCTTATTTGTGTCATAGTCGGCAGGGATAAGCATCAGACGACGCACAAAGTCCCAAGTCTGACCATTTCGCGACATATCTACCGGAGTAAGGTCGATCGTATTTGTCGAAGGACCTGTCTTCTTACCATCAGGGAAAACAAAGGTAAAGAGCGGCTTTGAGGCATCATAAGCACTCTCCACATTGCAGTTTGTATAAGCCGTAGTATCGGCTGCATTGACAACACTGCCCAAAAGAGGCTTTGTCAGCTCATAAATCTCATACTTCACCGGAGTAAGAGTATCAACACCGTAGTCGTTAATAGTAAGAATAAGCGACATTGTATCGAAGATAGGCATATAACCAAAGCCCTCCTCCTCATCAACACTATTCATAAAGATTATTGATGAAGCGAGTGCCGATGAGCGCATACCGAAGGTATCACTATGCTCTACGCCGATATATCCGTTACCCAAGTTGCTTGAACGCAGAGAATCGGTATGGTAGAGCGATGTGCGAAAGAAGTGACCCTCACGCTCGTCATAGTTACTCTTATCCTCAGTACTTGTCGCAGCATTAAAACTAATCACCTTACCACCCTTGAAGGTCAGATGGCGCATCTCCATCTTCTGGTGGTCAGGAATTATATCGTAACCAAGTTCATTATCCACATCTGCCGAGCAGCCAACAGTAAAAAGGGCTACTGCAGCCGCAACAACAAGTCGCAGCCAAGAGAGTGGCTTATTAAAACAGTTCATCATAGAATCGTGTATAGTTGTCATAAAATCCCTCCTCCTCAGGCGATATATACTCCATAACTCGCTTGCCTGCTGCACGAGCCTCGTCAAGAAGCTTCGTATCGACAGCCGCCGAGCCGGCAATAACGCCATCTACATTCGACATAACGAAACGATACAGATTTTCGTATGAAGGATTGTCAATAATTGATATATTTTCATCTACTACACCCTCGCTCTCGATTTTTTTGCGAAGTTCATCACGCAGTGGCTTCTCAAAACGGCTCTCATAGAGTGAGCTTACAATCTTCACATCGCGGAAGATTGGGTCGTTATCAAACACCTTGCGCAGATAGATAGGAGCTACAGAGGAGAACCAGCCGTGGCAGTGTACAATATCGGGAGTCCAACGCAACTTCTTGACAGTCTCAAGAACGCCGCGGGCAAAGAATACCATACGCTCGTCGTTATCCTCAAACTCAACGCCATTTTCATCTGTAACAACAGCTCGACGCGAGAAGAAGTCCTCATTATCGATAAAGTATATCTGTATGCGCGCAGATGGAATAGATGCCACCTTGATAATGAGCTGATGGTCATTATCATCAATGATAAGGTTCATACCTGACAGGCGGATAACCTCGTGAAGCTGGTTGCGACGCTCATTAATGCAGCCATAGCGAGGCATAAATGTACGAATCTCATTTCCGCGCTCCTGCATTGCTTGCGACAGTTCACGGCAGAGCTTCGACTCCTCGTTCTCAGGGAGGTAAGGCATTATCTGCTGACAGATATAGAGAATCTTATGTTTTGCCATATATTAACGGTAATTTATACTTGCAAAGTTAAGAAAATTTTACTACAAAATCAACATCGCATCGCCGTATGTACCAAAGCGATAACCCTCCTCTACTGCTACATTGTATGCCTTCATGACATTGTCGTAACCACCAAAGGCTGCAACCATCATAAGTTGTGTCGAGCCCGGGAGATGGAGATTTGAGACCATAGCATCGGCAACTGTAAAGTCGTAAGGGGCAAAGATAAACTTATTTGTCCAGCCATCCTGCGGCTTGATAAGTCCGTGAGTAGAGACAACGGTCTCAAGAGTACGCATAACTGTTGTGCCGACAGCGACAATCTTGTGACCATCGGTCTTGGCTCCGTTAATCTCCTCGGCAGCCTGCTCCGACACGAAGAACTGCTCTGAATCGACCTTATGCTTCGACAAATCCTCAACATCTACGCTGCGGAAGTTACCCAAACCTGCGTGCAGAGTGATAAATGAGCGATCAATGCCCTTAATCTCCATCCACTTGAGTAGGTGCTTCGAGAAGTGCATACCTGCCGTAGGGGCTACAACAGCGCCCTCCTTCTCGGCAAAAATTGTCTGATAACGCTCTGCATCCTCAGGCTCAACCTCCTTGCGCACCCAGCGTGGCAGCGGAGTCTCGCCGAGGCGATAGAGGGTCTGCTTGAACTCCTCATACGAACCATCGTAGAGAAAACGCAGTGTACGACCGCGAGAAGTGGTATTGTCAATAACCTCTGCTCCCAGAATATCATCCTCGCCAAAGTAGAGCTTATTGCCGATACGAATCTTACGCGCAGGATCTACCAGCACATCCCACAGTCGAAGCTCACGGTTGAGCTCACGAAGCAGGAAGATTTCAATCTCGGCACCGGTCTTCTCCTTATTTCCATAGAGGCGAGCCGGAAATACCTTTGTATCGTTAAAGACAAAGCGGTCTTTCTCCTCAAAATAGTCGAGAATATCTTTAAAGATGCGATGCTCAATCTCGCCCGTATCGCGATGTACGACAATAAGGCGAGACTCATCACGATTAATCTCCGGATACTTTGCTATAAGTTCCGGTTTAAAGTCAAATCCGTAATGTGAGAGTTTCATATATAGTGTTTTTTACATTACACGACAAACAATCAATGAATTTACGAAAAAATCAGCGTTTTGTTTCACACTCTGACAATTTTTTCAAAAAATCCTCGAGTTGTTCTGCATTTTCGACCCTAAAGTTGCCACTTGCAGTACGACGCAACGATGTCAGGTAGGCTCCACTATCAAGTGTCTCGCCAATCTCCTGCGCAAGCGAGCGGATATAAGTTCCCTTGCTGCACTCTACCCTGATGCGAATCTTCGGCAGCTCGTACTGCTCAAGCGTGAGCGAATAGATATTTATCAGAGCCTTCTTCAGCTCTACATCCTCGCCCTGACGCGCAAACTCGTACGCCCTGACGCCCTCGACCTTCTTTGCCGAGTAGAGCGGTGGCGACTGAAGTCGCTCGCCCTCAAGTGTGGCAAGAGCCTCCAGCACCTTCTCGCGGGTGATATGCTCTGTCGGGTAGGTTTTATTCACAGGATGCTCCATATCGAAGCTCGGCGTGGTTGCACCCAGCATCAACTCGGCAACATACTCCTTGCGCTCTGCCTGAAGTTCATCCACGCGCTTTGTTGCACGACCGATACATACGAGCAGTATGCCCGTGGCAAGCGGGTCGAGCGTGCCGGCGTGACCGACCTTTATCTTGCGATAGCCCATACGCTGAAGGCGGAACTTGACCTTGCGCACAACATCTGCCGAGGTCCACTCCAACGGCTTATCGATAACGGCTACATAGCCATCCTCAACCAAATTTATCTCCTTCAACTCCATAGCTTAGAATATAGCTGTTGCAAGAGCCACAGCTCCGGCAAGTGCGCAGTAGAGAGCAAACCATATCAGTTTGCCACGCTTAACAATGCCAATCATCCACTTGCAGGCGATACAACCCGTCACAAAAGCGGCAATAAAGCCCGCAACTGTCGGTACAACCTCTACTCCGCCGCCAAAGTCGCCCTTGACAATGTCGAGCAGTGCATTTCCCAAAATCGGTGGCAAAACCATCAAAAACGAGAACTGCGCCACACTCTCCTTCTTGTTACCAAGCAGCAGACCCGTCGCAATGGTAGTGCCTGAGCGCGACAAGCCGGGCAGCACAGCCACCGCCTGCGAAAGACCGATGATAAAGGCGTCACGGTAAGAGATACTCTCCTTCTGTCGAGGCTTTGCGTAGTAGGCAAATGCGAGCAAGACCGCCGTGCAGAGCAACATCACGCCCACCACAACAATAGACGAGAATGCCGCCTCAATATAGTCCTTAAAAAATACGCCGACAATACCCACCGGAATCATCGAGATAATAATCTTCAACACATACGCCTGCTCCTCGGTAAATGTGCGACTGAAAACGCCCTTTATAAGCCGCCAAATCTCGCTCCAAAGAATAACTATCGTACTGAGAACTGTCGCTGCGTGGAGCGTGAGGCTGAATGTCAAATTACTCTCAGGGTCGAGGTTTGTACCCAATATCTCATTTGCCAACTGCAAATGACCACTGCTCGATACAGGCAGAAACTCTGTAAGTCCCTGCACCACACCCAAAATCACTGCTTGTAAAGTATCCATTTCCTAAAAGTCAAAATTTCCGCGCAAAGATAGTGATTTTTTTAGAATATTCTCAAACCCACACCTATATACAATAAAAAATCCCGCCGAAGCGGGATTGGTTGGTGTTACTCTATCGGTGTGCCGTGTTCAAGGGCAAACTGATAATCGGCATCGGTAAAGGTGTAGGTGTTTACAATATGCCAATCGTCCGGATAGGTAGTAGTATAGTTTAACTGATAGAGAATATTATATTCCGATGTTGCCGAAATCTTCTTATAATCTATCAATGCACTATTGCCAAACTTAACACTGCAACCTCTATTAAGTATTGAAAGCGTAATTTCTGCCGATTTGTACACCTCCGATGGCTTAAGGGTTATAACCAATGGCGTGTTGTTTGACCCTTTAGGCTTGTCTATTGTCAAAACAATGTTATGACTACTCCCATTACTAAAACATAGCTCCTCGATGAAATTATTATCTACAGAATCCGGACTGCAAGCTAAACCCACGATAGCCACAACTGCTACTATTAAAAATCTTCTAATATTCATAAAAGTCAAATAAAGAGTTAATATCTTCTAATGTATATGTATTCAAAGAGCGGCTCGATAGGCAAGACAACTAAACCATCGCTACTCTATCGGTGTACCGTGTTCAAGAGCAAACTGATAGTCGGTGTCGTTGGACACACTCAGTTTACTTATCAGGAAAGTCGGTCGGAGTAGGGTAACAATATCCGCCTTTACCACATGGAGTACTATCTTCGTCAACAAAAGCGTTCTCCATAGATGCTCGTAAAGCGGTATCTCCTATAGGGACATCAACATATATCCACTCCCAATTCTTGTTTATGTGGGTAGGCATAAGTCCCCTAAGTTGGCATATTTTCTTCTCTTTGTCGTATGCGAGCAGGCTGAATTTAGTTGTTGCATTGATATATTCCTTATTTTTTGTCAACATCTCATTAGTCAATCTCTCACTTGTAAGTGTAAATGTGAATGTATCCATATCACACTCCCAAGAGAGCTTTGTATATAGCCATGAATGTTGCTTATCGCCTTGACAATCACAACCAACATATTGATAACACATGTGGCAAGTACCATCATCATAAAAAATCATATCGTTAAGCATAAATACACCTGCCTCAATATTAAAAGGACACTTCTCGCCTATATTTTTTATACAAACGCCATCCTCATATATTGCAACATCCTTGAGGTACGCTCCATTTACTCGAAGAACACCCGATAAAAGATCGGATACAAATTGCTCCATATCCTCCTTTGTAACCTTTGCAACAGTCTCTTCAAACTGTTGAATAGTTGGTCTTTCGTTGTTATCAGATTTGCTAATCTCCGTCTTCGGAGCATTACATGCTACAGCAAAGCTGAGCAGTGCAAAAATTACTAATTTACTTCTCATAGCTGTAAAATTTAATGGTTAATACATAGTATGACCTATAAAAATAGTGCCAATTATTCTTCTATTAATGTTATAGAAACATTATGGTGGTAGTAGTAACTATACTCATCAGCATAATCTGCTATACAATGAGTTTTATCTCCAACCGACTCATCAATATCGTAATTTGGGATACCCAAATTAAATATTCTATATGTATAGTACCCGTCAAACTTACCATCTTCTCCAAAATTGCAATGAAGTTTGTTATACTCTGTTTCTTGTGTAATATATTCTACTATCGTTTCCCCTGTTTCAATATTACCAATTCTTTCAACAGCCCTAATATAACGCGCTGTGTAATCTAAACAACCATCAACAACCCAAGCATGATAAGGTCCCATCATTTCATTAACAGTAGCGGACATAATAACTGGTCGATGTTCCGTAATTGACTCTTTAATTATATTTAGTCCATCAGTGTCTAATAATACTTCCTCTGGTACAGAAACAAACTCTACATCATATCCAAGGGATTGCAATATAGAGTAAGAACTCATATCCATATCAACTAATAGCGACATTAATTTTGCAACTTCGCTATAAGCCGAAGTAAAATTGAGAAGACGCCCTTTATTTTCGACAAAGCTTAGTAAACTCCAATTTATATTGGTATTGTTAATTACAGACGGACCATTATAATACTTTAATATTTGAGCACATGCGACCATATTTGTTGGAAGATCATAAGAATCTGCCTCATCTATACTTAGACCGTTATAAGGATAATTTCTACCCCATTTTGTGGTTAGTAATGGATGTACATGAACTCGATAAATTGTATCTCTAACAGAATGTCCCGGAGCTGGTAGCAATGGAATAGGAGTAATTATGCTTGCAAAAGTTGCATAATCCTCAATCATAGATGCCATTTGTGCACCTATATCATCCATATCATCCGATGCAAAATCCTCGGCAGTCATTACATCGCTATCCAAGACTGCAATTACCGGTTCCAATCTGTTATCTGCCGCAAGAACAGCCGAGCCTTGACCCTCCTCAAACTCTACAATGTATAGCAAATCATTGTCAAGAGCATTTCCCGAGCGAGTCTTTGCACCTTCAAGGGATTTGATAGACTTTACTTTACGAGCCTCTCCGCCTGCGCGGGTTTCAGCATCAATTATTTTCAACTCACCGTAGAGATTTTTCAAAGCCTGCTCCTTAGTAATCTTTGTTGTAGGGTTTTGTTTAACGCTTACAACAACCTCATCGTGGTTTGTACTACATGACAACAGCAATAGTGCTGTAAAAATAGCAAAAATCTTTCTCATAATCTTAAGGTTTTAAAAGGTTATTATAATATTATAGGTAAAACTCTCCGACAAATATGCCGGCAGTCTGAGTTTCGATAGTTACTGTATAACTACCCGAGAGCGGGTCGATAGGCAAGACAACTAAACCATCGCTACTCTCTCCGGTGCAATACCACATATCGCCGGTGGTATTATTTACAGCGGTGATAGAGACGGCACCGAAATCTGCACCGAATATTATCTCTATCTCTCCATTGGCGCACTGTCCGCTTATCGGGGAGAGTGAGCAAGGGTTTATTTCCCCGCCATCAGGATTAGGTTTAGGAATAAATATTTTTGGTGGTTGTGGTGGCGGTGGTGGCGGTGGTGTTTCGCCATCGTTATCATCCGCATAGAGATTAAAAGGTGCTGCCAAAAAACTTGCAGCCAAAAGAAGTGCTAAAATCTTTTTCATAATATTGTAATTTTAAGGTTATAACCCTACACAAAATTACAATATAGAAAATAAAATAAAGAAAAATAGGGCTAAATAAATCTCCCGCGGTCAATCTGTAAACCGCTAATAATCAGAGGTTTACAGGTTGATAATTTTACAAAAATCTCCCGACGCCATAACCAACTGATTATCAATAGGTTAGTTATATATACTTGATAGTCAATTAGTTATATATAGAGTAAGTAGTTATCTTTGTTTGTAGAGTTTGATTTTTTAATCTTCTCTCTCAATCGATATGTTCTACGATAAAGCACCTCTTTTGTGCAACCGAAAAATAGACAAATAGCCTGCGTTGAGAAACCTGCACAAAGGTAACATGCCAATTTATACTCATCATCAGAGATAGATAATATCTCCTCTTTTAGTCTCTGCAATATATTATCTCGATGACGATTTGTCATACCTTCTATAACCGTAAAATACTCGCCACCACTACTAATTTCATCAATTAGCATCTTTACTTGTCTAAAAACAAAATCTTGTTGTCTATTCTGATTGTCGTGTTCATAGTATGTAGTACAGAGAGAGTTTATCATCTCAAACTTATTTTTCAAATTCTCATTATTCAGACTAAAAATATCTTGAGACTGATTATGGACACTATCTCTCAACTCGTCTATAACAGCTAAATACGCCGTAATCTCCATATTTTTATTTACCATCTTGCGATTATACCATCTACGAATATAGACAACTATAGCAACAAATATGATAATAAATAATGCAGATATAGCGATGTAAAAAATCTTAAGTTTGTAGGCTTTTTCCTCCAACTCTGCATTTTTCTGTGTTAAAATAAGACTCTGAGCATCGTCAATAGGATTATTGCTCACATCATTAATTCTTGCCAGCAAATCTTCGTACAGCACCGCAGAGTATGCTTTATATCCCTTAGTTATCTGTTGTTCTATAATTAAACACTTCGACTGATAGTATCGCATTGTAATAGTATCTATGTGCCTATTGGCTAAAGACCAGCCTTTGTCAAGATAGTATCGCGATAACTTTTTATCGCCTCTATGCGCATAGATATTTGCCGCTACGCCACATATATCGGTATATGTGTATATTTCATCCTTAGAGAATAGAGATTCGCACTCTTTAAGAGCCTTATAACTACTACAATAATCCTCTTTACCATTATATGCACAAGCCATCATCGACAATATCAATCTTTTAATTGCCGTAAAATTAGAGGAATCAGCCAATCTCCCAGCCTGCTCAAACAGTTCAATAGCCCTATCTACATTCTGCAAACCAAGATGCATCATACCCATTCCATAGAGTTGATACGCCTGATGTTGTGGTAGGTTTGCCTTTTTGTAGTAGTTATATGATTTCTCATAATATTGCAATGCCTGTGACACTCTATTGTAGTGACTATACATCTCTCCGAGGTGCGAGTAGAGCAGACCTTTAAGGTAGTTATTATCAACAACATCGGCAAACTGCTCGGCATAGAGGTAGGAGATGGTTGCGGGCAGGTGTTCTTTGGCATTCTCCTGAACGCGACCGAGGTAGTAGTACGACTCCATGCGCTCCTCCGGCGTGCCGAAGAGGTCGTAGTAGTTTGTCGAGCGGATGATAAGCGAGTCGGAGTTTACTCTAATCTTGTTTTTATCTAACGCCTTGGAGTAGAGCAGGCTATAGCGTGCGCGCATGCTCGGCACCATCGGCGTATAGCGACCGATTGAGCGCACGGTGGTCAGAGCCGAGTCGGGATACTCGACAATTTGCCGCTCGGCAGTGTCAAGAATTTCAGAGACATGAAAAGCTTGACAGCTACACAACACAACGCAGACAGATAGCAACAACCTCCTAATCATAACCTAATTTACAGATACGCTTTCGCAAATATACAACATTAAAACGAAATATCAATGAAAGCTGTATCAACAAAATTGGCGTGTCCTTTCGAACACGCCAATCTGTTAGTTATAATCTATTTCAGAGTAGTCATAGTCTCCTGTAATCTTGGTTTGGACATATTTTCTACCGAACTCGTCTGTTGCCTCAACGCGAATCTCCGTGGCGTCCTTGTTCTGCAATGTATGCTTATACATATGGAAGTTATTCACATAGTAGCCAGAGGTCTCGCGCTTAATTACGCCGATATGGTAACCAATCGCCCACCAATCCTGACAAGAGTCTTCAGGTATATCTTGGCTAAATATAGATTGGTCATCATACGAGTTGTGGTACTGATACTTCTTCTCTTTAATAAAGGTCATCTCACCCTCGGACACTCCATCCGCAAATATCTCAACTTTCCACTTCGGAGAGGCATTGAAGACATTGGCTATAATCACATTGTTACCGTGCATGAGGTTAAAGCTACGCTGCGCTGTTCCCGCCTTCAGATTACCACGATAGAGGCGAATCTGATAGTCGCGGTCGTTCATACCCTTATTGACGCCCTTATAGTAACCATTGACAATCTTATTGCCTTCAATCTCATAGACTCCATAGCCGTTAGGTACTCCGTCGCCGTTGATATTTGACCACCACCACTGACCGGACACTGCTGCGTGGACATGTTCGTAGATACCGGGGGTTCTTGTCGGCTCATTGCGCATATAGTGTGTATGACCCGACATAATGTGGCAATTAGGGAACTGCTGCAAAAGTACAGTCACTGCCGACACTGCCGACTGGTTGAGCATAGGGATATGTACGCAGAAGATAATCAGTTTATCCTTAGGCACTAACGCCAAATCCTGACGCAACCACTCTACCTGCAAATCGGTAAAGCTGAGAGAGTAGCTGCTACCTGAAGCATCCGTATTCTTGCTCCAGTGCATATTTCTCATACTGATAATATGAGCATTTCCTCTGTTCCACGAGTAGTTTATCGGACCAAATACAGTCTCAAAAGCTCGCTGAGCCTTCATATTGAAGGTCGAGGAGGTTTCATCGGCATATATCGGATAATTACCGCTAAAGAATGTGTAGTCGTGGTTACCGATAGTTTGGAAAATAGGCATACCTATCTTGTCTGCTGCCATATAGTCGCGCATAGTAGGCATAAATGCCTCATTATTTCTATTGCCCTCCGAATAGACAATATCGCCCAGCGTAACGCCATAGCAAGGAGTTGTCATTGTAGCTGCATGAGCCTTAATATCAGGTACAGACTCATTCTTAAAACGATCTCCGTTGCGACCGTTTGTAGCTTCATAGTAGTCATCCTTACACTGCGGATCGGCAAGGCAGAAAAGGGTAAACTTATTCTCTACAGCTGCGAGTTTTGTCAGCGTAAAGTCGTAAGTAGATACCGCTCTATCAAACTTTGTATAGAAACAAGGCTGACCGAAGTCGTTAATCGGCACCTGACAATTCTCAGGAATAGAGTAATAGATATACCAACAATCCTTATGTGGATTGAGGCTGTACTTACCATTGCTATCCGTCTTGACAACCGAAAAGCCGTCTGAGACTGCCACACCTGCTGCCGGAGTGCCGTCTGTATATGTAATAGTACCGCTTACAGGGTTAAGATAGTCATCCGGAACAAACTCGCTGTACTCTGTTATCTCCTCGACATATACTCTGATATCGTCTATCAAGAAGCGATTTGTAACATTAGATTCGTGCGCACCACCAATGGCTATACGACCCTGAGGAGGCACATTGGTAAGAGTTACTTCATACTCTTTCCATGCAGATTTTTGATAGCTTGTCAAATCCAAATAGCAAGTTCTACATGTTTCACCATTATTGGACACTAAGTAATCTGTACATGGTGCATTTGCAATTGCACGGACAGAAAGTTTACCCTCTTCATAATTTATCGTGCTAGTATTATAATCTCCATACGGTGCTGCACGGAACTTAACCTTTACCGTTGCAGCTTTGTTCTCAGGAATAGCTTGTAGTGCAGGGGTGCAGATGAATGAACGATTGTTTGTTGTGCCAATTTTCAAGAACCCCGGACGAGCGCAGATAGAGCCGGCAGAACTGCCTATATAGCCCCAATCTTGCAGACCGAAGTCATCAACAAGACCCTTCAGAGTATTAAACAGACCTATCTCTGTACCGCCATGCACAGCGTAATAACCTGTACCGCTCGACACAATTTCGCCCTCCAAAGGTTCTATCTCGGTAAGTGAACCTCTATCTGTTCTTGACACTCCGGCAGCACAAGAAGATAACTCTCCGCCATAGATGAGCGATGCAAAGTTTTCAAATACAATCAAATCACCCGCCTTGGCATTAGAGGTGACTATAGTATTCTTATCCTCTACCGATGCGATGGTAGCCACCTCTAACAGTTTGCTCTCTGTACTATCGGTTGTGTTATAGACCTTTGCATAGTATGTTGTAGCCGGTGCAAGACCTGCAAATACAAAACGAGGAGGAACCATATAGTTTTTGAACAATGAGCCTGAAATGTTATCCACGCTCACAACAAGGTCTTGCCCTGCTGCATCGTTATAGAGGGCTACCTTATAGGTTTTGGTAATATCGGTAGCATAATCAGCATCTATAGTTGGATTTATCTTGCTGAAATATTGATAGTTATGTGCATTACATGTCCACGCAATAGATATTGTAGAATCTGTAGCGCGAACTGTTGCAATAGCAACACTACCCTCACTCATCAGGTAGCAATACTTGCCATCTGAGAGTTTATCCTCACTATCGACAAGCTCGAACTTGTTAATATCGAGAGGGAAGTTATATACAAAGCCCGCCTCAAGCCTCTTTGTAGGCTTTTTGCAGAACTTATATACATTTTTATCTGTCGTAACGGTATAATATACATTACCCTCAGCCGTTGTCCAATCTATTGGAGCCATCACTACATAACCATCACTGCTTGGGCTTACCGAAGGGCTTTCATAGGTTAGATTTATGTATTTATAACCTTTCTCATCATCTCTCGAGACACTCATCTGCTCCCAATCTATACCAAGATTTCCCGATATTGCCACAGAGTCGGTCTCTATTTTGATATGCTCAATAAGTTCGCCATCATTAACGGTAACACTCAAGCGAGCAAGCGACGCAGCAAGTTTAAAGTCAAGATAACTCTCGCCCGCATCGCACTTTGCTATCATCAGATTTCTACGAACATCATTCTCTGTCTCTAAAGCCAAATGCATCTGAGTAGGCGTAATATATGGATAAAATATCTCTTGATACCATCGGCTAAAAGTCATCGGAGAGATAGCATAGAGCGGTACATTCTCCTGAAACTCCTCATTGAGATAGTACGAATCATCAAACTCAAAAGTAGCCTCTGTAGTACCCTCGCCCGATACAAGATTATATCGCTGGCGACCCGAGATGCCATCACTCAGTGCAATCTGGTCGTCTTGATGCCACAACATCTGCACTGAGCCGTCAGCACCTACAGATGCCGTTGTACGGGTTGTATGGCTATTATCAATATGTGCAACAACAGAACTGCGACTACCTTGAGTCACAATATCCATACCCTCATCAGTATAAGAACACGAAGTGGCAAAGAGCGCAACTGAGAGCGCAATAGCAAAAAATCTCTTCATACTGCACCTCCCTCTACCAAGCGTTGCCGCCATTTTCGTATGTCATTGAATCTTCATCAGAGCCTGCTGAGAGCGTAAAGCCATGCTCTACAAATACGCCATAGCAGAACATTTCGGGTTTTTGATAATGGAATTTCATAGTTAAGTAAGTTTGTAGTTTTCACAAAGTTACATATAATTATCCGATCATCTCTACCAAATAAATTTTTGTTATAACTATATAAAAAATATCAATTTGACAAATATAAATATTTGCATTATCTTTGCAGTAAGAAACAGAAAATAGATTAAAAAAAACAGAACAATTATGGCAACTATACATTTAACAAAAGGTGGATTTGAAAGACGCGTGGCAGATATTGCCAGCATATCGGGAGAGTGGAAATTTTTAGGAAACAGACCTGCAGTGATAGATTTCTATGCAACTTGGTGCGGTCCTTGCAAGGCACTGCTTCCGGTAGTTGAGCAGCTCTCTGAGGAGTATGATGGCAAGATAGATATATACAAAGTAAATGTAGATGAGGAGCAGGAGCTTGCAAGGCTCTTTGAGATACGCTCCATACCGACGCTAATATTTATCCCGATGGAGGGCAAGCCGCAGCGCACAATGGGCGCAATGCCAAAGGAGCAATTAAAGAGTTTATTAGACCAATTAATTAAAAAATAACAACCCATTAAAAACCTTAAAACTATGTTAAGCGCAAAACTTCACACAGCAATCAATGAGCAGATTAACGCCGAGTTGTGGTCGGCATATCTCTACCTGTCAATGTCAATGGACGCCGAGGCTAAGGGTCTGAAAGGCGTAGCAAATTGGTTCTATGTACAGTGGTTAGAGGAGCAGGACCACGCCCGTATCCTTATGAACTATCTCAATTCTCGCGATGCGAAGGTAGAGCTGAAGCCGATTAAAGAGGTCGAAACTCGTTGGGAGTCTGTACTCGAGATGTTCAAGCAGACACTTGAGCACGAGAAGGTGGTAACATCGCTGATTAACAATCTTGCAGCCATTGCAGCCGAGGACCGTGACTTTGCATCGTCAAATATGCTTGTATGGTTTATCGACGAGCAGGTCGAGGAGGAGGAGTCGGCACGCGAGATGATATTCGCAGTAGAATCTGTCGAGGGAAACAAGTACGGTATGTATCAGCTCGACAAGGAGTTGGCAAGCCGTGTATATAGTCAGGCATCTCCGCTTGTAAAGAGCGCAGAGTAGGTATTAACCGTTTAGAACACAACCAGTTTAGAACACAACCATTTAAAACTATAATTATTATGGCAACAAAGTTTTATAAGTGCCTTTTGTGTGGCAATGTAGTAGAGAAAGTAGTAGATTCAGGCGTATCGGTAGTATGCTGTGGCAAGGAGATGATGGAGCTTGTTCCCAATACCGTTGAGGCGAGTGGCGAGAAGCACATCCCTGTAGTTACCCGCATAGACGAGAGAACTATCAAGGTTGAGGTTGGCTCTGTACCGCACCCAATGCTCCCTGAGCACCATATCGCATTTATCTATGTCGAGACTGAGGATGGTGGTATCCGCGTAAATCTGAAGGATAAGCCGGAGGCTATCATCTGCACCTGCACCTCAAAGCCGATTGCAGTATATGAGTACTGCAACCTGCACGGTCTATGGAAGACAGAGTTATAGGCTAACGATAGAAGCTATCCTCAAAGATAGTTGTATTACCCACGCCGTCCGTAACACGCACTCGGACAGTGTGGGTACTCTTTTTACCCGCTGCCAAAGGGGTGTCGAAGGTGTGATAAACAGTCGATTGCAGCGGAGCGAAGTTGAGAGTCTTCCACTCGCCGTCGATATAGAGTTCAAAGCTCTCTATACCCGAGAAATTATCATCTACCTCAAACGAGAGCCTCTTTGCTCGGCTCAAGTCTGCACCTGAACGCCAATTTGCACGCACCTTTGGTGCAAGGGTATCGGCAACAACGACCATCTCACCTCCGCTACGGCTCTGTGTATGCACAGCACGGGCAGCATAGAAGCCACCTAAACAACCGTAACCTCCACGACTATCTTTTCGAGCAATAGAGCATTTAGACTGCAAATATAGTGGCACTTGAGCCGGCATAGAGATTGTAATATGACCCTTTATCGGCAGCTTATCACTCAGCACGCGGTAACTATCCGACAGCACCACAACGCCCTCTATTTGAGGTTTTGCATCGACTCTCTCGATGCTCCCATAGAGAGGATAGTACAGCGCATCCTTGCCAATATAGGCACTCGCACCCCAATCCTTCAGCATCACACCGCGCCCTGCACCCACAGCCACCTCTCGGCTATCTTTTACGGCTGTAAAGAGCTGTTTATCACTCTTGCCGACAACATCAAAGCTGAGCGTAGATATATTTCCACAATCATCTTCAACCGCAATCTCGACCCTCTTCTGTTCGGCTGCCGCAGCAGAGATAACACCTCGACCCGCATCCGCACTATAGAGGTACTGCGGAACACCATCACGCTGAAGCAGAGCAATAACCTCACACCTTGCACTGCGCTGCATCGCATAGTGGCTCACAACATCACAATAACGAGTATCTGCAAAGGCAAAACCATCCATACGATACTCAAAGTTCTTCTCTCCATCCACACGCTCTAAAACGCGATAGACTCCGAAACGGCTATTTGCATTATCGCTCTGTCGGTCACGACACTCAAGGACAAAGTAGCCGCATCTGCCCACCTTTACGCCCCCCTGAATTGTATAACCCTTACCGCTCCTCTTTACCGTATAGCTGCGCTCTTTAGCCTCAACAGCCACACCGTCAAGCGTATCAACCTCGATATAGTGCAGTTGAAGCAGTTGCGGAGCTACGCTATCGTTAGGTCTGAAGAGTTTTCGACGCACAATATTGTAGGTCTCTGTTCCCGAACTATTGCGCAGCTCATAGTGCAGATGTGGTCCAAAAGAGTTACCCGTATTACCTGAGTAGCCGATTATATCGCCACCCTTGACCGGAAACTGCTCCGGTGTAAATGTCATCTCGGCATAGTTAGTCCTATTATCGTATCTATACCTCTGCACAAGTGTATCTATCTGCTCTGTAAAGCGTGACAAGTGCCCATAGACCGTCATCGTACCACGACTCGGGTGGGCAACATACACAGCCAGACCATAGCCATAACAAGAGTGGCTCACGCGCGAGATATATCCGTCGGCAGCAGCCACGACAGGTTTACCCTGACGACCGTCAGTCTTAATATCCACCCCCGAGTGGAAGTGGTCAGGACGCATCTCGGCAAAAGATGCCGAGTGTAACCCCTTGACATCTTTTATCGGATACTTATATGCAAAAGCGGCACAACTCACTGCCGCAAATAGTATCAGAAGTCTAAATTGTCGCATTCTCTCTCCCCCTTTACAACCCTATCAACCGCCTGCATAGCCGTTGAATAGTCATAACCTCGACTTGCTGCAAAACGAAACAACTTTGCCCGTAAATCAGAAGTATCTCTATACTTTACCGTCTTTATCTTCTTCTCAAGCAGCCCTTGCAGCCGCTCCTCCATATCTACACTGCCATATTGAGAGAGTGCATTCTCAATTATTCTGTTATCAACACCTTTACGACGCAGAGCCGCAACTATCTTATAGCTACCCCAGCCGCTCAAGTTTATCTTCTCTCTGACAAATGCCGCAGCATATCTGCTATCGTCTATAAATCGCTCGGCAATAAGGCGTTGCAGAACTCTTTGGGCATCATTATCATCAACACCCCACCTCTTCATCAGTCGCAGAGCATCGCCCGAACTGCGCTCTGCTCGCGCAGCCATATTCATCAACAACCGCAGAGCCTGCTCGGCACTCTTTCGCTTTACCTCTTTCTGCACCATACCATTCTATCTTTGCCAAAGATATCTTTTGACACCACAACATCTGTGTAACCCATACCGTCAAGCATCTCTACCATCTCAGCCCCAAACCTCTCGCAAATCTCAAAGTAGAGCCTTCCGCCCGCCTTGAGCATTGATAGCGCATTTTGTGCAATAGAGCGATAGAAGCAGAGCGGATCACTATCTGCCACAAACAGAGCCGTATGAGGCTCATAGTCGGTCACATTTCGCTGCATACTCGCCATATCCGACTGCGGTATATATGGCGGATTGGAGACTATAATATCGAACTTACCGAGATGGGTCATATCTGCAAGTGCATCGGCTTTTATCAGGCTAATCTCAACCCCATTTGATGCACAATTCTCTGCTGCAATCTCCAAAGCCCTATCAGATATATCCACAGCAGTCACCACAGCCCCCTCAATGCCCTTTGCCAGAGCAATAGCTATCGCGCCACTGCCCGTACCTACATCGAGTATCTCTACACCCCGATTGCTATCTGCAATAACCTGCGCCACAAGCTCTGCCGTCTCCGGACGGGGGATAAGCACACCCTCTGCGACCTTCAACTGCAAATCGCAAAACTCCGCCACACCCGTAACATACTGAACAGGGCGTGCCGCAGCAAGTTGTTCTACTATACTTTGGAGATTATCAATACTGCACTCGCTATCGTAATTCACAACAAGCTCAGAGAATGTATAGCCACACCTTCGGCTGACAACCTCTCTGGCTATTGCCGTAGCCTCACAGCTGTCATAGAGTGGTTGCAATGCCCTCTCGATGGTCTGTATAGTCTCTCTTACGGTCATAGAGATAGTGTAAGTTCTGCAAGTGCTATCGCCATAACAGCCTCTATAACCACCGCACAACGCAGCACTATGCAGGCATCGTGACGACCGCCAATAGTAAGGCTCTCCACACACTGTGTGGCAAAATTGTATGTCTCTTGAGGTTGCGCAATGCTTGGAGTCGGTTTTACCGCCACGCGCACCACTATCGGATTACCATTTGTAATGCCGCCATTAATTCCTCCCTCGTGGTTTGTCGCAGTAGTCCCCTCGCCATCAATAATACGGTCGTTGCGCTCACTACCTCTCAGAGCAACACCGGCAAAGCCACTACCAAACTCTACGCCCTTAACTGCCGGCACAGAGAAGAGCAGATGGGCTGCCACGCTCTCCACAGAGTCAAAAAATGGCTCACCCAAATCCCTGCCGGCACCCTTTATCTGACACTCGATAACTCCACCTACAGAGTCGCCATCTCGCTGCGCTGCCGCCACAACACTATCAAACTGCTCAACCTCTCTACAACCGCCAATCTCTACAATTCGGCTTGTATATTGAGCGTGTGCAGTTATCTTTTTTGCCACAACGCCCGCTGCAACAAGCAGCAGTGTCATTCTTCCCGAAAAGATACCGCCACCGCGCAAATCAAACTCATCGCCAAACTTATGGCGGGCTGTAAGGTCTGCGTGCGAAGGTCGCGGGTGGTTTCTAAGACGCTCATAGTCGCCCGAGCGGGTATTCTCGTTATAGAACACAATCTCTATCTTCTCGCCCGTAGTCGTACCACACTCAACGCCACTTACAATATGCGGCACATCGCCCTCACGACGAGGTGTTGTCCCCTTTGCGCCTGAGCGACGACGCGACAAGTCTGCCTCAAAGTCACTCTCTGCAAGGGCTATACCTGCCGGCACTCCTGAGATTATAACGCCCAGCGACTCGGTATGTGAGCCGCCATATATCTCTATTCTGAAGTTATTCCCAAAGCTATTATTCATCTCTCAGCATTTGAAGTGTCTCAAAAAAGTCAGGATAGCTCTTTGCCACCGACTCTGCCCCGTGAATAGTCACTCCACCATCACTAAGCAGACCCGCAACGGCAAGTGTCATAGCCATACGATGGTCGCCGTGGCTATCAACCTCAACTCCGCCACGGATTGCTCCGCCACGGATTATCATTATATCCTCCTCGCTCAAATCTACCTCAATACCGAGTTTCCCAAACTCTGTTCGGATAGCCTCTGCGCGATTGCTCTCCTTATGTTCAAGGCGGTGTGTACCCTTTATACGGCTCTCGCCCTCTGCCGCTGCAGCCAGCGTAGCGAGTGCAGGAAAGAGGTCAGGGCAATTTGTAGCATCAAACTCAAAGCCGTGCAACTCTCTGTGAGCCGCACTGACCATATCGCTCTCCGAAGTCAGCTCCGCACCTGCTCGCACAAGCGCATCACAGATAGCCACATCTGCCTGCTTTGAGAGTGTTGAGATATTCTTCACAGCCACCTCACCGGCAACAGCTCCTGCAACGAGCAACATCGCCGCAGCACTCCAATCGCCCTCAACATCATACTCCGTAGCCTCATAACTCTGACCGCCGGCAATGTAGAACTGCTCATAGTCATTATGCTCTATCGCCACGCCAAATCTCTCTGCCGTATCTATTGTCATATCAAGATATGGCTTTGAGACCGCCGCATTTACATTAATCACCGTATCTTGCTCAGCAAGTGGCAGTGACAACAGCAGACCTGTAATAAACTGTGACGATACAGAGCCATCTACATCAATCTGCCCACCTTTCATCGGTCCGCACACCTCAATAGGCAGTCTTCCGCCGCCATCTCTCACATCTACGCCCAACGCCCTGAGAGGCTGTATCATCATATCCATAGGTCGATAGAGCAGCGTTCCCTCGCCACTGATTACAATCGGCTCACCACACAGTGCCGCAATAGGCGTAAAGAGTCTTGCCGACAGACCCGACTCCCCAACCGAAAGCAGATTGCCTCGTGGCTTCAGACCGCCCTCGACAACTATCGTATGCTCGTCAGTGCGCTCAGCCTGTGCGCCGAGCATCTTGATACAATTTAATGCAGAGAGAGTGTCATTGCAAAAATCCATATTTCGCAAAACACTCTTCCCATTTGCAAGCAGAGCGACCGCCAAAGCCCTCTGTGCATAACTTTTTGAACACGGTGGCGCCACAATCCCCTTTAGGCGCCCGCTGGAGACATATTTATCCATTTTTTCTATCTATTCCAAGGCATTTGCACCCTCTCAAATCTACTCTTACCACCCCTTTTCGCCAACTTCCACAACTCTCCCGTATGGACATTGAGCAGAAAGCAGACACTATAGTTATTCCCATGAATGTAGAGCTGATAGTTTACCCGAGTAGTATCACTCGGCTCTACCCTCTCTTCAACATCAATCTCTTCAAGTTTTATCTTCAAAAATCTGTTATCGCCCCAAACTCTGCCGGTGTACTTATCCAACAAGAATACAACCCCGTAGTTACTCGGAGCCTGAATAAACTCAAAACGACCACCCGCCTCGGTCGATACAGGCATATTCTTGAACTTCTCTACCTCCTTTACCTCCTCAGCAGTGGCAGTAGTTACCAAAAAGCATAACGCCAATATAGTTATTAATCTTCTCATATCTGCTGTTTGTCTATTTTTACACTTATCGTACTGTCCATTGGCAATAGAGAGGTTAGCGGCAGCAAATGGCGGCTATCACAATAAAACTACTCTTCCTGCACAAATCTGTGATTCTCTTTCAACACGAAATTTTGTCCAAGATATACTCGGCGTACCATCTCATCGGCAGCAAGCTCCTCTGCAGTACCGGTCTTCAGGATTTTACCCTCATAGAGCAGGTATGTACGGTCGGTAATAGCAAGAGTCTCATCGACATTATGGTCGGTAATAATTACACCGATATTCTTCTCCTTAAGTGTTGCAACGATACTCTGAATATCCTCAACTGCAATAGGATCGACACCCGCGAATGGCTCATCAAGGAGAATAAATGACGGATTTATGGCAATAGCTCGGGCAATCTCTGTACGACGACGCTCGCCTCCCGAGAGCTGATTACCGTAACTTTTGCGCACTTTTTGCAGGCGGAACTCCTCAATAAGCGACTCCAAACGGTCACGCTGATACTCCTTTGTATAGTTTGTTATCTCAAGCACCGCGCGGATATTGTCCTCAACGCTCAAACGGCGGAACACGGAAGCCTCCTGCGCCAAGTAGCTCACACCCAACTGCGCACGCTGATAGACCGGCAGCTTTGTAAGCTCATTTACCGTTCCGTCGTCGTGCTCGAGGAATATTCTGCCACCATTTGGCTTGATAAGACCCACTATCATATAGAAAGATGTGGTCTTGCCGGCTCCATTAGGACCAAGCAGACCCACAATTTCGCCCTGACGAACATCGATAGAGACATGATCTACAACTGTTCGAGACTTGTATTTTTTAATCAAATCGGTTGTGTATAATCTCATAGCCGAAAAAAATTTTTAGCTAATTTTTTTACAAAGTTATAGTTTTTTTTCAAAATTATCACTATCTTTGAGTAATAATTTCGACTTTTGGAATAGCATAGAATAGCTTAACTTATTGTAATACAATGGCGCAGCAACTGACCGACAGAGAATTAATACATCAGAAGCTCAAAGAGTACTTCGGATTTACCTCCTTCAAGGGCAATCAAGAGGCGGTAATTCTCAATCTACTCTCCGGTCGCGATACATTCGTACTTATGCCTACAGGTGGTGGCAAGTCACTCTGCTATCAGCTCCCCGCACTGATGATGGATGGCGTGGCGATTATCATATCTCCACTTATCGCACTGATGAAGAATCAGGTCGATGCTATGCGCACATTCTCCGACAACCCGGGCATTGCCCACTTCCTCAACTCCTCACTGACAAAAAATGCAGTGCAGCAGGTGCGTGAGGATGTGCTTGCCGGCAAGACCAAGCTGCTCTATTTTGCACCGGAGTCTCTTACCAAGGAGGACAATATCGCCTTCCTGCATAAGATAAAGATATCTTTCTACGCCATTGACGAGGCACACTGTATCTCCGAGTGGGGACACGACTTCCGTCCCGAGTATCGCCGTATCAGACCTATTATCAACGATATTGGTCAGGCTCCGCTGATTACCCTTACAGCAACCGCCACTCCGAAGGTTCAGATGGACATTCAGAAGAACCTCGGCATGACTGACGCTACGGTATTCAAGAGTTCATTCAACCGCCCTAATCTCTACTATGAGTTGCGCCCGAAGAATGACCCTGACCGCGATATTATCCGCTTTATCAAGCAGAATGAGGGCAAGAGCGGAATTATATACTGTCTGAGCCGAAAGAAGGTAGAGGAGCTTGCCGAGTTGCTTGTTGCAAATGGCATTAAGGCTCTGCCTTACCACGCAGGAATGGATGCGCAGACAAGAGCCGATAATCAAGATGCTTTCCTTAAGGAGGGTGCAGATGTAATTGTTGCAACCATCGCCTTCGGTATGGGTATCGACAAGCCCGATGTGCGTTTTGTAATTCACTACGACATTCCTAAGTCGCTCGAGGGTTACTATCAGGAGACCGGTCGTGCAGGTCGTGACGGTGGCGAAGGTTTCTGCCTTACCTTCTACAATTATAAGGATATACAGAAGCTGGAGAAGTTTATGCAGGGTAAGCCTGTGGCAGAGCAGGAGATTGGTAAGCTGCTGTTACTCGAAACGCAGTCTTATGCCGAGAGCAGTATGTGCCGCCGCAGAACTCTGCTCCACTACTTTGGCGAGGAATATACAGAGGAGAATTGCGGTAACTGCGACAACTGCTGCAATCCGCGCCCTCGCACAAATGCTACCGAGGAGCTTGTCACTGCCCTTGAGGCTCTGCAAAGTATTGGCGATAAGTTTAAGATTGACCACCTCATAGCTCTGTTGCTCGGTAAGACTACTGCCATTATCAAGAGCTACGGACATAACAATAGTAAGTATTTCGGCATCGGTGCAGAGAAGAGCAATAGTTTCTGGAGTGCCGTTATCCGTCAGGGTCTTATTATGGGTCTGATAGATAAAAATATCGAGAATTACGGTCTTATCTCCATAACCGATGCGGGTAAGAAGTTTATCGACAGCCCAACCGTTGTGCGTATTGCCGAGGACCGCGATTATGACGAGGAGGAGAGCAAGAGCGTAGCTCCGACACACGGTGGTGCAGCCGATGAGGAGCTCTATGCAATGCTCAAAGATTTGCGCAAGCAGGTGGCAAAGAAGCACGACCTGCCACCGTATGTCATCTTCCAAGACCCGTCACTTGCCGATATGGCTATCCACTACCCTATTACCATTGAGGAGATGCAAAATATCTCGGGCGTAGGCGCAGGTAAGGCTAAGAAGTTTGGCGAGGAGTTTATCGCCCTCATTAAGGCTTATGTCGAGGAGAAGGAGATTATCCGCCCTCAGGATATGGTCGTAAAGAGCGTAGCAAATAAGGCGAGCAATAAGATTTTCATCATCCAATCTATCGACCGTCAGATGGATTTTGAGGATATCGCTCGCGCAAAGAGTCTCTCTTTTGATGAACTGCTGACCGAGATAGAGGCTATTGTAAACTCCGGTACCCGTCTGAATATCAACTACTTCCTCGAAAACTATATGGACGAGGATAAGATTGACGACATCTTCCTCTACTTTAAGGAGGATGCCGAGTCAGACTCCCTCTCCGAGGCATTTGAAGAGCTTGGCGACGAATATACCGAGGAGGAGATTCGCTTGGTACGCATCAAGTTCCTCTGCGAGGCGGGCAACTAAGCACGGGGGCAGGCAAACAAGCACGGGGGCAGCAAAGCACGAAGAGGACAGCAAAGTACGAGGAGGACAGCAAAGCGTAGGGAGGACAATTAAGCAAATAAAAATATTTTGTTTGAAAATTTTGCAGATATAAAAATTTGCACTATCTTTGCACCTGCAAACGAGAGATTTCGCTTCGGCAAATCAAGATACATCGCGGGATGGAGCAGTTGGTAGCTCGTCGGGCTCATAACCCGAAGGTCGTGTGGTTCGAGTCCCACTCCCGCTACCTTAACGGATAACTTCGGTTATCCGTTTTTTTGTTGTTATATACTAATATATGCGACAGAGAATTTGCTGTGAAAAGCCGCAATCTGCGGTACATCCCACGACTTTTGACAACAAATTATTTACCGTGAAAATAAGTCTGATAAGCCGATATTGAAGTGACCCCAAAAGTTTTTTGTCCAAACTTTTGGGGTCACTTCAATGTGCAACCTTTTAGATTACTATTCAGTTCTTTATTATTCTACATTGATAGCTGTTGATTTCTTATGAACCTTACCACGTTCTACAGTAACACTAAGGTTTTTTGCCAATGTAACATCACCATCATTATTATAAATTATCACATTATTGTATGTACCTGGCAACAATGGGATAAACAGCGATTGCGGAGTTGAAGTGAGTGTCAAAGGAGTGTAATTAGTTGTATATTCGGTAATATATTTATAATTATTCATATTTCCTTTAGTTATTGTACCAACTTTATCGTCAGTGAAAGATACTGTAAAATTCCCACGCACATAAGGTTCTGTACTATTATAAGCATTGAACATTACTTCAGATAAAGTACCGGTACCGGTGAAAGGAATTTCTACTACACCACAAGTATGGTGAAGAGTAGAAAAAGTGCCATCTGCTGTTGCTGTAAAGATGTCGCTCACCATTGGGAGGTTTGTCAATGATTCGACGCCTGAAAGAGTTAATGCAGCACTTACGCCACCAACGTTATACTTGTCGCCTGTTTGTGAACTACCACGTACGGCATAATACTTCTTGCCTACTTCGAGACCTTTACCTGATATGAATTTTCCAGTGCTTGAATCATAAGTGAATAATACTTCTGTGTGATTGTCAGCCTCTGCCGGGAATACATAAACAGGCTCCCCATCTACCCAAGTAAACTTCAAACCTTCGGCAGTGGCTTCATATGCCATACGTGAATTACTACCTTCGATTGACAAGCTAATTTCTTTAATCAAGTTTTCGTTATTGCTGATAACGGCTTCATCTTCGCTACATGCTGTTACCACCCATGCCAAGGCAGCAACCATACAAAACATAATCTTTTTCATTGTTCTACTTGTTTTAATTGTTATTACCATTGGTCGCCATAAGGCATGCTTTCTGGATTAGACACTGCAAATCCCTTCTCTACATCCACTTCTGCGAACTCCACCTGTGGAGCCTCGTAGTTCAAAAATTCATTTGTTTTCATTTGCCAACTTGTTAAATTAATTAATATTGAAATAATTTAGTATAGGTGCAAAACAAGACAAGCGGCCTTCCGTACCGAAGTACAGAGGTCGCTTGCTTATATCTGTTTATAAAAAGTTACATCCTTACACGACAAAATTGGACGGGCGATTTTCCCCCCCCCCACATAATTTATAAATATTCACATTCATAAAATATGTATGCAAAAGAATCTTCATTTTTATTGTCGTTAATACTATGGAATTGTTCTTATTTGCCGCAAAGATAGAATATTTTTCTGACAAAACAAATTTTAAGCTGTGTAATAAGGCTATTTATGGGGTTGTCACTCAGCTATATAGAAGTGGTAGATACAGGTGTGTTTATACTCCTCGTCTGGGGTAAGAATAACACTCGGGAAGTTGCTATGATTGACAGCGTCGGGGTATTTTTGGGTTTCAAAGACAACAGACTCGCGGAAGGCAAGTGGTTTAGAGTACTTGCCATCGTAAGTGCCGTCAAAGAAGTTACCGCTATAAAACTGCATAGCAATCTGGTCGGTAAGCACATCCATTGCGCGACCGCTCTGTGGCTCGTAGATAGACATAACCTTCACAACCTCGCCATTATCCTCACGATTGAGTACCCAATTCATATCGTAGCCACGACCATTTTTAAGTTGCTCATTATCGGTATCAATCATATCGCCAATAGCGTGTGGGGTACGGAAATCGAAAGCTGTTCCCTCGACAGCCATAAGCTCTCCTGTAGGGATTAGCAGAGAATTGGTCGGAGTGATATAATCTGCATCAATTTGCAGGATATGGTCGGTAATTGTGCCGCCAGCCTCGCCCTTAAGGTTAAAGAATGAGTGGTGCGAGAGGTTTACAGGGGTAGTTTTGTCGGTAGTTGCGCTATAAGTGACCACAAAGTCGTTATTTTCTGTCAGTGTATAGTGCATATTGATAGTAAGATTGCCCGGAAAGCCATCCTGACCATCGGGTGCTGTATAGCGGAGGTGGAGAGAGTTTTCAGCAGCCGCAACCACATCCCACACGACCATATCGACACCTTTAAGACCTCCGTGAAGAGTCTGTCCATTGTTATTCTGCGGAGTGGTGTACTCCACGCCCTCAAGAGTAAACTTTCCGTTGCCTATACGATTTGCCACGCGACCGACAACTGCACCGAGGAAACGCTCGCCCGTGTTATTTATATAGCGGTCAATATTCTGATATCCCAAAACAATATCTGCCATATTACCATTACGGTCGGGCATCCACAGTGATACTACGCGCGCGCCAAAGTTGGTAACCTGCATAGTCAGAGTACCATTTGTCAGCGTATAGAGTTCCGTCTGTTTACCATCTACGGTTGTGCGGAAATCCTCTGCCTTCATAAGGTCAAGAGTCTGCTTTGGCTTGCCACAGCAGGCAGTAAAGAGCATTGCTACTGCAAAAAGATAGGTTAGTCTCATAGTTTTAACATTTTAGTCCCATTGTATATTCCTCTTCTCATTCGGAGTAGATATTTCGCCTTAAGTGGTTGCAACGCAATGGTATATAGCGCAGCAAGAATATATGTTGCAAATTGTCTCTTCTGCTCGGCACGCAGTAACTGTTCAACAGCTCCGTCAGCCTCGGCACGCATACGCTTACTCAGACCCACATTATAGCTCAAGCGGTCGAAGTAGTCGTCTGTAAGTTTGCTATCGGGTATATAGTGGTAGATAGCTGCATTTGGCACAAAGTAGAGAAGCTCTCCACTTCGTCTTAATCGGGCAAATAGGTCATTCTCCTCGCCACCGACAAGGCTCTTGCCATTTCTGCCCAACTGAGGATTAAAGAGCCCTACCCTATCGAAAGCCTCACGGCGGAACGCCATATTGCCACCGGCAGGCACTCTACTCTCGGGAAACAGAGTTACAACAACATCCAAATCAAGAGTGTTGGCAATCATCTGTTCAGTAAACCTCGACATCCACTTCGGACGGCGACCCTCATAGCAGACCTTAACAGCTCCACCCGCAGCAAGAGCCGTAGGGAAAGAGTCGAAGAACTCTATGTAGCTCTCAACAAAGCTCTCCTCCAGCGTCTCATCATCATCCACAATAGCGATATAACTACCATCAGAGGCTGCAATGCCGCAATTTCGGGCATTTGACAGACCCTGCTTCGGCTCATCGACCATTTTGAGGCTATACCCACTGTGTGTCGCTGCAAAATCGGCAAACAACTCTGCCGTGTCATCGCTCGAATTGTTATTCACAACCACACACTCCCATAGCTCTACGGGGGCAGTCTGAGCTACCACAGACTCCAATGTACGCAGTAGAGATTGCGCACGATTGTATGTAGCAACTATGATTGATAGTTTTTTCATATTGCAAATTTACAATTTTTGCGGAAAAATTACTATCTTTGGTCAATTTTAATAACAAAACTATCTAAAAATGAAAAAACTTGCTCTCTACTTGATGCTTATCCTTGTGAGTGCATCACTGACCGCTGCGCCACCGCGCCAGTCGTTTATCAAAGTTACAGTAACTCCTGACCACGCCGATTGGTGCTACACCTGTGGCGAGAAACCTCAGTTTGCAGTAACTGTTACAGATTGCAGTAACGCTCCTATTAAGGATGCACAGATCTACTACGAGATTTCAGAGGATTTTCTCGAGCCGTTGGAGAAGGGCGACAAGACCCTCGCCAATGGTACTGTAACATTTACAGGTCACACTATGAAAAAGCCGGGCTTCCTTCGCTGCCGCGTATGGGCAAAAGTAGATGGCAAGAAGTACGACGAGTGTGCTACTGCTGCATTTGAGAAGGAGAAGATTGAGCCTAAGACCGTTATGCCAAAGGACTTTGTTGAGTTCTGGCAGCGCGAGATTGAGAAGAATCAGAAGATTGCAATGCTCCCTCAGCTTGACCTTGTTCCGGAGAAGTGTACTCCAAAGGTTAATGTATATTCTGCCTCTTTCCAGAGCTTCAAGAATGGCTCACGAATCTATGGTACTCTCTGTGTACCTGCAAACCACAATGGCAAGTGCCCTGCAATTCTGATTGTTCCGGGTGCAGGTTGTCGTTCTCGCAGCGGCTACTACAGCGAGGCTGAGAAGGGCTTTGTGACATTTGAGGTAGGTATTCACGGTATTCCGACTGTTATGGAGGACGAACGCATCTATGAGACCCTCAAGAACGGCTCTCTGCTCAACTACCCATCTGCAAATGTTGATGATAAGGATAATTACTACTACAAGCGCGTCTTTGTAAGCTGTGCCCGCGCTATCGACTTCTTGGCAGCTCTGGACTTTGTAGATGCAGAGCGTATCGGCGTTATGGGTGGCAGTCAGGGCGGTGCCCTTACTATCACTACTGCCTATCTTAACCCTAAAGTTAAGTGTGGTGCTGCATTCTACCCTGCAATGTGCGACCTTACAGGCTACCTCTACGACCAAGGTAACGCTTGGCCCTACCTGTTCACGAATAAGAAACTCGCAACTAAGGAGCGTTTAGAGACTGTAAAGTACTACGATGTAGTGAACTTTGCGCGTAGCCTCAACGCATCTCTGCCGATGTGGGTATCTTATGGTTATAATGACCTTGTTGTCTGCCCTACATCTATTCAGGGTGCTATCAACGAGATGCCACAGCAGCCGGAGGTACTTATCGTGCCACAGTCTCGCCACTGGACATACCCTGAGCAGGACTCAGCACGCTCAAAATGGATTATGAATCAACTCAAGTAATACGACATGAAAAAATTAATTCTTTTTCTGACCGCTGCAATCCTCTTTGCAGGTGTAGCAGTTGCCGGTCCGAATGATGGCAACGGAACTCTTACAGAGCACACATTCAAGCACAAGGGTATAGAATATACCTATTATCTGTATAAGCCACAGAACCTGCAGGAGGGCGCACCTCTGATTATGGCATTCCACGGCTACGGCTCTCGTAATATTCCTTCAGTTGGCTATGGCTTTCATCCTGTAGCAGATCAGCACGGCTTTGCTGTCTGCTATCCAAAGGGTCCGGTTGATAACAAAGGAAGACACTGCTGGGCAGTAGGTTATGACTTCCACTTTGCCGAGAATTGGGAGCGTGACGATGTAGGCTTTGCTGTTCGCCTTGTAAAGCACCTTCAGAAGAAGCACGGTTTCTCAAAGCACAATGTATTTGCAACAGGTCACTCAAACGGTGGCGAGATGAGCTATCTGTTGGCATATAAGGCTTCTGATACCTTTGCAGCTGTTGCTCCTATTTCAGGTCTTACTATGGAGTGGATGTACCGCGAGTTGGAAGCAAAGCGTCCAATTCCTGTCATGGAGGTACACGGAACTCTCGACAACACCTCAAAGTGGAACAGCAATCTTAAAAAGGTTGATAAGTGGGGTCCATATATTGCCGTTCCGCGCGCTGTAGGTTATTGGGCTGCAGTAAACCGTTGCACTCATGAGGAGACTGAGGAGCTGCCTGTAATTCGTAATAAAGTTGTTGCTCACCGCTATGTTGGTGGTATCAACGGCAACGAGGTTTGGCTTTACGAGGTTATCGGCGGCAAGCACTCTTGGGCAGAGAAAGATATGAATACAGCCGCTGAGATTTGGAAGTTCTTCAGCAAGTATCTCAAGTAGTCTGTCAGATAATAAACAGATGAGCGTGTCCCTAAGGACTGCCCCTTTTCGGAAGTGAATAACACATTTTTTCCGAATTAACTGATTGACAAAGTGTTAAGTTATTTGACGGTGAAACGACTTTTCGTTAAAAAACCGTTTAAACCTTTATTTTACGAAGATTCTACTCTCCCCGTGTAGTCTTCTATGTAGTCTAAATTAAGACCAAATAGTGCTACCAAGTAAAATAAAGTAACAACTTAACACTTTGTCTTTTTATGTACACTATTAACATCAAGGGAAAGCCAAATAATTACACAAATTACATATACTTATGCACAAATTGTTCGCGGTATGCTTTGGGCGAAAGTCCGGTATGTTGCTTAAAGTATTTACGAAAGGTGAATTGTTCGGGGAAATTCAGTTGTTCTGCTATCTGCTTAATATTCATTGAACCCTTTTCGAGCATAAATTTGGCATAGGTAGTTGTGATGGTAGCAATCCACGCAGATGGACTCTGCCCCGTTGTCTGCTTAACAATAGCCGAGAAATGGCTCTTTGAGAGGTTTGCCATATCTGCATAGTACGCCACCGAGCGATGGGTATGGTAGTTGTTGTGCAGTGCAAGAATAAAGCGATAGACCACTGCCTCGCGACTATGCGAGGCGGGTGACCACGCAACCTGCCTTATACGACTGTTTACCACCGTCAGCATCGCCTCTTGGCGCAGTAGTCGCACCTGAAAATCGAGCAACGAACGAGATGTTTCGCTTGCTGACTCCGCCATAGAATGAGTGAGTTGCTCAAGATGGGCGTGCTGCTTTGCAAGATATTGTTGCTCGTTCACTTCGATTTCCCAAATAGGCTCACGATAGACCATCAACGGAATCGGGCTGTCGGCAATACGGTTGAAGATGTCGTAGTAGGTCTTTAAATCATCGACAAACGAGAGGGCTGCAAACTCCTCCGACACGCTCACCTCGCCAACCAATACAAGCGGTGTTATGACCAACACATCCCCTTGTGAAAAATTATACCTAACGCCATTGATAGATAGTTCTGCCTGACCTTTGGTGCAGAGTATAAAACCTCCTTTATTCCACAGATTTGAAAACATTGTTACTCCATTTTGCTCAAAACCAAAGGCAAATATAGTGAATTATTTCGGATAATAGTTGATTTTGCTCAATTTATCAGTTCTATTACTCTTTGGCTCTAATGGCTCTTGATGTAACTTTGTAGTAACAAAAACTACGAATCGTATGAAAAAGACAATGCAATGGTTGTATGACAACTGGATGAAGGCAACGCCCTTCTTGGCGCTCTATTCGTTTATTCTGATTTGGCTCTATGTGAAGGAGCAGAACTACGCCTTGTTCCTTATCTGGATGCAGGTGCCTATCTATTGGTTTCACGAGTTCGAGGAGTATGTATGCCCAGGCGGCTTCCTCGACTTCTTCAACCGCAAACCTCTCGGCTCAAAGTTGGGCGATTACCCACTAACCAAGGCTGGCTCGTTTTGGATTAACATTCCGTTGGTCTATATTTTGTTGCCGTTGGCGGGCATCGTTTCGCACTTCTACGGCATCGAGTGGGGTTTGTGGACAGCCTATTTCTCGGCTCTTAACGCTTTTGCGCATGTGGTAATGTTCTTCCTCTTTGGCTTTAAGTATAACCCTGGATTGGTGGCGAGCACCTTTGTAAATATTCCGTTCGGAGTCTATATGGTGTGGTACTTCCTCTCCAACGACCTTGTTTCTGTGGAGGTGAATATCGCCAGCATCATCTTCGGCATCTTGGCACAAGCTTCTATGATGGTCTATGGTTTTGCTTACCTCGTCCCCAAAATGAAACGCGAGGGGCTGAAAGCATAAAAATATAGGTAATTATATATAGGTGACTCCTATACACCTTCAATTAGATAGAAATTAACTAAACTAATTATAACCAATAATATACAAAAGTGGCGTATGTAGTGAACCTTGTAGTTCTCTCATACGCTACCTTGCTTATTCACAAAACATCTTCGGAAGATGCTCGATTTTAGTATTCTACCCTCAAATTGTTAGATAAATATATACTTAAGAATAAACAGCACCGCAAGAATATACATAGTCGGTGTAATCTTCTTATAGTTACCGCAGAGCAGATTAAGAATAACATAGCTAATCATACCGAGCAGGATACCGTCAGAGATTGAGTATGCAAGCGGCATTGTGATAATACAAACAAATGCCGGAATAGACTCAGAGTAGTTGCCAAAGTCTATGCGATTGATTGGCTCAAGCATCAGCAGACCCACAATGACAAGCACCGGAGCTGTTGCCGCAGCAGGGATAGAGAGGAAGAGCGGCGAGAAGAAGAGTGTGATAACAAAACAGCACGCAATAGCAAAGGCGGTAAGACCTGAGCGACCACCCTGTGCCACACCCGATGCACTCTCAACATAAGTTGTTGTTGTCGATGTACCAAGCATTGCGCCTACGGTAGTTGCTATAGCATCTGCCATAAACGCCGCCTTGATACGCATTACGCGACCATTGTTATCGACCATATTTGCCTTTGTACAGACACCAATTAGTGTTCCTACAGTGTCAAACATATCGATAAAGAGGAATGTAAATACTACCACAAGCATATCGAGCGAGAAGATATTATGCCACTCGAACTTACAGAAAATAGGAGCTATAGACTCCGGCGTAGAGAGGACTCCCTTAAACTCTGTAATGCCCATAGGGATACCGATAATGGTTGTTACAAGAATTCCGATAAGCATTGCACCGCGAACACTCTTAGCATAGAGGAAACCTGTAATAAACAGACCTATAAGCGAAAGTAGTGCTGTTCCCGAAGTCACATCACCCAAAGTAATAAGCGTTGCAGGGTCATCTACAATCACACCGCCATTTTGCAGACCGATAAAGGCAATAAACAATCCGATACCGCCACCAATAGCATACCTCAAGGTAATCGGAATAGCATTTACGATAGCTTCGCGGATATTTGTAATAGTCATAAGGATAAAGAGCAGGCCCTCAATAAATACAGCCGTGAGAGCAAACTGCCATGAGTATCCCATACCCATACAGACTGTATAGACAAAAAAGGCATTCAGACCCATTCCCGGAGCAAGTCCGAATGGAAGTTTTCCCCAAAATGCCATAGCAAGACAACCGACAATAGCTGCAAGGGCTGTCGAAGTAAAGACTGCGCCAATAGGCATACCCTCCAACTCGGAGAACATTGCCGGATTGACAGCAAGGATATATGACATTGTAAGGAATGTTGTTATACCGGCAAGCACCTCTGTTCTGACCGTTGTCTGTTTAGAGTCGAATCCGAAAAGTTTGGTTAGCATATATTATAAGTTAAAATTTACAGAATCCTCGCAAAACTAATCAAAACTATCTGAACTTACAAAATATTTAATAGTAAGACAGCATTTCTTGAAAATTTTCCTTAAATTTGTGCATTAAACTTAAACCTAAAAGATTATGACACCTACTCCACACATTGGCGCAGCATACGGAGAAATTGCTCAGAAGGTTATTATGGCTGGCGATCCACTGCGTGCAAAATTCATGGCAGAGAGATACCTCGACAATCCGAAACTTGTCAATCAGGTCCGCGGCATGTACTGCTATACAGGCACATATAAAGGTAAGCAGGTATCTGTTATGGGTCACGGTATGGGTATATCATCTATCGGCATCTATACCTTCGAGTTGTTCAACTTCTACGGCGTAAAGCGCATTATCCGCACAGGCTCTGCAGGAGCATACCATCCTGACCTGCATATTGGCGACATTGTCATCGCGCAGGGTGCGTGCGATAACTCCAACTTTGCGGCGCAGTTCCGTCTGCCGGGCACCTTTGCTCCGATAGCCGACTTCACTCTTCTGCGTGCCGCTGTCGAGAAGGCTGAGAGTATGGGTGTGAATTTCCGCGTAGGTAACATCTTGGCGAGTGAAATTTTCTACAATGACGACCCCGAGGCGTGGAAGCAGTGGCAGAAGATGGGTGTACTTGCAGTCGAAATGGAGGCTTCGTCACTCTATATGAATGCCGCACGCAGTGGCAATGAGGCTCTGTGTATCTGCACCATCTCCGACTCTTTGGTTACCCACGAGGAGACTACAGCCGAGCAGCGTGAGAAGACCTTTACAGATATGATGGAGATTGCTTTTGAAATTATCTAACAAGCTATGAAGAGAGCCATTTTTACACTCTTTGCGCTTATCCTGACCGGCACAGCCTTTGGTTGGGGAACTATCGGTCATAAAGTCGTTATTGCCATTGCGCAGCGACATCTTACAGAGAAGACAAAAGCAAATATTGCCAAATATATCGACTATGATCTTAAGAAGGACGCCGTGTGGATGGATAAACACCGCAACGACGAGCCGATAGCATATACGACACACTACCATGTCTTTGCGGCAGATAAGAATTTGCGTTACGACCCGAACTATCGCCTTGCAGAGGGTGGCGATGTGGTCTATGCACTCGCCATTTCGGAGTACAACCTCGCAGAGCAGAACTACAAGCAGCTCACCGACAGCGCAGTGGTCTTTAACCTGCGTATGATAATCCACTTTATGGGCGATATGCACTGCCCTGTACACACCCATATTGACGGAGTAAAGACAATTTGGAAGTGTAAGTTGAATGGTCAGGAGTGGGAGAAGTTCCACCCTATCTACGACAAGATTCCGGGAATGCTCTATGACAGCAAGCTCAAGGCTGACCAAATTGCCGAGCAACTTGATGTATTGAACAAAAAGGAGATTAAGAAGATTACCGCAGGCTCAATTGTCGATTGGGCAAATGATGCCGCAAAGGTAAGCGCAAAGATTTACGATATAAATCCGATGTTTGCCTATGATTTGGACCCCGATACTATCGAGAAGTCTCGCCCTATCATAGATACACAGCTGCGCAATGCCGGCTATCGACTCGCAGAGAAGCTAAATCAATATTTTAACCATTAATACTACAACACAATGAAGAGATTTTTAACATTTGTGACAGCAGCTATCCTCTGCCTTCAGGCATTTGGCTGGGGTGGCGTTGGACACCGCGTAATTGTCGAGATTGCACAGCGCAACCTCACAGAGAAGGCAAAGGCAAACATTGCCAAGTATATGGATTACGACCTCAAGAAGGAGGCTGTGTGGATGGATATTCACCGCCACGATGAGCCTATCGCCTATACAACAGCTTGGCATGTATATAATGTCGATGAGGATAGCGTTTACGATCCAAACCCACGCCTCTACAAGGGTGACTGCGTACACGCTCTGAAGATTGCTGACTATAACCTCCGTCAGTATGAGCGTCTTACAGATAGCGCAGTGATATTTAACCTCAGAATGGTTCTCCACTTTGTTGGTGACCTCCACTGCCCTACACACTCTTATGTTCCGGGTCCTCGCTGCTTCTGGAAATGTAAACTCAACGGCAAGGATCAGGATAGCTTCCACGGCGTGTATGACAAGATGCCGGGCTGGCTGCATAAGGATAAGAGCGACGAGCAGATTGCCGCAGAGCTCGATACTTGGAAGAAGAGCGCTATAAAGAAAATCACAAAGGGTAACTTTAACGATTGGGCATCAGAGATTGGTAGCCGCAATAAGATTATCTATGAGTGGAACCCTCATAATAAGGTCGTTCTCGACGATAATACTATCGAACTGTCACGCGACCTTGTAAACGACCAAATGACCCGCGCCGGCTACCGTATGGCTTACCTGCTCAACCTATACTTCGATAAGTAGTATCGCGCTTGAGATAAGCTACGCAGTACTGCCCGCTTTTTCTCGAAAAAGCGGCAATCGTAGCGGTTTTCAGACAGCACTGCTGTTGATAGAAATAGTGCTTGACTTTGCAAATAAACTTGCAGTCAGCACTATTTTTTATCATCTCCTACGGAGATTCTGAAAACCGAAAAAAACAATTCGCCGATAGTATATTATAAAATATTTACATTCCCCCTAAATCCCCCTTTGGCAAAGGGGGACTTGGTCGCATAGGAGGGCAGAGAAATCTGCCCTCCTATGCTCCGAGGTGCAAATTAGCAGCTATGTTGCTATCAATTTTTTCGCTATCTACCACTAATTACGCTAAACTCCGATTATAGTTTGCACCATTTTGTTGTCAGAGTTTGCTCTCTGATACTTTCTTGCACTCATTTTGTTGTCAGAACGCGGTAGATACAACGCTCGGGATATAAAACAGCGAAGGGTAGTACTAAGCGTACGACCCTTTGCTTGTTTTATATACTAGCGGCAGTAGATGCCACACTATCACAACAAAAAGCTTGCGAGGATTTCAATGGGATGCAACACCTTCTTAGTAGTTGACATCTCAATCTGCCACTTACAAGTCTCGCAGTCGGTAGCTACAAGGTCACAACCTGAAGCCTCGATGGCGGTGAAGAGTGACTCTCCGATAGCCTGAGAGGTTGCGTAGTTCTCCTTCTTAAAGCCGTATGTACCGGCGATACCGCAGCACTGCGAGTCGAGCTTAACAAGCTCTACATTAGGGATAAGTTTAAGCAGTTCTATTGAGTAATGAGTCCAGCCGAGACGCTCCAAGTGGCAAGGGCTATGGTAAGCGACCTTAATGCGCGGAGCCTCAGGGTTAAACTTAAGGGTATTATTACCGTCACTCAGAAGGTTATAGATATATCGGCAAGCAAGGTCGATATTATCACGAACATCGCCATTCTCAAGACCGAGCAGATGCTCGTACTCATCGCGCAGAGTGAATGTACAGGTTGATGATGTAGCGACAACATCAAGACCCTTTGATGTAGCTTTGCGGATAGATTCGAGGTTTGACTTAGCCTGCTTTGTAGCCTTATTGATAAAGCCATTAGATATCAGAGCCACACCGCAACACTTCTCATTTTCAAGAAGTTGCACGCCATAGCCGAGGGCATTGAGCACCTTAACAAAAGCCTGACCGAGTGGCGGATTATTATAGTTTACATAGCAACCGTGGAAGTATGCAACCTGCTTTGCGAACTTTGCCTGAGCCTTACGCTGCTTACGCATCCAGCCCTCGAAAGTGCCAAAGGCATACTTAGGGAAGATACGGCGGTGGTCGATATTCATCACACCCTCGACAATATGTCGCACAGGCTTAAGACCGAGAGTTGCATTAACAACGGGAGCTGCAAGAGTTGCCACAGAGCCTACAAGGTCGGTATTTGCGAGTGTAAACTCACGCAGACCCGGTTTCTTGGCTGAATACTTAATTCTCGCACTCTGGATAATGTCGCCAATACGCACATCTGACGGGCAAGCGACCTCACATCGCTTACAGTTGAGGCACATATTAAGGCTCTCATCAAAGAACTGCGGGCTCTTAAGGCGCAGACGCTCGCCATCGGGTCCGGAGTGCTTTGGTCCCGGGTAGAGCGGATTTACTGCCGCAACAGGGCAATAGGTTGTACAAACGGTACACTTTGTACACTGCTCGAAATTATTTTCGCTATACTGTTTCATCGCTCTACTTATTTAAAATATTCTCTGCAACCTCTAATGCAGTAACCATTGCAACACCTGCACCGCAACCCTCTTTGACACCATTAAAGCCGCTCAGTATCGCGCCACAAGCATAGAGATTATCTATCGGAGTGCCGCCGCAAAGTGCCTTAAACGAGTTATCAGTAACAACGCCTGCACTCATAAATGGCTGTGGCTCAAAGATGTCGCGTGTTGTAAACTCACCCTGTGGTGCAGCTACATCAACACCAAAAACAGGCTCGACAATACTATTGCGATCAGACTCAAGACCGCCACCGATAAAGCTACCGGCCGAGAGGACAAACTCCTCAGCTGTAAGGGTTACATACTTATCTGTCGTAACCGTAGCAACAACATTCTCCTCCTTTGCATAAGAGACTACGGTCTGACCATTAAATATCACACCACCCATTCGCTCAAATGTTGTACGCAGTGCGCGCTCGACCTTAATACCCTCAACAGAAGGTGGCAGAGTTGGTACTGTAAGGATTCTCTTACCTGAAATCTTCTCCAGTCGGCTCTGAACATCGCTCTTGACAAAGCCCAACACTGACGGCATAATCACAACCTCTGCATCGCCGGTCTTGTGAGAGATGATATTTGCCAGAGCGAGGATATTCTCCTCCTTATCAAGCGCACGGGCAACAGCCACAGAGCGCATCTCGGTAGGGTTATTACGACGAATAGAGAGTTCTGGCAGCGCAAAGCTATGCAGTGAAGTATTTACACCCAAGCCTTGCAACTCGTCTGATACAAACTGAGTATAGAAGTCCAAAAATCCCTCCGGATAGAGTATCGCCGCACTCTTAAAATCGAGACTCTTATCACTCGCTGCCGTAACAGTACCCTCCAAAGAGAGCCAGCAAGGACGAAGAGCTCCCGTAGGAGTCATTATATAGTGATTTGCCTCGATTGTTCCATTTGTAGAGACACCCGCAACATTGAGTATCTCGGTTGCCTTTGCAGCCAATGCCTCAACGCGCTCAACACCGATTTTTGAGTATGGATGAGTCGGTGCAAGCTCTGCTATAGCCTTCAGAGGATGCTCAGCATTATACAATCCGAAGCTGCCACTTGAGAAGTGAAGTGAACTGTGACCCTTTGCCACAACAGCAACCCTCTTACCGTTACGGGCAAGTTCAATACCGCAAACAAGTGCTGAAAGACCGCCGCCAATAATTACTGTATCGAATCTCATCTTACTCCTCCTTTTTCTGATTAGACAAATCACACACTCCGTCATAGAGCCAGCAGAGCAACTCGCCCTCACGCATTGTATCGCCCCACGCAACAGCAGACATACCCTTCCAACGCTCTGTAACAAAGCTCTTTAGGTCTGCCTTTGCCTGAGCTGTGCCAATCTTGCCACAAGCAGCCATTACAGAGGCTGCACGACAAGCACAAAGCTCGCCCTGACAAGTTCCCATACCCACACGGGTACGACGACGGAGATCGACAAGGTTGTTTACACCCAAATTTTCAACAGCATACTCTACCTCGCCCACAGAGACCTGCTCGCACTCACAGACAAGTGCGCGCTTGGCTGCCGTAGAGTTATCTATCTTCGCTGCCGCAGTGCCATGGCGATAGAAAGCCGAGCCCTTCGCTCCGCAACCAATGACTGTTGTGCGCTTACAGTCATTGTTGTTTGACTTTTGCATAGCACCCGGAAGAAGAGCCTCGGCAGTTGTACACTTTGCATCTATATTTAGCTTCTTACAGATAAGATCGACAGTCCACTCCGCCATAAGACGGTAGGTCATCAACTTTCCACCTGTAATAGTAACAAAACCCTCTACACCATCACGAGTAGCGTGGTCAAGCACCACAATACCGCGGCTCACGCTACGACCACTCGGATCATCATCTGAAGCTACCAACGGACGAACACCCGCATAAGCTCTCAGGATACGGGTATGATTGAGCGCAGGGGCAAGCATACTACCCTCACGCAGCAACAGATCAACCTCATCGCGTGTAACATACATATTGTCACACTGATCAAACGGTATCTTGCTCGATGTAGTTCCGATAACGGTAATATTGTCACCCGGCACAAGAATATCTGCATCTGCCGGCTTACGACAACGATTTATCACAACATTATTAACACGATGACCAAAGACAAGCAGAGCACCCTTTGCAGGCAACATATTGATTGTAATACCCGCCTTGGCAGCCAAATCTCGACCCCAAATACCGCACGCATTGACAGTTATCGCAGCGCGATACTCGCCCTTCTCGCCCGAAACGGTGTTGGTAACCTTTACACCTACAACCCTGCCACTCTCGACAATCAAATCATCAACACGAGTATAGGTAAGCACCTTTGCTCCGTGCAGACGAGCATCCATAATATTGGCAGCAGTAAGGCGGAACGGATCAACCGAGCCGTCAGGCACCTTTACAGCACCTATCAGAGTAGGATTTACAGATGGCTCCAACAGCATAGCCTGCTTAGGGTCTATAGCCTCGGCAGAGATACCCGCCGCAAGACAAGACTCTATAAACTTAGCCTGAAACTCAAGGCTATCCTCCGGCAGAGTAATAAAGAGTCCACCCGTATCCTCCACACAGTGTGAAGCAATACGACGCAGAATCATATTCTCCTTAATACACTCCTCTGCACTCTCGCGGTCATTTACAGCATAACGCGCGCCTGAGTGCAACAATCCGTGGTTACGACCTGTAGCTCCGGTAGCAATGTCATGACGCTCAATGAGTAGCGCACGAATACCACGCAACGCGCAGTCTCGAGCAACGCCGGCTCCCGTAGCTCCACCTCCGATAATGATTACATCAAATTCGCTATTCATCTATGATAATGTGTGTTTTTCAACTATACACCCGTATATGCCGCAAAGTTACAACAAAAACAAACACAAAAAAAGCGCAAAAACATTTTTTTTAAAATTTTTTGCGAGAAAAAGAAAAGAAAAACAAAGACCGATATGAAGATTAAGTATAAATACCTATCTTTTTGTTGACTTTTATCCCAACACAAACCGAAACAAGAAAAAATAGAACAATTTTGCACTATGCAGCCACAATAAAAAATCCAAATTTGATTAACATTAGAAGCTGTTTAAAATTTATTTATCTCGTTCTTTTAGGTTGTTTACGACTCTTTTTTCGTCTGATTCTCGTTACATAGGAGCCCCTATGCGCCTCAAATCAAACGAAAAAAATAGCCACAAAACAACCCTAAAATAATT
>JAFVIB010000032.1 GCA_017474235.1 Alistipes sp. | reverse complement strand
CTCGTCTGGGAGGTAAAAACCCCATTAGATTGGAGCAGAACGACTTGAAAAGAGAGCAGGGTATTACATTGCCGCTTAACCACGGCGTGTATCGTCTCGTAGGCGTGGGTAACGACTACGAAAAAACCGAGGTCTACAATGTGAACTGTGGCGAGATGCCTAACATCACCTTCCGCCACCCTGACTGCCTTAACCGCGAGGTAGAGGGCAACGACTCATTGTATCTCGGCTCTAAGCTTATCGAGATTGACGAGAACGAGGTATACTTCAAGGATGTAGTACGCTTCTACTCGGCACATCACAAGGTATCGGTAAATGTCAAAGGTTTTATTACCGAGAGTACCGATCCAGCACTTAGCGCAAACACCCGTACTGGTGTTAATGACCTTAAGTTGCGCGTAAAGAATGTGCGTCCTGAGATCGCCTTTAGCGAGGCTCACGACCACAACCTTTCTGAGGGCGACAAGGTTACTTATTGCCCCGATTTCAAACTCAACCCCGAGACTGGTGAGTTTGAAACCTACTACCATATGCCACGCCATACCGCTGATTGCGATATAGAGTTTGAGTTTATCAACACTGTTACAGGCTCGGTAGTATACACTCTTTCACTCAAAGACTTCCTTGCGGAGTTCGATGAGATTGATGTTACAAAGCAGGAGGTTTTGATTCCTATCATCATTGAGTTCGGCGTTGGTGTTGAAGTTACCATTCCCGATTGGATGATTGAGGATCGTGTGCCTATTATTAAACCCGTTGAATAATTAAGGACTACGACGATGAAGAATTTCGTAAAACATATTTTAGCTATTGCGATCTGCGCCGCCGCACTCCTTAGTTCGTGCATCAAGGAGCAAGAGTTCATTCGCTCGACCACTGAGCTTTCGGTGAGCCTTACGGGTATCGAGGATACTCGTAGCGCGACACAGGGCAACCTTATCAAGGATGCTTGGATTTGGGCATACCAGTGTACGGTTAACGAAACCCGTAACACCATAACAGTCAACAATCAAGTCCCAGTAGGCTCTCGATATGTCTATGGCCTAAATAGCTACAATAATATCAGCGTTCATTTGCCTCTTCCCGCCTGTTCGGAGCAAAATGGCACACCCGTACCTCAGAGCTACTTGCTTGTTGCGGTAATCAATACAGAGGCCTTTGGCAATCTTAATCTAAGCGCTAATAGCACTTGGGACACTGTTAAGAATGCTACTTTTGTGCAGCCAGACACCTTCTGGGATAGCTATCCCAAGAATGATGCTCCTGAGGTGATGCCCATCTCAAACTGGACAACACTAAAGATTCAGGCTGACGATACCCACTCGGATAACTGCTACAACCTTAACCTCCCGGTTTATCGTGCCGTAGCTAAGACACAGCTCTATATGTCGAAAGCGGGTGATTTCGACCTTCAGGTGCTCAATGCAGAGGTTGTTGCCAACACAGAGTATAGCCAGGGTATGCTTCTTACTGGTAATAAGAACTCATCGGTGCTCGATGCCAATGGAAATCCAACAAGTGAGGTTCTCAGGGGCGACAATAACGAAAAGGTTTATCAGGGTCTACCCTCTGAGGCAGCAAATCCTTGGTGGTGGGACGCTTCGCCTGCTGTTAAGAGCGCAGATAAGGGCTATCAGCTTAAGAATAGCGAGAGTGGCTTTACCCCTGCCACAATAGAGACCACTGGTAGCGCAACCAACCCCGAAAGTGGCACTTTCACTTGGGTGGCATCTACCTTCCTCTTGGAGAACGACAACGAGGCTGCCTATGGCGTTGGTGCCTACGATGCGCCTCAGGGCGATGGCTACAACCTCCGTGTAAGATATAAGGTTGGCGAGGGCGAGCCTGTCGAGGTCTACACACCCCTTGGCAAGGTTGTCCGCAACCACGACTACAAGGTATATGCTACCGTTAATGCTGGTGGCGAGATGATTTTCAATATCGTAGTTAACGAGTGGTTGGTAGAGGAGCAGGTGCTCAACTATCAGGATATCGCCACTGTAACTACCGACGGCCATATCAAGTGGAGCAATCTCCCCTCTGTGGCTGGTCAGAATCAGATTAACGCCAGTGGCCAGGTGGAGTCTGGTGTTATCAACCTTACCGCTGCTGGTGGCCGTACCGCAACATTTAGCTTCACGCTTGCAACGCCTGTTACGGGTCGTTGGATTGCTGAGTTGCGCACCGTAAAGGGTGATGCTGGAGATATAGTATTTGCCGACGGCTCGACAGTTATGGAGGGCGACATCGACAATATCGCAAACGAGATTACCATCAAGAACCTCTCGGACAACCTCGCGCAGTCGGGTGGTGTCGAGAACAGGGTGACATTGCATATCTACGCCAAGGCGTATTGGGGCGATGTATTGCGCTCATACCGTGTTGATGGTATTGTTGGTGCAGGTATGACCTTTACCGACTATACAATCGTTCAGCCTACTCAGTAGTGCGTTGTTTACTCTTAGATTAGCAGTTTAGGAAAGGATAAACTTATGAGAAAGATTCAGAACATAGCGTTTGTGCTTCTCGCAACACTCTTTGCGGGCTGTATCAACGACCATATAGAGAACGCCCTATGTCGTGATGGTGTCCTCTCACTCAATCTGTCGACTGGCGCCACCACCCGTACCGACACACCCAATAATGGTTATGGCGAGGGTACCAATGATAATACGCCTCGCACCGAGTCAGCAATTAAGGATATTCAGTTCTTCTTGTATCCTGATGGCTCGACAGATGGTGTAAATGCCACCTTTGCGGGTAGGATTGATGTTACAGCCACCGATACTACCGAGCAGACCGTAACAGTGCCTGCCGATGCTATCAGTACGCTTTGCCCCAATCCCGGTGATGAGTGCGATATCTATGTTATCGTCAACTACTACGAGCAGATGAAAGAGGACCTTACCACCGCTGACGACACTTCGCGTGCAACACTTAAGGATAAGGCGTTGAGCACCACTTTCTTTAATACCAACGGCTCGTTTGTTCCTCAGTCGTTTGTTATGGATTCTGAGGTCTTCAGCGTTACGCGAGGCACTGACAATAACTCCAACAAGCTGACGAGCGAGACTATCTATGTTACCCGTGCGGCTGCCAAGATTTTGATTGAGGTTACCGTGCAGTCTACCGTAGATGTTTCGGGTGTTAAGTGGGAGGCGCTTACCGATGTTAATACCAGCAACCCCTACTATATGTCGTTGGACTTCTTCAATGGCGTTAAGGATGGCGTTATCGACGATAATAGCGACACCAACCCTGCTGGCAAGGATATTCGCCCTGCATCTACTGCGGAGGGTTATAACCCCTACTACCATATCGAGAATGTGATGATGACCTCTGGCAGTGTTGGCTCGGATATCACCAACCCCGATACTTCGGCCGTGACACGCGCCGAAACCGTGAAGTTTGTGCCTATGACACCTCTCTACTCTTACACTTCGTCTTGGAGTGATAATGATGAGGATGCGCCCTATTTCAAGCTCTCTATTCCTTGGCGTAAGATTGTTGAAGGTCAGGACGATAATGCTGCGTGGGTTACCTACGACTATACCGTGCCTATCAGCCTTAAGACCAATCAGCTTGTGCGCAACAAGCTCTACCTTATCCGTCTTAATGTAGGTGCTTTGGGTGATTTGGACTATCTCGACCCCGCAGTCTACTCATATGTTGTTCTCGACTGGGAGGATGTCTCGATGAATGCCGAGCTTACTCGACCTAAGTACTTCGTTGTCAAAGAGGAGTATGTAGAGATTTACAATGAGCCAAGCTACATTGTGGATTTCTCAGCTACCGATATTGTAACAGCAGAGATTCTCAGAGTTATTAAGCCTGATTATAGTGGCAAAGTTCCTAAGGAGGATAATGATATCTTTGGTAGTGCTAACAATACCAATGGTGTTACGACATTTAGTCCATCAAGTGGTAATACTAATCCATTTACTCTTGTTGTTGATAATGATACCGATGATGGAGATGGTAAGTCTATTACTTTGACTCACACACTTGACAATGATATGAACTCGGACGGCTTCGACTATGTGCCATATACTGTTGTCGTGCGTGCTACTATGACTATTACCGACTCTGCAGGTAATACCTCTACAATGGTTAAGGATATTACCTTTAAGCAGTATCCCGCAATTTATTTGTATGCTGATACAAATGCATCGTTCAAAAGTGAGGATAGCGATAATGCTGTAAATAATAACCCTGCAAATACTTTTGTGAACGGTTGGAATAGAAGAACTACTCAAGGCGGTTCTGAATCCATAGCTCCTGGTGTTACTATTACTAATAATACTAATCCAACGATGCCTGGTACTGTTTGGGGTCTGTATGCTACTTCTAATAGCAACCCGAATCAATATGTTGTAACTATTTCATCGCTTGATTCAAGTCTGCCATATATTATTGCCGACCCCAGAAGTCGTACCTCTGATGTATCAAGTTTGAATATTGGAACAATTGCAACATCTTATGCGGTTGACTATGATTTCAATTTGGCGACTAATAAGCGTCAGATGCAGAACTACTATCGCACTAATGATAGTCGTACGGATGGTTCAACTACTGCTTCTAATAATCCTAATGAATATATTACTGCATATCATATCGCACCAAAGTATCGTATTGCTTCGTCATATAGTGTAACAACAGGTGTAAATAGTCTTGATATCGCCCGTCAGCGTTGTGCTACATATCAGGAGAATGGTTATCCTGCTGGTCGTTGGCGTATGCCTACTTATGCTGAGGTTGCGTTTATCTGTTTGATGTCAAATAAAGGAATGATTCCTGACTTGTTTGATGATAATACCAGTTATTGGTGTGCTCACGGACAGTTCTATCCTTCTGGTGGTGAAGTAAAATTAGGAGGAAACGGTGCAACCTCTATCCGTTGTGTCTACGATGAGTGGTATTGGGGTAGTGAGCGTTTGTCAACCGATACAAGTGTTACTCCCAATTACTCACAGTTCGTGTGGGGTGATATGAAGATTTGGTAAGCCTACTAACTTGAAAAAAGTTAAACTATGAAAAAGATATTTTTTGCTTTAGTTGCGATATTTGGCCTTTGGTCGTGTGTGCAGGAGGAGCTACCTGCGGGTGGCAACACTGTAGGCAGTGGCGAGGGTGGCTATGTGGAGCTTAGCGTAGGCGTGGTATTGCCCGATATGAAGGAGGCTACCCGTACTTTGGCTGCGCCCGCTATCGAGCGCCTCCACCTCCTTGTCTTCGACGATAACGGCTTGCTTAGCGAGGCTGTAAATGCCGAGTTGGATACCGCACAGAACACCGAGTGGGGCGAGACATCGGATCCTACCTACTTCAAGGTTAAGCTTGCTCGTACCGACTATAAGCGTACAATCCATTTTGTGGCAAACTCGCCTATCGCCAATGTTATGGACTACCCTATGTCTACCGAGGGCAATATCCTCACCTCACTGGTTGTTAGTGGCGAGCAGGATGCCTATTGGCAGCGCGTGGTATTGCCTAACGGTATCACTGGCGAGCAGGGCAAGGATGATAACGACAATGTTATCTATGTGCCTACCGCTGAGGTTAAGGAAGCCCTTAGCAATGTGCCTTTGGTGCGCAACAACTCGCGCGTTAAGGTTGTCAATGCCTTGACCAGCGATAAGAAGCAGCTGCGCAATTTGGAGTTTGTGCTTGTAAATATCCCTGCAAGCGGCACTGTTGTCCCCTTCAACAATAATAGTGGCGAGTTTGTGAACTTTACTGCTGACACCGACTATGCTGCGCTCGATGCAGCCAACTACGATGGTTTTGAGCCCGCTAACCGCGATTTGATTAACAACACCTTTAATGGTGGTGGTGAGTTGATTTGCGAGAATGGCACCGCTTGGGTTACTGCGACTGCCGATGACAACAGTGGCTACCACTACCTCTATGAGCGCAATCAGAAGTTGGAGCCCGCCTATGTTATTGTGCGTGGTATTTACGATACCGATACTATGCCCACATACTACAAGATTGATATTATCAACGATAAGGGAGTATCGTACAACCTCTTGCGTAATATCCAGTATACCGTAAATATTACCAATGTCCTAGGCTCAGGCTTTGCTACCGCCGAGGAGGCATACAACGCAGGTCCTACCAACAACCTTAACTTCTCGGTTGAGACCAAGAACCTGCTTAACCTCTCGGATGGTCAGTCTGCATTCTATGTTGAGTATACCCAAAAGGTTATCAACCAGAGTGGCGCTACCGTGACTCTTCGTTATCGCTATGTCACCGACCTTAGCACAGGTGCCAATAATAGCGATGCTGTGGTTATCACCAAGGGTGATGGCGAGGTTATCAGTGGCGATATTGCTAATGGCTACGACACCACCGATGGCGATGGCTGGAATACTATGTCGTTTACCGCGGGCACAATCCCTGCCGAGGGTGAGTCTGCAAAGACACAGATTGTAACCCTCAGAGCAGGCTCCTTTGCCCGTAATGTCGAGTTTATCCTCACTCGTCCCTACACGCTTAAGTTGGATGTGCCTGATAAGGTAGGTGATACATTGGGCTCTTATGTTATGTCGTCTTTGATTCTTGAGGAGCGTCTGCCTATGGGTATTTTCCCGTTGGAGTTTGTTGTGGTGGCCGAGAACAACTCGCTCTCACCCGTTGCAATGCTCAATACACTCCCCGTTGTCACTGGCGTAAATGTCGATGGCACACCCGGCGGTCAGCACTTTGGCTATAAGGTGACCTACGAGTGGGATCAGTATTATACCGTTTCGGGTGGCGTTGAGAACTACAATACCATTATTCCGCTCTATTTCAAGACCAATATGGCTCAGTCATCTCCGTTATATACTGAAAAATTGACTGTCGAAGGCATTGATTGTTATGCCTACAATCAGTATCATAGTATTGCGAATGATGAGTATTGGGTTCATACGCTTTATGGCTTGAAGCTTGCGGTATCAACCTATACTGAGTCTACTGCTACTACAAGTTTCCAGCTCAATACATCAAACCAGACTATCACATGGTCTGATAGCGGATACTTTGATTTCGATATTCTCTCGGATCATACATTAACAAATGTAACCGATAACAATGGTGTTGCTGTTAGTGGTGCGTCTATTGTAAATTCTGGTAAGACATTGCGTATTACTCAGGCCGCATATAATGCAGCTCGTAATTACACGCTTACATTTAGTGCTCCTAGTATTACTGGCACAACAATTACCATCTCGAATGCTGAGTTCGGTATGGCAAGTGCAACAGTGCAGAAGCCTAAAGTCTCATGGTCAATAGGTAATGTCTCACGTAACAGTGGAACTATCACTATCACTCTTGCAGACGCTACATCATTCCCAGTTAGCGTTACAATTACTGCTACTGAGGTTACAAACACTACTTTGACAATTGGTGGTAGGTCTATTTCGACAAATGGCACATATACCATTGATTTGGGTAGTAATGGTAATACTACTGTAAATATTAGAGCGACTACTACTAGTAATAGCGGTAATCGAAGATTTACATTGTCTCTTGCGGGTGATAATGTTGATATTAGCCCCGGAACTATCACAAAGACCTATTCATATGGTTCATACCAATAGTACAAATGTTTATCACTTAGAGCGACCTTCGGGTCGCTCTTTTTTTGCTTTGAGGTAGAAAATTGTTTGTGTTGCGCGTGCCCCAAGCATAAACTATCAATGAAAGGTCTGAGGGGCAGAGTGGCCTGAGTTGTCTGAGTTGTCTGAGGGATCTGAGTGGCAGAGGGGTCTGAGGGGCAGAGTGGCTTAGGGGTGGGTATTATGGGTACGATGGGTACAATGGGTAAATTGCAAAATACCCACAATACCCAAAAATACCCATAATACCCATAGAGCTTTAGCTCTGCGCTCGTTCCGAGCGCAACTCTAACAACTAACAACTTCTCATTGTCATTCTGAACTTTAGTGAAGAATCTCTCGGTCTGCACGACCATCGACCGCCTTCGATACCTTGAGATCTTTCGCTACGCTCAAGATGACATTCTCTAACAACTAAAAACTTCTTATTGTCATTCTGAACTTTAGTGAAGAATCTCTCGGTCTGCACGACCATCGACCGCCTTCGATACCTTAAGATCTTTCGCTACGCTCAAGATGACATTCTCTAACAACTAAAAACTAACAACTCTAAGACCTTAAGACCTTAGGACCTATAAGACCATTACGATATCGAGTATCGCTTTTATCTTATTATCTTATCGTCTTACTCGTCGTATCGTCTTATTTTAAGCCCGTTAAGACCTTGAGATCTTTCGCTACGCTCAAGATGACATTCTCTAACAGCTAACAACTTCTCTTTGCCTTAAGGCAAAAAAAAGAGCGACCCGAAGGCCGCTCTAATTGAGAGAGAATTTAATTATCGTAAGTTATAGTCAGCACTACTATAGTATTTTGTAAATGTCATAGAAGCAGGCGACTCAAAACTATCGCTTGTAGTTAGACTGAATGTAACAGAACCTGAATTGCCTGTACTTGCCACCTTCACATTGATATCCTTATAGCCATTAGTGATATCGTTCTGAGTGAATGTCAGACTATATGAACCATTAGATATAGTTGTCGTTCCATCAAATGTTACATTAGTGCTAGTCGATGTTACACTAATAGCGAGACCATTAAGCATATCAACCGATACTCCACTTGGCAAAGTAATATGGAGCGTATTAGAGCGTGAACTGTTACGACTGCTATCATATAGATATCTAGATCCATAGGAGCTTCCCATATCAGTAAACTCCCAAGTCAGCTTCAACTTCTCCGTTGTTGCACTTGCCGTACCGAACTCTGCATTCGAGATAGTCATTGTAGTGCCAATAATATTGTTATTGTCAGCCTTAAATGTGAGTTGGTAGTTGGTTGCAAGAGTTGCACCCTCAGCAGGCTCATAAACTCTCAGTGTCTTTCCGCTATTAACAATCTGTGCAACATTTGCAGCAATAGCACCACCATTGTTATCGGCTACACTGGTTAATGTATGGTCAGACAATATCTCGAAGTCGAAGTAGCCAACCTCAGGCCATGCGATATTTGCCTGTCCAGAAGTGTTAATCTGGAAGCTGGTAGTAGCCGTAGTAGAGTCATACGAGGTAGTTGCCAAACTCAATCCATAGAGCTTACCAATCCAGAACTGGCTAAAGTCGGGCTCAAAGTAGGGGTTATAGGCTCTTACCTTGGTGCCGTTATTTGTTGCATCCTTCTGGTCAGTGCTCTTTTGTTCACCGATTGCCAAAGCAGCATCTGCCATATTGGTAGAGAACTCTGGGCGCAAGACAGTGCCAGCCTCAGAGTCGTAGTTATCATAGTCGATGGTTACGGCATAACCAAAGTACTTGCCATCCGCCTTAGGCACACCGTTAATATCGAGACCAGTAACAACAGGCAACGACGAGGTGAGCGAGCCATTACCGCAAACTACATTAAAGGTAAGGGGGAAGATGCCCTTAGGCAGACCCTTAGGCAGGGTGAGCGTTGTGAGCACAGCCTTGCCAGCGCCATCCTCGACCTTGGGAGCTACATCGATGCTAAACTTGAAGGGCTTAACCAATCGCAACTCAACAACACGCGACAAGGTAGCACCTGTTGTCTCGTTCTTTGCAGAGAGGGTAAACTCCTGAATCTTGGCCTCGTCGCCAACAGCGGCAACCTTAAATGTAACCTCATTCCAGATATAGCCATCGTCATCTGCAGCAAGCTGATTGTTGCTTACCCAGTTAACGCCCTCTGCAGATGCATCGCCATCGGCAATAACAGCGTCACCAAGCTTAACGCCGTCCTTAAAATCACTCCACGAAATGGTAACATTGTTACCTGTTACATTCTGCGAGGTTGTTGGTTTTGTGATATCGGGCACATAACGATAGCGGAAGGTAATCTGCGAATTACCGGCAGTAATAACCTTACGCGAGTACTCGATAAATAGTCGGCTTGTGCCATCTGATACATTAAGCAAATCGCGGGTCTCGACATTGAAATCGAGGTTGTTTGATACCGCAGGAGAAGCAATAGCATCTTCGGCCTTGTCGAAACCCCACCCCGTAACATTCTTAACAACGATTTTGTACTCGATATTACGCAAAAGGTTATAAGCATCGCCGCTCTCCTTAACAATATCTACCTTGTAGTAAGTAGTTTTGGTTGTGGTGCCATCATTCCAAGTGCCCTGAATAATAGCGTATGTACGCTTCTCGGTCTGTGAGTGGTCACGCTCATAGAGATACTGATAGGTCTGCCAAGTTGTGGGAACAGCCTGATCGCTATAAGTAACACCCGAAGGCTCAAAACCATTGTACTCTTGTTTCTCAAGCGCTGCATAGTCATTAGCACCGTCTGTATAGGCACCATTAGCATCGGTAGCACGGTAGTTTGCAAAATTGCCATTTAGCAGTGCCAACACTTCACTCTCCAAACCTAATGTGTTGGTGTGGTAAGGTGCCACAGAGCCACTATTGGGAACATTGGTAAGAATCAAGCCCGTAAGCGAAAATTTATCCACTTCAGATACTGCCGAAACCTTGGCATAGTTGCGAACCATAGGTATAACGCCCAAGGCCTTGATAGTTGCCTGAGTGATACCGTTAGGCATCTCCACACGCTGCCAGTAGGCATCCTGAGTACCAGATGTTTTAAGGCTTGAGATAAAGTTGCTCTCAGCAAAGAAACCATTGGTATTAGTGCCCGTCGGGAGGTTGGCAATCAAGTGAATAGTACGGCTATAGCTCGTCTCTGCAATACGCTCAACCGTAAAGGTAGTAGCTATATTATCTTCCCAAGTATTATCATCACCAGTCTCAACTGTATCACCACCAGTCTCGGCTGTGATGCCACTGGTAACCTCAAGAGCCTGCGAGATATAGCCTGAGCTATCGAAGATAAATAGCCACAAGTTTTCGATCTTGGGCTCGGCAAAGCTACGGGTAGCGCTCTGCATCTCAGGAATAGCGATTTTAAACTCAGCATCGAAGGTGCCGTCATTGTCGGGGGTATAGCCCGGCATAGGCAACTCCTCCCTTACGCACGACGCAAGAGCAAATATCGCAACTAAAGCATAAAATATCTTTTTCATAACAAAACTATTTTCTCAAAGTAGTGTTCAGCTATTTCGCAGTCGCAGTAGGTCGTGGCTCATCGCCCCAAGTAAACTTATCTCCGTCAGGATTATTCCTATTATCGTTTACAGGCTCCGAACCCCAGTACCAATCATCGTAAACACATCGAATAGATGTATCATCATAGTAATCTGCATTATAGATAAGTACTTGATTATTCGAAAGGATACCATGTCCGTGAGCACACCAATAGTGAAGACTACTAGAAATCTGATATACGGTAGGAATTACACCCTTTTGCACAAGCGTATAAATAAGCCTAAATTCAGCAGCTGTGGGAAGGCGCCAACGACCAGCAGGATAGCCATCCTCCTGATATGTGGCACAACGACCAACGGCAACACTATAACTTCTACGGGCTCCATTAGTGGCAATTTGTCCATAACCTGAACTCAATCTAAACTTAGGAGCAACCATATTATAAGAAGGGCTATCCACGCCATCTTCAAGATCAGCATCCGTGGGGTAATAGTACTGCAGACCTTCACGATTTTGACCAGTATATGTCGAATAACCTGTGGCAAGATCAAAATTATAGTCATCAAGATTATCAACCTCTCTCTTACGAGGATCACCAATGATATAATCAGTACCAGCCAACGACGATACAGTGAAGACATACATAGACTGAGCTGTAACATTAGTACCTGTCAATCCTTCGCAGTTATCGAAATTCTCCAAGCCAGAATTATCATCCCATTCACCTTGATATCCATTTACCCACACAAAGCCATTCTTATCGTTACTACTAGTTCTTTCCGCATTTGAGTTCAACTGAGCAACACCAAAGAATGCTGGATACTGAATAATTTTGATATTCTCGGTATATGTTGAATTAGCCGAGCCATCAGCATTCTTATGGCTAATGGTTAGAGTTATAGTATACTTCTCAATATCAAAGTTGCTATTGTAGACATTATTGACGAAAAGGTTATTATCCAAATCGTTATAAACCTTGATATAAGTTTTGCCATCAACAGTTACCAATTCCGCACTTTGAGTGCTATTTTTATCATTCTGAGATGCCTCAGTACCCGCATAGAGGTCATCGCGCTTGACGGTAAGATCTGTAATCACACACTCGTGCGACGAGCTATAAGGGATAAGAATCTCCTCGACATTATCCATTTCGTAGCTATGCTCGTTTACCACAAGGTAGCGAGGGTTATCCAACGAAACATTAACATCCTCACTCTTCCAATCGAGGACACTGAAGCTAAGAACCGACTCATCTAGCGTGTTGAGATCACCCAAAGCACCGACAGTAAGACGGATAAGGTAGAGCTTGTTACGCACAAACTGATTTGTCTTGCTGATGGGAATCTTATACTCATAATTCACCCAAGTAGCACTGCTATCCGAAGCCTTACGCCAAGGAATGGTAAGCATAAAGTAGGGAACATCGCTATCTTCATCACCCCAAAGCGAGGTGTAGGTATAGAGCGATGACATCGGCGTAAAGGATGTAGTAGCGCGTGTCACGGCCGAAGTATCGGGGTTGGTGATGCCAGCACCGACACCGCCCTGTTGCATCTGCATATTCTCGATGCTGTAGTATGGAGAATTTGCAGTGCTATTTTTAATGTCCTTATTGTCAGGGTTGGTATCGCTATCATCGTCGATAATACCATACTTCACGCCATTGAAGAACGACAAGGTCATAATCTTGTCATTATCGCTCTCATTCTCAGACTGGGTATAAGGCTGCCAAGTCTCACCATTTACGGTGATAGAGTTCTCAACATTTACCTCGATAAGAATCTTCGCAGCAGCACGAGTTACATAGATAATATCATCGGCTTTGAGCTTGTTGATATCAGAGCCTGTGCCACGACTAACGGTCATAAGCTCCGAATCCATCACAAATGATGTGTTAGCCAAGAGATTGCCATTAAACTTGAAGGTCAAAGGCAGGCTCTTAAGCTCCTGTCGCGAAGTCTTGGTAAGGTCGGTTGTAAGGTCAGTGCCCACATGGTCAATATAGTTGACGATCACATAGATATCGCACTTCGAAGCATACTCAAACAACTGGGTGATAGTCTGCGCAGGGATAGAAATCGACTTATCAGGAGTTTTGTAGGTATCGTGATCGGGCGAGGCGGCCGAAATACCAGTAATCTTACCCGCAAAGATAGCATCATCGCCATCCGAAGAGGGGGTATCGTCAGCGCTTCGCTTATAGAGGAAGAACTGGATATCCTTAATCACAGACTCAGTCGTGGGTTTATCATCGTTAGTGCCATCGCCCTTACCATCATTGGGGGTGCCATTACGGGTGTCGCCCGTTGAGAGGTCGAAGGTGAGCACGCCATCACGACAGAGTGTGCCGTCCTCAAAATCCGAGGCAATGCAACCCGTAAGAGTAACTGCTACGAGCGCAAAGAGAGTATATTTAACTAAATTCTTCATATTCGGATATCATTATTAGTTAAAGGGCCTTAACGGGCTGTCGTAATGAGTAGTTTATATCTTTTCCGAGGCCGGTGATATTTACAACCTCGTAGACACGCTCTTTGCCACCCCAGAAGCCCTTAGCGGTAATCTTGAGCACCGCCTGGTTGGGGGTAAGTGTCTCGTTATCGGCCTTGGTCCTAAATTTCAAGGTTACAAGACCCGTTTCAGTTTCGCCAGTAGCAACATCTACAGGACTGATAGGGCCACTTGCAGAGTTGGCTGTGTGGGTTGTTTTGAGGCCGTCAGCTACGACATTGTCGGCAGCTCCACTATTAGCCTCGACAATCTCAAAGGCATCGACATCACCACTTACGGTCTCAAGCACAGCGTACCAAGTACCGCCTACGGGGGTGCTAAGTGCAAATGTGCAGGTAGCCTCTGCACCGCCGTACTCGGTCATATTGATAACGCCAACGCTATCGGTAGTCACGGGGTTGGGTACTACACCAACTATCTTATCTTCGCTATTAAGGATATAGCCTTCAGTGTTCTGCGTGTAGCCATCGGGGACCTGTCGCTCATCGGGCAACTGAGTCCACTTCATATGACCACCCTCGGTAACAGTCACGATATTTGTGTAGTCGATGATCTCCTCCTCGACAGCCCACTCGTTGACAACAACCTCGAAGCTAAGCTCGCCTGAGCCACCCTCTACAAGGGCACGAATCTGGTAGTCGTGGTTACGCAAGATAGAGTATTTGATACCGGTATAATAGGTGTGCTGCTTACCATCAGCCTCGTAGACTATCTCGTAGTAGTATCCGAGGTCGCCAGTGGGCTTAGTAGTCGCAGCAAGACCTGTGGTCGACTCATTTGTGGTCTCGTAGATAAAGTGCGAGCCGATAAGGTCGTAATCCGAGATATCGTTCGAAGCGCTATCAATCGACTTTGTGAGAGTCTTACCCGCAGCATCAGAGATCTCATATACATCCTCCGCACCCGACATAGTTGGTGTTGTAAACCATTTAGGTTCGTTTTTTTGCGAATTAAGCTCAGTAGGTTCAAGCGATGAAAGTACAGCACCATTATCAGGCATATTGCCACAATACAATTTTAGGCTCTTAACATTTACTTTGAATGTCTGAGTGCCCTTGCACGCCATAAAGAACTGTGTCTTGGCAACAGTGCGGTAGACGGGGATAGTTACCTTGGGGCAGGTGAAAATACCATCAGCATTCACGCCATGACCAGTATTAGGCACAGTTACATCTACCCAGTGGGTGATGGGCATAACCGCAGGAGTACCAGGAGTACCAGCCGTACCCTCTGCGGGGGCCTGACTCATAAGCGATGAACTTACAAACATTGCAGCAGCAATATCGTTATAGGTCGAATTGCGGCCAAGAGTGAGGGCATTGCCATCAGCATCGGTAAATGTCTCACGATTAAGCAAGGCAATAATGCGATAACGTGAACTACCGGTTGCACCGCAAATCTTCACTGGCAGGTGAAGGTTAAGCGAAGTATAGGTATCAGTAGGTGGGGTATACTGACGCCAACCAAGCGCAGGCTGATCAGGGTTTTCTACTATGCCACGGCTAGTAACCTCAAACGCCCAAAGCATAATATCCTTAATCTGGTCGCCCTGCTGCTCCGAAGTGGCACCCGCACGAGTAAGAGTTACATCAAATGCAACCTCCTCCATCACATAGGCCTCCTCCTTGATGCACGAACTAAGGAGTGCGGCGGCGCAGATCGCAATAGCTAAAGTATGTTTTACGAAATTCTTCATCGTCGTAGTCCTTAATTATAAGTAATACTTGTCATCATCATCGTTGCCGAAACCGGGTGTTACCTCGATAAGATCCCAGTTAGCGATTGTTACCTTAACCTCAACGCCAAGGAAACGGACAACGATAGGAATCAATACCTCCTGCTTCGATACATCGTACATATCGAACTTATTGAGGAAGTCGGTAAGAGTAAATGTCTTGACAACCTCGCCAGTCGAGCGCTTGATAAGGTCGAATGCCACATTCGAATCCTTCTCGTGGCGCATAATGTGGAAATATGCCTCGTGGTTGCCATTTTCGGGATTCAACTTAAGCTCGGGCATATAGTTAACCTCCTTGCCCTCAGCCAAGTTCTTATCGTGTGCCTGGTCGAAAGCCGTCTGCGACTTAAGATTACGCACGCGAAGGTCGAAATAACCATCGTTAGCACGGGTCTCACCCTCCTCGGGTACATATCCTTCGACAGTATAAGATACTTTGAGATGTGAAGAGTAGAAGCGTACCACATCTTTGAAGTATACCTCGTTCTCGTCAATCTCGATAAGTTTAGAGCCGAGATACAATGAGTCGTTGCCCTCTACCTCACGGTTAAGGCAGTCGGGGTGGCGGAAGGTGATGTTAGTCATCTCGCCACAGTTAGCATTGTAGACCTCGGTTTTTTCGTAGTCGTTACCCACGCCTACGAGACGATACACGCCGTGGTTAAGCGGCAATGTAATACCCTGCTCTCTTTTCAAGTCGTTCTGCTCCAATCTAATGGGGTTTTTACCTCCCAGACGAG
>JAFVIB010000031.1 GCA_017474235.1 Alistipes sp. | reverse complement strand
TCTGAGCCCAAAATACGAAGTGATACTTCATACCCTTGAGCATCTTGAGCTGAACAGTAAACTTACCAGGAGCGGTAGCAGTGGCTGTGCCGCTGAGATTTGTGAGCAAGTCACCATTCTGAGCGTCATAGACATTGTAGATAAGCTTGTTCACATTGTCACCATTGCCATAGACGGCACGGGTATCAACGCTCGCAAGTGTAGTGGTAAGGGTAACAAGCACCTCATTACCATCCGCGATAGAGGTTGTAATATCCTCCTGCGTACAAGATGTCACGCTGAACAATACAGCAACCGACATCAAAAGAGAGAAAAATTTTTTCATAAACATTTAGTTTTAAGTATAAATTGTTGTAACTTGTTGATAATCAAACGCTAAAATCCCCCCCCCGATATACGGGGAGAGGGGACAAATATATTGTCCACCACATTTATATCACAAATGTATGAACAAAATATTTAAAATGCAACAAATTTGACTAAAAAAATTACTTCAAGATCTTGAAAATCATCTTTTTAATCTTACCCGTGCCGAGCATTGGCGCGTGAGCATCCTCCGGATAGAGGATTGAGAACTGACCTTCACGCATTGTATAGAATACCTGTGGCTCGTCAGTATAGAACTGAACATCCTTCTCGGTATCAAACTCGCCGCGTGCCTTCTTGCAGTCCTTACGCTCAGACCAACCGAACTCCTCCTTTGTTGCTCCGCCGATAATTACCTGTATATCAATATACTTGTCGTGTACCTCAAGTAGTGCCTCATAGCGCGGCTTGAGATCTATCTCCATAACATTTACAAAAACCTCGCCATCGATAATATCGTGTCTGCCTACAGAGATAGTCTTTGGATTGCACTGCGCAAGGAAGTCAAATGCTGCCTTAAAGCGTGGGTTGAGCGGATAGTAGAGCTCTGCGTTTTTGATTGAATCTAAAATCATAGTGTTGTGTCGTTTTTATTTATTTTCTCTATTTATTTTAAGTCTTGATATAACAGGGTAGTGGTCTGACTCACCCATCGTATAGTCCACCTCGTATGTGAGAATATCGAAGTGGTCAGAGGCGAGCAGATGGTCAATTTGCAGCAGCTTAAAGAAGCCGTTGAATGTATGCGAATAGCCTGAGCCAGCCGCGACAAAGGCACTATTAAGTGGCTCTGCAATAGCGTTATAGCTGAATGATAGCGGTACATCGTTAAAGTCTCCGCAGACGATAATTTTGGGTTGTGCAGAGCGGTAGATAAACTCACGCACCTTTCGCGCCTGATTGCTGCGATAGATATTATTTTCGATAAGTTTGTCAGAGATAACCTTTATCTTCGAGCTGCGTGCGCTATCGGTCATATACTGATGTGCCTCGACAAACTTAATATCTTGAGCCGTAATAGAGGTCGATTGCAGGTGAATATTGACAACGCGGATGGTATCTTTATCCACTAAAATATCCGCCCAAATGGCGTTATGACGAGGCAGAGAGTCTATAAGACCCTGCTTGAGGATGCGTCGATTGGTAAAAATCTCGCACGAAAAGTCCCCCTTGCCATTGGCAGTGGTCGTATATTTTGAGCCTAAACGCTTCCACAGCTCCTCCTCCCCGGGGTTATACTCCTGAAGGCAGAGTATTGTCGGGGTATGCAGTGCCAGCGTGTCGATAAGCGATTGGGTATTCGAGTTGGCGATATTATAGCTGATAACCTTGATTGTATTGCGCGACGAGTACTTGCCCTCCGCCTTCTGCTTGAAGGACATACGGTAGTAGCCACCAATGTTTAGTGTGCTGATAACCACAAAGAATAGTGTTACACACGCCAAGCTCCATTTCCACCTTACAGCCCAATAGAGCAGTACGATAAGTTGGAGTATATATATAATAGGTGCGCCAAGAACGACGACCGAGAATATTCCGAGTCGTTCAGGTGCTATATTCGGGGTTATGCAGCAGATAATCGTAGCGGCAGCGAGCAGCAGCAGAGCTACCACCATTATTATATCAACCAAAAAGAGCAGCATCGTGAAGCTGAAGCTCTTTCTCGTTTTCTTCTGCTTACCTTTGCGATAGTCGCGGTATATATTTCCGTTTGTGCGAGACATCTAAGTAGCTTCTTAAAACCAAATTACTCGTTTATTTTTCCAATACTGAAGCAGTGCCCAGCCCCAGAGCATACCTCCCACATGGGCAAAATGGGCAATGCCGTCGCCGGAGACACCCCAGCCCTGTAGTACCTCAAGAATAATATATCCGATAACAAACCACTTTGCCTTTATAGGCATAGGGAAAGGGAAGATAAATATCTGATTATTAGGGTGCATCACTCCAAAAGCCATAAGCAGACCCATTGTCGCTCCCGAGGCTCCGAGCATCGTAAAGTAGTACTCGCCCGCTGCCCAAGCAACCGCAATCTGAAATAGTGCCGCACCTATACCGCAGACAAAGTAGTATATCAGAAAACGCTTTGTACCAAGTTCATATTCAAGAGTCCTGCCAAACATCCACAGCGCAAACATATTGAAAAATAGGTGGCTGAAGCTGCCGTGCAGAAACATATAGCTGACAAACTGATAGATGTGGAAGTTTGGCGAACCCACCCAAAAGAGCTGACCATATGTGCCAAGCAGTGTATTGACCTTCGGGATGAGGTATGTTGCCAAAAATATCAGACAGTTTGCTATTATAAGGTTTTTGACCGCAGGAGGGGTCTTGAATGCCGGATTTGCCATTTTATGCTAATTTTTGTTGTATGTCGTCAAGTGTTATAAATGTAATAATGCTCTTGCCCGAAGGGGTCGTTTGGTGGTTTGCACACTCCATAAGCTGATTTGCAATCGCCTCGGCATCTGCCTGTGTGTATTGAACCTTTGTTGCCGCCTGACTCTGCGCCAGCGTGAGAGCCATCTGCTCGCGGCGCATACTCTCCACCTCGTGTGGCAGAGCAAGGCTTTGCAGTAACTCGTATATGGCAATATCTATACGCTCTGCATTGAGGTCTGCCGGAATGCCCTTTACATCAATAGATGAGTTGCCAAGCATTGCAATATCAAAACCGAGCGCAGCAAAATCTACCGCCCACTCCTCAATAAGAGAGTACTCGCTATCTGACAGTGTCAGACGCTGCGGAAATAGTAGCTGTTGCGATACACTCCTGCCACCATCAAGCACTGCTGCATAACGGTCAAAGAGAATACGCTCACGCGCCCTTGTCAGATCTATGGCGCATAGCACTCCGCCAATCATCAGCGAGGCGTACCTTCTGCCGATGTAGTGTACGGCACTGATTGTGGTATCTATTGCCGAATCCAACTCAAGATACTGCTCACTCGGCTCAGAATCTATAAAGTCGAACTCAAAATTGCTATTTGTTGCAGGCATCGAGAAGTCATCTGCTGCACTTCTGCTACTAAATTCAAGACCTATATCGGAGAAGGTACTCTTTAAAGGTCGCGTATTACCACTTACACCCTCCGTAGCAAAAGGGTTGTAGTTGTCACAAGTGGTCTCTTTCGGCATCTGATAGCTCACGCCCGTTGTAGCTACAGGAATATCTATCAAATCCTCTGCCTCAAAGTCCATCATCGATATTGAGCCGGTCTTTGCGAGGCTCTCCCTCACTGCGGCGTTGATAATCTGCCAAATGGCATCAGTATCGGCAAAGCGCACCTCGATTTTCTGTGCGTGTACATTGACATCGACCCTCTCGGGATTGACCGTCAGATATATAAAGAACGACGGCTGTGAGCCGGCAGGGATAAGGTGCTCATAAGCCTTGATTATCGCCTTGTTAAAGTACGGCGACTTGAAGTAGCGACCATTGACAAACAGATATTGGTCTGCTCGCACCTTGGCAGCCGATGCACGCGAGATATAACCCTCAATCTTTGCAATAGAGGTCTCTACACCCACCTCGATAAAGTTCTTCTTTGCTGCCGAGCCTACAATGCCGATAATTCGCTCAAAGAGCGACGATTTTGGCAGTGAGTAGATAGACGATTTATCCGACATCAGCTCCATAGCCACCTCGGGATGGCAGAGGGCAATACGGCGAAATTCGGTCTTTATCATATTTGGCAACTGAGACTGACGCTCGTCGATAAACTTGCGTCTGCCCGGGGTGTTGTAGAATATATTACGCACCGTAAATTGTGAGCCAACAGGTGTCGCAACGGGTGTCTGGCTGGCAAACTCACCACCGTTTATAACAACCTTTGTACCCACTTCGGCATCCCTCTGACGGGTTGTAAGCTCTACCTGAGATATGGCGGCAATAGATGCCAACGCCTCGCCACGGAAACCGAAGGTCGATAGGGCATAGATGTCGTCTAACTCCTTGATTTTGCTTGTTGCGTGGCACTCAAACGCCATACGGGCATCACTTGGCGACATTCCGCAGCCGTTGTCTATAATCTGTATAAGGTCGCGTCCGCCATTGATAAAGTTTACAGTGACTTTTGTCGCGCCGGCATCAATAGCATTCTCCACCATCTCCTTAATAGCCGATGATGGGTACTCGACAACCTCTCCCGCCTTTATTTGGTTGGAGATAATCTCGGGTAGTAGTCTGATGCGATCTGCCATATATTGTTACTCCTCTTGGTAGTCGTTTGGTACAATAGTAATTGGTGTGTATGGGTTGAATACTTCGTGCTCATACTCAGCCTGCTCAACGGCAGGGTCTGCCTTCTTGCCTGCCATAGTTATAATGTTCACAATGCGGGGAACAAGCATATATGCCACTACAATAATTATCGCAATGCCAAAGAAGATAACTGCTCTTGGTGTGCCATTGTCCGACTTCTGCTGAGCCTTGCGCTCTGCACGCGCCTCGCGGACAGTGCGGATATACTTTCCCGGGGTATATGGCGTAGTGTCGTCTGCACTCTCACCTCTCAGCTCACGACGACGCTGCTCACGACGCTCCTTCTCAGGATCGTAGTAACGCGGAATGTAGTTAAACTGATTGGCTCTCTTCTTTGGAGGTGAAAACAGTCCCATATAGTTAGTATGTTCTATAAATTAGGATAATCGTTAGTTCTATTTCAGGGTAGATTCTATTTCGGTCGCTTTTGGTTACAATAGGTTATTGCGTCCTCAAAAGAGCTGCAAAACCTGCTCGAAATAACCTCCAAAATCGTCTCGACCTAATTTACAGAACCTACCATCTGTTAGTTAAAAAAGTCCTTCATTCGCTCAAAGATATTCTGCTTAGAGCTCTTCTCCGGATTACGGAAGTGCGGCATCTGTGCAAGTTTTGCCACCAACTCCTTCTCCTCCGAGTTGAGTGATGACGGTATTGCAATATCTACCACTACAAGCAAATCTCCCGTGCCGTTGTGGCTGCCATAGCTGTTTATCGCCGGCAGACCCTTGCCGCGCAGACGGAGTACCTTGCCCGCCTGTGTTCCGGCTGCAATGTTTATCTTAGCCTTTCCGGTAATTGTCGGTACCTCTACCTCGCCACCTGCCAAAGCTGTTGTAACAGGAATAGTGAGGTTGTGAATAAGGTTTGCACCGTCACGAATAAAGCGTGGATCAGCCTGCTCCTCGATAACTACGAGCAAGTCGCCATTTACACCACCCTGACGAGCAGCATTACCCTTACCCGATACGGTAATCATCATGCCCTCGGCAACGCCGGCTGGGATAGTAAACTCGACAACCTCGCTGCCTTTGATTACACCCTCGCCCGAACACTTGCTACACTTATCCTTGATAACGGTACCCTGACCGCCGCAGACAGGACATACGCTCTGTGACTGCATACGACCGAAGAATGTGTTTTGTACCTGAAAGACAACTCCCGAGCCGTTACAATTTGTACAAGTTACGCGCGAAGAGGCATCCTTTGCGCCACTGCCACCACAAGCATCACAAGCGATATTCTTGTTGAGCTTGAGTTTCTTGGTTACGCCATTTGCTATCTCCTCAAGGGTGAGACTTACGCGTACACGAATATCAGAGCCGCGATTGACCTTTTGGCGTGTTCTGCCACCGCCACCGCCACTGCCGCCGAAGCCGAAACCTCCGCCGAAAATATCTCCAAATTGCGAGAAGATATCCTCCATAGAGAATCCGCCACCGCTAAATCCGCCACCGAAGCCACCTCCGGCAGCACCGCTCATACCTGCGTGACCAAATTGGTCGTAACGAGCCCTCTTATCGGGGTTGGAGAGTACATCGTATGCCTCAGCAGCCTCTTTGAACTTCTCCTCAGCCTCCTTATTGTCAGGGTTACGGTCGGGGTGATACTTGAGCGCAGTCTTACGATACGCCTTCTTTATCTCATCTGCATTGGCATTCTTCTCAATGCCAAGCACCTCATAATAATCTCTCTTCTCTGCCATAATTTACTCTCCCACAACAACTTTAGCAAAACGAAGCACCTTGTCGCCGAGCATATATCCGCGCTCAACAACATCGATAACCTTGCCTCTCTTCTCCTCGCCTGCAGCAAAGCGTGCAACAGCCTCGTGCAGATTCTCGTCAAATGGGGCATCAAGAGCCTCAATCTCTACAACCTTCTTCTGTTTTAGAGTGTCGATAAACTTCTGTACAACCAACTTCTCTCCCTCGCGCAGAGCCTCGATGTCATCACTCTTCTCTGAGGCAGCCGTAGCGCGCTGCATATCGTCAAGAATAGGAAGTATAGCCTTCAGAATATCGCTACCGCCACTCTGAATAAGGTCCATCTTCTCGCGGATTGTACGCTTGCGGAAGTTGTCAAACTCTGCCTGTAAGCGAATATATTGGTCTTTCCAATCAATCTGCTCCTCAGCAGGTTTCTCTGCCACAGTGTCAGTCTGCTCCTGACTCTGCTCTGCCATATTGTCTGTCGAAGTGTTCTCTACATTGGGTGTCTCAGCACCCTCGTTAATGGTTGTCTGCTCTTTAACCTCTTGATTGTCAGTGTGTTTTTTAGTCATATCAATATTTTTAATTATCTTCTGTAGTATATTATTGGCAAAAGCTGTACCGAAACCCATTTAGAATAGGTTGTCGTACATACTCTGACTCTTGTCGTACTTCAAATCGGCAAGCGATGCTGCCTTGACTCCGATGTTGAAACTCCAACTGCGGTGAGTACCAAACGGTATCCATACAAACGACATCTGCCAGCAGTGCAAATCTCGAGTGATGGATATGGAGGTGGTTGTAAGTTTTCGATTTTGTATATCGAAACCACTCGTGAACGAGATACCTGTCTTTGGCGTAAGGTTTATACTACCGTTGAAACCGATAGTCTGATTTATATTCTTTTTATATCCCGTAGTACCGTTGTTTGTATATTGGGCACTGTAACTGATGACATAGTTAAATCCGATATTCCACGGTATCGAGAAGTCGTAGTATGCCTGTGCCATATATTGCCTTCGTAATACAGGGTCCATAAGTCCATACGGGTCGGAGAATGGATTGAAGTACTCCGGAGGTATGGAGTTAATATCGTTAATTGCCGCTTGAGACTTGTCATCACGCGACTTGAATGTATAACCGAAACTCCAGCCGGTATTCATCACACGACCCGGCAGACCCTTTGCCCACATAAGCTTATTTATTCTCACACCCTGCGGAGTTACCTGATAAGGGTCGAGAGTAGCCGAGAGGTTGATACCGAAGTTGCCGTAGATGGTTGTTCTGAGCGAGACATTGATGTTTGACAGACCCAACGAGTCGGCAAGGAAGTTATACGAGCCGCTGAGTGACAAATCGTCAATAAGTTTAATCTTCTTTACGCCCGAGGTGTCGCGCTTGCTGAGTACCTTCATCTCAAGGCTCTGCTTGAGGGCGAAGTTGAGCGATGCAGAGGCTCCGCGACCCGGAACACCGTAAGCGTTATCAGAGTATGGAGAATAGACCGTATAACCACCTAAAGAGTCAGCCTGAACGACCTTGTAGAAACCGTACTTCTGATTACCGAAGTCAGGTACATACGAAGCTCCGACAGATGGGGTTATTGTGTGGCGTACAGCCTGCACCTTTGCCGTCTTGCTCTTCATCTGCCACATACCGTAGATGGTCGTGTTGAGAGATACAGAGGCGTTGTAGTTGTAGATGCGGTAGAAACCATACTCAGGGTCGAGCTTGTCGATTTTATTGGTTGTAGGGTTCCACTCCTGCATCTGTCGCTTGAAGTACCAACGCTCGGTATAGTTAAACGACGGAGTGAGGTTGATATACTTGAAGAGTGTGAATGATGACGATACCGGAATAGAGTGCTCGATACCGTTCTTCATATTCTTCAGTGTCTGCTTTGTGAAAATCTCACTCTCCGGAGCAGATGCCGAGTTTGTCAGCTTACCGGTGTAGGTAAACGAAATCTTCTCATACCAACGCTGCTTACCCACAGCCTCCTTGCGCTTGAACGGATAGATACGCGCCACATTGAAGACCATATTAGGGAAGTTTACCGATAGGGCTCTGGTCTGCGAGTTCTGCGAAATACCCATATTCATCGAGAATGAGAACGGAGTACCTGCCCAACTCTTTGAGTATGAGATAGATGAGTTGGTCTGCGTCGCGAGAATGTCGTTCAGCGATGTTGCAGAGTACTTGCTATAACCACTTGTGGCGAGGTTTACCGAAGCAGAGAATGTAGAGCCCGGGTTTGCCTTCGGGTCTTGAGAGTGTGTCCAAGTGAACTTAAAGTTGTTCTGCTTGATATAGTCAGGCTCGCCCTTATCTCCGGTTTTGATACTCGAGAAGTCGAAGTTGAGGTTTCCGCTATATTTGTATCGCTTGATATAGCGGGATGCCGCATTTACCTCCCACGAGCCGAGAGTATAGAAACCACCTGTCAGCGCAAGGTCGAGATGCTGATTGATGATAAAGTAGTAACCCATACCTCGCAGGAAGAAGCCTCGAGAGGCATCCTCACCGTATGTAGGCATCAGCAGACCCGACTTGGCACCCGAACTGATAGGGAAGAAACCCTCCGGAATACAGAGCGGATAGATAGGCACATCCTCCATTACAAGGTATGCAGGACCTGTAATAATCTTCTTGCCCGGAATAACCTTTGCCTTTGTCATTGCCAAGTAGAAGTGCGGATGGTCTGTATGGTCACAAGTTGTATATTTTCCGTGCTGAATGTTGATAGAGTTGTCCGGCTGCTTCTTGATTCGACCACCAACAAGCCAACCATCGCCCTGCTGGGTAGCAACACCCTGAATAAGTGCCTTCTCGGAGTCGAAGTTGTAGTTGATTGTATCCATCGTAAAGCTGGTGCCGTTATCGGTAAATACAGGCTGTGTCTTTGTCAGCTTTCCATCTACCGAGTCGGGCTTGCCGTATGCGTATATCTCCTTGGTATTCATATCGATACGCATAAAGTCGGCTTGCAGACCCTTGTCGGCATACTTAATATCTCCCTGATTGTAGATATAGACCTTGCGATTTACAACATCGTAGTAGAGCGAGTCGGTATTCTTACCCTCCACAATCTCACTCAGACCGCTTGTGGTAAGTTTACGACCGGAAGTGCTGTCGCGCTTGGCTCTCGGCTTTGTAACTGTACTGTTGCTCTCCGACACTTGGCGATTTTGGCGACTATCCCTTAATTGACGCGCAGTTGGAAGTGTGTCGCTCTTTGCCTTTGCAGGGAGTATGGTGTCACTTGCCGGCAGTGCTGCATCTGCAAGTTTTGAGGTGTCAATACGACTCGATTGGGCAAAACCGAACATCGATTGTGCCATAAAGAGCGTAATGAGTAACGCAAGTAGATATTTTAGTCTAATTTTTTTCAAAAATCCAATAATTTTTAGTACCTTTGCCGGCGAGCCGGCAAAAACGCCAAAACAATGCTCTGTACGCATTGTGCGCGTTTTTTTCAGCGCGTAAAGGTAGTGAAAAAACTCGATTATACCAAAAGCTATGAACAGACTTTTAACTATTATCTTATTTTTTCTACTTGCACTCGGTATTAACGAGTCGCAGGGCGAAAATGTTGCGCAGGGTGTAAAGGTGATAGTTATCGATGCCGGTCACGGCGGAGCCTTCCCCGGGGCGAGCTATGGCGGCTATGCGGAGAAGAATATAAATCTCCAAATTGCCCTCAAGTTGGGTGGTATGATTGAGAAGAATATGCCCAATGTCAAGGTGGTCTATACCCGCAAGACGGATAAGCACTTTTCGAAGAATCTTCGAGCAGATTTGCAGGCTCGAGCAGATATAGCCAATAATGCTAATGGCGACCTGTTTATCTCTATTCACGCCAACGCCCATCCAAAAAGCACGGCTACTCGAGGTGTTGAGACACTGATTATGGGAGAGAGTAAGTTGGAGACAAGCGAGAATGAGGCTATTCTGTTTGCCAATAACAAGGAGGAGTTCTTTGATATGTCCGATAAGAGTACGGCGGCTATTGTTCGTGCCCATATTCAGAATTTGCAGTTTACATACGGCGAGTATAGTGAGGTGATGGCGCGTCTTGTCCAAAAGCACTATGCAAAGTTGGGTCGCGTCAATCGCGGTATTCGCAAGCAACCTCTGCGTGTGCTCTATGCAACCGATATGCCGAGTATCCTTACAGAGGTCGGCTTTATGTCAAACTCTGCGGAGTTGAAATATATCTGTTCGGAGAAGGGTCAGATGGAGATTGCAACGGCTCTCTATGAGTCTGTAAAAGAGTATGTTACCTATGTGAAGAAGAGCCTGCTTATCGAGACTCCGCAGTCGGAGGTAAAGTCTGCTCCTGCACCTGCACCGCAGCAACAGAATAAACCTAAAGAGCAACCTGCGGCAAAGAGTTCAAAGACATACTATGCTGTTCAGGTTATGGCAAGTAAGAGTGCTATCTCGACAAGCGACTCCCGCTTTGGCTCGTATAAGGGTAAGGTAAAGCAGGTGCGAGCCGATGGCGCATTTAGTTATAAGTACTGCGTGGGTGAGTATGCCGACCGAAAGGCGGCTCAGGCAGCAGTGCCTACAGTCCGTAAGGTCTTTCCGCAGGCGTTTGTTATTGCAGTTAAGGATGGCAGAGTTGTTACATCGAAGTAAAATTGATAAAAAGATAAGATGATGAAAAAAGAGGTAAGAATTGGAATCTATTCGCTCATTATTTTCCTCGGAGCGTGGGCAGGTATTCGCTTTTTGAGCGGAGCTGACATTTTTGGTCGTACACACACTTACTATGTATATTACGACAATGCAAGCGGATTGCAAAATGCTTCAGAGGTCGTTATCCGTGGCGTAAAGGTTGGTCAGGTTTCGACAGTTGCTATCTGCGAGAGTGACCCTTCAAAGGTTGAGGTAGCCCTTGCCGTATCGAAGGACTATCAGATTCCGGTAGATTCAAAGGCAAAGGTCTTTAGTGCAGGTCTGATGGGTGGTCAGGCCATCGAGATTATTGTTGGTCAGTCACAGCAGTTTGTAGAGCCTGATGGAACTATCGCTCCGCTTGTTGAGCCGGGTATGATAGATATGGTTATGGGCGAGTTTGGCGATATTAAGGAGAAACTGATGGTTATGGTCGATAATATCAATACCACACTTCTCTCGCTCAATACGCTTGTAGATAGCAATAATGCCAATATATCATCGGCTGTGGCACACCTGAACGGAGTGCTTGCCGACCTTGAGAAGTCGCAGATTATCTCAAATATCGACTCTTTTACAGGAACGCTTAAGAATAATGGCGAGAAGATTGATGGTATTGTTGCCAATGTAAATAATCTTACCGCAACCCTTGAGGAGCAGCAGCTCGGCGTGAAGCTGACACAGAGCATCGAAAGCCTTAACTCTCTGCTTGCAAATGTCAATGGCTCGGAGGGTACTGTCGGCAGCCTGCTGAATGATAAGCAGCTCTATGCAAATCTTACAGAGGCGTCAGATAACCTCTCTGCGCTTTTGGAGGATTTGAAGAAGCATCCGAAGCGTTATGTTCACTTCTCACTCTTTGGCGGTAAGGCAGAGAAGAAATAATCGAGAGAATGATATATCCGGAGAATTTCGAGTCGAAAATTGGCTTTGACACTATTCGCAACCAGTGTCGTGAGCTGTGTACTATGCGTCGGTCAGCCGAGTTGCTGGACGAGCAGGGCTTTACCACCTCTGCCCGTACTATTGCCACTCGTCAGGCTTTGGCTGCCGAGATGGGTAGTATCCTTACGATGGACTGCGGGGTACTGAAGGATGAATTTTTCGATATAGACACTCTGGTAGAGAAGATTCGCGTAGAGGGTACTTTCCTTGATTGTGAGGAGGTTATGCGTCTGGGCATAACGCTCTCTGCGGCAGAGACTTTGGTTGAAATAATCCGAGGTGCAGAGCACTTTAAGGCACTTAATAGACTCTCATCAAGAGTCGTTTCGCTCTCGCATCTTACAAGAGAGATTGCCCGCATAATTGACGAGCGCGGAAATATGCGAGATAATGCCTCGGCAGAGCTTGCAGCTGTGCGCCGAGAGATTCGTCAGTCGGAGGGTATGGTTTCGAAGCGTTTGCAGTCGGTGTTGCAGGGTGCAAAGAGCGCAGGTATTGTCGATGCAGATGCGATGATATCTATTCGTGACGGTCGAGCTGTAATCCCCGTTGCAGCGGCAAATAAGCGCAAACTTCAGGGCTTTATACACGATGAATCGGCTACGGGTAAGACCTTCTATGTCGAGCCTGTTGAGGTTGTCGAGCTTAATAATAAACTCAAGGAGCTTGAGTATGCCGAGCGTCGAGAGGTTGTGAAGATACTAACAGCCTTTACAGACCTTGCTCGTGCAGATGTCGAGGCTGTGGCACACTCGGGCGAATTTGTGGCTCAGATAGATATGATTCGTGCCAAGGCGCGTTGGGCTGCGGAGAATGATGCTGTGCAACCAATTATAAGCAGTGGTGAGCTGTGGCTTGTCAAGGCGCGCCATCCTCTGCTTGCACAGACGCTTAAGCGAAATGGCAGGGAGCTTGTTCCGCTTGATGCACGCCTTGATAATGATAATAGAATACTTGTTATCTCAGGACCAAATGCCGGTGGTAAGTCGGTATGTCTTAAGACCTTCGGAATACTGCAATATATGTTTCAGTGCGGTTTTCCGGTTACGGTGGGGCAGAGTAGCGAGTTTCCGGTATTTGATAAACTGTTTATAGATATCGGTGACCAGCAGTCTATCGAAAATGACCTTTCGACCTACTCGTCACACCTTATAAATATGAAGGCTATGCTTGCCGGTGCAGATAGCCGTTCACTTGTGCTTATAGATGAGTTCGGTACGGGTACGGAGCCGGTTATCGGTGCTGCTATTGCTGAGGCTGTGCTTGAGAAGCTTGTCGATAGCAGGTGTTTTGGTGTTATCACTACCCACTACTCGAATATCAAGTATTACGCCTCTTCGACCGACGGAATTATAAATGGTGCGATGATGTTCGATGTGCAGAACATCCGCCCGCTCTTCCGCCTTGAGACGGGCAAGCCTGGCAGTTCGTTTGCCATTGAGATAGCCCGTAAAATTGGTCTTCCGGAGGCAATTATCGCCTCTGCGCGCGAGAAGGCAGGCTCTGACCATATAGATATCGAAAAGCAGTTGCGCGAGATTGCGCGAGATAAGAGGTATTGGGAGCAGAAGCGCGAGAAGATTCGCCTTACCGACCGTAAAGTTGAGGAGTTGGAGCAGAACTATCACGAACAACTTGCCGCTATACGCGAGGAGCGTCGTGCTATCCTGCATGAGGCTAAGACCAAAGCCAAGGAGCTTATTGCCGAGGCAAATCGCCAAATTGAGGGTACTATTCGCGGTATCCGCGAGGCGCAGGCGGAGAGGGAGCAGACCCGAGTACTCAGACAGTCGTTCAATGACTTTAAGGATAGCGTTGAGAGTGCAGATGCGGTTGATAATAATGAGGCTATAGAGCGTCAGATGGCGCGTATCGAGCGTCGTCGTCAGCGTCGTGAGGAGCGCAAGGCTGAGAAGCAGACGGCTAAAGAGCAACCACAGACGGAGATTAAGAAGCTGCCTGTTACGGTCGATGCCAAGGTGCGCCTACTCGGTCACGACGGGGTCGGTGTTGTGCAGTCATTGCGTGGCAAAAAGGCTCAAGTGGCGTTTGGACAGATGCTTACAACTGTCGAGGTGGAGCGTCTTGAGGTTATATCCTCTGCCGAGTATCATCGAGCAACTCGCCCGCAGACTCCACGAACAGTTTTCAGTTCGGATATATCACAGCGCAGATTGAATTTCAAGACCTCGATAGATGTCCGAGGCGAGAGGGTTGTTGATGCACTTGAGAGAATACGCGACTTTGTAGATGATGCCCTTATGGTGGGCGTGGGTACTGTGACTATCCTGCACGGTAAGGGTACAGGTGCGCTCCAGCAGGAGATTCGTCGCTACCTGCGTACTGTGCCGGCAGTTCAGAGTGCAGTGGATGACCATCCGGATAGGGGTGGCTCGGGAATTACGATTGTAACATTTTCACTTTAGAAATTTATAGAACATACCAAACTTTATATGCAGTTTACTCTATCTCAAATAGCTCAACTCTGTTCGGGTAGGCTCTACGGAGCAGACCTTACAGTAGGTAGTGTAATTACCGATAGCCGTACAATCTCTATTGCACAGGATTCGGTTTTTGTGGCTATGCAGGGCGTAAATCACGATGCGCATAACTATATCGGCGATATGGTTGAGCGTGGTGTAAAAGCCTTTATTACAGAGCGCGAGGTTGAGATAGCGGAGGGCTGCTCTGTGGTTGTTGTTGCCAATGCTCTTGCTGCATTGCAGACTATGGCGGCATACCGTCGTAGTCAATTTAAGGGCGAGGTTGTGGGTATTACAGGCTCTAATGGCAAGACTATGGTTAAGGAGTGGATTGCCGCCTCTGTGCCATCTTCAGCTGCTCTTTATCGCTCTCCGAGAAGCTATAATTCACAGCTCGGTGTGGCTCTGTCGCTGCTTATGATGTCGGATGATGCAAAGATAGCAGTTATCGAGGCGGGTATCTCGGAGAGGGGAGAGATGCAGACCCTTGAGCGTATGATTGCTCCCGATACGGTTATCTTCACTTCGCTTGGCGATGCTCATCAGGCTAATTTTGAGAGCGTGGAGCAGAAGATTGCCGAGAAATTAACCCTTGCAAACGGTGCGAAGCGAATAATATATAACTCTGAGTGCCAACCACTTGCTGAGGCTGTTGAGAGGCGTTTTGGCGATAGGGAGTTGATAGATGCTCATCAAGTAGCAGCCGATAAGTGTCAAGATAAAATTTCGCAGAGCAATATAGCCCTTGTGGCATCTTTCTGTAGCCTTTATGGCTTTGCACTGCCCGATGTGGAGGCGTTGCAACCGGTAGCTATGCGTTTGGAGGTTAAGACAGGCATAAAAGGTGCGCTGATTGTGGATGATAGTTATAGTTGCGATATAGACTCTTTGACAATCGCCCTTGACTACCTATCTTCTGTGGCAAATTCGCGTCGTAAGATTGTTGTGCTATCTGATATTCTCCAGAGCGGTCTTGCGGATAGTGAGCTATATACACTTGTGGCGGAGAAGATTGCGCAGAGTGGTGTAGATATGTTTGTGGGTGTGGGAGAATATATCTCGGCATATTCAGACTGCTTTACTGTGCCGCATACAATGTTCGCAACAACAGAGGAGTTGCTTGATAATATAGACAAGTTGGATGTCACAGATAGCGCGGTGCTGATTAAGGGTAACCGAAACTCTCGTACAGAGCGAATCTCTCATCGCTTGGAGCTTAAGAGCCATACAACAGTCCTTGAGGTCAATCTGCGAGCTATGGAGCGCAATATCAACTACTTCCGTGCGCAGTTGTCACCAAATACAAAGTTGGTGGCAATGGTTAAGGCATCGAGCTACGGTGCGGGAGATACTGAGGTTGCGCAGATGCTCTGTAAGCAGGGTATAGACTATCTCGCAGTCGCTTTTGCTGATGAGGGCGCAGAATTGCGTAAGGGCGGTGTTACTATGCCTATTGTCGTGCTTAATGCCGATGACCAGAGCTTTGATACTATGGTTGCCTACCACCTTGAGCCGGAGATATACTCTCTTCGCTCGTTGGATGCATTTGTTGCAGCGGCGCAGGGCGAGAGCGGGTATCCTATACACCTTAAGTTCGATACCGGTATGCATCGTTTGGGCTTTGGTGCAGAGGATATAAGCCAACTTTTGGAGCGACTTGACCGCTACTCGGATACGGTGCGTGTAGTCTCGCTCTTTACCCACTTGTGCGTTGCAGATGACCCTGCGCAGGATGACTTTACACACTCTCAGATAGAGTTGTTTAATAGCTTCACAGGCTCGGTGGCAGACCATTTAGCCTATCCTGTACTACGCCACGCAGCAGCATCGGCAGCAATACTTCGCTTTAAGGATGCACACTTCGATATGTGCCGTTTGGGTTTGGGTATGTATGGTTACGGATACGAGCATAATGATAATCTTGAGCCTGTATCGACCCTTCGCACCCGCATTGTTCAGATACGAACTCTTCAGGCGGGCGAGAGCGTCGGTTATGGCAGGGCAGGGGTACTAAACCGCACAAGCCGTATCGCAACTATTCCGATTGGTTATGCAGATGGTCTTGACCGCCATTTGGGCTGTGGTCGTTGGAGTATGCTCGTTGCGGGTAAGGCAGCACCTACCGTGGGCAGAATATGTATGGATAGCTGTATGATTGATATTACCGATATTGCTGATGTATGTGAGGGCGATGAGGTTACAATTTTCTCTCCTGTAGCCGGTAATAGTGCCGAGGATATGGCTGCTCTGCTCGATACCATACCGTACGAGGTGCTCACCTCAGTCTCAAAGCGCGTAAAAAGAATATATATATACGAATAATGGCTGCAACACTCTACCTTATACCTTGCCCAATAGCGGATGAGACTGCTGTGGCAGATGTTACACCCTCTGCAAATCAGCATATTATCGACTCTTTGGACTACTTTATTGTCGAAAATACCCGCTCTGCCCGTCGTTTTCTCTCTAAGAGCGGCTATGCAAAGGCTATTGACGATGCAACCTTTGTAGAACTTAACGAACATACGACAAATCCTACAGATATAGCCAAGATGATAGAGCCACTACTCCACGGTCACAGCGCAGGTGTTATCTCTGAGGCTGGTGTGCCGGCAGTTGCTGACCCGGGACAGGCTGTTGTAGAGCTTTGTCATAGACATAATATCCGCGTAGTACCTCTTGTTGGTCCTTCTTCAATCCTTATGGCTGTTATGGCTTCAGGTCTTAGCGGTCAGTCCTTCGCCTTCAATGGCTACCTGCCTGTTAAGGAGCCTGAACGCTCAAAGGCGATCAAACGATTCGAGTCTCGCGCCCGTGCCGAGCATCAGTCGCAGCTCTTTATAGAGGCTCCGTACCGCAATGTGAAACTGCTTGAGCAGATGCTCAAAATACTCAATCCCGATACCCGCCTCTGCATTGCCTGTGATATTACCTCAAGTAGCGAGTATATCCGTACACAAACCGTTGCTCAGTGGAGAAAGGTAGCACTGCCCGATATTCAAAAACGACCAGCGATTTTTATTTTGCTGTAATAACGCGGCTATTTACGATATAAGGAGTATCCAATGCTTTTGTTGGATACTCCTTATATCGTAAATATTTGATTTAGTTTCCTACAATTCGTCGCTATACACTGCTGCTGGAAGGTCGTGCTGATTGTAACGAGATGCCATAGACATTCCGTATGCGCCGGCAGACTTTATAGTGAGCAGATCGCCTCGCTTTGTTATAGGCAGTGACACATTCTCATCAAAGACATCTGTCGATTCGCAGGCTGTGCCAACGATTGTATATTTTGTGCGCTGTGTAGCCTCGGATGTGATATTCTCGATGTTGTGATATGAGCCGTAGAGCGCAGGGCGGATAAGCTCAGTCATAGAGCCATCGACAATAACAAGTCGGCGACCGGTTGCAGTGGTCTTATTGTAGAGTACCTTTGTAATCAGCTCTCCGCACTGACCGATGATTGAGCGACCAAACTCAAAGTGTACCTCGCGGTTGCCCACCTTAAGGTGCTGCTTGATAATTGCAAATACAGATGCGAAGTTCGGAATTGGCTCATTCTCAGGCATATCGTAGTTGATGCCAAGACCACCACCGACATCTACAAACTCGATTTCAAAGCCGAGCTTTGTAAGATTCTCGACAATCACATTGACCTTGTTGCACATATTCTCGAATACATGCAGCTCGCGAATCTGTGAGCCGATATGGATATGCATACCGATAACATCCACGCTCTTGAGTGAACGAATATGCTCTACACTGTCAAGAATCTCCTCGTATGAGATACCGAACTTACTATCAGCCTGACCTGTATCAATACAGTGGTTTGTCTTTGGGTCGATATCCGGATTTACACGCAGGGCGATATTTACCACCTTACCAGCCTCGGCTGCCAACTCATTAACCAAGTCAAGCTCCTCAATAGACTCGCAGTTTATGGCGAGAATATTCTGCTCGATGGCATAACGAATCTCCTTATCGCGTTTACCTACTCCTGCATAGACGATAGTCTTAGGGTCAAAACCCGCCTCAATGGCGCAACGCACCTCATTTCCGCTCGCACAGTCAATACCTACGCCGTGCTTGCATATAATCTGCAACAGTCGAGGGTCGTAGTTTGCCTTTATGGCATAGTGAATCTTGTAACCATATTTTGAAGCGATAGACATAAGGCTCTCAAGTGTCTGATTGAGTAGCCCTATATCATATAGGTAGAATGGGGTTTCGTAGTGTGCCAACTTGTCGGCAACCTGTCTGCTTAACATAAGAGGTATGTTCTAAAAATTAGTAAAATTATTATTCTCGTTTCCAGGTATATTCTGTTTCGGTCGCTTTCGGACTTATTTCAGCATCTTTCGTCGCTTTTCTCGGTTACAATAGGCTATTGCGCCCTCGAAAGAGCCACAAAACCTGCATAAAATAACCTCCAAAATCGCCTCGACCTAATTTTCAGAACCTACCCCTAATTCGTAGAATTTATTTTTTAATCGGGCAAAGTTAGTAAAAAATTCTTAATATTTGTATATATACCCTCTATAAGACGCTCTACGGCATCATCTGCTGCCCATGCTGTGTGTGGTGAGGCGAGCAATGAATATGGGTCGTTGAGGTTGTAGAGAGGAGATTGTGGCAGTGGCTCCTTTGAGAATACATCGAGTGCGGCTGCGGCGATGGTTTTGTTGTTCAGCGCATTGGCAAGAGCTGCTTCATCTATTATACCACCTCGTGCAACATTGATTATTATCGCTGTCGGCTTCATTGCAGACAGCTCCTTGTCGCCTATAAGCCCTGCTGTTTGAGCATTGAGCGGAGAGTGTATAGAGACCACATCAGCCCACTCTAAAAGCTCTGTAAGAGCCAACTGCGGATACTTCTCCTCGCGCACCGCGCCTGAGATGGAGTGGTAGGCAACATTGCAGCCGAAAGCCTCAGCAAGTGTGGCTACCTGATGACCTATGGCACCAAGCCCGATAATACCCCAATTTTTACCCCTCAGCATAGAGATAGGGCGACCAAAATGGAAAATATCACTTGTCGCAGCATACTCTCCATCCTTGAAATAGTGGTCGTAATATTGTGCATTTTTGAGTAGCGATAACGCGAAAGTCAGCGTAGCCTCGGCAACCGAATAGGTCGAATATCCCGACACATTTTTCACCTCGATACCAAACTCTGCTGCAGCCTCCAAATCGACATTGTTCATTCCTGTTGCAGCTATGGCAATCATCTTAAGGTCAGGTAGTTGCGCCATCATCTCGCGTGAGATATAGACCTTGTTCGAAATCACTATGTCAGCCCCCTTGCAACGCTCTAAAGTCTGCTCCGGCAGGGTGCGGTCGTAGGCGGTATAGTTGCCCAAAGATTTAATCGACGACAGGTCGTTGCCTCCTAACGAGTATTCGTCGAGAAATACAATATTTGCCATACTATTCTTCATCTATTTTGTTTGTCAAGTCTCTGATTACAGCCGATGCGCAACCGATGCCAAATAGGGCAGGGAGGTAGGATATTGTTCCGACATTAGACTTCTTATTCTGCTCCTGACAGAGTATCATAGCCCCCTCGATAGGTGGTTCGGCAGAGAATACAGCCTTAAATCCTCGGCGTATGCCCATCTTGTGCAGACGCTTGCGCAACATATGTGCAAGAGGACAGTGATGAGTCTTCGAAATGTCGCAAATCTCCATCTTCGTAGGGTCTAATTTAGCCCCTGCACCCATAGAACTTACAATAGGTATTTTGCGGTCTAAAGCCCCTTTGATAAGTGCTAATTTGGGCGATAGAGTATCTATGGCATCGACAATATAGTCGAATGTGTCACTGTCTAAAATCTCGTCTGTCTTTTCATCTTTGATATACTCCGGAACAACCCTTAATTGTAACTCCGGATTAATATCTATAAGTCGCTCTGCAAGCACATCGGTCTTTAGCCTGCCCACGGTTGAGTGGAGGGCGATGAGCTGACGGTTTATATTGCTCTCAGAGACAGAATCAGAGTCTGCAATAGTCACTCTGCCTATACCTGCACGCACCAACATCTCGGCAGCATAAGCACCTACGCCACCTACACCGACAATAAGTACATTGGCACTTCTTAGCCTCTCGAGCTCCTCTTTACCGAGCAATAATTCACTCCTCTCTAACCACATATTCTGTTGTAATTCTCGTTTGTTATATACTCCAACACCGCTACGGGTACACCTAAAATTTCAGAGACTTTGCCGTAAATCTCGTCAATACTCACATCGGCTTCGTCGGTCTCAAGAAAGAGACGGTCGATAGGCGTAGCCTTCAGAGCCTCCATACTTCGTGGCGAGCGGAATGTACGCTCCCCGAATGATAGATAGTAGCCCCTCTCGGTTGCCCTTGCAGCCTGCACCGCCGAGCCTATAAAGCCGTGAAAGATGACAAATTTTAGGTTGTAGGCTTTAAGAGTGTTCATCGTCTCTTCAAAAGCCTTGACGCAGTGTAATACTACACCCTTTCCCGCCTTTTGTGCAATCTCTAACTGCGCGCGGAAAATGAGTGATTGAACTCCCTTATCAACGCCGCAACTGTAATCCAAACCTATCTCACCAATGGCATCAATACTTGTAGTATTGCGCTCAATAGCGAGCATAGAATCGGTTGTGGCATCTGCCGCAGAATAGGGATGAATGCCGGCAGAAGAGAGTGTCAGCTCTCCCAATTTGGGGTTATGAGTATGAATATTAATCTTCATAGTGCAAAAGTAGCAAAAAAAGTAGTGAAATATGCTTAAAAGTGAGAAAAAATTAGTATCTTCGCGGGCGGAAAAAGGTCTATTTAATCATATATTATAAACATCAAACATTAAAAACAGTTTTAACAATGTCAAAAACTATTAAACTGTGCAAAGGTTTGGACATCAAATTGCAGGGCGCAGCTCAGCTGAAGACTACGGCTCTTCCGTTGTCGGTTTCTTACGCTGTCTCTCCGCTTGACTTCGAGGGTGTCACTCCAAAGATGCTGGTTAAGGTTGGTGATGCAGTTAAGGCAGGTACGCCATTGTTCTTTAACAAGAATAATGCGTCAGTTGTTTTCACTTCGCCTGTAAGTGGTACTGTTACCGCTGTGGTTCGTGGTGAGAAGCGTCGTATTCTGTCTGTTGAGATTGCAGCCGACTCTACAGTAGCTTATGAGGAGTTTGAGGTTCTCGATACAAAGCAGGCAACCCGCGATCAGATTGTTGAACTTTTGCTCAAATCGGGTCTTTGGACACTGCTTATTCAGCGTCCTTACGGCATTATCGCAAATCCTGCAGATATGCCTAAGTCGATTTTTGTATCAGCGTTTGATTCAGCTCCACTTGCGCCTGACTACGGCTACACACTTGCCGAGGATCAGGAGGCATTGCAGAAGGGCTTTGAGGTTCTCGGTCGTCTGACTGAGGGTAAGGTTCACTTGAGCTACAATGCTGATGCTGCTGCACCTAAGTTCTCAGGTGTTGAGCTCCACGCATTCAAGGGTAAGCACCCTGCCGGAAATGTTGGTGTTCAGATTCACCACATCGACCCAGTCAATAAGGGCGAGAAGGTTTGGACTGTAGGCTATGCAGATGTAGCAGTTATCGGTCGCCTCTTCCTTAATGGTAAGGTTGATATGACCCGTACTATTGCCGTTACCGGTTCTCAGGTAGTTGCTCCTGCTTATGTTAAGGTTATTGCCGGTGCAAAGCTCGACTCTATTTTGGGTGGCAATATCGTAGCTGACGCACACGCACGCTACATCTCAGGTAATGTACTGACAGGTCGCAATGTCGGCGCAGATGGCTATTTGGGCTACTATGCAAATCAGATTACCGTTATCCCTGAGGGTGATGAGTATGAGTTCTTGGGTTGGGCTATGCCTCGCTTCAGCAAGTTCTCAGTATCTCGCGCTTACTTCTCTTGGCTCTGTCCTAACCGCAAGTACAACCTCGACACCAATACAAATGGTGAGGAGCGTGCATTTGTAGTTACAGGTCTTTATGAGAAGTATCTGCCAATGGATATCTATCCAATGCACCTGCTCAAGGCTATTATGGCGGGCGATTTGGATAAGATGGAGGCTCTGGGTATCTACGAGGTTGTTGAGGAGGACTTTGCACTCTGTGAGTTCGTTGACCCATCTAAGACCGAGATGCAGCAGATTATCCGCAATGGTATTAACTTAATGATTAAGGAGGGCGAGTAATGAAGGCACTTCGTTCAATTGTTGATAAACTCAAGCCTACTTTCTCCAAGGGTGGTAAGTTGGCTTTCCTCGAGTCCACTTTCGATGGATTTGAGACATTCTTGTTTGTGCCTAATCACACTACTAAGTCAGGTGCTCATATCCGCGACTGTAACGATATGAAGCGTACTATGATTGTAGTTGTTCTCGCACTTGTTCCTGCACTGCTCTTCGGTTGCTACAATACCGGTTTGCAGGTTAATCTTGAGGGCTGGACTGCATTCTTCTACGGTCTTGTTCGCGTTCTTCCTATGATTGCAACATCTTACATCGTAGGTTTGGGTATCGAGTTCACCGCAGCGCAGCTCCGTGGTCACGCAATCAACGAGGGTTTCCTCGTATCAGGTCTGCTTATTCCGCTTGTAATGCCTGTAAGCACTCCGCTTTGGATGGTTGCTCTTGGTACTGCTTTCGCTGTAATCTTCGGTAAGGAGGTGTTTGGTGGTACAGGTATGAATGTATTTAATCCGGCAGTTCTTGCTCGTGCATTCGTATTCTTTGCTTACACTCCACAGATGTCAGGTGAGACTGTTTGGTACTCAACTTGGAAGATGATGGGTGCAACAGATGCTGCAACCGGTGCAACAGCACTCGAGCAGTTGGCAACAACAGGTAATATGCAGTGGAGCGCACTCGATGCATTCCTCGGCTTTATCCCAGGTTCATTTGGTGAGACCTCTACACTTGCAATTCTGATTGGTGCAGCTATTCTGCTCTTTACAGGGGTTGCTTCTTGGAAGACTATGGTATCTGTGTTTGTAGGTGGTGCTGCTACTGCATACTTCTTTAGCGCACTCGGTTGCTTTGACTATCCTGCATACTACCATCTTCTTGTTGGTGGTTTTGCATTCGGTGCTGTATTTATGGCAACAGATCCTGTAACTTCTGCACAGACATCAACAGGTAAGTACATCGTAGGCTTTATGACAGGTGCTATCGCAATTCTGATTCGTCAAGTAAACCCTGCTTATCCGGAGGGTATGATGCTCTCAATTCTCTTTATGAATGCACTTGCTCCGCTGGTAGATTACTTTGTTGTTGAGGCAAACATTCGTCGTCGTCAGAATCGTGTTAAAACCGTAAAATAGGGAGGATATAGTTATGAAGTTCAATACAAATAGTAATACCTATATTATTATCTATTCGGTAGTAATGGTAGTAATCGTTGCAGTGCTTCTCGCAGTAGCTGCGCTCGGTCTTGCACCACGCCAGCAGGAGAATATGCTCAATGAGAAGAAGACACAGATTGTAAAGGCACTTGGCGAGGATCCTGCTACAGTGGCTTACGACAGCGTAATTTCAAAGGCAGTTATTCTCGATGCATCAGGTGCTGTTGTCTCTGAGGATGTAAAAGAGGTATTTGCAGCTCTTAACGACCTTAAGGGTAGCTTTGCTGCAGGTCGCTTCCCACTCTTCGTAGCAAACACAGGTGTTGTAGTTCCGCTCTATGGCGCAGGTCTTTGGGGTCCTATTTGGGGCTATATCGCTCTTGGTACAGATATGAATACCGTTAAGGGTATCGTTCTTGACCACTCAGGCGAGACTCCGGGTCTTGGTGCAGAGATTACAACTCCAAAGCATCAGGCAATGTATCCTGGCAAGACCGTCTATGAGGGTGATGCAATTGTCGGTGTAACTCTTAAGAAGGGTGGCGCAGATAAGAACAACCCACACGAGGTAGATGCCATCACAGGTGGTACAAAGACCTCTGACGGTGTGACTGCTATGATTTCAGACTGCCTGAATTATTATAAGCCTTACTTTGACGCTGCTCGTGCAGCTGCAACTGTTGAGGCAGAGTCTAACACAGTAAACGAGTAAAACAATGGCAAGTAAGAGTTTGAAAAATTTGACAGCGCCGCTTTCAGGCAATAACCCTGTCATCGTGCAGATTCTTGGTATCTGCTCGGCGTTGGCGGTTACTGTACAGCTCAAGCCTGCAATTGTTATGGGCTTGTCTGTAATGGTGGTAACTGCATTCTCCAACCTTGTGATGTCACTGCTTCGTAACGGTGTACCTTCTCGTATCCGTATCATCGTGCAGTTGGTTGTTATCGCAACGTTGGTAATTCTTGTGGACCAGGTTCTTAAGGCATTTGTATATGATGTCTCTAAGCAGCTTTCGGTCTATGTGGGTCTGATTATTACAAACTGTATTGTTATGGGTCGTGTTGAGGCATTTGCTCTTCAGAACAAGCCTTGGGACTCATTCCTTGACGGTATTGGTAATGGTCTTGGTTATGCATCTATTTTGGTAATCATTGCATTCTTCCGTGAGTTATTCGGCTCGGGTACTCTCTTTGGTTTCCGTGTTATTCCTGAGAGCTTGTACCTTGCAGAGGGTGGTTTCTACTCAAACTGCGGTCTTATGCTCTTCCCGCCAATGGCACTGATTATCGTTGGTTGCATTATCTGGGCTCACCGTTCATTCAATAAGGATTTACAGGAAAAATAGGAGGATAGACAATGGAGACTTTGAATTTATTTATCAGCTCGATTTTTATCGACAACATGGTGTTCGCATTCTTCTTCGGAATGTGCTCCTATATCGCTGTATCTAAGAGTGTAAAGACAGCTGTTGGTCTTGGTCTTGCAGTAACATTTGTGCAGACTATGACAGTGCCTCTCAACTACCTGCTCAATGAGTATGTACTTGCTCCTAATGCACTTGTTGAGGGTGTTGATTTGTCATTCCTCTCATTTATCATCTTTATTGCCGTAATTGCAGCATTCGTGCAGTTGGTAGAGATGGTTGTTGAGAAGTTCTCGCCTACACTCTATAACCAGCTCGGTATCTTCCTTCCGCTTATCGCTGTAAACTGCGCCATTATGGGTGGTTCGCTCTTTATGCAGCAGATGGTAGGTGCCGGAGAGATTAATAACTTTGGTCAGTCTGTAGTATATGGACTCGGTTCAGGTATTGGTTGGTGGATTGCTATCGTTATGATGGCAGCTATCCGCGAGCGTTGCACATACTCAAATATCCCTGCAGCACTCAAGGGTCCGGGTATCGCCTTCATTATCACCGGTCTGCTCGGTATTGCCTTTATGATCTTCTCAGGTATTCAGTTGTAAACCTTTATAAAGAGTATAAACATGGGAAAAGTAATTTTAGTTGCAATTGTTGCCTTTCTTGCAGTGACACTCCTTTTGGTGGCTCTGCTGCTCTTTGCAAAGGCAAAACTTACCTCATCAGGTAAGGTAAGCATCGACATTAACGACGGTAAGAAGGTCGTTGAGGTCGAGGCAGGCGGAAACCTTCTCGCTACTCTTGCTACAGCCGACATCTTCCTTCCATCAGCTTGTGGTGGTAAGGGTGCTTGCGGTCAGTGCAAGTGTCAGGTTCTTGAGGGTGGTGGCGATGTGCTTCCAACCGAGAAGGGCTTCTTTAACCGCGCACAGATTCGTGACCATTGGCGTTTGGGCTGTCAGGTAAAGGTTAAGGAGGATATGAAGATTGCAGTTCCTGCTTCTGTGCTTAGCATTAAGAAGTGGGAGTGTGAGGTTATCTCTAACCACAATGTAGCAACATTTATCAAGGAGTTTGTCGTTAAACTTCCTGAGGGTGAGCACCTTAACTTCCGTTCAGGTGGCTACATTCAGATTGATGTGCCTGCAATCACTGTTGATTATAAGGATATTGATGTAGATACTCAGTATGAGGAGGATTGGGTTAAGTTTGGTCTTCGTGACCTTAAGATGGTCAATCCGGAGCCTCAGGTTCGTGCATACTCTTGCGCAACTTATCCTGCTGAGGGTGATATCATCCGCCTCAATGTTCGTATCGCAACACCTCCATTCGGTCCTGACCGTAAGATGCTCCCTGTAAATCCGGGTGTATGTTCATCTTACATCTACTCACTCAAGCCGGGTGATAAGATTACTATGTCAGGTCCATTCGGTGAGTTCTTCTTGCCGGATAATCTGCCGGATGATCAGGAGCTTATCTTTATCGGTGGTGGTGCAGGTATGGCACCTATGCGTAGCCACATTATGCACCTCTTTAAGACCGAGAAGACTAAGCGTCCTGTAACCTTCTGGTACGGAGCTCGTTCACTCAAGGAGGCATTCTATCTTGAGGATTACGCAGAGATCGAGCGCGACTTCCCTAACTTTAAGTTCAACCTTGCTCTCGACCGTCCGGATCCGGAGGCAGATGCAGCAGGCGTTGATTATAAGGTAGGTTTCGTACACAATGTACTCTTCGAGAACTATCTCAAGAACCACGAGGACCCAGAGGGTTGTATCTACCTTATGTGTGGACCTCCAATGATGGTTGCTTCAGTCGAGAAGCTTCTTGATTCACTCGGAGTGCCGCCTGAGAATATTTTGTACGATAACTTCGGCGCATAATTTTGAAGTGATAGTGGGGCACCTATCTCCGCTAACATATAAAATCAGCAAAGGGCAGTACGACAAGTACAGCCCTTCGCTGTTTTATATGCCGAGCGGAGTATCTGCCCCACTCTGACTTCAAAATTGCAGTATGTCCCTTCGCGGGTATTTTTGCCGAGCGTTATAACCACCACCTTAAAATCAATTTTGTTTTGTCGTGATAGCGGAGTATCTGCCCCACTCTGACTTCAAAATTGCAGTATGTCCCTTCGCAGGTATTCTTGCCGAGCGTTACCTCTCGCCTAAAACCAAACTTTTGTGTTGAAAAGAGTGGTGCAGTGCAGATAGTTGGCTTGTGTTGTCAAATGGGGCAAAGACTATTTGAGTTGCAAGGTCGGCAGTTGCCCAATTGCGGAGCTGGGAGTTGGAAAATGAGGGGCGAGAGTGGTCTCTGAAAGAGATAAATAGCACTCGGTTATTGTCGAAAGCATCTTGCAGATATGCGGGTATTTTGCGGTAGAGCGAGCGACCCAAAGTGACTACAACAGAGCATCCATCAGCAAGCAGCGTATCGAGCACAGCGCGTTCTATGGGGGAGTGGAAACCACTTGCGACAATCTTCTCTGTTTTGGCTATTTCGTGTGCCCAACGAGTGGCAAGAGCAAGGGCTTGGGCTGGCGAATTGCGCGATGCGAAGAATGCCACCAACTCTCTATCAAGCAACTCCTTATTTCCGGATAAGTTCATAAAAAAAGCGCAGACTACTGCATTAACTTATCCAAAACTCAGGCCTTCGCTACCTATAACACGAATAAGCAACACAAATAGCCCACGCCGGAGATATATCACACACACCGAGCCAAAGTCGGTAGTAAGGATATACACCAAACGCGGACATTTGATTGCGAATCTTCGTGTTATTCAAATTGCGAAGTTTGAGTTTTGAAGACTACAACAATAATGTCAACTAATATGTACGGCTCAATGGCAAAAGCCTTAAGCCATTACAAATATAAGCAAAATTTTGAATAACAGTGCAATAAAGCACAAAAATAGAGTCTAACACTGAAAGTTAGACTCTATTGTTAAGTTTATATAGACTATTTCTTACTTGTACAAGAATCGTTTGATTGAGTTCTTTGGAGTACGCTCGAAGTCGTCATCAAGAATATCAATATCGGCAACCTGTGCGTATGCAGGCAACTTTTGGTTGAGCATAATGCGGTTAGACTCCATAATAGTCTTAAGCTGAGACTTTGTCAGAGGGTTGCTATCATCGTTATCTGTTGCCACGATAGCCACGATGCGGTTTTTGCGGCTGATGATAATTGACTCGCGTACATGAGGCATTGCGTTGAGCAGCTCCTCAATCTCCTCTGGATAGACATTCTGTCCATTTGCCGTAAGAATCATATTCTTTGAGCGACCCTTGATATAGATATTTCCGTACTTGTCGATAACGCCCAAGTCACCGGTCTTCATATATCCGTCATCGGTAAATGTTGCAGCTGTAATATCCGGCTGCTTATAGTAGCCCAGCATCACATTGTCGCCACACACCTGAATCTCTCCGACAACATTCTGAGGGTCAGAAGAGTCGATACGCACCTCCATACCGTCAACAGGCTTACCGCACGAGCGGATAGCGAAGTCGTACCAATCCTCATAACCAATCAGTGGTCCGCACTCGGTCATACCGTAACCTACGGTATAAGGGAGCTTAATCTGCTTGAGCAGCACCTCGATAGGTCCGCTGATAGCTGCGCCACCGACGATGATATGTTTCATATTACCACCAAATGCACCAAGAATCTTGCGTCTTACTGATTTGTAAATAATATTGTTAAGACCCGGAATCTTGAGTGAGAATTTGAGCATAGGTTTCTCAAGTGTAGGGATAACCTTATTACGGATAATCTTCTCAAGAACCAGCGGTACAGTGATAAGCATATAAGGTCTAACCTCCTGAAATGCCTGCATCAGCAGGGTAGGGGTCGGCATCTTTCCAAGGAAATAGACTGTTGCACCTGAACATACAGGGTATATAAACTCAAATGCAAGACCGTAGAGGTGTGCCAATGGCAACATTGAAACGATATTTGAGCCCAATGGCAGCTTAATACGGTTTACACCGAAGGTAATATTCGATGAAATATTGTTGTTAGAGAGCATAATACCCTTTGGCGACGAAGTTGTACCTGAGGTGTAGCTGATAGTATTAAGATCATCAGGCTCGCCAACCTCATAATGTACAAACTTACGCTTCATACCCTGTGGATACTTAGCCCTGAAGAGCTGCTGCAAGTTTGGCATAACATCTTTCAGAACATCATCCTTTGACCAAAGCTCTGTAAAGTCCTCGATGCAGATTGCACCCTTAAGCTGTGGCATGTGCTCTGGCAACATATTTGCCCACATCTTACGCTCAGTAAAGAGGATTACGCTGTCTGAGTGATCTACAAGTTTCTGTAAATTCTCGGCTGAAAAACCATTCAAAATTGGTACTGCAACAGCACGATAGGCGATAATTGCGAGATAGGAGATACCCCAGCGAGCAGTATTGTTTGCACTAATTGCAATTTTGTCACCCACCTTTACTCCCAATCTCTCAAAAACAATATGCAACTTGGCAATCTGTGTCGCCACATCTGCATAATAGAAAGTCTCGCCATGATAATCACAAACAGCCGGCTTGTGCCAATTGTTCTGTGCCGATTCGGCAAATCTTTCAATAAAATGCTTCATAAATCTCCTGATTAATAGTTTAAAATAAATTTGTTTGTTAGTTTGTTATAGTGTAATAACTACTATTTCATTAGCCATGAGGTTATATTGCTTATATAGGTTCTCGAGATAGGCACATCAAAGACCCCTTCGATGCCAAACTCGATAAACACACCCTCTTTATCGCGGCGCAACACCTTCACACGGTCCATATTAATCATATATGAACGGTGACAGCGTTGAACACTGCTATCTCCAAGTTGTTGCGCAACTCGTTTCATAGTATTGCGCACCATACTCTTTTTTATCTGATTGTTATTCAGATACCACACGCAGACATAGTTATCTGCCGACTCAATCATTATCAAATCCTCTCGTTTGACAGACAGACGCATCTCATCGTGATCGTCATAGAAGAGTACATAGCTCTTTTGGAGTGTATTCTCGTCGTTTGCAATACTCTCCTTAAGGGTTTTGAGCTGATGAGCCTTATCAAGAATGATGATGTAGAGCCAGCATATTATATAAGGTATAAAGAGTATGCAGGTTGTGCGTCCCAAAACCTTCAAAAAGAGCCTTACCAAACTTGTATATTCGGGATGGAAGAGTGAAGCCGAGAGAAGTGTAATACCTAAAGCTACAACTACAAACTCAACACCGCACCACACCAAAAAGCCCCGATATGTAAGCCTGTCGCGCATTGTCTTGACAAGTACAACGCGAGAACTCATTACGAGTATCATAGCAAAGAGTACAACCGAGGAGAGTGCCAAAAAGAATGCATCTTCTGCAGAATTAATCCACCCTGAAGGGTTCTCTGTAATCAGGAAGTCTAAAGATTCATATATTTTGAAAGGGCGGAAAATAATGATAAACACAACGGCAATAACAGCCATTGCAAAGACCATCATCGCCTGTCGAGAGTAGGTAAATATCGACTTCGGTACAAGCTGATTAAGTATGTTTTTACTCATCATTCTCCGGTTTTAGTGACACATAATCCAACACTCGCTCTATCAACTCCTCACGGTTGTCACAAGAGATATAGTACTTATCCTCGTATATATCGGTAATCTCGATAAAGTTATCCCACTTGGCGGCATATATTTTAACGAAATCCATCGCCTTGATGTCCAAAAAGTTACCATAGTAACCAAAAAAGCCCGAAGCGGCAAATATCGGCACCATAAACTTTAGCTCCTTTGTCTCGACGCTTCTTATTGCGGCAATTTCGTTGTATGGAATATGGGTGTAGTCAGATATACAGCATATATCAACCCCCTGCTCGTCAAGCACTACACTGCGAGGAATAGAGAGTGCCATAAGTGCGATAACGGCGATAACGATAGATATAAACCACGCAAGGATATAGCTACCATCGACAAGGATAAAGAGCGCAGTAGCTATGGCAACAAACACAAAAAAGTGAATTGCTGTGCGGTATAGTGTCTTGTTATCTGTCGTATATCGAAACTCAAACATACTACCTACTCTCCTTTATCGCCTTGGCAATCGCCTCGGCAATCACCATATCGTCGGGTGTTGTAATCTTTATATTTGTTCGCTCGCCACTGCAAAGTACAACTCTGTGTGATGTGGTATGCTCGACTACCGATGCATCGTCTGTAAAAGAGCTGTCAAATTGCGTATCGTAAGCTGCACGAATTAGTGACGCCTCGAATATCTGCGGGGTTTGCACTACGCGCAACTTTGTGCGGTCGATAATATGGCTTCCGCTATCTGTAACCTCTCTAAAAGAGTCCACAGCATCTATAACAGGTATTGCAGAGCCATTCTTGACAGCACATTGTGCAGCGTCTAAAATCATCTGTTTTGAGCCGAATGGTCGCACGCCATCTTGAATAGCTATGATATCAACCTGCTCTCTGATAGCCTCAATACCGTTTTTTACCGAGTAAAAACGCTGCTCTCCGCCCTCAACTGTCGTATGGCGGGCAACACGGAAACGGGCAGAGTAGTTCTTCCAAAAATCCATCTGCGCTGCCGGCAGTACAACAACAATCTTTGCCGTAGGAAATGCCTCGGCAAAGTTATTTATAGTCTTGACAAGTATAGGCTCGCCATCGACAAGTGCAAACTGCTTGGGTATTGCACCTCCCATACGGCTGCCACTACCTCCGGCAACTATTACTACTCCGACCTTTACCTGTTCCATATCAGCTTCTTTCCAAAACCGAGCGTATTATCGGTAAGTTTCATAAAATCAGGCTCGACAACCCAAATATTGAGCGGAGCTACTGCTGCATAGGGGAAACGCTTGATATACACCATCTTATCCTCCTCTGCACCACGGCGAACAGTGCCGCAAATCTGTAAACCCTGCACCTTGCCGACCACTCGGGTCTCAAGGTTGATGGCGCAAGCAACACTACTATTGGCTGTCATCTGCTGGGCGTGAGTTGTATTGTCGTCAGAGGTAAATACTATCACATTACGCGCCTTGTCGTATGCATAGAAGCAAGCTGCGCAGTAGGGCATACCCTCACTTGTCGCAGTGGCAAGTGTTAGCACATGATGGCGAGCAATAAATGATACTATTCTCTTCTCCGGCAACATATTACTTAATAACTACAGAATCTATAACCGTAATCTTCATTGAATCAGGCACTTCGCCCTCAAGTTCGGCAATAACACGCGCCTTAACCCACTCAAACTTCTCTCGATTAGCCTCCTTGATAGGCTCTGAAGGTTGCTGTGGTACCTTGAGCGGATTTATAGGCTGACCATTCTTCCAAAGGCGGAAGTCGAGGTGCGGACCAGTAGAGCGACCTGTACTACCGACATAACCGATAACCTGACCCTGTGATACTCGCTTACCTACGGCAATACCCTTTGCGTAACCCTTCAGGTGAAGGTAGCCGGACTGCAACTTACCCGGGTGCTTGATATATACCGTATGACCACCTGCACCCTTATAGCCCTTCAGAGTAACTGTTCCATCGGCTACGGCACGCACAGGAGTTCCTGCCGGTGCAGCATAATCAACGCCTGTGTGAGGACGGTACTTCTTCAGCACAGGATGATAACGAGAGTATGAGAACTTTGAAGAGATGCGGGTAAACTTGAGCGGAGCCTTGAGCAGCTGCTTGCGCAGTGAGCCGCCGTCTGCCTCCCAATACTGCACCTTGCCATCCTGCGGGAATGGAATGGCATATATATCCTTGCCCAAGTGGTTAAACTTCGCTCCCCAAACCCTGCCGATGCCTACAGAGAGGGTATCGACAAACTTCTCGTCATAGATAACCGTAAAGCTATCGCCCTGCTGAATACCGAAGAAATCGACTGTCCACTGATATATATCCTCCATCTCGGCAGCCAGCGCATAAGGCATATTCTCCTGCATAATAGTACCCCACAGCGAGGTCTCGATAGTACCACTGCTCTTAGTGCGGCGAAGAGTTACAGGCTTAGAGTCCTCACGGACAGCCACAGAGTCGCCAACAAAGGAGAATACAACATAGTCAATCATATTCTTCTCATATACCAAGTGGTCGAGAACTATGCGGGCAGTATCTATGCTGTCACGCTTTGTAAAGGTGGTGTACTTATGACCGATACGGATTGTTTTGAGCGGGCAAATGTTCTTTGTCAGCGCATCAAGACGGTTGATTTTAGGTACGGTAATGCCGTAGCTGTCAAGGATATTTCCCCAAGTGTCGCCCTTGACAACCTCAAAATTATCAACCTTATAACCCTCGGCATCAATGCCATAAATAATTGTACGAGGTTTCTCCTCGGTAGTGCTCTGTGTAGAGCAAGATACAAAGCCGGTTACGGCAAGTATAGCAGATAACAGATGTACAAACTTTCTCATAATGCGCAAAGTTAATAAAAATGCCTTAACATTTATAAAAAAACATAGTTTTTTTGTAAAAATATTAGAGTGGGTTGGAATTGTCAAAAAAAAACTATAACTTTGAAAATTGAATGATTTTATATCTATGAAGATGATTTTACAGAAAATAGCAGCGTGGTTGTACGGGATGGTTATCAGCGTACGCAACACTCTGTTTGACAAGGACATCTTCAAGGGTAAAGAGTATGATATTCCGGTTATCTGTGTAGGAAATATCACGGCAGGAGGTACGGGCAAGACCCCTATGGTCGAGCTTGTGGTGTCGCACTTCTCGAAGAGCCACAATGTAGCAGTCCTCTCGCGTGGTTACAAGCGCAAAACCCGTGGTTATAGGGTGGTAGATGGGCTGTTTGACCACTATTCGGATGTGGGAGATGAGCCACTGCAGATTAAACGAAAGTTCCCAAATGTGCCGGTGATTGTCTGTGAGCGTCGTACAGAGGGCATTGAGCGCATTATGAATCAGTTTCCGGAGGTCAATATGATTATTATGGATGACGGCTTTCAGCATCGTTGGGTAAAACCGTATCTCAATATTGTGATGATTGACTTCTCGCGCCCTGTAGATAAGGATAGCTTTATGCCTAACGGTCAGTTGCGAGACAGTATCGATTCGCTCGATAGAGCCAACATATTTGTCTTTACCAAGTGTCCTGAGAATTTGTTGCAGCGCGATATGAGCCTTATGGTGGCAGGTCTGAAGAAGAAGCCTTCGCAGGCTACATTCTTTACTCGTCCTCGCTGCAAAGAGGTGCGCTCGTTGGAGAGTGGTGCGCCGGTGATGTTGCCTGATAATTGTCGCGTTATAGCGATGTCGGGTATCGGTAATAATGACGCCTTCTTCCGTGGGCTTTCGAGTCGTTACAATGTGGTTGGTACACTCGGCTTTGAGGACCACTATCAGTATCGAATAACTGATGCGGAGCTGCTTACAAAGGCTTTAGAGGAGCATCCGGAGGCTATGTTCTTTATTACAACAGAGAAGGATGCTGTAAAGTTGAGCAGCCTTGAGGGCTTTCCGGAGGAGTTGCGCAACCGTATATTCTATGAGTGTATAGGTATGGAGTTTGTACCAACTCAATATACCACTTCAGCACAGATTGAGCAGACGCTATATGCGTTATTAGATAACGAAATAAAACGATTTAATGATGATGCACATATCAGAGGCTGTTAATTATATCAACAGCGCAACATCTTCTTTCAAACCCTCTGTCGGTATTATCCTTGGCACAGGTTTGGGTGGCTTTGTAGAGAATATAGAGGTTGCCTACACTATTCCGTATGGCGATATTCCGAATATGCCTGTTTCGACCGTAGAGGGTCACGCAGGTCGCCTGATTTTTGGATATGTGGGCGGAGTGAAGGTGGTGGCTATGCAGGGTCGTTTCCACTACTACGAGGGCTACAATATGCAGCAGGTGACATTCCCCGTAAGGGTTCTTGCACTGCTGGGTATTGACTACCTGTTTGTCTCAAATGCAAGTGGAGGTATCAATACTTCGTTCTGCGTGGGTGATTTGATGGTTATTACAGACCATATTAATCTACTGCCAAATCCACTTATCGGACCTAATATGGCTCAGTTCGGACCTCGTTTCCCTGATATGCACGACTGCTACTGCAAGGCTGTTAGAGATAAAGCAACAGATATTGCAGCCGAGCTTAATATTAAGCTCCAATATGGAGTATATGTAGGTACTACAGGTCCTACATTCGAGACACAGGCAGAGTATCGTTACTTCAAGGCTATTGGTGGTGATGCTGTGGGTATGTCAACCGTGCCGGAGACTATTGTTGCTCGACATATGGGCGTTCCGGTATTTGGTGTATCGGTAATTACAAACTGCGGTTTGAGCGACCAAAAGGGAGACCACGAGGATGTTCAGCTTCAGGGTCGTAAGGCTGGAGAGCGTATGAGTCAGTTGTTTGTAGAACTTATTAAGAGATTGTATTAGTTATGATAAATAAAGTAATTCTTGTCGGTAATGTAGGTGCCGACCCAGAGGTAAGAAGTCTTGAGAGTGGCGTAAAGACTGCGCGTGTTCGTATTGCGACAACAGAGCGTCTTTATAATCGTCAGACAAATGAGACCACCGAGCAGACCGAGTGGCATACCGTTGTATTTTGGAGAGGTCTTGCAGATGTTGTTGATAGATATGTCCGCAAGGGTAGTCAGATATATGTTGAAGGCTCAATTCACTATCGTGATTGGCAGGGTAACGATGGTCAGCGTCATTTCACAACCGAGATAACCGCATCAGAACTTAAGCTGCTTGGTCGTCGTGCAGATGGTGTATCGCCACAGCAACCACAGCAGTTGCAGCAGCCACAACAGCAATATGCTGCTCCGCAATATCCTGCACCACAGCCTGTTGTTGCTCCGTCAACACCGGCAGCTGTGCAGGATGATGACGATCTGCCGTTCTAAACTATCGGATATACAAACAATTAGAGCTATCATTGCTGATAGCTCTAATTTTATTGTAACATTGGAACTAATACGAGATAAGATCTGTACCCAAAATATTGTAGCGATTATTTGGCTCAATATTGTCTATAAACGCTGTAACACTCTTTGTGTTGGTAGCTGTGGTTGATACACCAACTGTCACTCGTGTATTTGTAACAGGAAGGATATATGCGGCACCAACCATAGTAAATCCACTCTTATTTGGTACAGCAGTGCCATCTATATTGTAGCTGAATGTCTGAGCCGCAGAGCCTGATATAGTGCCACTTATAGCATTATAAGCCGTGGCAACTTTATCAATTGTCAGTGATGCACTTTGGTTAGTAACAGCAGGGTTGTAATTAGAACTACCAGCAATAAGAAGTGCAAACGGGCGGGTCAGGGTAACACTCTGATTGAGCGTTTGCGGAGTGACTGTAAAAGATATTCTACCACTGAATGCATCGAAACTATCAATATTGGCAAGCGTGATATTCTCCGCATAGTCAATAGTGATATTGCTCAAATCGTCAATGTTATATGCCTGACAGTCAGTATCTTGCGCCCAAAATACAGCGGTATAACTCTCTCCTGATACAAGTGGCAGAGTGAAATCCTCAATCGTGTGATTTGATACTGTAAAACCCTTACGCTCGCCAACCTTTACTCCGTTAGAGTATAGCTCAACAAAGAGTTTATCCACGCTATCTCCTCCTGCTACGCGGGTTACAGCGTTGGTGTCAAATATAGTCGAGAAACTGACATTTACTGTGTTATTATCAGCAACAACATCCCCTAAGTCTGAATTTGAGCAGGCTTGAGCAGTAACCATCGCAAGGGCTACTACTATATAATATATGTATCGTGAAAAACTCTTCATACTACAAACCTCTCTCAATTATTCGTCGCCTATGATGATATTGTGTTCATCCTCAAAGTCAGGATTGATACTTACACCACCACTAGCCTGCTGTGTCATAAACTTATCAGTGATAGTGGTATATTTACTTCGTTCAAGTGGTACATGAATATCCTTTACTGCAGATACCAAAACATTGTCTTTGTCATACAACAGCACAGAGAATCGTGGGTGAGTACCCTCCTCAGTCTTGTTGTCGAGGACAAATGTATAGTCAAAGCCGAGCAGAGCCTCATTATTTCCAAGAGGAGTGATGTACGAGTCGAAAGATATACCATTTTCGGCATAGTTCGGCTGCTTCTGGAACATATCGAAGGCTGTCGGCATAAAGTCGTTATAGACAATGCTGACCTTATACTCTGTCAAATCTACTGATGACGGCAATAGCTCGCTCTCAGGCAGAACAACTCCGCGGGCAGCAGCCTCTTGAGCCCTCTGCTCGAGTACCTTCATAACAAACTCATCGAGGTCAGTTGTTATAAATTGGAACATCGCAAGTGGACGAGTCATCTCAATATCAGCCTTGACATGTGGCAGCCCGAGCTCATACATAGCCGGAACCTCTATATCAATCTCGCCGATAAATAAATCGCGGAAGTGGTTGTTCGCAGGGCTTGTCTTCTCCTGTGGCATAACCAGGCTAATCATACTAAAGCCCTTGTCGCTATTAGTCGTATAGAACTTGTCCTCCAGCGAGCCATTATCAACATAGTCCACCCAAACATAGAGACGGAACTTGCCCGGAGGCAACAATATAGTTTTCTGCTCGTCAAGATTATTGACATTATCCTTGCTCCAAGACTCTCCAGCAACCTCGTTCTGAATAGGGGTGCCGTCTTTTGCCAAAGGATAAGCCTTGACGATGTAGCGCACATCATAATCATCAGCACTTGTAGTTGAGAACTGAGATGCTCGGTCAACTCTTATCAACTCAGGCATATCGGTCTTAAATGTGAGTGTCAAATCCACCTCGACCGACGGAATAGGATTCTCGGGCCATTCGTGGATATTACACGAGAGCAACGACAGACAGAGCGTTGCGCAAAGAACTATGTATTGTGCAACCTTTCTCATCTCTTGTTACGCTTTTTAAGACCAAAACTATACGAGAAATTAACTCCTACATTATCCAACGCAACAGCAGTCTTATGTACTGAGCCAAAATCTTTCGGACCATCCTTTGTATTTACGAATCTCTCGTAGTGTACATCATAAACACCAGCACCGAGTGTAAACTCAATCTTCCAACGAGGATTTCGCTTAAATAACGGCATACGGTAACCAACATTGATACCGCCACCCCACGCAGGAGTGTTACCGCCCTTATCCTGCACACGCCAATCTCCGCCAAGAGCGAAGTTGTAGTATGCCATACCCGCGTGAACACCTACAAACAGACCGTCACGCTCCTTGAACCAATATCTAAACTCCGGATAGACTCCAAACATACGGAACTTTGTAGTACGGCTGAAGTAGTCGATACCCGAATAGTATATAGGCAGATTGAATGAGAAGTGCTTTGCAATGTCAATCTCAAATGCAGCATTGGATACGAACATCGCCCAACCAACAGCATTACTCTTGACAAGAATCTCGCGCTCCCAACCATCTTTGTCGCTCTCCTTGAGACTCTCCTCAACGCCACTGACAACACCATCAGTTACAGCTACACTCTCCGCCTTCTCGGTGGTGGTAGTTGTTGTAGTGGCTGTTGTATCTTTAGACGCTGTATCTGCTTGACCTCGCTTCGCAGAGACAGATGATGCAGCACCCTTTCGCTGTGACATAGGCTGAAGGTCAATAGCAGAGAGTCCGTCTGCAATCTCAATATAGTCCAAATGGGCAATTTTGCTCTCTGCAATTTCGGCAATCAGAGGGCTCTTCTCCTCCTCAGACTCAGTAAGTACCGGATACTCTACCGCTGCAGTATATTGAGGCTTCTCGAGAGTTACAAAGAGCTGGAAACGACGCAATGCAGGGAAGAAATGCTCGAGCATATAACGCCAAGCCTCTCCGTTGTGCAGCCAAATGAGCATACCCTTACGAGGGTTGTAAGAAGAGTTCTCCTCGCTGGTAGGGTAGTTGTACATAATATCCAACACCTGCTCACGATATGGCATATCGGATTGCTCGACCATGCGGGTAAGACCATCATAGTCCTCGTTAAGGAGTATAACCTCTACATTTTCGTCGTTGAAATCCAAATATTGGTGAAGGTGCGCAGTGATAGAGTTTGCACGCTTCTTTGTCAGATACTCGTTGCGACTACGCTCTCCCTCTGGAGATGCACTTGCAACGCAGAGATACGACAACTTTGAGATTTTGTACATCGAGTCCTGCTGAAGAGTCTTGACACGCTCAATAAAAGCGTCCACATTCTTGCGGTTATTGTTATAATCTGGCTCGTATATACCGTAACTCTGACGGAAATAGACATCCAAAGAGTCGATTTTCTCCTGCGCAGTTGCTCCAAAACAGATGAACAAAAAAAGAATCAGAATGGATAAATTTCTCATATATCCATTTGATGCTCTTTTATGTATGTTTTGTAGCACTTTCATTCAAGTACAAAGTTGCAAAAAATATTTCATTTTCGCAACTGTTTTACGATTTTTTTTGGTAATTAAAAACTGTTTTTACTCTTTTTTCCACCAATTAGGATGAATAATATGAGTCAAAAAAGAGAGGATAAAGGCTATAAACTGACTATCCTTATAGACCATCTTCTGTTTCCAAGAGTTCCTAAAACGACGCTTAATGCGAAATATCCATCCCTTTATGAAGTTTTCCGGAATATTTATGCGGCGATATTCTAAGATATCATCAATAGCTTTTGCCACAATATCACTCTCGGCTATAACTCCGTGTGCATACTCTTTTGGCATACCAAGGTAGCTGCAACAGGCAGAGTTAAGGCATCGCAAAAATGGAGTAAAGCCAAACTGCTCGCCAAGTTTTGTAAGCGACTGCCAATCAATGTCGTTATGGTATCGTTTCAAAAACATAGCCCAATCTGTTAAATGGCGTATGGGTATGGTCTCAGCTGCAAAATGCGCGCCAGAGTGCATTGTAAGGAATAAAGCATTGAAATTTGGCGATGGGGTATAGACATTAGTGCCTTCAATCTGAATCTCTATTGGTGACTCACGCTCGAATAACTCTTTTAGATACCGCTCGATAATCCTCTTTGAGCGACGCGAGTGTTGCTCGATAAAGTCGTAGTGGTTCTCTACCATCACTCCATCTATATAAAAAACGGTGTGATGATGGTGTCCCTCGTTTATAGATATGTTGTACTGCTGTCGTAGAATATTATCAGCCTCTACCTGCTTGCCGAATAGCCAAATATCGACATCGCTGCAAGGTCGATGGTTTGGTACAGGGTATAATTGAGCCAATCCCGCCCCTTTGAGTACCATCAACTTAATACCATTCTGTGAATAAATATTCTCGAGCTTGGATATTGCCTTGACTTTATCTTCGTATCTTTTCTCTATGTTATCTGTCGAAGTTATAAAACGCATCTTGACGGCAAAAGGTATTGAAATTTGTGCAGCAACAATTGCATCCAATACCATGCCAGAGACACCTTGTCGTAGTGCAAGTTTATGGATATCTTCCCACTCGGAGAGTGATAGAGCCTCGATTTTAGCCCTATCTATCGGATTGCTATCCTCCCAAAGATAGTGGCTTAACAGCTCCGAAATAATCTCTCCGCTATAAGTCATAATACTACTTGTTTATAGTTCGACCCGGGTATGCCTCCAATGCCTTGCTAAGGATTGTAAGGGCACGCTTTAGATCGTTCTTATCCAAAACATATGCAATACGCACCTCGTCTCTTCCTAAATCGCTTTCAGAGTAGAAACCCGATGCAGGAGCCAACATTACCGTTGCACCCTCGTACTCAAAATCATTAAGACACCACTCGCAGAAGCGGTCACTATCATCTATCGGTAGGCGTACAACAGTATAAAATGCACCCATCGGAATAGGAGAATAGACTCCGTCAATCTTGTTCAGCCCGTCAATCAAACAATTTCTACGCTCGATATACTCTTCGTATGTATGGATTGCGTATGAGCGAGGACAGTCCAAAGAGGCTTCTGCAACAATCTGACCAAGCAGTGGCGGACTAAGGCGTGCCTGACAGAACTTCATAACAGCATCGCGCAACTTCTTATTCTTTGTAATCAGAGCTCCGATACGAATACCGCACTCCGAATAACGCTTTGATACAGAGTCTATAAGCACAACATTCTGCTCTATACCCTCAAGGTGGCACGCAGAGATATAAGGCGAGCCTGTATAGATAAATTCACGATACACCTCATCGGAGAAGAGGAACAGGTCGTACTTCTTCACAAGGTCACGGATGCGATTCATCTCCTTGCGAGTATAGAGATAGCCCGTAGGATTATTTGGATTGCAGATAAGGATGCCTCGTGTGCGCTCGTTTATCAGCTCCTCAAACTTCTCGATAGATGGTAGTGCAAATCCTTCGTCAATAGTCGATGTTATAGGGCGAATAACCGCACCTGCTGATACCGCAAAAGCCATATAGTTTGCATACGCAGGCTCAGGTACGATAATCTCATCACCCGGGTTAAGACACGACATAAAGGCAAAAAGCACAGCCTCAGAGCCTCCTGAAGTGATTATAATATCCTCCGGAGAGAGTTTAATTTGGTATTGGTCATAGTAGCCGACAAGTTTCTCTCTGAATGAGAGAAAACCGTCGCTCGGACTATACTCAAGAATCTTTCGGTCAATATGCTTGAGAGCCTCAAGACCCTCAATAGGTGTCTCGATATCGGGCTGACCGATATTAAGATGATATACCTTTGTGCCACGGCGTTTTGCCGCCTCAGCAAGCGGAGCCAATCGCCTAATCGGCGACGAAGGCATCAACACAGCTCTTTCAGAAATCTTTGGCATATATTATTCAATTTCAACAAATACGCACTCGATACCTACGCGTTTAAGGAGGTCAAGACCATCTTCGCAGCGGTACTTCTCGCAATATACAACACGCTTAATGCCTGCCTGAATGATGAGCTTTGAACACTCCAAACAAGGAGAGGCCGTGATATATAGCGTCGCTCCCTCGCAGTTATTGGCACTCTTAGCTACCTTTGTAATGGCATTTGCCTCGGCGTGGAGAACATAGGGCTTTGTCTGTCCCATATCATCCTCGCAGATATTCTCAAAGCCTGAAGGTGTGCCGTTGTAACCGTCAGAGATAATCATCTTATCTTTTACAATTAGCGCACCAACCTGACGGCGTACGCAATATGAGTTTTCTGCCCATATACGCGCCATCTTAAGGTAGCGAACATCAAGCTGTCGCTGTTTCTCCTCTGCGTAACCCATAGTTTTAAACTGTTATTTGCCGTGACAGTGCTTGTACTTCTTACCGCTACCGCAAGGACAAGGGTCATTTCTGCCGACCTTCTTCTCGACCTGAATTGGAGCAGGCTTGCTCTTCTCTGCCTGACCTGCTGCAGCTGCCGCAGCCATACGAGATGCCTGAAGTTTGTTTACATCGACCTTTGCCTTCTGCTGACGAGCGCGCTGAATAGACTCAGGATTTTGCTGCTGCACAGGGACATACGCCTTGTTAAGCACCGCAAGAACATCACGGTTTATCTTCTCCAACATCTTTGAGAAGAGGTTGAAAGACTCAAACTTATAGATAAGCAGCGGATCTTTCTGCTCGTAAGATGCATTTTGCACGCTCTGGCGCAAATCATCCATCTCGCGCAGATGCTCTCGCCAAGCATCGTCAATCATTGTAAACATTACAACCTTGGTAAAGGCACGGAAAATCTCTGCTCCATCTGTATCTTTACACTTCTGAAGGCTTACAGGAATGTTGTAACCCAAATGACCATTTGTCAGAGGGAAGTACATATTGCCCTCAAGATTATCCTTACGCTCCTCGTATATGCGGTTCATCACAGGGCGTACAGTATCTGCAACAGCTTTTGCGCGACGCGCATAGAGAGCCTGCAAGTCGGTTACTATCAGCTCGATAAGCTCCTTGCGCTTTGCCTTCTCATATACCTCTGCATCGAAAGATGGCTGCATACCCACCTCGCGAATAAGCTCGAAGCTGAAGCTCTCAAAATCATCGTCCTCGTGCTCGTTCATAAATGCCTCAGCATAGTCGTACATCAGATTGTTCAAGTCAATCTCGACACGCTCGCCATAGAGTGCGTTACGACGACGAGTATAGATAACCTCACGCTGTGAGTTCATTACATCGTCATACTCAAGCAGACGCTTACGAGTACCAAAGTGGTTCTCCTCGACCTTCTTCTGAGCGCGCTCAACAGCCTTTGACATCATTCCTGACTCAATAGACTCACCCTCTTGCACACCCATCTTATCCATCATTGCAGCGATACGGTCAGAGCCGAACAGGCGCATCAAATCATCCTCAAAAGAGACGAAGAAACGGCTTGAACCCGGGTCTCCCTGACGACCGCTTCGACCACGGAGCTGACGATCGACACGACGAGACTCGTGACGCTCTGTACCGATGATTGCCAGACCACCTGCCTCTTTAACCTCCTGAGTAAGCTTAATATCTGTACCACGACCTGCCATATTGGTTGCGATGGTAATCTGACCCGGACGACCTGCCTCTGCAACAATCTGAGCCTCAAGCTGATGCTGCTTTGCATTGAGGACATTGTGCTTAAGTCCGCGAATCTTAAGCATACGGCTCAAAAGCTCCGAGATTTCAACCGATGTAGTACCTACAAGCACCGGACGACCAGCCTTAACAAGAGACTCAATCTCTGCGATAACAGCGTTGTACTTCTCGCGCTTGGTCTTATAGATTACATCGTCTTGATCGACACGGAGTATAGGTTTGTTTGTCGGAATGACAACAACATCGAGCTTATAGATGTTCCAAAACTCGGAAACCTCAGTCTCGGCAGTACCTGTCATACCGGCAAGCTTGTTGTACATACGGAAGTAGTTCTGCAAGGTGATTGTTGCAAAGGTTTGTGTTGCAGCTTCGACCTTAACCTTCTCCTTTGCCTCGATAGCCTGATGCAGACCATCTGAGTAACGACGACCGTCAAGAATACGACCTGTCTGTTCATCGACAATCTTAACCTTGTTGTCCATCACCACATACTCCACATCCTTCTCGAACATAGCGTATGCCTTGAGCAACTGATGTACGGTGTGTACACGCTCTGACTTTATAGAGTACTCGTTAATAAGTTCGTCCTTCTTCTGAGCCTTCTCCTCAAGGGTAAGCTCTGAAGCCTCCAACTCGGCAATCTCTGCACCGATATCCGGAAGAACGAAGAAACCATCCTCCTTGAAGTAGCGAGACAGAGCCTCGTGACCTTTATCTGTCAGCTCGACGGTGTTCATCTTCTCGTCGATGACAAAGTAGAGTTCGTCTGTAATCTCAGGCATACGACGGTTGTTGTCTGCCATATAGATATTCTCGGTCTTCTGCATCTGTACCTTGATACCCTGCTCGGAGAGGAACTTGATAAGAGCCTTGTACTTTGGCAGACCCTTATATGCGCGGTAAGTGAGAATACCGCACTCCTCCATCTTATCCTCCGCAGCCAGCTTGCGAGCCTCGGCAAGCAGTGCTGTTACAAAGTCGCGCTGCAAACCGTACAGATACTGAATAGATGGGCAGTACTGCTCAAACATCTGATCCTCGCCCTTTGGTACAGGACCTGAGATGATGAGTGGCGTACGAGCATCGTCAATAAGCACAGAGTCCACCTCATCGACAATAGCGTAGTTGTGCTTGCGCTGCACAAGATCTGCCGGAGCAGAAGCCATATTGTCACGCAGGTAGTCAAAACCGTACTCGTTGTTTGTTCCGAATGTAATATCTGCCATATAAGCCTTGCGACGAGCCTCGGAGTTTGGCTGGTGCAGGTCGATACAATCTACCGCCAGACCGTGGAACTGATAGAGAGGACCCATCCACTCGGCATCACGGCGAGCAAGATAGTCATTGACAGTGACCATATGTACACCCTTGCCCGGAAGCGCATTGAGGAACACAGGCAGTGTTGCTACCAAAGTCTTACCCTCACCGGTTGCCATCTCGGCAATCTTTCCGAGGTGGAGAACAACACCACCAAAGAGCTGTACATCGTAGTGGACCATATCCCACTTGATGTCGTTACCTCCGGCGGTCCAGTGGGTAGCATAGATAGCCTTGTCGCCCTCGATAGTGACAAAGTCTTTTACGGCTGCAAGGTCGCGGTCAAAGTCGTTTGCTGTAACTGTAACGGTGTCATTCTCGGCAAATCGGCGAGCAGTATCCTTAACGATAGCGAAAGCCTCCGGAAGAATCTGCTTGAGAATATCCTGAATCTTATCCTTAACGATAATCTCTCGCTTTTCGATATCTTTTGAGATGCTCTCCTTCTCGGAGATAGAGATATTTGGATCCTCAAGAGCGACTTTCTGCTTTGCTATATGCTCCTCATCGGCTGCAATATACTCTGCAATTTGACGACGAAGGGCTGCAGTGCGGGCACGCAGCTCATCATTTGTAAGCTCCTTGATTTTCGGATATATCTCCTTGATTTTTAGCACATAAGGCTCGACCTCCTTACGGTCTTTGTCGGCTTTACTGCCGAAGAAAAACTTTATTACACTTGATAAAATATCCATAATGCTTTAGAATTTACTATATAATCGCGCAAATATAATAAAAATATTTCGGAAAAGAGACTTAGAAGCTGTTTAAAATTTATTTATCTCGTTCTTTTAGGTTGTTTACGACTCTTTTTTCGTCTGATTCTCGTTACATAGGAGCCCCTATGCGCCTCAAATCAAACGAAAAAAATAGCCACAAAACAACCCTAAAATAATT
>JAFVIB010000030.1 GCA_017474235.1 Alistipes sp. | reverse complement strand
CAAGGGGTCGAAATATACTATCGGCGACCTCAGTATTGACGGCACATTTTTCTGTAACACTATCGAGGATGTTATTCGAGAACTTCCCGATAGTTGTCCTAATACCTCGCGCTGGATTCCGTGCAAGTGCAAGGAGAAGGTATATGCTCGCACCGCAATTCCAACCGGAACATACAAGGTTACTTTGGAGTACAGCCCGAAGTTCAAGCGCAAGATGCCGTATCTGCACGGCGTCCCTCACTTCTTGGGTATTCTGATTCACTGGGGCAACACCGAAGATGATTCGGGTGGTTGCATCATCGTTGGAGAGAACTCGGTAAAAGGCAAGGTCATCAACTCTCGTGAGACCTTCAAGAAACTCTATGCTCTTCTCGAAAAGGAGAAGGATATCACCATCGAAATCTACTAAGCAATGGCGGTCAACAAACTCAAAGCACCGCGAAATATTCATATCGACTTCAGCCCCTCCCCTCGGCAGTATGAGTTGTGGAAGCTCCTGCAGCCCAACTACTGTCCACATTGTGGGGCTGAGATCGAGCAGGTTCTTATTGGCTATGGCCAGCAGAAGAATCCTCAATACAAACCGCAGTGTAAGCACTGTAAGTCGCAGAATCTTCCCCAACTAATCTTGGGAGGCGGAGCCGCAGGTGGTGGTAAGTCGTATGTCGGTAGCGTATGGCTCGTATCATCGTGTATGCGCTTCGAGAATATCCGTGCTGTGGTGGCTCGTAAGACGCTCAAATCGCTCAAAGAGTCCACTTGGAACACCATCAAAACAATCTTGAAGGATTGGGGCTTGAAGGAGGATGTGAACTACAAGATAAATAACCTTGAAGGTACGCTCACATTCTGGAACGACTCGGTTATCATTATGAAGGAGATGGCCGACATTCCCTCTGACCCGAACTTTGAGCGTTTTGGCTCTTCGGAGTACACAATCGCTATGGTCGATGAGGTGTCGGAGATTTCTGAAAAGGCAGTCGAGGTACTCTTCTCGCGTCTTCGTTGGCGAACTCACGAGACCTTCAAGACTCCACGAATGTTGCTTACTACCAACCCGACTATCAACTGGGTGCGTAGTCGATTCGTGCAGGATGAGAATGGCGATAAGGTGGTATGCCGTGAGGGCGAAGCGTATGTACCATTCTCTGTGTTTGACAACCCAAATATCGCATTCCGTCAGGTCTATGAGGCTGCCTTGAATAAGATTCGAGACCAAGCAACAAAGGAGCGTCTGCTCTATGGTAACTGGGACTTTGTGGAGGCGAATGATATGGCTATCTACAACCGTTTTGATGGAGCAAAACACCTTATCACCAACCTCAAAGAGAAAGTATATGACCCGACAAAACCGCTCATCACTGTATGGGATTTCAATGTAGCTCCGCAGATGTCAGTTCTCTCGGCACAGATAGACTACGACAACAAAAAAGTTTATATCCTCGAAGAGATACTCGGAAAGCCCGAAGATAAGGAGAACAACACTCCAGCACTCGCGCGTAAAGTACGATTGAAACTCTATCGAGATAAACATATCGGCGGCGTAGATGTTACGGGAGATCCGTCAGGATTACAACGCTCAACGACAAACGAGGATGGAGTGAATAACTATACAATCATCGTTGATACATTCGGCAAAGGTATTCTGCGGCCAAAGGTCAAACTACTACGCAAGCAACCGCCACAGGTTACTCGATGCGAGTTTGTCAATGAGGTTTTCGATGGCTACAATGGCTGGGAGATTCAGATAGACATTAAGTGCCGTAAACTCACTCAGGATCTTATCTACCAGCTTCGCAATGAGGATGGCACAAAGAGCAAGCAGAAGACCACAGACCCCAAAACAGGCGTGAAATATGAGCGATACGGACACTTGTCCGATTGCCTCGATTACTTGCTCTGCTACTACCTGCGTGATAGCTGGTATAAATACAAGAGCGGTGGCGATGGCAACGGGTATGTTGTATCGACATCGGTAATAAGCGAAGGATTTAACTACTAAACAGAATAGATATGTATCGAAGATTTCTAAATAATAGCGACTACTTGGGTATCATCACTCAGGAGGCTTTGCAGCAACTCACTCGTGGCAATGATGAGCGATTCATTCAGGCCGAGCAATCGGCAGAGATGAGCATTGTGGAGTATCTCTCTGAAAACTACGAGGTGGAGAAAGAGTTTGCCAAAGGCAAGTATATTGCCGACTATGATAGGCGTATTACTTACCCCGTAGGCGTGCATATCTACTTCGATGGGCAGATACACGAGGTTATCCGCTCTATCAGTGGTTATCGTAAGCCTGCGACTGTTACATACTGGGAGGAATCAACAGATATCAATATCGATGTTTCGCAAGTTCCTGCCTACTCGCAGTTCAACACCTATTATCTGGGCGACAAGGTAAACTACAATGGCGTGGTCTATCTCTGTCTGTCGGAGAATGGCTATAAGTTTGATGATATCCGTATCCCTATGGTTGGTGGCTGGATTGAGGCAGAGACAACTATGTGGCAGCCTATTGACTATCCTTTGTGGGCTGTTGTAGAGTATGAAGGTGCGTTCTATACATTGATGACGCTTGATGGCTTTGATAACAACATCGACCCGCTAACATCGGACTGCTGGGGTGCTATTGCTGACTACGACTCAGCATACAACGACTATGAGTTGTCGGAGCACGAATATGTAGTTTATGAGAGGCGTGTCTTCTATCCAGAAACCGATGTTAATGCTGATGTGCCAGAACTCGGCAACAACCTCTCGCTTCACGACCCACGCAACTACAATCTCAAGAAGCATATGGTGCGTTTGGCTGTCTACGAGCTCACGAAACTCATCGCTCCAAACAATGTGAGTGCGGTGCGTATGCGAGACTATGAGGACTCGATGAAGTGGCTTAACGATGCTGCCAAACTACGACTCAACCCGCAAATTCCTCGTAAAGTCGATGAAACAAAGAAGCCAGTCACCGATTGGCAACTGGCTACATTTCAGAATGACTACGACCCATACCAGAATCCCTGGATGGTGTAGTCTATTTACAAGATATGCAATAAGTCGTTTCAGATCGTGAGTTTCGATTTGGAACGACTTTTCTTGATTTTGGACATTTTGCAATACCTGTATTTCATAGACCTTT
>JAFVIB010000029.1 GCA_017474235.1 Alistipes sp. | reverse complement strand
TTATCAAATCATTACTTACATATCTTGCAGTTACTGCATAATTTTATAACATACAATTTGCATACAGAATCGGAGATTTTGGGAAAATAGTAATGCTAAAATACCACCTCAAAAGTTTTTATCGTGACAGGTGTTTATATATGTTTTCTTTTGCCTCCGACATCGCAAAGGTACAAAATATTGCTGACGAAAAGAGAAGTTGCAATGATTCCTTTTTTTCGCCAGCATATTTTATGCTGTCAATGCACAAATAAGTTTAGTCCGTTTTGGGTATATAGCCAATGGGATAAACTAAACCGACAGTCAATAAATATACGATAGTTTAGTTTATAAATATCACAACTCAATAGCACCTATCGCCTTGCGATATTCAATCCAGCGGAGGAAATGGTTGATGCGAGCTTCAACAAGCGTTTGATTTGCTTGCTGCCATAGGGCTTGTGCTTCAAGATAGTCACTCAATGTTTCAACTCCTGCTTCGTATTGACGACCGCTCACTCGCAGATTCTCAGCCGCCGAAGCCACACCTCTCTCGGCAAGAGAGTACTCCAATGCCGATTCATCGAGTTTGTTAGCGGCTTGCGTAGCCTCCAAAGTCAGTAACTCGAGAGTAGCCTCCTCTTCGACTTTGGTTTGCTGGTACTGCATCTTTGCAGAGCGATAACGCGAATGAGCACCTAAATTGAAAATGGGAATCGAGACTTGCACACCTGCAGCAAAATTCCAATCATCCAACAACTTCTCTCCGCCAAATTTCACACCATTCAAGTAGCCATATTGCCCCACCAATCCAATTTGTGGCATAAGTTCGGCTCGTGCCATATTGCTCTTTTGGTGCATCAGTTCACTTTTGTGAGCAAGCATCTGCACTTCGGGGCGTGCTGAAATATCAGTCGATAGAGCAAATGAGTAATTCACTGAAGGAAGTTCGCCATTTACCTCAATGGTATCGGTCAGTGGCCGTCCGATATAATGGCATAAATTCATCGTAGCAAGACGAATAGCATTTTCCGAGCGACGCAGATTGAGCCTACTCTCATCGAGTTTTACCTCCACTTTCAATACATCGTTACGCGACTTCACACCACGCTCATATGCCTTTTCGACCGAGCGCATCAACTCACTGAGCAACGTATGGTAGGATGCCGCCACTTGTTGCATTTCCGCAGCTTGTACCACATTGGCATAAGCACGAGCGGTCTCAACAATAACTTCAGTCTCTGTAAGACGGCGGTTTTGCAAGGCAATAGCCTCACCAATACGTCCCATTTTATATCCTGCAATCACCTTGCCTCCCATAAATATCGGTTGCTGAAGTTTTACTCCTGCGCCGTATAACCATCCTATCTCATAATCGAGATTTATTCCTGGGAAGTATGCTTCTGCACCCGTCGGCATACCATCTGCTCCGACAACAGGCAACAAGCCACCCTCCACGCCAAACTCGCCTTTTGCCGTAGAATATACTCCCAACCCTTCGGCGGATAGTGTTGGCAGAAAGTTTGCAAATGTTGCTCTACGTTCATATTTAGCCGATTGCATTTGGAAATCGGCAGCCGAAATACGTTTATTATGCTCTTTGGCAATGACAATGCAATCTTCCAGCGACAGCGGAGTTTGAGCAAACGCAACGGATGGAAGGAACAATACAAATAATATATAAAGCCGTCTCATATTATATCTTGATTTTGAAAAATATTGCATATAACACAGGAAGATATACAAGCGTAGCGATGGTCGAGAAGAGCAATCCTCCCATAATTGTCACAGCCATCGAACCAAACAAATCATCCGAGAGCAGAGGTATCATTCCGAGTATTGTTGTCAATGATGCCATCATCACGGCTCGCAGACGTACGCACGAACTCTCTACAAGTGCTGTGACAGCTGTTTTGCCATCTGCAATCTGCTGGTTGATTTCGTCCATCAGCACAATACAATTCTTAATAAGCATACCAGCCAATCCCAATGCACCAACAATAGCACAGAAATTAAATACCTTTCCACTCAACAACATACCGCCAACTATGCCAACAGCCAACAGAGGAATACAGCACAGGATAAGCATAGGCTTGCGGTAATTCTTGAAAAGAAGAATCAACACAGCGATGATTAATATCACCCCCAAAGGTATCTGTTTGAATAGGTAGTGCATTGTCTGGTCGCTTGCCTCCTTCTCGCCACCCCAACGGAGTGAATAGCCATCGGGGAGCTCAATAGAGGCAATCTTCTCGGCAACAATTTGTCGGGCTGCTTCGGTTTCGACTCCATCTACGGGAGAACACATTACACTCTGTGCCCTTTGACCGTTGTAACGGGCCACAACAGGATATTCCCACTCGACTTCAATACCACGCCCCAACGCAGCGAGTTGGGTGGTGTGTAACAGCGAATGTATTAGGTCTTCGCGGCTAATTGTTCCACTCTTGACCTTGAGGAGCATCTCTTCACTGAGCAACCCGTTTATATTGGGAAGCACGGAAAATATAGGCACATTCTCCAAATTGTCGATTGCTCGACCTCCACTCTCCTCTATCTTTAGATAAATGGTATTCTCATCCTTGCCCTCATAAAATCTACCAACGGGAATGCCCTCGGTTGCCGTAAGGAGCGACATCGAAATATCTTCACGTTTTACCCCTGCTTGACCAGCCAACATCTGATTGTAATCGACCTCCAAAATAGGACGTTTTGCATCCCAATCCGATGTAACAAGGCATACTTCAGGAGTCTGCATCATTACATTCCTCACCTGGTCTGCCAATGAATTCAGCACTGCAGGGTCGGGGCCGATAATCTGCAACTCAATGGGGTATTTCTTGTACATAATGTTATACTTTTTGAGCTTGACATAAGCATCAGGGTAGTTGTCGGTGAGATACGATTGTATCTCGGCGATATTCTTTTTGAGACTTTTTGCCGAGGTAAACGATATGATAAGTTCGCCGTATGAGAGCGATGGGGTTGCAATGCTTCTCACCAAGTTATAACGCGCTGGTGTACCACCTACCGAAGTGGTAATGTTGGTCACTTCGGGGCGTGTACGCAAATATGTCTCTATCTCGCTTAAATCACTCTCTACTCTGGTATAATTTGTACCTTCGGGTAGTTTATACTCCATATATAGCTGGTCATAGGTCATATCGGGGAAGAAGCCTTGCTTGACATATCGAAATCCCCAACCGCTTATAGTTATCATTACAACCCCGCATATAATCATCGTCCAACGATGGTGCAGACCAAAATGCAGAGTTGAACGCAGCACTCTATATATTCGACCATCGTACAATGCAACGTCCGTATCATTGTCAGCTGAAGTGCGAAGCCACCTATCAGCCATCAGCGGAACATGAGTTAAGGCCAACATCCAACTAAGCATCAGACTCACAGCCAAAACAATGAATAGGTCACGCACATATACTCCAGCCGTATCGGGCGATAGGAATATCGGCACGAAAGCAAGTATTGCGATAAGCGTCGCTCCCAAGAGTGGCATAGAGGTCTTACGACCTATTGAGGTCATCGCCTCACGTCGTGTTTTGCCCCGTTTGAGGTCAATTAAAATGCCGTCAATAATCACAATTGCATTATCGACCAACATACCCATAGCCAAAATGAACGATGCCAACGACACACGCTGCATCGAGCCATCGAAATATCCGAGCAGCAGGAACGTGCCGACAACAATCGTGAGCAGACTAAAGCCTATAATCAGACCGCTCCTAAGTCCCATAGTGAGCATCAGCACCACAACGACAATCACAATCGACTCCAACAGATTAACAAAAAATGTCATCAGAGCATCAGTCACTCGTTCGGGTTGATAAAATATTTTGCTGCACACAACACCCACGGGCAACTGCTCATGCAAGAGTTCTGATAAACGCTCCTCTACTGCTTGTCCAACCTTGACAATATCTGTTCCAGAGGCAGCAGCAACGGCAATACCGAGAGCCGTCTCACCATTATATTTCATCTGATTCCTCACTGGCTCAGCATAACCACTCTCCACACAAGCAATATCACACAATCGCAGTTGGTCATCCTCGTGCCCCTGAATAATCATCTGCCCAATCTGCTCTTTGGTGCGAAACTTATCGGCAACGGTTACTCTCACACGACTATCGCCATTGTTGTAATAGCCTGCATAGTATATACTATTATGGCCTTGCAATGTTGTCAGCACCTCGGCGGGTGATACTCCCAACGAGGCCATTTTCTCTGGCAAGAGCGAGATATTGATGGCATTCTCCCTCTCTCCATATATCAGCACTCGACCTACACCATCAAGGTTGGTCAGTTCACGCTGGATAAGCGCGGCATAATCGGATAGTTCTTGCTCGGTGTAACCATCTCCTGTAAGGGCGTAAAACATTCCATATACAAGATTGAAATCATCTTGCACCATAACTGAAGTTCCTGTGGGTAAATCCGAAGCAATGTCGTTTACTTTTCGGCGGAGCATATCCCAGCACTGCTCCAACCTCTCGTCTTTTGTTGTAGGGTGTAACTCCACCTGCAATATGGCAACATCGCTACGCGACCAACTCTGCACATACTTTACATCTCCTATGGTACGGATAGCACGCTCTAATGGATCGGTCACTTCCAACTCCATCTCCGTAGCAGAAGCACCAGGGCGAGTTGCTACTACCATCGCAATCTTTACCTTGATTTCGGGGTCTTCCAACTTACTCATCTCGTATGCCGCGTGAATACCTCCCAACAGAAGCACCGCTATGAGAAACCATACGAGACGCTTATTGTCAAAAGCCAACTTGCCAAAATCTATCATAACAATCCTCCCGTATTTGTTTTGCCTGCCTGTGGCAAGGGTTTTACCATCTGACCCTCACTGAGTTTATGTGCTCCTGCCGCAATAACTACTTCGCCAACTTCCAATCCAGATACAAGCGTAGCTGTACCGTTGGTATGTAACTCTGTAATCTCAACGGTACGTTTTGCGACCTTATCACCTGTGATAATCCAAACATAATCGGCATTATTATCGTGAAAAATAGCACTTGTAGGTATCTCCACTGCGTTGTTGGACGTAGCACTAAATACCACATCGACCATAGCCAACATACCGACCGAAGGTTTCTCCTTCATTGATGAGGGCAGGGCAAGTCGCAAGGTGTATAATTGATTGGAATTAACATTGGACGAGATGCTGATAAGGCGGAGTGGTACAGCCTCCTCCACAAAATCAAACTTAGCCTCAAACGAAGCAATATCACCTCGGCGATGATACACCGACGAAGGAATAGAAATCTCCACCTCGGGCATTGATGATGAATGCAGGGTTACGATAGGCATACCCGCACCAACCACCGTAGGAGGGTCAAACAGACGCTGTTTGACATAGCCATCAAATGGGGCATATATCTTTGTGTCGGCGAGTTGATTTTTTGCATTATCTCTTTTTGCTGTTATCTGCTGCAATCCATAGCGTGCTTTATCGTAATCCGAAGCTGTTGCCACACTATCTGCGTACAATGCCATAACACGTTCCGCCTCAGCCTTAATGCCTTGCCATTCCGCTTCAGCCGCCTGTAACTGCAACTCATAATCGCGAGGGTCGATTTGAGCCAACAATTCCCCCTGTCGGACATATTTACCCTCTTGGACAAATACCTGCTTTAGCGAACCACTTACCTTGAATGCCATATTGACCTCCTCGGCCGCCTTTACTCGCGCTGGGAATTGCAGTTTGTCTGACAAAGTTGCCACTCTTACGGTATCACACTTAACCCGAACGATGGGTTGCGTGGATTGTGATTGGTTTCCACAGCCTATGGCAAATGTGGATAGCCCAATCATCATAGAATAAAAGATATATCGCTTCATATTTAGTGAAATTATCATTTGTGGTGCAAATGTAGTGCAATTCGATATGGAACTATATATCAATATTTATGAAAGATTGTGCAATATGTTCGATTATTGTAGTGCGTAATACGGTAGATTAATAGTTTTTAAGTACATTTGTTCGCTAATGTCGCACGAATGGATAAAGAGTTACACAACATAGATGTTTTTGACATCAACAAAGAGTTTGTTTCTGGTAGACCACCTGTGATACAGACCGACAAGAATGGATTTTTTCTTTGTCGCAAGGGGTGTGTTACATTGTCATTGGATGACAATATATTTGAGGTAGGAGCAGGAGATTTATACATATATCCCCCATTCTCGCAGACCTATATTCGTTCGGTTAGTGATGATATGCAAGGGGTAATTGGGGTCGCTGATTTTGATTTTGTGATATCCTCCATTGCGTTAATGTCGGATTCAAAGCAACATCTTTATCTTCGTACACGACCTTGTGTAACACTGCTCAATGAACAACGAAGAAGGATAGAGGAACTAATCACCATTACCAAAAGCCGCCTTACGGAACCCAATCGTCTGTTTCGTTCACAGATATTATCTGCTTTGGCGCAAACAATATGCTTTGAGATTTTGGAGGCATATTTTTCGGGCAACAGTATTCAGCCATCCGTGCAGACGAGAAAAGATATGATTTTCCACCGCTTCTTGCAAGATGTATTTACAAATTTCAAACAATATCGCGATGTTAGGTTCTATGCCGAGCAGCAATGCCTAACACCGCGATACTTCGCAACGGTAATTCGAGAAACATCTGGCCAGACACCCTCCGAATGGATAAATATCTCAACCATCGCAGAGATAAAACGCTTGTTGGCCGACCCTGATTTGAGCATCAAGGAGATTGCCGAGCAACTACATTTTACTGACCAATCACTCTTTGGGCGCTACTTCAAAAACCTCGAAGGCATATCTCCCCTAAAATACCGCGAGCAGCAGAAATTGCAGGAGTAACTCTATTACTTACTCTATGCCATTTATTATAACGTAAACATAATCGAGCCATCAAAATATATCATAAAACGATCGCAAAGTATTATAGTTTCAACCCTCGATTTTGTCTTTTGCTTGTCGGCAAGCCCAACGCTTCCATAAACTCATCTTTCTTGCGTCTGAACCAAGAGTGATGCGAAACGCCATCGATTCTAAGGTCAAATCTTCCCTCCTTATCTTCTTTGAGGGAGCAGACCGCACCATTGGCTGAAAACGATTGGTTAAACATCGTTGAGTAGAGCTTACCTTTGACGGGTATTTCCTTAAAGGTACATAATAATTTGATAAGGTTGTCGTTGAACCCCATTTTCTCGCTGAGGTATTTAATCATCGGCATCAATTTCTCTACATACGGGAAGTAACGCAGAATCTTGTCGATATACTCCGATTGTTTACGATGTTCCGCTTCGTATGATTGCTTGACCTCCTGTATTTGCTTTTGGTGTTCCACCTGCATTTGCTTTATATTGGATTGCAGTTGCTCGATGGTCTCGTCTTGGATTGCTATTTCGTCCCGTAAATCCTCGTTTTTGCGTTCCAATGATTTCATCTTACCGCTACCAAAAAGAGAACTGACACCGCTTGCAAGAGCTGTGGCAGCATCGGTGGCCACGCTCTTGAGCTTGTCGGTGCGTATCTCCGATTTCACCAGTTTGAGTTCTTGCTCGGCAAGATCTATCTGGTGCTCCTTGTGTTGCCGTTCAGCCTCTATGCGTTCCAACTCGGCACGCTGCTTCTCTATGATGAAGTCGTTACGCTCCAAATGCTCCTTGCCCGTTTCGGTTTTGGATTGTCCTCGCTCCATTGATAGAATCTCGGATGCCAATGTCTGCATCTGTGTCATATCATCATCGTTTAGTTTTCGGCTCTTGCCCGTATCGTGGTCCATCCAGTCGAATACGATATGTGCGTGGTAGTTGGGCTTGAACCAACGACCATCAATTTGAAAACTCTCCTTATCGTCAGGGGCTGGCTCTCCACCGAGCCAATGCCCCTCATCCTTATGAAGGAATATTTGCAGCGGTGTGATACCCCAACGCTGTTGACACTCCTCACCAAATCTGCGAACATCCTCCAATGTGGTTTCGGACTTGATGAGTAGCACACCCTCACGAATGGGTGAGCATCCTGCCACCTTGACAATCTTGCCACTCTTGGTTTTGCGTTCTCGCTCTTTCTCCTGCATCGCTCGCCCCGTCTTAGCCTTTACCATCTGCTTGATCTTATCGTAATGCGTCTGTAAGTCGTAGTCGCCCAAGCGAGGATTTATCCAATACTCATTGTCGGCAACAAGTTGGGGTATGAGGTAGATTTTAGACTCTCCGATGTTACGCATATACTCGGGAGTTCTGAGGTTGTGAGCATCGCTCGATGATATGTTGCAAGGCTTAATATGTATGCTACTTTTTACTGCCATTGTTATTCTGATTTTATTGGTTGCACTAATGTTTGTTGGTCATTTGGTCACTTGCTTC
>JAFVIB010000028.1 GCA_017474235.1 Alistipes sp. | reverse complement strand
GTGCACCTCCCAGCGTTGATGTTCCATGAACGGTAAGGTCTTTATGGACTATGCCGTTCTGCATTTCCCAATCAACACTCGAAAGGTTGGCATTGCCCTTATGATAGACATCTTTTCCGCCCACCTGCAAAGATGTTGGCGAAATGAAGATTCCGCTCTCCTTATCGCCAATGGTCCATTCACCTGTGGAGTGAACAGAGCCACTAAGGAGGTCGATATTCGATGCATCTATCGTTGCGGTAGCCTTGTATTGGTCATATCGCAGAACATTCCTTCCTCCAAGATAGAGGGCATCACCTCCGAGTTTAAGGTTGCCCGTAATCTTTATACCGTACTCGATAGCCGAGACAACGCCGTCAGCATTGGTAATATCTTCCGAGTAGGTTTCAAGGATTCGGGTATTAGCGACACCCGCTTCAAAACCATAGTTGGCGCGGAAGATACCTGTCATATCTCCGCCTGTCTTCTTGAGGTAGTCTATAAGCAGACCACCGCCTGACTCGCCACCTTCGCCCGTAACAGCACCAGCAATGGCAGAGGCAAATCCGTAGGCGGTGTTTTTGAGGCGTACACTTGTCTCATCTCCCTCTTCAACACCATAGGGATGTTCGGCATCCTTCTTCTGCTGGGCATTGAAGAAGTTATGGTACAACTGTGAGTAGATCGAGTAACAAAGACTCGACCTATCAAGCTGCTCTATATCGGGATGTAGTTGTACGCTCATTACTTCGTGTAGCTGGTTTTAGAGAGGAATTTCTGAATTTTGGAAGAGAGTGAGATAAAGTTGGGGAAGTTCACCGGAGTCATCGTACCCATCAGTGTTGGAGTCATAATCTTGCTGCACTCGGTCATAAAGTCGAGCATCAGCTGTGCAAGTTCATTACCCAAAACAAGGGGCTCTGTGGCGTTCTCATCGCCTAATGTCACCTTATTATCTGCCAATGCAATAGTCGTAGAATTGACCTTCTGAACAACTTTATCTGCGGTCTGCTTAACCTCTGATTTATCGACGGTTTGAGTAATCGTCTCTGCATCCATCACAACAGTAGCCTCTTTATCCTTGTCATTCTTAACGGAGGTGGTTACAGTGGTTGCAGTGTACTTGGTAGATGTCTCGTTTCCTGTCGGCTCCAACTCATCATAATCAGGCGAAGAGTCGCTATCTGGGTCTAGCTCTTCGGTCTCGGTAACACCGATAGTTGTCTCGGTGTGAGCCGTAAGATTGATGATATTGACATGCGAGAAGTTTACGATGTAGGCATACTTTGTTGCCGCATCCATAAAGATGGTAACATCGGAAAAGAGTGTCGGCACAATCAGAAAACCTCCCTCGTTATTGGTGGCTGCAGAGAGCAAAACTCCCTTATGGATTATAGGCTCCGTGGAGGCTGTTTCGTCGGGATATTCGCCCACATCGACAGTACCGCCATACTCCTTAAACTCCGAGTCGGCAGGGTCATCGTGTATCTTCGCCACATAGCCGTGAATCATACGGGCAGTACCCACGCCCGACATACCGTCCGGCGCCATATTGACACGCTCCATACTGCGACCTAACGCAATCTTGCGAATCGCCTCACGAATGACTATCTGGTTTGACTTATCTGCAGACATAGTTTTATTAAAGAATAGGTTCTTTTTCTACTTCTTGATTTTATACGGAATCGAAAGTTGCTGCCGATACCCGCCAACCCCGAAGTTTGTTGTTACCTCTTCGACAAGATAGACTCCATTCTTTGAGGGGTTGCGGTGGTCGATTAGCTCAACCTGTACCGCAGGTGGAAGCCCAAAATCGCCAAAGATTGTGAGACTTCCCGTAATACCGTTCAGGTTGTAGTTACGGAAGTATTCCGTTGTCTCCTCGACAAGTTCATCCGAGGAGATACCAACATGTGGCGACATATACGGAACGACTGTATAGGTCGAGAGATCTACCTTATTTTTGGTCTCTGCTCCCGAAGCGGTTGTGTTACCAGTAACTTTATGCGACTTCTTCGATATCTGGGTAGCATTTACCGTCTGATACTGCTTGTTGCCCGGTGTTGTAGGGTCGTATTCGGGGTTTAGGCGAATTGTTACCTCAAAAAACTTCTCATCCGTGCCCATAGCTTTGCCTGTAACGGCCAAGAACTTCGGGTCGGTCTTCACAACTTTTAGTGATGACTGCGCCACATGCTCATTAAAGTATATCTTGAATGGCCCTGTCGATTCATCTTCGGGGAACACGGGCTGTGCCTTGCTTGATGAGTATGGTCTGCCCACAGCAATAGCGGGCATAGCACTCTCATCGTTAGCATCGTATTTCAGGAAGCAATAGACCTTATACTTCGACCACTCTGAGAGTATATCAGCCACGGTGAAGTTATCTGTAACCTTGATTTTACCGATGTGGATATCAAACTTCTTTGTGTCGGAGTGAATCTTGAAGCCTGTATCTTTGAGGATATTATACTCACCCTCCAAGACATCGTTTACGGTTGTTCCGCTGGCAGGAGTCTCGAAGTGCGGAGCCTTCTTGAGTTTGAGCTTGTATGCCATATTCTCGCACTCTATTTCGAGGTTGCTCTCGGAGTTGTAGCCCGTGATATAGCCGTCAAACATATTCTTCAAGACACCGTTGTAGCCCAGCTTTATATTCACACGCTGACCGACCTTGAAGGTAGTGGTATCGACAAGTCGCTGCGTTGTCTGCTTCTCGATGATAACACCATCCTCCATAATCTCAGTGGTAAATATCGAGGCATCCTTACCTTCAACGGTTACCGTACCG
>JAFVIB010000010.1 GCA_017474235.1 Alistipes sp. | reverse complement strand
CCTATTTTTGTATAGAGTAAAATGCGCTTTGGGCAGATTTCCAAAATCCCTCCTCCGAAAAATTCGGGGGGGGGGATTTTTGGCATTGATAATCAACAAATTACGAATATTTACTAATACAGTTAATTATGAAAAAGTTTTTATCACTTCTGATGTCGGTTGCTGTATTGTTCAGCGTGACATCTTGTTCGCAGGAGGATATTACAACCTCTATCGCGGATGGTAATGAGGTACTTGTTACCCTTACCACTACCCTTGCGAGCGTTGATACCCGTGCCGTCTATGGCAATGGTGACAATGTGGACAAGCTTTTCTACAATGTCTATGACGCTCAGAATGGTGACTTGCTCACAAATCTCAGCGGCACAGCCACTGCTACCGCTCCTGGTAAGTTTACTGTTCAGCTCAAGATGCTCAAGGGTATGAAGTATCACTTCGTATTTTGGGCTCAGAACAAGGATTGCGAGGCTTACACAGTGAATGAGGACAAGACTGTAGAGGTTGATTACACAAAGATTGTAGCTAACGACGACACTGCTGATGCATTCTTCGGTTATGTACCGAACTTCGACCCTGTGACAGCTACATCTACAACCTTTAAGCTCTATCGTCCGTTTGCTCAGCTCAATGCTGCTACAAATGACTACACAGTGCTTACTCAAAGTGGTGTAACTAACCTTACAAGTACTGTTACCCTTAAGACCTACAACACCTTTGACATCTCTACAGGCGATGTTAAAGGTAATGTTGTTGATGTTACTTTCAAGGAGGCTACAGCTATCCCTCACCCTACAGTTGCTTTCCACAAGGGAGATTACACATACCTTTCAATGAACTATGTGCTTGCTGCTAAGAATCAGAACATCACAAACACTCACTTTACCTTTGCAGGTAAGAAGAGTGGTAACGATGTTGTTATCGCAGGTACCTCTTATGCAAACATCCCTCTCCAGCAGAACTTCCGCACAAACATCCTCGGTGCGCTGCTCACCAAGACAACAGACTTCACTGTGGAGATTGTTCCTGCATTTGACAACGCTGAGAAGGAGATTGTAGGTGATGCTGCATCTGCACAGGCTGCTCTCGACAACGCCGTTGCAGGTACAACTATCCAGCTCCAGCCGGATGTAAACTATGGTACTCTTTTGATTCGTCCTGTACTTAATGCAGCTCACACAGAGTCTGGTAATTGGGTAACTACCAACTATGCAACCGAGTTAGCTCGTACAATCGAGAATGTAACCATTATTGGTGCTGAAGGCGCAAAGGTGGATGCGATACAAGTTGATTATGGATATAAGGGCAGCAGCTACATCTCCGGAGCTCCGGACCTTATGTGCTATGCTAATGTTAAGAATCTTACAATTGACGGTGTAGAGTTTACCGGTGCATCAGATAAGCCTATTTTCATCAATTTGATGAACACCACTGTTGATGGTCTGACTGTTAAGAATTGTAAGTTGAGTGGCAACACTGCTGCAAACCTCGTTTACATCTATGGTAGTCAGGGCAACCACACATTTGCAACCTCTTCTAAGAATGTCACTATTACAGACAATGTCGTTGACGGCGTTCTAAGACTCTGTGAGCTTCGCGGAACTGAGAATGTAACTATCACAGGCAACACCATTAAGAATACTACCGAGCACGGCATGTTGCTTGCGAAAGATCCAAATGGAGAGTCTTACAGTGGCAATGTAACAATCACAGGAAATACTGCTGATTCTATCCACGAGCGTTTCGTAAGAATGGCTGGTGCAGGTGATGCTGTCGTTGTAATTAAGGATAACATTATTAACAACTATCTCGGTACTGATTCTGACTTTATCAAGGTAACCGATGCTACCACCACTCCTGTTATTGAGAATAACGCTCTTACTACCCCAATTGATACTGTTGACAAGTTGAAAGATGCTCTTGCAAATGCAGTGGACAATACAGTGATTGTACTTGCAGGCGTGGACTTTGGCTCAGTTGATTTATACAACACCACCAGCAATGGACACAGATACAACTATGCTAACTACGAGGCTAAGAATGTCAGAATTATAGGAGAGGATGGTGCTTCGTTCTCAGGATTAAGACTTGGAGAGAATGATTATGCACCTGTAATGACCGGTTGGACATTTGAGAACATTGCATTTAATGGAAATGGTCTGATTATTTCACTTAACAATGACGGTGTTGTAGTTAAAAACTGTAAGTTCATCAATGCTGAGCTGCAAAATACCGGCACTGACACATATCAGGCAAAGAATTTCACAGTTGAAGGTTGTACTTTTGAGGGAAGCCGCGCTACAAGAAACACTCAGTTGGCTCTTCAAAACAGTGATGGTGTAACAGTTTCCGGTTGTACATTCAGCAATGCTGCTTATAATGCAATGAACATAACTAAGGTTTATGGAGATGTAACCATCAATGGCAATACCATAAATCAAACAGCAGACCGTCCACTTCGCTTTACTGTTGCCTCAGCTGCTGCTACTTTGGATATTAATAACAACACCATTGTTTCTAATGGAGATAGCAACGGAGAGTTGATGAAAGTTAGCGCAGACGCCGGAGCTACAGTTACCGAGAGCAACATCACCCTTACCAACAACACTTGGAATGGCAAGAACGATTCAGAGGTAGTCTCTGGAATGGTTAATGGAGCTTATATAGTTAGGAAGGTTTTTGTTGTTAGCACTGCTGATGAAGTTAAGACCATTCTTGCAAAAGATGTAACAGACATCACTATCAATCTTGAGGCAGGTACATACGAGGGTCTCTCTTTCACAAACCCTGCAAACTACAAGGCAAAGAATGTAACTATCGTTGGTAAGGATGGTGTTAATATCAATGGATTTGGTATTAATGGTTGGAGCGCAACTGATAATATCGAGATTGACGGTTTGACATTCAAGAATGTAACATTTACATCAGGTCTGCTCTTATCTACCAAAGATATGGCAAATGTTACAGTAGAGGAGTGCGACTTTGTTAATGATGCTTGTATTCATCAGAACGATAGAACAGAGAAGCTTACAAATCTCGTAGTTACAGATTGTACTTTTGCAGGTGATATAAATGGTACTACTACTGCCGTAATGCTTGAGAACACAGAGAATGTAACTGTTACAGGTTGTACATTTAATAACATCGATTTCAATGTATTGCAGGGTGGTGTTCTTACAGACACAGTTCTTATCGACGATAACACTGTAAATGGCACAGGTGACCGCGTGTTCCGCTTTGTTGATACATCTAATGTTAACATCACTATCTCTAACAACACCATTGTATCTAATGGCGATGGAGACGGTGAGCTTGCAAAGGCTTCTAACCCAACTCAGGTTACCCTTACCAACAACACTTGGAATGGTAAATCTGATGCAGAGGTTGCTAGCAAGTTGATTAACATCAACCGTGCTACTGTTTCTACCGCATCTGAGCTTGTTGATGCTATAAAGAATAACAACAACGGCATCAAGGATATTGACCTTGTAAGTGATATTACTGTTGATCAGTGGATTATGTTCTCTGAGACAAAGACCATTGGCAGTGGACAGATTATTACAGTTACAATGGATGGTCTTAATATTGACGGTAAGGGTCACACCCTGACTATAAACGACATTGAGTCTGCAGGAAATGGCGACACGCTCTTTGATGATGCAAGCAATCTGAACATCAAGAACCTTACTATCAACTATGCTGCTGGCGTAGCAGGTGGTATCTCTCTGAAATCTGGCGTTATTAGCAAGGTTAACTTCGTAGGTGGTATTTATGGCATCTACCCAGGAGTTGGTGGCGATATTTTGGTTGAGGATTGTACATTCGCAACAAATGCAGATGCTCTTTATTTCGAGCAGGAGAGAGATAATCTGACCATTAACCGCTGTACTTTCAACCAGCTAGCTAATAAGAATGTTGTTCTGCTGCGCGGCGATGTGAAGTTCACAAACAATACTGTTAACAGTGGTAGAACTGTAAACATTGTTAGTGGCTCTCCAGTAGTTACCGGTAACGACTTCAACGATGTTCGCTTGAAGGTGTACTCTGCAGCTACCGCTACAGTATCCAACAATATTATTAACAACCTTGTGTTTGAAACTACTACCCACTCTTCTACATTCACTAACAACACCCTTAGTGCCGCTGCACAGGCTGCTTTGGATGCTACGAACAATTAATCTAAATACACTGACAGACAGTCTTAACAGTCTGCCAGCAAAAAGTTAATAGAAGGGAGGTCGTCAGTGACGACCTCCCTTTGTATGTAGTAAAATATTTTAGAAAATACCTTCTTGTTATTCATTGAGCAGCAAGGCTCTTTTCTTTTCATTTGCTTTTTTGCGAGAAAATGCCTACTTTTACGAGGATTTAGTGAAAAGTTATTAAAAAACATATTGTTATGGCACAGTTCAACAGGTATCGTTCAATTTACTCTCACGAGGAGTTAATGGCAAAACTTCGCAAGCTCAAGCATGTGGCTCTTGATATGGATGGCACTATATATATGGGTGCTACTCTGTTCCCTTACACAAAGCCATTTTTGGCAGGTGTCAAGGAGTTGGGTTTGCGTTACTCTTTTCTGACTAACAACCCATCTTCGAGCATTGCCGACTATTTGGCAAAGTTGGCTCGTCTTGGCGTTTCGGCAACAGAGGAGGAGATGTACACCACTGCCCTTGCGACTGTAGATTATATCAAGACACACTACCCTACAGCAAAGCGTCTGTTTATGCTCGGCACACCGTCTATGATTACCGAGTTTGAGAAGGCGGGCTTTGAGAGTACTGCTGATGATGCTAACGACCGCCCCGATGTGCTTGTGGTTGCCTTTGACAAGACCCTTGCATACGACCGTCTCTGCCGTGCAGCGTGGTGGATTTCGCAGGGTGTGCCTTACATTGCCACAAATCCTGACCGCGTATGTCCTACCGACCAGCCGGTAATTCTTGTCGATTGCGGCTCTATCTGTGCTTGTCTTACACACGCCACAGGTCGCACTCCGGACATTACCCTCGGCAAGCCTGACCCAAATATGCTCTCGGGTATTCTCAACCGCTACGGTATGGAGCCTGACGAGGTTGCAATGGTTGGCGACCGCATCTACACAGATATCGAGATGGCGCACAATGCCGGTGCTTTTGGCGTGCTTGTCCTCTCGGGCGAGACAACTCTCGAGGTTGCCGATGCCGCACCAAAGCAGCCACACCTTATCTGCGACAGCATCGAGGTTTTGGGCGAACTTATTGCACAGTCACACAAAGAGTAGGCTATGAGTTGGAGATTCAATAGGTCGTGGCGATATATTGTCGCCACGCTATTTTTGGGTACAATAGTTATCGGCTGCAAAAGTAAGGCTCTTGACCCTATGGCGGCAGACAGGGCTACTATCGACTACATAGTAAACGACCTGAAGGGCGATTTGCTGAAATTTGACAGCTCTATTGAGGAGATCGAGAAGGTCAAGCTCACCCGTCAAGACGACATCCCCATTGCGTTGGTAGATATTATCTATAAGGATGGCTCGACCTCGCGTGAGTTCTACTACTTCAACTTTGAGGATATTGCCCGAGTGTATAGCTTTATGGCGCAGCAACAAGATGCCACTACAGAGGCTATTGCTGCGAGTCTATCGCTCTCTGAGCAGCAAGTAAAGTGCATACAGCGGATTATTGCGAAGATAGAGTAAAAAAGTTAGGATGACTGAAATAATAAATCAGCCATCCTAACTTTTTGTACCCTCGAGCAGAATCGAACTGCTATCTAAGGTTTAGGAAACCTTCGTTCTATCCGTTGAACTACAAGGGCAACAAACTGAGTGCAAAGGTAACAAAAAATTGTATATCTTTGCAGCCAAAAGTGAAAGTTAGATGAAATTCGCAAATTTTTTATCCAAATATAGAGTTCAGACCCCGCTATGGGTTGCAACAATACCGCTTGTTGTGCTTGTGGTCGTTTTGGCTCTTGTAATCAAGTGTTTCGGCTCTGACGCCATTATGGGCGGTAGTCAGATTGCTCTGCTCTTTGCCTCCTCGGTGGCTGCGCTGCTTGCAATAACTGTCTGCGGGTGCAAGTGGAGCACACTTGAGTATGCCATTGTCGAAAATATCCGCACCTCTGCCTCGGCGATAATCATACTGCTGCTTATCGGTGCTATATCGGGAACATGGATGCTCAGCGGCGTCGTGCCGACCCTTATCTGCTACGGTTTGGAGGTTATACACCCCAAAATATTCCTCGGCATCGCCTGCATAATCTGTGCGTTAGTATCAATTGTTACAGGCTCCTCGTGGACCACAATTGCCACAATCGGCGTAGCACTGATGGGTATCGGTCAGGCTATGGGCTTCTCTGACGGCTGGATTGCCGGTGCGATAATCTCGGGAGCCTATTTTGGCGACAAGGTCTCTGCACTCTCCGATACGACAGTTCTCGCCTCTTCTACTGCCCGCGTGCCGCTCTTTGAGCATATACGGTATATGATGATAACCACCGTGCCGTCGTTTGTTATCGCCTGCTTAGTCTTTTTTGCAGTCTCTATATTTCACACTCCCGACTCGGCTGCGCAAATTGAGCATATCAATCAGACCCTGCACAACACATTCAACATATCAGCGTGGCTACTGATTGTCCCCGTTGCTACGGCACTGCTTATCCTGCGCCGTCTGCCGGCACTTGTAACGCTCTTTGCTGCGACAGTACTTGCGTGTATTGCGATGATTGGTTTCCAGCCGGACATCGTGTCGCAGATAGGCGGCGAGGGTGCTTTGGGCAGCTTTAAGGGGCTGATGACAGCCTGCTCGGCAACAACTGCTATCGATACGGGCGATGCGATACTAAACGAGCTTGTAGCCACACGCGGCATGGGCGGAATGATGAATACTATTTGGCTTATTCTCTGTGCAATGTGCTTTGGTGGCGTTATGGCAGGTAGCGGTATGTTGGCTGCGCTCACACGCCTCTTTATGCGCTTTGCAAAGCGTACAGTCAGCGTAGTGACCTCCACTATCGCAACGGGTCTTTTCTGCAACCTTACAACAGCAGACCAATATATATCAATCATAATTACCGGCAACACCTTTAGTGACCTCTATCGCCAGCGAGGGCTTGAGGGTCGCCTGCTCAGCCGCTCTGTCGAGGACTCGGCAACAGTGACCTCGGTGCTTATCCCGTGGAACTCGTGCGGTATGACACAATCGACAGTCTTGGGTGTTGCAACGGTTACCTATCTTCCATATTGTCTATTCAACATATTAAGCCCGATAATCTCGATTTTCATCGCAGCTATAGGGTATAAAATCGTAAAAACAGAACCTCAAAATGAGTAAAAAACTTGTAATATTCGACCTTGACGGCACACTGCTCAACACTATTGGCGACCTTGCCGTATGTTGCAACCATATGCTCTCTAAACGAGGACTTGCAGAGCATAGTTACGATGATTACTGCCACTTTGTCGGCAACGGCATCACCCGCCTTGTCGAGCGAGCTCTGCCTGAAAATCTGCGTACACCTGAGTATATCGCCGAGGCGCGCAAAGACTTTGTGGAGTACTATACCGAGAATATCGACCGCCACACCGTTGCTTACGAGGGGGTGTACACTCTCTTAGAGCGACTAACGGCTGCGGGTGCTACACTTGCAGTGGCGTCAAACAAGTTCCACGCAGGTACTAACAAGTTGATTAACAAGTTTTTCGGAGATTTTCAATTTGCCGCAATCTATGGCAACCGTGACGGTTTTCCGCTCAAGCCCGATGCGGCACTACTCCACCTGATTATGGAGCAGTGCGGTGCTACGGCAGAGTGTAGCTATATGGTCGGAGATTCAGCAGTAGATATTCAGACTGCAAAGGGTGCCGGAGTACACTCTATAGGTGTCACTTGGGGCTTTAGGTCAGTTGAAGAGCTTATAGAGAGTGGTGCCGATGTGATAGCCAATACCACAGATGAGGTCTTTGATGCTATCTACGGTTAATCATCGCTCAATCTTTACAAATTCACTATACACAATATGGCTGTGCGGGTTGGAACTTACAATCTGCTGACGCAACGCTTTTGTGCCAAATTTAAAGAATAGGAAGCGTCGCGGTATACGATATACCGTCTGTCGGAGCGTATCCACAGAGCTGAATTTGCACGCCACACTATCTCTAAAAATAGTACCGTCTATCGTCACCCAACTATCCTTCCAACGGAATAGTCTAAGGGTGTCTGTATGGTGCAGAGTATCGCGCACAACGACCGTATCTCGAATAGGCACTTTAACCTCCACGACGGTCTGCGAGACGCTCTTTGCCGCGCTCTCCAAACGCCTTATCTTTAGCCCCAAATCACGAATTTTCTCAGCGTCGGCAGCCCTCAGCTCCTCATACTCGCCACACTTTAACCGCAACACCTGTACCGATGCCGCAGCCTCGTCGGCACGCGTTCTAAACAGCTCTACACGCTCCATCAGAGCCTCGCTGTTACTCTTGTGCCGCTGCTGCTCCGATACAAGATATTTTACCCCGAAAACAATTACCGCCGTAGCTACAACGGCATAGATAAAAAGATACTTTTTCATAACGCTCTAAATTTTATAAGTTTCATAATTACAGATAGTTACAACCGTTCCGCAGTGCGTCGTACTACATACAATCAGCCTTGCCTTCACAAGTGCCGCAAGGGCATTCCGAACCTGCTTTATTGTCAGCAGACTCTGCTTTGCAAGCCTCGCAAGAGATGTGACAATAGCCCCACCCTGCTGCTGACGCGCAAGGAGTAGCAGAGTAACAAAAATCTTAAATCGCGCAGCATTTTGATACGCCTTGCTCTCCATTATGCTGCCATCCAATCTGATAGATTCAACCATACTTTTTTAGGGCAAAGATATACCCTACCGAGTGCCAACTTCTGACACAAATTCAGCAATAAATAATCTTCTTATAAATATTTTATCATTTTATTTGCAAGCAAGACTATTTTCGACTAAATTTGTTCTAAACATACTATTATGAAACGAATTATTATTTTTATATGCTGCATATTAAGTTTATCAGCATCAGCACAAACTGCGACAAAATATATTCTTGGAAGATTTAATTCACTAGGAGAATATGACAATCCTTTCAAAATAAATGGAATACATAT
>JAFVIB010000027.1 GCA_017474235.1 Alistipes sp. | reverse complement strand
GATATGGTCGCCACTACGGCTCTTTTCGCCCTTTGCGGTGCGCACAAGCTCCGAGGTGCGCTCGCCCGTATTGCCGGCAAAGCGGTAGCAGTCATTGGCATCGCTCTTATAGAATACGCTGACAAGGTCGCCCGTGTTCCAGACTGTCTTGCCATTCATCAGCTGTATGCGCGTATCCTCCTCAAAGGATACGGTCAGCGTTTGGGGTACTTCAACTGTTACATCTTTTGTAACATCAGTTGTGCAGGCAGCAAAGAGCATTGCAACTACTGCAAAAAATAATCTCTTCATAATATATAAGTTTTAATTACCAACTTTGCGTAGGATCTGTTTTTGGATCTTCTAACGATGTTTGAAAACCGCTCTCTACCTGTGCAGAGTAGCAATCCACATCTGGTGCGTTATAAGATTTTTTCTCCATTTTGATTGGTTTTTGTGCCCGCCAACTCCTATCGGGCTATATAAAAAGAAAGTGTGGAGTTGTTTTTCGTTTATCTAACGGAGGCTCTGACAAAACCCTGACTAAAACAAACGATACAATGCCCCACACCTGTAATACACCAATAGGTGTGAGGACACCAATAGCATATACAAGAATGAGTGTTGTCCGTTACCCCTTAGTCATTGAAAACTGTCAGATTTTCCGTTAAGGACCACGAAAACACTTTCAATATGTCTGTAATCTATCTGATTACATCACAAAATTAGAAAAAGTTTTCCAAACGAACAACACTCGGTGGGGCATTGCTCTGTTAGGATACAAAAAAAATCGCCTCTCGCAGGAGTGCGAAAGGCGAAATATGAACGCAGATATACTCTTACGACATATGGAGTACCTCTGTAATCTTATCACACATTGCTGACCAGCTGAAGCGTTTGCGCTCGGATATGATATTTGTGCGAAAACGCTGGAGATTGTCATCTTTATACAGGCTCTCTATTGCATCAGCCACACCATCGACCGTAGGCGGGCATACATAGCCGACCTTATCGTCAGGTACAATCTCAGGCAGACCTCCAACTTCGGTCACAATCATCGGAAGGAAGAAGTTGTAAGCAATTTGTGTCACGCCGCTCTGTGTGGCGGTCTTATATGGCAATACAAGGGCATCTACAGCCGAGAAGTAGTACTTCACCTCCTCGTCTGCAATAAATCTATCGTGCAGAATAACACTATGCCCAAGGCGATTGAGCTGCGGCTCATACTTCTCCTTACTCTCATAGAACTCTCCTGCGACAATCAGCTTCAGACCATCTCTTCTGACCTTCTCCCACGCCTGCAGCAGCGTATCAAGACCCTTATATTCGCGAATAAGACCGAAGAAGAGCAGATAGTTGCAGTTTTCATCTAATCCGAGGTGTCGGCACGCCTCACTGCGCTCTACCCTACTTCCAAAATTCGAGAACATCGGATGGGGCGAGAAGAGTGCCGGAGCTGCTGTGTACTCCGTCAGTTCACTATGCACCTGCTCCGACATATATACAAAACCATCAACCGCACCGAGATAGTAACTATTAAATGGACGGTCGATGATATGGTGTTCGTGCGGCTCAACATTGTCTATTTGACACACTACCTTTGTCACTCCGTTTCTGCGGGCAATGCGGGCAATCGTTCCAAAGCAAGGAGCCATAAACGGGGTCCAATACTTCATCAGTACCATATCGGGAGCCTCACGACGGATGCGGTTTCCTACTCTTATCCAATTTATTGGATTACAAGTATTTACAATGCGTTCTATATGCAAATCCGTAGGTGGAGGAGTGGTCACAGTCTGACTCTTACCCGGGAAGAGTATCGACGGATACTGCAACGAGAAGGTGTATATCGCAACCTCATCGCCACGAGAGATATACTCTCGCGCCATAGTCTCCATTATCGACGCTAAACCACCTCTGTAAGGGTGCGCAGGACCAAGAATGACAATTTTCATAAACTTTATCTCCAAATAAACGAAGCTCGGCAGGCAACAACACCATCATCGCGCGTAACCTCAAAAAGTGTCTGATTTTCGAGTGTCTGCATACCCACTTTAAGGGTCTGACCATATATGCACTCATTCATAAAATGGACATCAAGACGCAGCGGGCGATTACTCCTAAGCAGCTCAATATCAAGCATATCTACCATAAGACCGATATATCTCATAGTGTTCATATGGCTATTAAAATCAATGTCGCTATACACCACCTTATGCTCACACACAACATCAGGCTCGATGGCGCGCAATCTTAAAGGCAAATCGCAAGGTGACGGAGCCTCACAGATATAGTTTTTATAAGAGGACTCGATGTACTGCAAATCTACAGGCACACGACGAATATAGTCGAGCATACACCACTGCGAAAGAGAGCGGCAGAACACATTTCCCGACAAATCGGAGAGTTCAAAATTACGAGTAGATACCAATCGGCTATTCTTATTGACCCAAGTGGTAAGATTAAAATCTGTAAACTGCTCCGGACGAGAGTCTATCTCTAAAACAAACTTTGAAAGTACCCAAGTGTAGTTCATCGGCGAGAGTGCATCTACACCAAATCCCTTACCTTGTGCATCATTGCCGGCTGTGTTGAGTATATAGTTACCTAAAGAGTCGATTGTTGCACGCAGCGTAAAATCCACATTCTGCGTTACAATCTGATAACGATATGTAGTCTGATTTTCCATACCACAAAGATAGTATAAAGTGTCGAGAAATCAAAATTCAAAGAGAGTGTTCATTTTTTTTGGAAATTTGACAAATAATTAATAAGTTTGTGGGCTAATGTGCGCGCGTGCGCACGGCTTTTGGATAGGACAATTAAAACCAATATTAATTTTTAACACAAAGTACTATGAGAAACATTTTTCGTTCACTCCTACTCTCAGCCGTTATACTGAGCGCAGGATTTGCTGTTTCATGTACCGAGCCGGAGCCGGAGCAGTATCAGGGTGTACCTGAGGTTACTGTTGCTCCGGAGTCTTTGGTTGTTCTACTTGCAGGTGGCACTACCGAGGAGGTACACATCGTAACCCCTGCACAGTGGGTCATTACTATCGACACTGAGGGTGTGACTGTATCGCAGAGCGAGGGCACTGGTGATGCAACAGTGACATTCACAGTTCCGGAGGCTGCTGCTATGCGTACTATCAAGGCTACAGTTACCGCTACGGGCTTCTTGGCAGGTGTCGAGCTTACTGATAGCAAGGTGATTACCATTCTTCAGTCTGATTTGGCACTGAGTACCAACATCTACTATGACAACTGCGGTGACGCTGTTTCAAAGGTTGATGGCTACTGGCCCTATGTTGATGCCTACACAGGTTGGGCTCCAAAGGGTGGCGACGGCGTAGATCAGAGCGGTGTAACTTACACTGGTAAGAATGCCTCTGTACGCAACTCAGGTAAGGCATGGGCTCCTGTAGATGCAACTTACGCTACAGATGCTCCTTATGCTTACATCTCAAAGGCTGATGCAAACTTTGTTATCAACAATATCGCTCTTAAGAGTGGCGAGAAGAACTATATATTCTCATTTACTGTTTTCAACCAGTATGCATCACTTATTGCCTCTCCTTATACCCCTGTTCCTGCTGTTATTGAGCACGGCAAGACCTTCAAGCTCTACGCAAGCGTTGATGGTCAGAATTGGGCTGATATGCCATTTAATGTATCAGCAGACGGTAATTGGCAGTATGTAGTGTCACAGTTTAGCCTTCCTGCAGATGCAGAGAAGCTCCACATCAAGTTTGCAGACTATGTTGCTGACAAAACTACTGCTCTGCCATCCGCAGACTATCAGTATCAGGCAGCTCTTCGTCTTGACGACTTCAGCCTCTCAATTGGCGGCGAGGGCGCAGTTCTCGACTTCAATATTCAGGGTGGCGACACTCCTGGAGGTGCTGTAAAGGATATTGCAGGAATTCTTGCAGCCGGCACAGGTAACTACTCTATCGAGAATGCTTGGGTAGTTGCAACTTATGCTCGCGGATGCCTTGTAACCGATGCTACAGGCAAGTATATTCTCTGCTATCTCGGCGATAAGGCAGAGGTTCCTGCTGTAGGTGCTGTTGTAAAGATTAGCGGTGATGTTACAGAGTATGCCGGTCTGCTTCAGTTTGGTCAGGGTACAGCAGTTACTGCTACAGGCGAGACAAAGAGCGTAGATTTGGGCACTCCTGTAACTATGACAGGTGCAGATCTCGATGCTTATGTAGGCAAGCCTGAGGTTAAGTATGCACAGTATGAGGGTGCTTTGGCTGTTAGTGGTTACTACTACAATGTAACTGTTGAGGGCGCACAGACTGCTGTAGGCTCACTCTCTTACCCTGATGCAGCTATGACAGATGCTATCAAGGCTCTTGATGGTAAGGGTATTAAGGTTACAGGCTTCCTTATTGGCGTTTCAAGTGGCAAGTTTACAAATACAATGGTTACAGCCGTTGCTGCAACAGGTAACGACCCTCAGCCGGAGCCAACACCAGACCCAGAGCCAACTCCTGGTTCATACCTCTCAGAGAGCTTTGCAAATGGTCAGGGCAATTGGACTATCAATGATATAAACCTCGGCGGTCTTGATTTCGTTTGGTCTGCTGCAAGCTATGGCAACGACAAGTATATGAAGGCATCCGGTTATAAGGGTGGTCCTGTAGCTACAGAGAGCTGGCTTATCTCTCCTGAGTTCTCTCTCGCTGCTGCAACTGCTCCGGAGCTTACATTCAACCATACTCACAAGTTTGCAGGTACTTTTGCAGAGGAGCTTACTGTATGGGCAACTGCTGACAACGGTGCAAATTGGGAGCAGCTTACCATCCCTACTTATGGTTCAAACAATGACTATACATTTGTATCTTCAGGTGCTATCAGCCTTACAAAGTATGTAGGTAAGAGCATAAAGATTGCATTCAAATATGTATCTACCGCTACTGTTGCCGGTACTTGGGAGGTTAAGGATGTTGTTGTTGCCGAGCCGGGCACAACCGTAGAGCCTGAGCCTACACCGGACCCAACACCTGCAGAGGGTGACTTTGCATCAGACAGCGAGTTTGTACAGACTACTGATGATTCAGCTGTTGCTGCATATACTCTCGGTGACAAGACGAAGGTTAATGGCAATGCTGCAACAGGATTTAAGCTCGGCACAAGCAAGAAGTATGGTACATTTACTTCAGGTGCTGTGAACTCAACAGGCGATAAGACCCTTAGTTTCTATGCTTTCTCTTGGAAGGGAAAGAAGGCTACTCTCTATGTAAAGGTTGAGTGTGGTGGCTCTATTACAGGTAATAGCACATTTGAGCTTAAGGCTAATGATGGTGCAACAAGCAATGCTCCATACACCATCTCTGCTGCTACAAGCGACCTCTACACTATTAATATTACAGGTCTTACTGCAAATTCAAAGATTATCTTCTCTACTGCATCTGATTTTGCAGGCGGTAGCGCAGATAACTCAGGTAACTGCCGTGCAATCGTTGCCGGTGTTCATCTTAAATAATTTTTCATCCTCTCAGCGGGGTTGTGCCCTGCTGAGGGGCTTTTTTTGACAATGAACAGACTTTTTTCAATACTTTTTGTTGCTCTGACAACAATCTCTAACTTCTGGGCGTGCGACACCGAGGATCCGTGGTCGCCATTTACATCAGAAGCAGAACTCTCTCACTCATCTATGGGTTGGGACGAGACCTCTATCACTCTAACAACCTCCGGCGATACACGACTGAGCTGGGAGGCGGTAATTATAGAGGGTTATAAATGGGCATCATTCAGCAGCTCGGATAATCAGATATCCAAAAAGGGTACTGTAGGTACAACTGCTACAATTTACTTTGCCAAAAACGAGACAACCGTATCGCGTTCGGCTACGGTTTATATAAAATTCTCCGACGGTTTTCAGACAACACTCGCATTCGAGCAGTTAGGCATAAGTGATAACTTTACTTACGACCGTGCCTGGGCAGAGCAGCCTGCACAGTTGCTTGATGACGACTTTATATATAAAACTTACTACACTACCCTTGCAAATGGCAAGTTTGTCCGTAACTACTCTATATGTTACGATACCGACAAGTTAGTCTCTCAATGGGTGGCTTATCCACTACACGACTGCTACACAAAGCCGGTTATCAACCGTACCAATGCGTGGGCATTCGATCCCGATATTCCTGAGAATTTACAACAAAATATAGTTGATGGCGGTTATAATGACGGTGGCAACAGACAGCTTGACCGCGGTCATATGCTCCCATCGGCATCGCGTTACAGCACCTATACAACCAATGCTCAAACTTTCTACTCAACCAATATTATGCCGCAAAACAGCCAATTTAATCAAGGAGTTTGGGGCACACTTGAGAATAGTGTGCGCAAGGTTGTTTGTGCGGATACTCTCTATGTGGTTGTTGGTAATCTGTTCGAGAACTCTACAAAGTTTAACTCCCGAGGCAGAACAATTACAAGACCATCGCACACCTACAAGATTTTGCTTAGAACGGTAAAAGGCAATAGCGGCAAGAGTATTTCGGAGATTACCGACCCTTCAGAGATTAAGGCTATCGGCTTCTTGTTTGAGAATAGCTCTAATGCTGTAAGCTACGATAAGGCTGTGGTATCTATCAAAGATATTGAAGATAGAGCCGGGTTTACCTTCTTCCGCAACCTCAATCCTGCTGTGGCAAAGGAGGTGAAGAGTCAGAAAAAACTTAGTGATTGGAACTTCTAAAACTATCAATATATGAAAAAAATTATTTTGACAACTCTGCTCGTTGCAGGCGTATTGTTGAGCTGTTTTGCGCAGAAACCTCATATGGTTGTCTTCTACAACCTTGAGAATCTGTTTGATACAATCAATGACCCTGACAAGCTCGATGAGGAGTTTTTGCCTATGGGCGACAAAAAGTGGAACTCCACAAAGTATCAGCGCAAACAGAGCAATATCGACAAGGTATTCTTCGATATGGCAGCCATCAACCGCGAATTTCCGGCTGTAATCGGAGTATCAGAGATTGAGAACCGTCTTGTTCTTGAGGATTTGGTTGTTCAGCCACACATGGCACTTGGCAACTACCGCATTGTCCACTACGACTCTCCGGACCGTCGAGGAGTAGATTGTGCCTTTCTCTATCGCCCTGATGTATTCAAGCTCGAAGGCAGCAAGGCTCATAAGTTCGAGATGCCCGGAATGGCTAATTTCTACACCCGCGACCTTGTAACTATGTGGGGAACTATCGAGGGCGAGCCATTCTTCTTCCTTGTTTCGCACTGGCCCTCTCGCCTTGGTGGTAAGGAGGCTTCTGACCCTAAGCGTGAAGCTGCAGCAGCGCAGTGTCGTCGTATTGCCGACTCTGTACGCACTGCAAACCCTAATACAAAGGTGGTAATTATGGGCGACTTGAACGACGATGCAACAGATAAGAGCATTACAGAGGTACTTGGTGCAAGAGGTAACATCAAGAAACTCGTATCAGGCGACCTCTACAATCCGTACATCGAGCTGCTCAAAGCAGGTTATGGTACTTTGGGCTATCGTGATGCGTGGAATCTGTTTGACAACATCATCGTCTCAGAAAACCTTGCAACAGGCTCTACAGGCGAATTAAAGTTGCAGCGTGCTCCAAAATCGAAGTTCTACGGCAATATCTTCTCGCGTCCATATATGATGCAGCGTGAAGGTCAGTACAAGAACTACCCTCTCCGCACATTTGTAGGCAATAATTTCCAAAATGGTTTCTCGGACCACTTGCCGGTATTTATTTATGTAGGTAAATAATAGTTGATATATGAAAAAGTTTTTACTACTATCTCTTCTTTCACTACTCTCTTTTGCAGCCTTTGCACAGGGCGGCATTAAGGGTCAGGTAGTGTCAAGAAATGGCAGAACTGCCATTGGTCAGGTAAAGGTCGTTGTTGATGTTACCGGACAGAGCGTTACGACCGATGATAACGGTTACTTTACGCTCGACAATTTGGCACAGGGCGACTATCGCCTTACATTTACTGCTCCGGACTTCGAAACACTCGAAATGGTTGTGCGCGTAGATCAAAATCTGCGTGATTTGCACTCTGTAATCCTTGTTCCGTCACTTCAGAACGAGATTATGGATGACTCTATCTTTGCAGAGTTTGACAGCGACTCTTCAGCTTCTGATACACAGGCTCTGCCGTCATCACTCAGTGCATCAAAAGATATCTACAACAATATCGCATCGTATCGTTTTAGCGAGATGCGTTTTAATGTTCGTGGATACGACTCAATGTATCAGGATGTCTATCTTAACGGTATCCGCTTTAACGATGCAATGACAGGCTACGGTCCGTGGTCACTGTGGAGCGGACTTAATGATGCGACTCGTAATCAGGAGAGCAGTTCAGGTCTTACTCCTACAGATTATGGTGTAGGAGGTATTGGTGGTACTACAAATGTCAATGCCCGTGCCTCTCAGATGCGCAAGGGCTTTAGAGTAAGTGTCTCTAATGCAAATCAGATGTATCGTTGGCGTGGTATGGTGTCATACGCCTCAGGTGCGCTTGATAATGGTTGGTCATACGGCTTTTCTGTATCTACTCGTCAGGGTGGTAACGGATATGTAGATGGTATCTTCTACAACGCTTACGGCTACTTTGCATCAGTAGAGAAGCTTTTCGGTACTCGTCACCGCCTCTCACTCTCTGTTCTAGGAACACCGCAGCAGCGTGGCGCACAGCAGGCATCTACACAGGAGGCTTACGACCTGTTTGGCAGCAACTACTACAACCCTAATGTTGGTTATCAGAATGGCAAGTTGCGTAATACTCGCGTGCGTCGCACCCACGAGCCGATTGCAATGCTTAACTACTTCTTTGACATTACAGACAAGACCCGTCTGAGCGTTGCTACATCTCTCCGCTTTGGTTATAACGGTTACTCTGCCCTCACTTGGAAGGATGGTGCAGACCCTCGTCCGGATTACTACCGCTATCTGCCTTCAAACTATCTGAGTCAGATTACCCCGGGTATTACAGGTATCTTTGAGCCTACATCTGACGAGCAGTTTGACAACTATATCAACGGAGCTGTTGGTGCAATAAAGGTTTGGAATGGTCGCATAGATTTCGACCGTATGTATGCACTCAACCGTCACCAAGACCCTACAACTTCAAGTTATGCACAGGGCTATCGCTCTAACTATATGATTGAGGAGCGCCGCACAGATCAGCTCGACTACAATTTTGTTGCAACAGTATCTCACGAGTTCAATGCAAATCACCGCATTGTTGGTGGCGTAAAGGCTCGCATCAATCGCACTGAGTATTACAGCACTGTAAAAGACCTGCTGGGTGGCGACTATTGGTTGGATATCGACAAATTCGCAGAGCGTGATAAAGGTAGCGATATTATCGCCTATCAGAACGATGTTGATTACTACAATGCCAATGGTCACGCCCGCGTAGTAAAAGAGGGCGATAAGTATGGCTACGACTACTATGCACATCTGCGTCAGGCACAGCTTTGGGCGCAGTACGGTCTTACTTTAGGCGGATTTAATATGAATATAGGTGCAGAGGCTGGTTATAGCTCTATGTGGCGTCAAGGTCTTTGGAGAAAGGGTCTGTTCCCTAACGGAAATGACTCTTATGGCGACTCTGAGCATCTGAATTTCTTTACATACAAGGCAAAGGCTGCATTCTCATACCGCTTCTCGGGTGCGCACTCGCTTGCACTCAATGCCGCTGCTATGGCAGATGCGCCGAAGTTTGCTGCTGCATTTGTATCGCCTCGTACTCGTAATCAGTCTAACCCGGGTCTTACAACCGAGAAGATATATAGCGCAGAGCTGACATACAACCTCAATCTGCCTTATATCAAGGCTCGCGTATCGGGCTACTTTACAAAGATGAATGACCTGTCGAAGGTTATCTCATACTACGACGATACACAGTCCTCATTTACGAACTTTGCAATGAGCGGTATTGACAAACGCTACTACGGTGTAGAGTTTGCCTTCAATGTACCTATTTGGGCTGGCATTGCCCTTCAGGGTGCTCTCAATTGGGGAGATTATCGCTATACATCAAATCCAAACTTTGTGCAGATTATTGACAATAGCGCGAAGATTGAGTTGGTAGATCAGGTTAATTGGAAGAACTTCTTTGTTGAGAGTTCTCCGCAGGTGGCTGTAAACATCGGTCTTGACTACCGCAGCGACAACAATTGGTTTGCATCTGTAAACTTCAATTTCTACGACAAGCTCTACCTCTCTATGAATCCGGCATACCGTACAAATAATGCTGTTGATGCTTATGTAGATGTGCTTGCAAATGAGAATGCAACAAATAATGCAAAGAATTGGGCACTTGCCAATATCAATGCTATGCGTCAGCAGGAGGATTTGGGTCACGCCTACACCTTGAGTGCAAGCGTGGGTAAGAATTGGTATATACAGCGTAAATATATGCTCGGATTCTCTGCCGAGGTTAAGAATATTCTCAATAATCAGAATATCAAGACCGGAGGTTATGAGCAGATGCGTATGCGCCGCACTCGCGGATATGACGGCACCCCTGCGGGCTCAAATCCGGCAGTGTCATACTACTCTCGCTTTGATTCCAAGTACTTCTATATGTTGGGCACAACATACTTCCTCAATCTTTACTTCAGATTCTAAACTATTGACGATATGAGACTTACAAAAATATCAATAATCGCATTGGTGGCACTTCTTGCAACAAGTTGCTATGAGAAGTTCACCACCCCTGCCGTCCCTTCCGAGATGACAGATACCAAGATGCAGGAGCAGGGGATGACACACCTGACTATTGCCGAGTTGAAAGATATGTTCTTCCCGCTCGACAACTCCGGCTCTACAAACTCGTTGGCAGAGACAAAGTATAAGCGTTTTGTGCTTAATAAGAGCGAGTGTACAGACTATGAGCTTGAGCAGAAACGATATATCGAAGGTGACTACTATATTAAAGGTAAGGTTATAAGCAACGACGAGCAGGGAAATATCTACAAGTCGCTGCACATCTTCGACGGCACTGCCGCCATCGAGCTTAAGCTGACAAACGGTCTGTTTGCCGACTTCCCTTGTAACCTTGACACTAAAGAGAGTTGCTGGGTATATGTACGCCTTAATGGTCTCTATTTGGGTAGCTTCCGTATGATGCTCTCTATCGGCGATGTACCTACCGAGAGCCTTAATGCCTACGGAATTTACAAGTACTACGCAAACTCAAATATTGTGTCGCCAAATAAGGTGGCACAGCATGTATTTAAGGGTGAAAATTGCACCCTTACCGAGGGTAAAAGCAAGAGTGATGATATCTATGTTGTAGATAATTACAACGAGTCAAAAAGCATCTATAATGCAGACTTCTTGGGTCGTCTTATCCGCTTTAATAACCTTACGGTCACCTATCGTGGTGTGAAGAATCAGAATGGCGTGACATCACACCCTGCACTGACAAGCGGTAGCAATACCAATATCTACCCGAGCTGGCTCTGCACAAGCGGTATTACCGTCGATGGTGCTGTACAGTATGTTGTCAGCGAGCCGTGGTATAAACTCGCTTATAGCATCAATAATATCAGCCTTTACGGTAGTGTTGCCCTCTGCTATCCGGAGGTTCTCGGCACATCACACGGCTCTACCCCGGGCTTCTATACCGCCCGTACCAGCGGCTACTCCCGCTACGCAGGCAACTTTGTTCCCGAAGATGGTGCAACAGGTAGCGTGCTTGCTATCTATGCTATCTATTCACATAGCTATAACTTCAGTAAGACATCAGACCAAAGCGGAGCATTCCAGCTCACCACTTGCCGCTTCCAAGACTTCCTTCCGGAGTACTACGGCAGCCTTACCGATGAGCAAATCGCAGCCCGCGAGGCGTGGATTGAGGCAAATACTCCACAATCATCCATCGACCTGCCTCAGACCCTCAAGGATGACGACATGGAGTAAACATTGCTACCATTAAAGAACAATAATCGCCAGGCAAAATTGCTTGGCGATTATTTTATCTCTTTTTCAGCTTGCTCAGAGCCTCGTTATACTTGCGGGAGTTGGCGTTGTGTTCGCTCAGGGTGCGGGAGAAATTGTGGGTGCCGTCAAACTCCGGTTTTGCACAGAAGTAGAGGTATTTGCCCTTTTCGTAGTTCAGCGTGGCATCTATAGCGGCTATGCTCGGAATGCAAATCGGTGCTGGTGGCAGACCCTGATTGCGGTATGTATTAAATGGCGAGTCCACGCGCAGGTGGCGGTAGAGGATGCGGGTGAGCGAGAAGTCTCCAAGTGCATACTTCACTGTCGGGCAGGCTTGCAGAGGCATTCGCTTATTTAAGCGGTTTATATACACGCCCGCAATTCGAGGCATCTCTCCCCTATTTTTAGTCTCCTCATAGACAATAGATGCAAGTGTCATAACCTGATATTCACTCATACCCATTGCTGCGAGCTTTGCCTTGCGGCTCTCATTCCAAAAGGCATCAGACTCGCGCTTAAGTCGTCCCAGCAACTTTTCGGGGGTGGTATTCCAATACACCTCGTATGTATTTGGCACAAACATAGCTATCAGCGAGTCACGCTTATATCCAAGCTCCGCACGCAATTGTCTGTCGTACATAGCGGCGATAATTGCCGCCGAATCTGCCATAATCTGCTTTGAAATCTTACCGGCAAGCTGTGGCAATGTACGCGCCCCGCCAATTGTAAGATTTACAGGAGTCTGCTCGCCCAAAGCCAAGCGTCTTACAATTGCAACCACGCTCATACCCTCATTTAGGCTATAATGACCCGTTTTAAGGCGATTTTCAAGATTCAGGTGCGAGGCGTATATATCAAAAGCGCGGCTCTTGAGAGGGTTTGTAATATGGCTCTTGATATCAGCTACAACTGCGCTATACTCACTATGTGGATAGATATAGATACTCTGCTGCTTACTTACTGCCGAGCCAAAGAAGGAGTTATAGCCTACAATGAGCGCAGCAGCGGCAAAAGCACCAAAAAAGATACTCCAAGCGAATATTTTTTTAATAAATTTACTATTCATAGCCCAAAATTTTTGCAAAGATACAAAAAAAGTCCTACTTTTGTGCCTGGGTAAGTCTTATACGACCAGCTCCTGCAGAACTCCCCCAGGCAAGGAATTGAGCAAGGGTATGCGGTTGTAGCGGTGCGATATAAGTAGCTTACCCTTTTTTTATGATAATGATGCAAAAAGAGCCACTTTTTGCATCATTACCTTTTTATATAATAAGCTCCTTATTGTCTTATCGTATTCTATCTAACGAGCGGACAAGCAGCTCATCGCGCAGAATTGCACGCATAGCAAGCGGTGTGAGGATGACCGAGACTATCGGCATAAGTATCGGAAATCTAAATACGATATTTGACCATGTAATATCGAAGTCCGCAAAGATATTATTGCAGATAGCGTAGGTAAATGCCCCCATAACTACCAACACTCCGATAAGCAGTACGCACTCAACACCACAAAGGCGGATTTGCAGAGGGCGATTTTTATAGAGGAATATTGTCACAAACGGAAGCAGTGTTGTTACAACAAGCATAGCACCCAACCACGCAGAGGCGTGTGAAAGCACACCTTCGGCATCAGAGATTGAGAAAGCCGACAGGGTTATTTGATGACCATCCACACCGATATATACCAGCGGGCAGAGAAGAGTCACGACCATAAGCAGTGTAACGACCATCAGGTATAGTGTTTGAACTCTCTGTATCATAATCTTTTATCTGTTAAATATCTATTTCTGTCACTTGAGTTGCGGTTGATAAGCTCGCCCAAAAATCCTGCAAGGAAGAGCTGAACGCCCAAAATTATGGCGAGAATTGCCAAGTAGAAGAGCGGTTGGTCTGTAACTGCACGCAGAGGTAAGTCCAGCACCTGCTTATAAATCTTACTACCTATAATCCAGCAAGTTGTAAAGCCTCCGATAAGGAACATCAGTGTACCCAAACTACCAAAGAAATACATCGGCGAGCGTCCGAAATGTGACATAAATGTTACCGAGATAAGGTCAAGGTACCCCTTTATCATTCGCTCCATACCGAACTTTGATACTCCATATTTACGCGCCTGATGGTGTACCTCCTTCTCGCCTATACGCTTAAAACCTGCATACTTAGCAAGAATCGGGATATAACGGTGCATCTCGCCATAGACCTCAATAGACTTAACCACGCTCTTGCGATAGCACTTTAGTCCGCAGTTAAAATCGTGCAACTTTATACCCGACACAGTGCGCGCAGTCCAGTTAAAAAACTTACTTGGCAGACGCTTGCCTATTGGGTCATAACGCTTACGCTTCCAGCCGGAGACAAGGTCGTAGCCATCCTCCGTAACCATTTTGTACATAGCCGGAATCTCATCCGGAGAGTCCTGCAAATCGGCATCCATAGTAAATACAACCTCTCCCTGAGCTGCTTCAAAGCCACAATAGAGTGCTGCGCTCTTACCATAGTTACGCATAAAGTGGATAGCGCGCAGAGAGTCGCCATACTCCTTTTTAAGGCTCTCTACCACCTCCCAAGAGCCGTCATTCGAGCCATCATCGACCATTATAACCTCATAAGAGAGCCTCTCCGCACGACAAACCCTGTCAATCCACGCCATAAGTTCAGGAAGCGACTCCTGCTCATTATAGAGTGGTACAACAACCGATATATCCAATCTATCAGCCATTACTCCTCACTATTTTGATTCTCAAAAAGATTTGGCTCTCGCTTTACCATTGCTGCAACAATCAGAGCTACGATAGTACCCCAAAACAGATAACTCCAAATTGATGAAAATATGGTAGCCAAAATTGAAGGCTCAGGCTGAGCTGCCATCTGCGCGAACATCTGATTGTATGTACCCATCATAGATGCAGTCTCAGGATTTGCCTTAAGCACAGCCTGAAGAGATGAAATCATAGACTGCACATACTCTGTATGTCCGATTATCAGACTATGCAGGATATAGCGACCCAAGCCGACAATAACACCCGCAAGCACAGATACTGATACTGCATAAGAGAATCCCTGACCAAAGCTAAACATCTTGAGCTCCTGTCTTGCATCCATAACCTCAAGTGAATAGCTCTTTGTAAAGCGGTGAATCATCCACACAAAAAGGGCAAATGATACTACCATTTCAAAGCCCATTATAGAGTACCAAGTCATACTGCCACCATAGACCACTGCACACTGCTCAAAGATGTGAGAACAGAGCATTACAAAGCCAACTATAGCACCTCTATTCAACACACTGTTTAAAAAGATATTCTGTTTCATATCACAAAGTTTTTAATGCACAAAGGTAACAAAATTTATCATTTAATCCAATTTGCGCTTCTATCGCAGTAAAAATATGCATATTTAACACCACAAAAAGTACAAATGTCAGTTTTTTTGTTATATTTGCACCCGAAACCATTCTTTATTTTTTATGGGAAATGAGAAAAATATTTGCTCTGACAGTAGCTCTACTATGCTACTTTTGTACTTACTCGCAAGAGGCTGAGGTATCAGGCAATACTCCAACGCTGATTATCTCACCTCGATTTGAAGTTAACCCTTACTTCCAAACAGGTAGTGAGGGGGTAAGTGGTGTGGATTTCGGCAACTCCTCCCTTTACACACTCTTTGAAGGCTCTATCGGAGAGAATTTCTCATACTCGATGAGTAACCATTGGCTCTCCACAGACCCTGCATCACTCTATCAGAATGCTTTTCGCTCTGACGATGTCGATTTTATTGATTGGCTGACGCTCAGTTACAGCGTGGGTAACTTTACATTTACAGTGGGCAAAGATATGCTTGCTGTAGGTGGCTATGAACTCGACCCGATGGATGTTGATCAGCATCCGCTACTCTGCTCTACCTTTTGGCATAACTGCGCAATATATCAATGGGGTGGCAGAGTTGAGTATATGACAGCCGATGAGGCATCATCTGTCGCTTTTCAGTTTGCCACATCTCCATTTGGCTGTCGTCCGTTCAAGAGCAAGTTATTCACATATTCGCTTGTTTGGTATGGCGAATATGGCTGTTTTGCGCCTATTTGGTCGGCAAATCTTATTGAGTACGACCGTGGTCAGTTCGTAAAGATGGCATCTTTGGGTAACGGATTTTTCTTCGACAACTTAGCCATAGAGGCAGACTTTATGTATAAGCACCTTAACTATGAGGGTCAAAATCACGAGTTTTCGGCTGTTGGCAAGGTCGGCTATACACTCAAAGACAAAGTTGAGATATTTGTCAAAGGAGGTTATGAGTACCGCTCCGGCATGGATATATTCGGATACGAAGATGAATTTGGATTTATCCCGACTGACTCTTCTGCAAGGGGCTATGCCTTCTATGGTGGAGGTGTGAACTACTACCCTCTTCGCAAGAGCCAGGACTTGCGTCTGCACGCACTTATTGCAGCAAACAACCACGCAAAGAGCGTTGCTCTGAGCATTGGTGCAACATATCACTTTAACTTAACCCAGACAATCTGCAAACACAAATAAAATGGTTACCAACAACGACACTATTATCAAAATTGAGCACCTGTCAAAAGCCTTTGGCGACAAAGTTGTGCTTGACGATATCAATCTTGACATTCGCCGTGGAGAGTTTATCACACTTCTCGGTCCTTCGGGTTGCGGTAAGACTACCCTACTCAGAATGATTGCCGGTTTTCTTAAGCCGGATTCGGGTGTGATTATGATGGAGGGCAACGACATCTCTGAGGTTCCACCTCACCGCCGTCCTCTCAATACCGTTTTTCAGCGTTATGCACTCTTTCCACACCTCAATGTATATGACAATATAGCCTTTGGCCTGAAACTCAATAAAGTCCCTGCTGCCGAGATTGAGTCACGCGTACGCAAGTCGCTCAAGATGGTTAGTATGACCGACTATGAGGATAGAGATGTAAACTCTCTCTCCGGAGGTCAGCAGCAGCGTGTGGCTATTGCCCGTGCTATTGTAAATCGTCCGAAGGTGCTTCTGCTCGACGAGCCACTTGCAGCCCTTGACCTTAAGATGCGTAAGGATATGCAGATGGAGCTTAAGCAGATGCATCAGGAGTTGGGTATTACATTTATATATGTAACCCACGACCAAGAGGAGGCTCTGACACTCTCTGACACCGTTGTTGTGATGAGCGATGGTAAGATTCAGCAGATTGGCACGCCTATCGACATCTACAATGAGCCTACAAACTCATTTGTTGCCGACTTTATTGGCGAGAGTAATATTCTGAACGGAACAATGGTCTGCGACCGTGAGGTAGAGTTTATAGGTCATAAGTTTGAGTGCGTAGATGAGGGCTTTGGTAATAATACACCTGTGGATGTTGTTGTGCGCCCTGAGGATATATATATCATTGCCAACGCCGAGAATGCCAAATTTACGGGAACTGTCAAGAGTTGCATCTTCAAGGGCGTTCACTATGAGATGTTTGTAGAGACAGACAATGGCTATGAGCTGATGCTGCAAGACTACAATGCCTTTGAGGTAGGTAGCACCGTAGGTATGTTTATCAAGCCATCTGATATTCATGTAATGGCAAAGGAGCGTACTTGCAACACCTTCGAGGGTAAGATGCTCTCTGCAACAACTGTCGAGATTATGGGCGGAGAGTTCCATTGTGCCGACTGCGGACTTGCGGAGGGCGAGAGTGTATATGCAAGTATCAATTTCGACCGCGTAGAGCTGCTTGACAATAAGGAGGATGGTACCGTGATGGGCGAAATTGAGTTTATACTCTACAAGGGCAACCACTATCACCTCACTGTGCTGACAGATAGCGGCGAGAAGGTATATGTCGATACAAACGATATTTGGGATAAGGGCGATATTGTCGGTATCTCGGTTGATATTTCTGATTTACACATCTCTAAGAGGGTTTAGCCGATGAAAGTATCTATTTTTTCACGCCGCTCAACTTGGGCACTGCCATACGCTCTGTTCTTAGGGGTCTTTGTGGCACTGCCTTTGGTCTTGATTGTCATCTTTGCATTTACAAACAATCAAGGTGAGTTATCCCTGCTCAACTTTGAGAAGTTTATAACCCAACCGGAGGCTGTCAATACCTTTATATACTCAATAGGTATCGCACTTGTGACAACATTTCTCTGTATCCTGCTCGGATATCCGGCAGCATATATTTTGAGCAACAAGAATCTCAACCGCTCGCAGACAACCGTTATGTTGTTCATACTGCCTATGTGGATTAATATTCTTGTGCGTACGCTGGCTACGGTTGCGCTCTTTGACTTTGCTCATATTCCACTTGGCGAGGGTGCTTTGATATTCGGTATGGTCTATAACTTTTTGCCGTTTATGATCTACCCTATTTATAACACTCTGCAGAAGATGGACCACTCGCTCATCGAGGCGGCAGAGGATTTGGGAGCAAAGCCGAGTACTGTATTTTGGAAGGTCACAGTGCCACTCTCTCTGCCGGGCGTTACAAGCGGTATTATGATGGTATTTATGCCGACTATATCGACCTTTGCCATTGCAGAGTTGCTTACTATGAATAATATCAAACTCTTCGGTACAACTATTCAGGAGAATATCAATAACGGAATGTGGAACTACGGTGCTGCGCTGTCGCTTATTATGCTTGTCATTATAGGAGTCACTTCGCTCTTCTCTGACAGCGACGAGCAGTCTCAAAATGAGGGAGGACTGATATAATGAAGAAGTTTTTTGCACAGACATACCTCTGGCTGCTACTTGCACTGCTCTATGCTCCGATTATAATTATCGGCATATTCTCTTTTACAGAGGCTAAGGTACTTGGCAACTGGACAGGCTTTTCGACTAAGCTCTACACATCACTCTTTTCGGGAGGTGTGCGCCATAGCCTGCTTGATGCTATTGAGAATACATTTACCATAGCACTTATTGCAGCAGCGGTATCGACTATTTTGGGCAGTATTGCAGCTATCGGCATACATAATATGCGTGGCAGAAAGCGTCAGGCAATAACATTCCTCAATAATATCCCGATGCTCAATCCCGATATTATTACAGGTATCTCGCTGTTTTTGCTCTTTGTCAGCCTTGGTGTTACACAGGGTTATGCAACCGTTGTGCTTGCCCATATTGCCTTCTGTACACCTTATGTTGTGCTGAGTGTTATGCCGCGACTGCAGCAGATGAATCCAAATATCTATGAGGCGGCTCTTGACCTTGGTGCTACACCGTTTCAGGCACTACGCAAGGTTATCATTCCGGAGATTCGCCCGGGTATGATTTCAGGATTTATCCTCGCCTTTACCCTCTCTATTGACGACTTTGCAGTGACTATTTTCACAATCGGCAATCAGGGACTTGAGACCCTCTCGACATTTATCTATGCCGATGCCCGCAAGGGTGGTCTGACTCCGGAGCTTAGACCTCTATCGACCATTATCTTTGTCACAGTACTGTTACTACTCATTATTATCAATGTTCGCGCACGCCGCGCAGCCCGTAAACAGGAGAATATTTAGGATGAAAAGACTCTTAACTCTTTTTGCAGCCCTTGTGGTTGCATTCGGCACTACCGCTGCCGACCGTGAACATACACTCAAGATCTATAATTGGGCAGACTATATCGACGAAGATGTTCTGACCGAGTTTCAAGAGTGGTATAAGGAGCAGACGGGCGAAGAGGTGGAGGTTATCTACCAACTCTTTGACATTAACGAGATTATGCTTGCCAAAATCGAGCGAGGCAAAGAGGATTTTGATGTTGTATGCCCCTCTGAGTATATTATCGAGCGTATGCTCAGGAACGACCTGCTGCTGCCTATAGATAGAGATTTTGGCACTACTCCAAACTATATTGACAGCAATATCTCTCCATATATTATCGACCGCTTTAATATGATTGACGGCTCAGGCAAAAATGCTAATGATTATGCCGTAGGTTATATGTGGGGTACAACGGGTCTGCTCTATAATACCAAATATGTAACAGCCGAGCAGGCGGCGTCTTGGTCAGTGTTGCATAATGAGCAGTTCCGTAAGAAGATATTTATCAAAGATGCCTTCCGTGATGTCTATGGTCCTATTTTGGTCTATCTCAAGCGCGATGCCATCGACCGCGGCGAGGTTACTATGGACGAGGTTATGTACGACGCCTCGGATGAGTCTATCGCCCTTGTCGAGAGCTTTCTTAAGCAGGCAAAACAGCTCGTTGCCGGCTGGGAGGCTGACTTTGGCAAGGAGATGATGACAAAGGAGAAGGCTTATATCAACCTCACTTGGAGTGGCGACGCCGTGTGGGCTATCGAGGAGGCTGCCGATGTGGGCGTAACACTCGACTACTATGTACCTGATGAGGGCAGTAATGTATGGTTTGACGGCTGGGTAATACCTAAATATGCAAAGAATATCAAGGCTGCACGCTACTTTATCAACTTTATGTGCCGTAGCGATATCGCCTTGCGAAATATGGACGCTATCGGCTATGTCAGCGCAGTGGCAACGCCGGAGGTGCTTGAGGCGAAGATTGATGACAGCCTTGAGAATAGCGTCGATGCAAGTTACTTCTTTGGTCAGGGGGCAGAGTCGGTAAAGATTGACGCTGTGCAGTACCCCGACCGCAAGGTCATTGAACGCTGCGCGATGATGCACGACTCGGGCGAAAGAACAGAACAGATGCTCGAGATGTGGGCAAGAGTCAAGGGCGAGGTTGTCAAGCCGTGGGTGCTGATTGTTATCGGCATTACCCTGCTGATGATGTTCATCCTCGGTATCCGCCGCAAAATCATCAAACACCGCCGACATGCAAGACGACTGCACCGCCGCCGCAAATAGTCAAAAAATTGTATGCTATAAACAAACTTATATACGATATTACTCAATACCTCTTTAGTAAACCAATACAGGCATATGCTCTAATGCATACGCCTGTATTGGTTTATAGTAGTATGTGTTATGCTTGAAGCATCTCCCAAAGGCGGTCTTTGAGGCGTTGGATATTAAGACCGGCGACAGAGGATATAAAGATTGTCTCGATACCCTCGGGAAGTTCTGATTTCATCTGCTCAATAAGCTCTTCATCGAGCATATCGCACTTTGTGACAGCCAAAATTCGCTGTTTATCGAGCAGTTCGGGGTTATACTGCGTAAGCTCTCCGAGCAGTACCTTATAGTCCTCGGCGATATTATCGCTATCTGCCGCTATCATAAAGAGCAGCAGGGAGTTTCGCTCGATATGACGAAGGAATCGTGTACCGATACCCTTACCCTCGTGTGCGCCCTCGATAATACCCGGTATATCTGCCATAACAAACGAATGACCATCACGCACCTCGACAATACCGAGGTTTGGCTCAAGCGTTGTAAAGGCGTACGATGCAATCTTTGGTTTTGCAGCCGAGACAACAGAGAGCAGAGTACTCTTTCCGGCATTTGGAAAGCCTACAAGACCCACATCTGCCAGCACCTTCAGCTCGAGGATAAATGCACCTTCGTCGCCCTCCTCGCCGGGTTGTGCATAGCGCGGTGCTTGGTTTGTAGCCGTCTTGAAGTGCCAATTACCAAGACCTCCGCGACCGCCCTTAAGCAGCACCAGCTCCTCGCCATCGGCAGTAACCTCGCCTACATACTGTAGCTCAGTCTCGCCATCCTCAGTCTCGACAACGCGGCGTGCGACAGTACCCAGCGGCACAGGGATAACAATATCTTTAGCATCCTTACCGCTTGAACGAGCGCCCGAGCCACACTGACCATCCTCTGCAAATTGGTGTCGCTGGTACTTCAGGTGTATAAGAGTCCAATATTGGCTGTCGCCCTTAAGAATGATGCTGCCACCCTTACCGCCATCGCCGCCATCCGGACCACCGAAGGCAACAAACTTCTCACGGCGGAAGTGTGCCGAGCCCGCGCCACCGTGTCCGGAGCGCGCAAATATCTTTACATAATCAACAAAATTTGAACCTGCCATAATTGTCTATTTAGGGCAACTACATTCTCTCCGGAACCTCAATACCGAGCAGAGCCATACCTGTACGGATAGTGCGCGCAACAACAGAAGCAAGTTGCAGACGCATACGCTTTGTATTCTCGTCGCTCTCACGAAGTATTGAGTGGTCGTGATAGTAACCGTTAAACATCTTACACAACTCGTATGTATAGGCTGCAATCATAGACGGTGCGAAAGCCTCGCCAGCCGCAGCAACGGTCTGTGGATAGTCACAGAGGCTCTTAACAATCTCTACCTCCTCCGGCAGATACTCTGCAACGACATTGCCACTATAATCTATACCCTGCTCCTCAGCCTTACGCAGCACTGAGCAGATACGAGCGTGTGTGTATTGGATAAATGGACCGGTATTGCCGTTAAAGTCGATACTCTCGCGTGGGTCAAAGAGCATTGTCTTCTTCGGATCAACCTTGAGGATAAAGTATTTCAGCGCGCCAAGACCAATCATAGCGCAAATCTTATCTGCCTCCTCATCTGTACAACCCTCGAGTTTACCAAGCTCTGCGCTCATCTCGCGTGCTGTAGAGATCATCTTCTCTACAAGGTCATCAGCATCAACCACAGTACCCTCGCGAGACTTCATCTTACCCTCAGGAAGCTCAACCATACCGTAAGAGAGGTGGTAGATATCATCACTCCACTCGTAGCCCAACTTCTTAAGCACCAACTTGAGAACTTGGAAGTGGTAGTTCTGCTCATTACCCACTACATAAGTGATACCGTCAAGGTTATTCTGCTCAAATCGCTGAAGAGCTGTACCCAAGTCCTGAGTCATATATACCGAAGTACCATCGCCACGAAGCAGCAACTTCTGATCAAGACCGTCGGCTGTAAGGTCAATCCACACCGAGCCATCCTCCTTCTTGAAGAAGATGCCCTTCTCAAGACCCTCTGAAACGATACTCTTACCGAGCAGGTAGGTCTGACTCTCATAATAAACCTTGTCAAAATCGACACCCAAAGCCTTATAAGTAACATCAAAGCCCTCATATACCCAGCCATTCATAGTCTGCCAAAGTGTACGCACAGCCTCATCCTTAGCCTCCCACTTACGCAACATCTCCTGCGCCTCAAGCAGAATAGGAGCCGACTTTTTAGCCTCATCCTCACTCATACCTCCGGCAACAAGCTCGGCAATCTCTGCCTTGTAGTGCTTATCAAACTCAACATAGTAGTCGCCAACAAGGTGGTCGCCCTTGATGCCGGTACTCTGAGGAGTTGCGCCATTACCATAACGCTGCCAAGCAACCATAGACTTGCAGATATGGATACCGCGGTCATTTACAAGGTTTGCCTTGATTACCTTATGTCCATTTGCAGCAAGAATCTGCGATACAGAGTATCCGAGCAGATTATTTCTGATATGACCCAAGTGAAGCGGCTTATTTGTATTTGGCGAAGAGTACTCAACCATAATTGTCTTGCCTGTCGGCTCTGCAACACCATAATTCTCTACTGCAACAATCTCTGCAAAGCGAGCCTGCCAAAAAGCCGCAGAGAGCGAGATGTTCAAAAAGCCCTTGATAACATTAAATGCGCTCACATCGCCACTTGCTGCCACCAACTTCTCGCCAATCTCTGTGGCAGTAGCCTCCGGAGATTTTCTTGAGAGCTTAAGCAGCGGGAAAGTTACTAATGTGTAGTCGCCCTCAAACTCCTTACGGGTCTTCTGTATCTGAATTTGAGTAGGTGCAACCTGACCATACAGCTCCGTTACTACGGATGCTACAACTTCTGAAATGTACTTGTCGATATTCATATCTCTATTTTTTAATTTTTCTTCACTCCCTTGTAGATAACAAAGGCAAGAGCCAATGCCACTATAGCAATAATTCCATAACCAATCTCGTGGCTATACTCTGTCACTGTCGCTATCAGCTGCTCCTCCGGCACAACAGCCTCAAGATAGTAACCCATTGCCGCCAACACTCCATTCCACAGACCGGCTCCGATAGCGGTAAAGAGTGCAAACTTAGCAATATTCATCTTCGCCAAACCGGCAGGAATAGATATAAGCTGACGCACAGCCGGAACAAGACGACCGATAAGGGTGGCAGTAATGCCATAGCGATTAAAAAACTGCTCTGCCTTAACAACCTTCTGCTCATCTAACAGACACATGTGACCTATTCTGCTATTTGCAAACTTATAGACGATTGGTTTTCCGAGCCACAGAGCCAAAAAGTAGTTTATAAACGCACCTATCAGCGCGCCTATAGTTGCAAAAAATACAACCAACCAAACATTCATCTCTCCCGATGCAGCTGCCTTATATGCCGCAGGAGGTACTATAACCTCGCTCGGAAAGGGGATAAATGAACTTTCTATAGCCATCAGCAGCGTGATTGTCCAGTAGTTCAAATTCTCCAAGCACCACTCTATAAATCCCAATGATTCCATATCGAAAACCGTTATTTTTTCATTTCGCGCTGCAAATGTAGTGATTATTTTGCAATTTTCACTATCTTTGTTCTTATGAACAAACAGAATAGACACAAACGACTACTTTCTCTCGATGTTTTGCGAGGGTTTGATATGCTATTTATTATGGGTCTTTCGGGGCTAATTATTGCTTTAGCATCCCTTGCACCCGACTCTGCTGTTGCCGAGTGGTTCGCCCAGCAGATGAAACACGCCGAGTGGGACGGATTTTTCCATCACGATACTATCTTTCCGCTCTTTCTCTTTATTGCCGGAGTATCCCTACCCTTCTCTATGGCAAAACAGCAGGAGCAAGGGGCTACAAAGAGGGATATGGTTGTCAAAATTATCCGTCGTGCAGCAATACTCGTAGTGCTTGGTATTCTCTACAACGGTTTCTTTAAGATGCAGTTTGATACCCTGCGTTTTCCGAGTGTACTTGGGCGTATAGGTATTGCGTGGGCTTGCGCAGCACTGATGACCCTGTATCTCAAGCCGAAAGTAAGAATTGCTATCAGTGCTGTCATCCTGATAGGCTACTCTTTGCTACTGACAATTCCTGCGCCCGATGCTGTCGGAGTAGATGTCTGGACAAAGGAGGGGAATATAGCAGGCTACATAGACCGTATAGTTATGCCGAACCATATTTTGTGGCGCGGAGTGATGGATCCGGAGGGTATATTAAGCACCCTGCCTGCCATTGTGACTGCTATGCTCGGAGTCTTTACGGGCGAGTATCTGGCAAAGAGCAACCACTCCCAAAATCGCAAGGCTGCAACATTGGCTATATCTGCTGTAATACTACTTGCTACGGGCTTGATTTGGAACACATTACAGCCGATTAACAAGACACTGTGGAGCAGTGCTTTTGTACTCACGGCAGGTGCCTATTCAGTGGGTATGCTTGCGCTATTCTACTACATTATCGATGTACTCGGATATACTCGTTGGACATACTTTTTCAAGGTTATCGGAGTAAACTCGATAACTATCTATTTAGCACAACGATTTATCGGATTTGGCAATATTTCAAGATACTTCTTCTCAGGTCTTGCCTCTCATCTGCCTGAAGGTTGGGGTGCAGTTATAATCTCGATAGGTTATATTGCAGTTTGTTGGTTATTTTTGTGGTTTTTAGATAGGCAGAAGATATATCTAAAAGTATAAAAAATATATGTCCGATTGGTTTCGGACATATATTTTTTCGTTACACGGTTTATCTACTCCTCCTCAGGAAGTGTAAACTCAGTCATACCAGCACCTACAAGCAGGTTAAACCAAGTAACAGCCTTCTTGATATCAGATGCGTGAACTCGCTCACGGTCATAGTCTGTAATGACAGCACCGAAGAACTCCTTCAATGTCTCATTAGACTCCTTATGAGAAGGACCCTGCTTACCCTCTGTATATGCAAACATCTTTGTAAATACCTCTGCCAAAGAGATATCCTCACCCTCTGTGAACATAGAGATCTCTGAAAGTGCGCTCACTCTGCTTGATGCAGTAGCATTGATACGCTTACCATCAATAAGTGACTCTACAATAAAACCGTTACGCGACTGCGCAATGTAGCGATATAATCCCGGCTGACCCGAAATCGCCAAAATGTCTTTTAACTCCATAATAGTATTCTAATTTTGTTTAATATGTACATCAAGTTGTGGATATGGGAAGTTTATACCCTTTAGTGGTAACTCCTTGTATATCTTCTCATTAATATCGAATGTAAGAGACCAATAGTCGCTATTTGCGGTCCAACAACGAGCAACAACCACTACTGCACTATTACCCAACTCCTTCAGGGCAACCATCGGCTCAGCCGGCTCTTTGAGAACACGGCTATCAGCCTCAAGCATTGCCAAAATCTCACGACGAGCAACATCAAAGTCGTCGCCATAGCTGATAGCTATATTCCACTCTACACGACGCGCCTCAGCCTGTGAGTAGTTATCTACAATAGAGGTTGAAATTGCGCTATTTGGAACATAAATTGTGCGATTATCGCCTGTACTGAGCTGCGTAGAGAAGAGTCCGATAGACTTCACCGTACCCGACTGACCCTGCGCTGTAATAAAGTCTCCCACGCGATAAGGACGGAGCAGAAGAAGTATCACACCACCGGCAAAATTCTGAAGCGTTCCACTCAACGCCATACCTATTGCCAAACCCGCAGAGGCAAATATCGCCACAAATGAGGTTGTATTAATACCCAGTGTCTGAATAGCTGCCAAAACTACAAGAATGGTCATCACAGCCTTCACAAAGCTACGCAAGAATGAGCGGAGTGATGCATCTACATTGCGGCGATCAAATGAGCGATCCATAATGCGGATAAGCCACTTTGTAAGCCACTTTCCGACCATATAGATAGCAAAGGCAAGGGCGATTTTCAAAGCAATCCACATCGCCTGCGATATCAAATCATTAAAGAGCTGATTATAGTCGGTATTTATGAGTTTATTGACCGTTTCCGCAAGTTGAGCCTTCTGAACGCTATCCGGAACTATCAGATTCTCAACAACTTTTGCAGCATCTTCGGCAGATTGTAGTAGTAACTTCATATTTTATTAGCGTTTAATTTGGGCGCTAAGGTAGTAAAATTTTTGTAGAATCGAATAATTATGTCTACCTTTGTTCGACAAACTTAACCAAAAAAATTTATGAAAAGATTAATCCTATCTTTGTTCGCACTGACAGCTGCGACAACAATTATGGCTCAGCCTGTGATGAGTTACCAGGAGGCTGAAGCTAAAGCTAATGAGATTCTAAAGACTCTTACATTAGAAGAGAAACTCTCTATGACACAAGGTCACAACCGTTTCTTCTTCCCCGGCGTACCTGAGAAGGGTCTGCCATACATCTACACAACAGATGCATCTATCGGTGTGAAAAATAGGCAGCATATGCACGATGCTAGCGAGGTAGTTATTGCCGAGCGTACAACTCAGTTCCCTGCTTTTATTATGCTTGCCTCTACATTCAACCCTGAGCTTGCACACACATACGGTCACGCTGTAGGCGAGGAGGCTCGTATGGCTGGTGCAGGTGTTATCCTTGGTCCGGGTATGAATATTTATCGAAATGCCCAATGTGGTCGTAATTTCGAGTATCTCGGCGAGGACCCACACCTTGCAGCCTCTCTTATTGGAGAGTATGTAACAGGTATGCAGAGCACCGGAACACTTGCTTGTGCAAAGCACTTCTTGGCAAATCAGACCGAGTTCTACCGTCGCCGTTCAAACTCTATTGTCGATGAGCGCGCAATTATGGAGATTTATACACCAGCTTTTAAGGCTGCTATCGATGCTGATGTAGCTACAGTGATGACAGCATATAACCTGCTCAATGGCGAGTGGACAGGTCAGAGCAAGTATGTAATTACAGACCTGCTTCGTGGCACTCTCGGTTTCAAGGGTATGGTTATGAGTGACTGGAACTCAATATATGATTGGGAGAAGGTAATTTTCTCCGGTCAGAACCTTGATATGCCGGGTGAGGATGCATTCTATATCAAGAAGAAGCCGGCAGACCTCGTTGCTGAGGGCATTGTAACCGAGGCTGATATTGAGAATATGATTCGCCCAACTATCGCAACCTGCATCCGCTGGGGTCTATACGACCGATACAATAGCGGCAAGCAGTATGACCGCTCTTTGGAGGCTAAGCTCCCTGCACACCTTGAGGTAAGTTATCAGACAGCGGCTGAAGGTGCTGTATTGCTCCGTAATAACGGTATTCTTCCTCTCTCTACAGACCGTCAAGTGTTGGTTGTTGGTAAGTGGCTCGACACTGTACCTTGTGGTGGTGGAGCTGCACGCGTTGAGGGCTACAATCATGTTACATTGATGATGGCACTTACAGATAGTTTCGGTGGTAATGTTTCATTCGTAGAAAAACCTTCAGCTGCTCGACTTAAGGCTGCTGATGTGGTTATCTGCGTGACCGGTACATTCGATGAGGAGCATGCTGAGCGTCCATTTGCTATGCAGAAGAAGGATGAGGCTCTTGTACGCCTCGCTGTGGAGAATAACCCTAACACCATTGTTTTGGTACACTCCGGCTCTGCAATCGATATGTCTGCTTGGGCAGATAAGTGTGCTGCACTTATTTATGGCTGGTATCCGGGTCAGAATGGTCAGAAGGCTATCCGTGATATTATCATCGGTAAGGTCAACCCTTCTGGTAAGCTCCCGATGACTATCGAGCGTGACTTTGCAGACTCTCCTGCTGTAGATACCGTCCCTGAGGGATTCGATCTTGCTAAGGCGGTAGGTAATCCTAACGAGAAGGCTTTCCAGACTTGGACTTATGATGTCAATTACGACGAGTCAATACTTGTTGGCTACCGTTGGTACGAGAAGAAGGGTATCAAGCCTCTCTTCCCATTCGGTTATGGATTGAGCTACACAACTTTCGAACTTGCAAAGCCTAAGATTTTGAGCAAGGGTAAGGTTAAGACCCTCACAGCAGATAAGCCTCTTAAGGTTGCCATTGAGGTAAATAATACAGGTGCAATGGCAGGTGCCGAGGTTGTCCAGCTCTATATCGCCGAGAAGAACCCTACAGTTCTGCGTCCAAATAAGGAGCTGAAGGCATACAAGAAGGTTACAGTCGATGCCGGCAAGAAGGCAGTTGTAACTTTCGAGGTAGATAAGCAGATGTGCGCCTTCTGGTGTGACAAATCTCACGCTTGGACCACCAACCCTGGCGAGTACGAGATTCTTATCGGCACATCTTCTGCCGACATCGCCGCTACCCTACCATTTGTCGTAGAGTAATAGGTGTCAAATAACACTGTAAGGGCTTCAGTTTTTTGAAGCCCTTTTATTTTGTCTTTCAATTATTTTTATTATATTTGCATCGTAAAGTCTTTTAAAAAGTCTTTTAACAAACATATTAGATGAAAGTGTATTAGCTTTTGTCCTTGAACGAAAATGTGGAAGTTTTCAGAACACAGGGAGAGCAACACACTCGTCACCTTGTATTGGAATATACACTTATGGCGGCACACTGTTTGCCCCCATATCCAATACGGGTGTGGGGTATTGTTTATTTGTGTTCAGGTCATTCCACAACCTTCGTTCAGATAAACTAATAGGCTCCACACTTTCTTTTTTATGTAACCCACCATTTTGGAGTCTGATGGTAAATTTAAAACAATTTACCAATTATGAAACGCTTTCTACTACTTGTTCTGCTCTTTGCCGGAATTACTTGCGCATGTACAGAGACAGACACTTTCACTTATTACACAGGCATTAAAGGTGTTGTTGTAGATTCTGCAACAGCAGAGCCACTCTCCGGTGTTACTGTCACCATTACCCCCGGAGGAGAGAGTAAATTGACTGATTCTACCGGAACTTTTGAGTTTACAGACCTTGATGCGGTACAATATACCGTTGTTGCTCAGAAAGAAGGATACCAGCCCAACCGCAAAAATATCACAGGCGTCAGCAACGAGGTGCTCGAAATAACAATCACTCTGTCGCTAATCAATAAATAGAATGTTATGAGGAGTTTTATATCAAAGTGTTGCTTGGCAGCTATAATGTTTATAGCTGATAGTCCGTGTTCAATGGCTCAAATAACAGATCCTGTGACCGATTCTGGCATTATGGTTATGTCGAGCAAAACAGATGATAATATCTCTCTTAATGCTCGTTATAGCGAACAACTATCGAATACCGATATTGGCAATTCCGTAGCTCAATTAAAAATGGGCATCTTATTGGGAGATTTGATAAAAAGTGCTATCTCAATGGTAGATACTGACAAGACTGCTGAAAATCAACGCGAAGGTATAGTCGGAAAACTCCAATTGGAGTTAGTCTTTCAACATTTTAAAGATACAAATACACAGAATTGGGGCGTAGCAATTAACGGCGAGGTTATCAGCTTAAGCATAGCCCGTGAAAACCCCAATACAGGAGAAGAAGTAATCAATTTTAACAAACATTAAAATCACTTTTATTAACCTTTAAAATTTTACAATTATGAAGAAGATTTTTGTATTTGCAGTTATTACTGCAGCAATGAGCCTTGTTTCATGTGGTGCGACAAAGCAGGCAACAAACAATTCCAATCAAACTTGGCAGCAAACAACCCAAGTAAATAACAAATCATCTGAGCAGCCACAGACAATCAATCTATCTTCGGCTGCACAAGCTGCATTTGACAATCAAGGTTCTATCAATGTTGAAATGATTGACTTTGGTTTTGGAAGAAGTGGAGACAGAGCTAAAGCTCTCCGAGACGCATTAAAGTCAGCTCAAAATAACATTGCTATTCGCATATACAGAACTCTCTCTATCGTTGATAAAGAGTTCGCTGAAGATATTACTATTGGGGATAAAATATCAAGCAAAACTCAAAGATCAGATATGATTATAGGTATTGTTGATCGCAAGACCGCTACCATTAGCTATTCTAAGGCTCCTGAATATAGTAGAACTGACAACATTTGGGAGTATAGTGTAGAAGTAAAGTTAACTCCGGAATTACTTAAATCTATTTCATCAGAAATTTACAATTCTCTCTCTTCGAACGATGAGTTAAAAGTCAAGTTTGATGCTCAAAAATTTGAGGAAGAGGTATATAACAAGCAGTTAGAAGAGTTTAGAAAGAATCAAAGCGTAAAATAATGGTTGTATTATTAGCAGTCATATTGCTGTGTATCTCTGCAACTGGTTATGCGCAAACGCCACAATGGCTAAATAAGCCTCCTAAACCTATTGCAGGGAATAACACATATACATTTGTAATAACAGACTCGGAAGCTGCTTCGTTGGATATGGGGCGTAATAAATGCTTTCAGATGTTGTCATTGGATAGAGGATTATTAAACACTCTTACAATTACATATAAATCAAAAGATGAAATATCCGGTCATCAAACATATAATAACGGAAAATTTCAAGAACAATTAGATACCAAATCTTTTGAGGTAATTACAACAGAGGGTAAACCTATTCAATTAAAAGCCAAAATTGTAGATGAGTATTTCGATGCGAAACATCAATATATGAGTACTCTTTATCAAGTCGGCACAACAGCAGACCCAATCTTTGACAATGTATATGTTACCTCCAAATACGGTGCAAAGGGGCTGTGGCGCTCGGCTATAGTACCCGGATGGGGACAGTTTCACAAGCACAGCTATCTGAAAGGTGGATTGATACTTGGTGGAACAGCTGTTCTTGCAGGTGGTATAATCTTTACAGAGGTTACCCGCGCCGACTATGCAAAGAAGATTACGATGACACATGACAAAAAGGCTATGGCAAAATATGCTAACCGTCGAAACAACTTTGCTCTTGCTCGAAATATCTGTATTGGTGCCACCGCTGCGCTATACATTTACAATCTTGTAGATGCGATTGTTGCGCCGGGTGCAAGGTATGTCAAAGTGCAGAAAGTCGATAGAAACGGTCGCTCGTATGCCTTTGCTCCAACGGTAACATACGAAGGTGCTCCTGCAGCAGCTGCAACTATAACATTTTAATCCTATTTACTGTACGGTCATTGGGTTGACCGTACAGTCCTAATTAAACAAAATTATACATATATGAAGAGGCTATTTATTGTTATTTTATTGCTAACTTTATCTACTACTTCTTTTGCTCAAAGTTTTGAAGATTTTAAGAAGCAGTCTCTGCAAGAGTATTATCAATACAAGCAAAAGTCAACAGTCGACTTTGAAGATTTTCGTAAAAAAGCTAACAAGGAGTATGCCGAATATATGCGTAAAACTTGGGATGAGTTCCAATCTCAACCTGCTCGCCCTATTCCGGAGCGACCAGAGCCTCCTACTCCGGTAATTAAAGATCCTAACACGGAGCCATTGAAGGCTCCGCAGCCTCTGATTACTCCAGAACCAAAATCGGAACCAAAACCAGAGCCAAAGCTCGAACCTAAACCAACACCAAAACCGGAACCAAAACCAGAGCCAAAGCTCGAGCCTAAACCAACACCAAAACCTGAACCTAAACCAGCGTTCTCCTTTGATTATTACGGAACAGTTTGTTCTGTAAATTTGGACAATTCGTATCGTTTTAAGTTATCAGAAGTTAGCAATACTGCTATTGCTGATGTTTGGGATATTATCTCCTCTGACAAATATTTTAAGCTCGTTGAGGAGGTTGAGGAGCTACGCAACAAGCTATCGTTATGCGACTGGGGATATGTAAAACTGACAGAGTTTGTTACACAGGCTCTCTTTGGAGCAAGTTCTGTAAATGAAGCGCGCATACTTCAAGCCTTCATACTCACACAGTCAGGTTATAAGATCCGTCTGGCGTACTGCGATAACAAAGTAATAGTACTATTGGGTTCTGAATCTACAATATACCAGTATCCTATAGTATCCATAGACGACACAGAATATTTTGCTCTTGACACCTCTTTGCAAGGTAATAATTTATACATACATAACCGAGAATTCCCTCGCGAACGATTCTGTAATCTTGAAAAAGTTATTCTGCCAAAGCTAAAGTCAAATCTGTCAAAAGCACGCACTTTGCGCACTCGCAAGTATCCTGATATAACTTTTGATATTGCAGTCAATAAAAACCTTATTGATTTCTACAGTGACTACCCTATGATAGATTGGAGATACTATGTAAACACTCCTCTAAGTGATGGTACTCGAAACAAATTGTACAATATTTTGCGTTCTGCTATCAGTTCAAAAAGCAAAACTGAAGCAGCAAACATCTTAATCAATTTTGTACAAACAGCCTTTGAGTACAAAACAGATCAGGAACAATTCGGCATAGAAAAACCACTATTCGCAGAGGAGACATTGTTCTACCCATATTCCGATTGTGAAGACAGAGCAATATTATTTGCATTACTCACAAAGGATTTATTGGGATTGGATGTTATCTTATTGCACTATCCAAACCATCTAGCAACAGCAGTAAATTTTGGACACGACATCCCCGGAAGCTATATTGACTATAACAACAAGAGATACTTCGTGTGCGATCCTACATACATTGGTGCATCAATAGGAGAGGCTATGCCACATCTCGAAAATAGCAAAATAACGATTATAGAAATTGAGTAATAACAATAATAAAAAACTATTATGAAGAAACTTTTATCTGCATTTTTATGTGCATTAATTCTCTTTGGATGTTCTGAAGATGTCACAACCGAGGAGACTACCGGTAATATTGTCGGTAGTGTAGTTGATAAATCAACAGGAGAACCGGTGCCGGTTGTAAGCGTAAGACTTACAGAGAATGGCAAAACAACAATTACCGGCACTGACGGAGTTTTTGAATTCAAGAGCGTAGAACCGGGCAAATACACTATTAAAGCGACCAAAGAGGGTTATAACCCGGGCGAAAACACCGTATCGGTTGCTTCCGGCGGTAACTCCGAGTGTCATATCCTTATTGAGCGTATTCCTGCCGTTATTACAGCCGACCGCAACGAGTTAGACTTCGGTAGTAACTACTCTACCAACACTATGTCGTTCAATATCGTAAATAACAACTATCAGACGCTCGGTTGGAAAATTGTAAACAATTGTGGCTGGATTGATAAGGTTGAGCCGGCGAGTGGAGAGTTAGAGTACGGTAAAACTGGAACAATTATCGTAAAAATCGACCGTGATGCACTTGCAGACGGTGTTAATGAGGCTATTCTTGTCCTCAGCACAACAGGTAACGGCAGCACTGAAGTCAAGGTTAAAGCGACAGGTCAGGCGCAGCGTCTTGCCACTCTTAACACCCTAAAAATGGGTGATATTACAGCCTCTACGGCAGTATTTAACGGAGAGATTGTCGATGTGGGCTATCCTGAATATACAGAGCGTGGATTTGTCTATTCAGAGCAACAACAGCCTAATGAGAATAATACTATACAGCTGCTTACCTCAACCGTTACTAAAGATGCAACATTCTCTCAACAAGCTGTCGGCTTAACTCTTGGCAAAACTTACTATGTCAGAGCCTACGCAAGGAACAAGGCAGGTATTGCATACTCTACAAATCAGGTGTCGTTTATGGCAAAATCAACACCTCCATCAGTTGTTGCCAACAATGTTAGTGATGTAGATGCAAAAAAGGCGTCAGTAGTTGCAAACGGCGAGATAACTTATATTGGCGATCCCGCATATACCGAGAAAGGATTTGTTTATGGAACATCCTCTACTCCTACTATTGTAAATACAAAAGTTCAAGTTCCCGGTACAAATGAAGGTAAATTTCAGGCACAGATAGAGAATCTAGAGAGAGATGTGACATATTATCTTAGAGCATATGTTGTAAATAGCCAAGGAACATATTATAGCAGCGATGATATTAGATTTTCTATTTCATCCACTTCTCCGGTTGTTACAATTGCAGATGTTAATGATATTGATGTTACATCTAAAACTGCTGTATTAAATGGCTCTATTGTAGATACTGGTATTCCTGCATTTACCGAGTGTGGTTTTGTTTACGGCTTTAATAGTAATCCTGTGATAAATGATTACAAAATAACTACCACTAATAAAGGTGTAGGAGATTATAGTGTAAAAGTCGATAATTTAGAATTGAATAAACAATACTATGTCCGTGCTTATGCTATAAACGAATACGGTATATCGTATAGTTCTACTCAGACTACATTCTCGCTTGCAACGCAACAAGCACAAGTTGAAATAGCAGATATTACAAATGTGGATATTGACAATTGTTCCGCATTACTCAATGGAGAGATAGTAGCTGTAGGTACTCCGGCTTATACCGAGTGTGGTTTTGTGTATAACACTTTCGGTAATCCAATGATTCAAGATAACAAAATCGAG
>JAFVIB010000009.1 GCA_017474235.1 Alistipes sp. | reverse complement strand
TCTCCGTAGGAGATGATAAAAAATAGTGCTGACTGCAAGTTTATTTGCAAAGTCAAGCACTATTTTTATCAACAGCAGTGCTGTCTGAAAACCGCTACGATTGCCTGCTTTTTCTCGAAAAAGCGGGCAGTACTGCGTAGCCTACTTAATAAACAGTATCTCTCGATATTTTGGGAGGGTCCAGATTTGGTCATCTACGACCTCCTCGAGGCGGTCGATCTCTTCGCGGATGGTATTGAAGAATACTGCCACGGTATCGTGGTAGGCGATAGACTTCTCGCGGATATCTTCGATACGGTTTGCCTTTTTGCGGCACTCTATCATCTCGGCTACGAGGGTTTGGATTTTTGCTGTGCGGTTTTGGATATTTTCAATCAGCTCTCGGTCGGTTGCGGAGCTCATACCGAGCTGATGCAGTTTCCAAGCCTTATCAAGCAGCACACCCTCATATTTTGAGGCGATAGGGACGATATGGTTCATTGCCAAGTCGCCGAGTACGCGAGCCTCAATCTGTATCTTCTTGACATACATCTCGCGTTTAATCTCTGCGCGAGCCTCGAGCTCAACCTTATTATAGACGCCCATACGGCTGAACATCTGCACTGTCTTTGGGTCGGTAAAGCGGTCGAAGTTAAGGGGTGCAGAGACCTCGCAGTCAAGTCCGCGCTTAGCAGCCTCGGCTTTCCACTCGTCAGAGTAGCCGTTGCCGTCAAAGCGGATAGGCTTGCACTCTTTGATTATCTCGCGGATGGTCTCGTATATTGCGCGCTCCTTCTTCTCTCCCTTTTCGATTTTTGCATCTACAATCTTCTTGAACTCAACCAACTGTTCGGCTACGGCTGTGTTGATGACAATTATAGCCTCGGCGCAGTTGTCTGATGCACCTACGGCGCGGAACTCAAAGCGGTTTCCGGTAAATGCAAATGGAGAAGTACGATTTCGGTCTGTATTGTCACGCAATAGGGTAGGTATCTGTGTCAGACCGCTCATTCTGAATACATTCTTCGAGTCAAAGCGTATATCTTCGTCGCTCTTTGAGTTCTCAATCTTGTCAAGTACTGACGAAATCTGCGAGCCGAGGAATGTAGAGATAATTGCCGGAGGAGCCTCGCCGGCACCCAAACGATGTTCGTTTGTGGCGGACATAACAGAAGCCTTGAGCAACCCATTGTGCTTATATACGGCAGCGATAACATTGACAAGGAAGGTTATAAACTGCAAGTTCTCAAAGGCTGTTTTGCCCGGGCGTAACAGGTTTACGCCGGCATCTGTGCCGAGTGACCAGTTGTTGTGCTTTCCCGAGCCGTTGATGCCTTTGAATGGCTTTTCGTGCAGCAGTACGCGGAAGTGATGACGCTTTGCCACCTGATTCATAATGGTTATGAGCAGCTGGTTGTGGTCATTGGCAAGATTAGCCTCCTCATATACGGGCGCAAGCTCGAATTGGTTTGGCGCAACCTCATTGTGTCGTGTTTTGAGCGGAATACCGAGCTTGAGAGACTCGTACTCCAAATCCTTCATAAATGATAGCACGCGCGAAGGGATTGCTCCGAAGTAGTGGTCGTCAAGCTGCTGATTTTTTGCAGCCTCGTGACCCATAAGTGTACGACCTGTCTGCACAAGGTCGGGACGGGCAGACCAAAGTGCATCATCAATAAGAAAATACTCCTGCTCCCAACCTAAATAAGAGAATACTCGCTCTACGCTCTTGTCAAAGTAGCGGCATACATCTGTTGCAGCACGATTTACCGCCTGTATAGAGCGCAGCAGCGGAGTCTTGTAGTCCAAAGCCTCGCCGTTGTAAGCGATAAACAGCGTAGGGATACAGAGTGTCGTATCGACGATAAAAGCCGGAGAGGTCGGGTCCCACGCAGAGTAACCACGCGCCTCAAAGGTGTTGCGAATACCGCCGCTCGGGAAGCTCGACGCATCAGGCTCCTGCTGAATGAGTACCTTGCCTGAAAACTCCTCTAACAGTCCACCCTGACCATCAGGCTCGGCAAAGGAGTCGTGCTTCTCTGCTGTACCGCCCGTAAGTGGCTGAAACCAGTGACAATAGTGGTCTGCACCGTGAGTGAGTGCCCACTGACGCATACCCGCAGCTACGGCATCGGCAACATCCTGAGTGAGAGGGGTGTTGTTCTCTATCGTAGCAATAAGAGCCTCAAAAGTCTGCTTGTTCAGATACTTGCGCATCTGCTTTCTGCCAAATACCTTCTCACCAAAGTAGTCTGACGGATTGTTGCTCGGCGGAGTGACCTCTACCGCCCTCTGCTCGAGTGCGCGCTCAAGCATATTAAAACGAAGTAACGACATATTTCTATCTATTTTTGCCACAAAGCTAATACTTTTTCGCTGAATTGATGCAAAAATCATAATAAAAATACACTGCTTTAATGATATTCGTTAAATATAAATTTTTGGTTTAATGTTTATCGTTAAAGTTGTAAAATTGATGATACAATAAAGACTTTGTTGTAAGTTTTTGTCGAAATCAGACTATTTGTCCAAAATATTTTGAAGTCTTGAAAAATATGGCTAACTTTACGCGATTTTATATAGTGCTAACAATTTTTACCCTAAACAATAAACAAAATTTAAAAAATTATGGCAACAACCAACTGTGAAAAGTTATTTGCCGAGTTCCCAGAGGTTTCGACCGAGGCTTGGGAGGCGGCGATAGCTGTGGACCTTAAGGGTGCCGACTATGAGCGCAAGTTGGTATGGCGTACAACTGAGGGCTTCAACCTCCGTCCATACTATCGCGCCGAAAACCTTGAGGGTCTTGAGACTTTGGGTACTCAGGCAGGTGAGTTCCCTTATTTGAGAGGTGTAAGCGGCGACAATAGCTGGCTTACTCATCAGACAATTGCTGTAAAGTGTCCTAAGGCTGCCAATGAGGCTGCGCTGAAGATGCTTAATGCAGGTGTTGATTCTTTGGGCTTCTGCTTCTGCAATGCAGAGGGCGAGTTCACTGCAGAGGATTTGGATACATTGCTTGCAGGTATCGTTCTTCCGGCAGTTGAGCTTACATTCTGCGGCAAGGGTGTGGCTAAGCTCGCAACTCTTGTTTTGGCTAAGGCTGAGAAGGAGGGCGTTGCAAAGGATTCTCTTCGCGTAAACTTCTGCATCGATCCTATCGTTAAGCACCTTTCTCAGAAGGGTGAGTGGTGCGAGGAGTGCGAGGGTGGCAAGTGTCTGACAAAGATTGCTGACCTTGTAAAGGCTACTGCAGAGTACAAGGGCGTTCGCGTTGTGAATGTATCTGCAAATGTATTCTCTGACAGCGGTTCTACTATCGTTGAGGAGCTTGGTTTCGGTCTCTCTGTTGCACACGAGTACCTTGTTCGCCTTATGGAGGCAGGTCTTACTGTTGATCAGGCAGCAAAGAAGATTCGCTTTACTTTCGCCGTTACTTCAAACTACTTTATGGAGATGGCTAAGTTCCGTGCAGCTCGTCTGCTCTGGGCTAACATTGTAAAGCAGTATGAGCCAGCTTGCGAGTGCTCTTGCAAGATGTTTGTTCACGCTCGTACATCTGCTTGGAACCAGACTGTATATGATCCATATGTAAATATGCTTCGTGGTACTACTGAGGCTATGTCTGCTGCTATCGCAGGCGTTCACTCATTGGAGGTTCTTCCATTTGACCACGCATACAGCACTCCTACAGAGTTCTCTGAGCGTATCGCTCGTAATCAGAGCTTGCTTCTTAAGCACGAGTCTCACTTCGATCAGGTTATCGACCCTGCAGGTGGTTCTTACTACATCGAGACTCTTACAAAGACTATTGCTGAGGAGGCTTGGAAGCTCTTCCTCGAGCTTGAGGATAAGGGTGGCTATGTTGAGGCATTCAAGAGCGGTTATGTTGTTGAGCGCGTGAAGGCTTCAGCTGCTGCAAAGGATAAGGCTATCGCTACTCGCCGTCAGATTCTGCTCGGTGCAAACCAGTATCCTAACTTCAACGAGGTTGTAGATGGTACTGTTGCAGCAGAGGCAGTAACTCGCCCTGCAGCAGAGGGTAATGTACTTGTACCTTACCGTGGTGCTATGTCATTCGAGGCTATGCGTTATGGCGTAGATAAGAGTGGTAAGGAGCTTAAGGCATTTATGCTCACTTGCGGAAATCTTGCAATGGCTCGTGCTCGCGCACAGTTCTCTTGCAACTTCTTCGCTTGCGCAGGTATTCGCGTACAGGACAACAACTTCTTCAAGAGCGTTGAGGAGGGTGTAGAGGCTGCATTGGCATCAGAGGCTCAGATTGTAGTTGTTTGTGCTTCAGACGACGACTACGCAGAGGTAGCACCAAAGGTTCAGGAGCTTCTTGGTGGTAAGGCTATCCTTGTAGTTGCAGGCGCACCTGCTTGCACAGAGGAGCTTCAGGCAAAGGGTATTAACAACTTCATCAGCGTCAAGAGCAATGTCCTTGAGACACTGCGCAGCTACTTGGCTCAGATGGGTATCTAAACAGCAGAGACAATGAGAGCTAAATTTTCAGAACTGAAATATCAGGGTGGCGCATGCCACACTACTGAGGCTGTAAAGGAGCCTTGGATTACTGCCGAGCAGATATCTGTCAAGGATGGCTATACTGCGGCAGATCTTGAGGGTATGGAGCATCTGAACTATGCAGCAGGTGTTGCACCGTTCCTCCGTGGTCCATATTCAACTATGTATGTTATGCGTCCTTGGACTATCCGTCAGTATGCAGGTTTCTCTACTGCTGAGGAGTCTAACGCATTCTATCGCCGTAACCTTGCAGCAGGTCAGAAGGGTCTTTCTGTGGCATTCGACCTTGCTACACACCGTGGTTACGATGCTGATCACCCACGCGTAGTAGGTGATGTTGGTAAGGCAGGTGTATCTATCTGCTCTGTTGAGGATATGAAGGTACTGTTCAACGGTATTCCACTCGACAAGATGTCTGTTTCAATGACTATGAACGGTGCTGTACTCCCTGTACTTGCATTCTACATTGTTACAGGTCTTGAGCAGGGTTGTACTCTCGATCAGCTTGCCGGTACTATTCAGAACGACATTTTGAAGGAGTTTATGGTGCGTAACACCTACATCTATCCTCCAAAGTTCTCTATGAAGATTATCGCAGATATCTTTGAGTACACTTCAAAGAATATGCCTAAGTTCAACTCAATCTCTATCTCAGGTTACCATATGCAGGAGGCAGGTGCTACTGCCGATATTGAGCTTGCATATACCCTTGCAGATGGTCTTGAGTATCTCCGTGCCGGTATCAACGCAGGTATGTCTATCGACGCCTTCGCACCACGCCTCTCATTCTTCTGGGCTATCGGTATGAACCACTTTATGGAGATTGCAAAGATGCGTGCAGCTCGTATGCTTTGGGCTAAGATTGTTAAGCAGTTCAATCCTAAGAACCCTAAGTCACTCGCGCTCCGTACTCACTCACAGACTTCAGGTTGGTCACTCACTGAGCAGGATCCATTCAACAATGTTGGTCGTACAGCTATCGAGGCTATGGGTGCAGCTCTGGGTCACACTCAGTCACTGCATACCAACGCATTGGATGAGGCTATCGCCCTTCCTACCGACTTCTCGGCTCGTATTGCTCGTAATACTCAGATTTACATTCAGGAGGAGACTAATGTATGCCGCTCTGTAGATCCATGGGCAGGTTCATACTATGTTGAGAGCCTGACAAATGAGATTGCTCATAAGGCTTGGGCTCTTATCGAGGAGGTTGAGCAGCTTGGTGGTATGGCTAAGGCTATCGAGACAGGTATTCCTAAGATGCGTATCGAGGAGGCTGCAGCTCGTACACAGGCTCGTATCGACTCAGGTGAGCAGAAGATTATAGGTCTGAATGAGTACCGCCTTGAGAAGGAGGCTCCAATCGATATTCTCGCTGTAGATAATACAGCAGTACGCGAGAGCCAGATTGCTCGTCTGAATGAGCTTAAGGCTAATCGTGATCAGGCAGCTGTTGATGCAGCACTCGCAGCTATTACTAAGTGTGTTGAGACAGGTGAGGGTAACCTCCTTGAGCTTGCTGTTGAGGCAGCTAAGGTTCGTGCAACCCTCGGTGAGATCTCTTACGCTTGTGAGGTTGTTGTAGGTCGCTACAATGCAGTAATTCGTTCAATTTCAGGTGTATATAGTTCAGCTATGAAGCAGGATGCAGAGTTTGAGAAGGCAAAGCAGATGTGCGCAGAGTTCGCAAAGCGCGAGGGTCGTCAGCCTCGTATTATGATTGCTAAGCTGGGTCAGGATGGTCACGACCGTGGTGCTAAGGTTGTAGCAACAGGTTATGCAGATATCGGCTTCGATGTCGATATGGGTCCATTGTTCCAGACCCCTGCGGAGGCTGCAAAGCAGGCTGTTGAGAATGATGTTCATGTTGTTGGTGTATCTTCACTCGCAGCAGGTCACCTCACTCTCGTTCCGCAGATTATCGAGGAGCTCCGTAAGCTCGGTCGTGAGGATATCATCGTCGTTGTCGGCGGTGTAATCCCTGCACAGGACTACGATCAGCTCTATCGTGATGGCGCAGCAGCTATCTTCGGTCCTGGTTCGAAGATTTCTGTGGCGGCTATCAAGATACTTGAAATCCTCTCCGAGTAATTTCTCGTGATAAGCCGCAACCTGCGGCACATCCCTAAAAGTAAACCCCTTTGGGCTGTACGTTTTAGTACTATCCCAAAGGGGTTTCTTTTGTGATGCACCACATCTTACGCCTTCTGACGAGAAATTACGGTTGTTCTAATTGAACTTTACCGAGCGCTGGCTCGCCTATGGCGACCCTTCACTGCTCTGACGCCAAAATGTGGATTTAATTTTTTTACCCGAGCGTGGAATAAGTTTTTTTAATATGTGCGTACTAATTTCAAAAAAAAGATATATCTTTGTCTTTTAAAGCGTTAAGAAATTAGACGATGTTCGATAATAGAATAAAAATAGGTATTACTCAGGGCGATATTAACGGCATTGGTTGGGAGGTTATCCTAAAGTCGTTTGCCGACCCTATGATGGTTGAGCTCTGTACCCCTGTGATTTATGGAAATCGCAAGGCTGCAGATGTTTATGCAACCACTTTGGGTGAGGATTTTGAGCCGGTGCGTTTCTACATCTGCAATTCGGGGGCAGAGGCGCGTTTTGGCGCGGTAAACCTTGTTGAGGTTGGCAATAAAGATGTTGCTGTTGAGCCCGGAAAGGCAACAGATGCTGCTGCAAAGGCTGCTGTAGCTGCTTTGGAGGCTGCTATGGCTGATTTTGAGCAGGGGAATATTGATGCTATTGTAACAGCTCCGATTAACAAGGAGTCGATGAATAGTGTAGGCTTTGGCTTTACGGGTCACACCGAGTTTTTTGAGTCAAAGAGTGAAGGTAAGGCGACGATGATAATGTGTTCAGATATTCTGCGTGTCGCTTTGGCTACTATTCATATTCCGGTTGATAAGGTTGCAGCTGCGCTTGATAAGCAGGCGTTAGTAGAGCAGATAACATCGCTCAGGGATACTCTGAAGCAGGATTTTGGTATCGTTGAGCCGCGCATAGCCGTTATGGCACTCAATCCGCACGCGGGCGATGGTGGTCTGCTTGGAGCCGAGGAGATTGAGACTATCCGTCCGGCGGTTAATGAGGCTTATGAGGCGGGTGTTTTGGCATACGGACCATTTGCGGCAGACGGGCTGTTTGCCGGTGGAGGTTATAAGAGGTATGATGCGCTGCTGGCGATGTATCACGATCAGGGGTTAGTACCATTTAAGGCTCTCTCTCCGGAGGGTGTAAACTTCACTGCGGGTCTTGACTGTGTTCGCACCTCGCCTGATCACGGAGTGGCGTATGATATTGCAGGTAAGGGTGTTGCAGATGCACAGTCGATGCGTAATGCTATCTATGCTGCGATAGATATTGTCCGTCGCAGAGAGCTCTTTGCCCGTTGGAGTCGCAATCCTTTAGAGCGTTTTGAGCGCGAGAAGGGTAGAGATATGTCGATGAAAGATATTAAAACAGATGGCACAACTGAGCAGTAATCCGTCTCGTTATTGTGGAGCTGTGAAGGTGCAAAAGTATAACAATTAAAAAATTAAACAACGATTATGGTTAAAGTAACCTTTCCCGATGGCTCATTAAGAGAGTATGCTGCGGGAACAACTGCCTATCAGGTTGCCGAGAGTATCAGCCCTCGTTTAGCTGCGGACTGTCTGGCTGCTTCGATAGATGATGTGACAGTAGATTTGTCACGCGCAATTGAGAGCGACTGCTCTATCAAATTCTTTAAGTGGGATGACGCTGAGGGTAAGCACGCCTTTTGGCACACATCATCACACCTGCTCGCAGAGGCTTTAGAGGCTCTCTATCCGGGCATTAAGTTCGGTATCGGTCCTGCTATCGAGCAGGGTTTCTACTATGATGTAGATTGTCCGGTATCTATCCTTGAGTCAGACCTGCCAAAGATTGAGGCGAAGATGATGGAACTTGCTCGTAATAAGGAGGTTCTTGTTCGTACAGAGGTGGCTAAGGCTGATGCACTCAAGACATTTACCGAGAAGGGCGACCAGTATAAGGTTGAGCTTATATCTGCGCTCGAGGATGGTACAATCTCGTTCTATACCAACGGTGCATTTACCGATTTGTGCCGTGGTCCACATATCCCTAATACGGGCTTTATCAAGGCTATCAAGCTGACATCTGTTGCCGGTGCTTATTGGCGTGGCGATGAGAAGAATAAGATGCTTACCCGTATCTATGGTATCTCATTCCCTAAGAAGTCTATGCTCGATGAGTACCTTCAGCTGCTTGAGGAGGCTAAGAAGCGTGACCACCGTAAGCTGGGCAAGGAGCTTGAACTCTTTACATTCTCACAGCGCGTAGGTCAGGGTCTGCCACTTTGGTTGCCAAAGGGCGCAGAGCTTCGTGACCGTCTGGAGCGTTTCTTGCGTAAGATTCAGAAGGAGCATGGCTACCAGCAGGTTATCACTCCGCATATCGGTAATAAGGACCTCTATGTTACATCGGGTCACTATGCTAAGTATGGTAAGGACTCATTCCAGCCTATCCACACCCCATTTGAGGGCGAGGAGTATCTGCTCAAGCCGATGAACTGTCCTCACCACTGCGAGATTTACCGCAGCAAGCCACGCTCATATAAGGACCTGCCTGTTCGTCTTGCAGAGTTCGGTACTGTATATCGCTATGAGCAGAGTGGAGAGCTTCACGGTCTTACCCGTGTGCGTTCATTTACTCAGGACGATGCACACCTCTTTGTGCGTCCGGATCAGCTGTTGGAGGAGTTTGAGAAGGTTATCGACATTGTTCTCTACATCTTCCGCACACTGAAGTTCGATAAATATACAGCTCAGATTTCACTCCGTGACCCTGAGAATACATCTAAGTATATCGGTACAGATGAGAATTGGGAGAAGGCAGAGAATGCAATTATTCAGGCTTGTAAGGAGAAGGGTCTCAATACTGTTGTAGAGACCGGCGAGGCTGCATTCTATGGTCCAAAGCTCGACTTTATGGTCAAGGATGCTCTTGGTAGAAGCTGGCAGCTCGGTACTATTCAGGTGGACTACAACCTGCCTGAGCGTTTCGACCTTACCTATAAGGGTGCAGACGATAAGCTCCACCGCCCAATTATGATTCACCGTGCGCCATTTGGCTCTATGGAGCGTTTTGTGGCTGTGCTTCTTGAGCATACTGCCGGTAAGTTCCCACTCTGGCTCTCTCCTGATCAGTGCGTAGTACTCCCTATCTCTGAGAAGTTTAATTCTTACGCAGAGGAGGTTGTCTCTTACCTTAATGCACACGATGTTCGCGCACAGATTGATGACCGTAACGAGAAGATTGGTCGTAAGATTCGTGATAACGAGCTTAAGCGTATCCCTTACCTGCTCATCGTGGGCGAGAAGGAGGCTGCTGAGCATACTGTATCAGTCCGCGCACAGGGCGAGGGCGATAAGGGCTCTATGACTCTTGAGCAGTATCGTGATTATATGCACAATTTGGTAAATGCTGAGATTGAGGCAAACAAATTGTAGTACCCGAGTATAATAAGGGCTGTTTCGGCAGCCCTTGATACACACATATTTTTTATTTTACTAACATTTAACAACTTTAATGGCTGGTTTTAAACCATTTACTCCCCGTCCGCAGAATAATAATGCACAGGGAAATCAAAATCGCGGTCGTCGTCCTGCAAAGGAGAATCCAAACCGCATTAACAACGAGATTACAGCACCTACAGTCCGCGTTGTAGGCGATAATGTTGAGCCAAATCTGGTTCTCCCAATCGCAAAGGCTATTGCCCTTGCCGATGAGATGGAGCTCGACCTTGTCGAAATCTCTCCAAATGCTGAGCCTCCTGTATGTCGTATTGTCGATTATCAGAAGTTCCTCTATCAGCAGAAGAAGAAGCAGAAGGAGATTAAGGCAAAGCAGACTAAAGTGGTAATCAAAGAGATTCGTTTTGGTCCGCAGACCGATGACCACGACTTTAACTTTAAGCTCCGCCACGCCGAGAACTTTATCAAGGAGGGCGCAAAGGTTAAGGCTTATGTCTTCTTCCGTGGTCGTAGTATCGTCTTTAAAGAGCAGGGAGAGATTCTCCTCCTCCGCTTCGCAACCGCCCTTGAGGATATCGCAAAGGTAGAGGTTATGCCGACGCTGGAGGGTAAGAAGATGAATATGATATTGGCGCCGAAGCCAAAGAAGAATTAATTTTGGATTTTAAGCGGTGATTTCTTCCGCTAACAAAAAGTGCCGGCAATGGCTGTACGCTTCAGTACTATCCATCGCCGGCACTTTTTTGCCGAGCGTTGAAATCCCGCACTTAAAATCCAAAATTCGTTTCAAGTGGTGGGCGTAGTGCAAACTAACGACAAATGCGGTGCAAATTTGTAAAATAGAGCGATTTTTACTACATTTGTTTGTTAATTGAGTGCAGCGTGAAGATAGCGGACAAAATATTCTCGATTATAACGCCGGAGCAGTTTTCTGCTCTTGCGTTGGAGGTATTTCATCTTCAGGCAGAGCGTTGTGCTGTATATGCGCAATATCTTGAGTTAATTGGTGTTGAGCCGAGCAGTGTTGAGTGCGTTGAGCAGATACCGATGTTGCCGATAGAGCTCTTTAAGAGTCATACGGTATATTGTGGCGAAACGGAGCCGCAGGCTGTATTTACCTCGAGTGCTACAACAGCAATGATCCCTTCGCGTCATCCGGTGGCGGACCTATCCATATACGAGCGTGATTTTACAGAGGGTTTTCGCATCTTTTATGGAGATGTGGAGCAGTGGAGCATATACGGGTTGTTGCCAAACTATCTTCAGCGTAAGGGCTCATCGCTTATCTATATGGTTGATAAGTTGATAGAGAGGTGTGGCAGTGGTGGATTCTATTTGGATAACTATGAAAAGCTACTTGCCGATATGGCTGCCGACCCGAAGCCAAAGATTCTGCTTGGTGTGACATACGCGCTGCTTGACCTTGCCGAGCAGTACTCTCCAAAGTTTGAGAACACGATAGTTATGGAGACGGGCGGAATGAAGGGCTATCGTAAGGAGATGCCGAAGGAGGAGTTGCACAGAGTGTTGTGCAGTGCCTTTGGCGTGGATAGAATACACTCGGAGTATGGTATGGCGGAGCTGCTTTCGCAGGGTTACTCTGTGGGAGAGGGTCTGTTTGGTGTGCCACCGTGGATGAGGGTTATGGCAAGAGATGTAAATGACCCATTCAAGCGACTTGATGCAGGGCGTAGGGGAGCGATAGATATTATAGATTTGGGTAATATCAACTCCTGCTCGTTTATAGCTACTCAAGATGTGGGTGTGGCTTATGCCGACGGTACTTTTCGCATTGAGGGCAGGGTGACAGATGCCGATATAAGAGGTTGTAATTTACTTGTGCAATAATGAGATACGACGACAGAGATTTGCAGAGGTTGCATACGGAGCTATATGAGATTTTGGCAGAGATAGACCGCGTATGCAAGAAGCACAACATCCCCTACTTCATTCAGGGTGGTAGTGCGATAGGTGCATTCTACAACAAGGGCGTAGTGCCGTGGGATGACGATGTAGATGTGGGTATGACGCGAGAGAACTATAACCGTTTTCTTGAGGTTGCCCCTGCGGAGTTGGATTCTCGTTACTTTTTGGAGTGGTTCGGCACGGAGAGCAACACACCCTTCTACTTTGCCAAGATAAAGAAGAACAATACACTCTTTGTCGAGCAGATGTGGAGAAATATGGATATTCACCACGGTATCTTTGTCGATATATTCCCTTATGACCGCATTCCGGACAATAAATGGTTGGAGAAGATGCACCGCTTTGCAGCAAAGTTCTGGATTAACTGCTTTATGGGTAAGCAGATTTGGCTGTGGGGTCACTGTGGCAGCTGTCAGATAGATGCTCCGCTGCCCAAGTCGTGGATTAGTTGTGCGGCGATAAGGGTTGTATGCTCACTTATGTCGCGTGGGGCTATATACAACAAAATGTGCCGAGTACTCAGCCGCTTTAACGGTTGGGATACGGAGTTTATCAATATTGTTCGTATGCCGAAAGACCAGATTCGTCGTAAGTATGCTGAAAATCCGGTACTTATGGAGTTTGGCGGTATGCAGATACCTGTGCCTGATAATGTAGAGGAGTACTTGCGCCACCACTACCCGAATTTGCGCCCTGTGCTGCCTGTTGAGGAGCAGATAAACCACGCACCATATAAACTATCTTTCGATACCGAAAAATGAAAAAGATACTGTCAATAGTAATTCCGACATACAATATGGAGCAGTTGCTGCCACTCTGCCTTGACTCTCTTGTAGGCTCTGCGGCGGCTACGGCTTTAGAGGTTGTTGTGGTTAATGATGGTAGTAAAGATGGCTCACTCGCTGTGGCTCAACACTATGCAGAGAGTTATCCTGATGTGGTGCGAGTGATAGATAAGCAGAATGGTAACTACGGCTCGACTATAAATGCCGCCCTGCCGACACTTGTGGGTGAGTATGTCAAGATATTGGATGCCGACGATACATTCGACACAGCCGCCATTGCACCATTTGTCGGCTATTTGGAGCAGATTAGTGGGGCAGATATGGTTGTAGGTCCGTTTGTGGAGATTGATAGCCGTGGCGAGCATCGCGTGGATTACAACCTCTACTCTCGCAAGATTTATGGCTATGGAGTGCCGTACAATGCCGAGCGTCTGTTTGAGGATGGTCATATAGCCTACTTTATGATGCACTCTGTGGCTTATCGTACAGAGTTGTTGCGACAGATGGGCTACCGTCAGAGTGAGGGTATATCATATACTGACCAGCAGTGGTGTTTCTTCCCGATATTTAATATTGAGAGTGTCGCTTTTACAGATATTGCCCTCTATCGCTACAACCTGATGCGCGAGGGACAGACTATGGATAGCCGTGTGCAACTCAAAAGTATCGGACAGCTTACAGCAGTGGTGTTGAGTATGGCTGAGTATCTTAGAGAGCACGGCAAGGGTCTCTCTGCGGCACGATACAACTTTTTGGCGGGCGTAGTTGTGCGCCGTATGCAGACGGTGATGCGTAAGTATCTGCTTGAGATGGATGATAGGGCGTTTGAGATGTCGGAGTTCAGTGTTACTCTTGAACATTTCAAACAGCTTGCACCACAGAGCCTTACAGTTCCTGTAAATGGTCGTCTGAAGATAGACCTGCTATCCCATTGGGAGCAGCGCGGGGCGCGCTATCCGCAGTGGAAACGCAGATGTCTGATTGCGGCAGATAGTGCGATGCAGAGGGTGTATAAGTTAATTTTTAATTAGTAGAATATATGAAGGTAAAGATTATCAACCATTCGGGTTTTGATTGTCCGAGTTATGCCACACCGCTCTCGGCGGGTATGGATTTAAGAGCATCTATGGAGCAGAGTATTACCCTCGCACCACTCGAGAGAGCCCTTGTGCCGACAGGTCTTTTTGTGGAGCTGCCGGAGGGTTATGAGATGCAAATTCGCCCGCGCAGTGGTCTTGCAGCCAAGCACGGTATAACAGTACTCAATAGCCCGGGTACTATCGATGCAGACTATCGTGGCGAGATAAAGGTTATACTTGTAAACCTCTCGAATAACCCGTTTGAGATTGTTCCGGGCGAGCGTATCGCTCAGGCTGTAGTGGCTCAGCACGCCCATATCGAGTGGGAGCAGGTAGAGCAACTCGGAGCAACCGAGCGCGGCGCAGGTGGCTTCGGCAGCACCGGTCGCGGATAGTGCTACAGACTATCTACGGCAGTTTTAAGCCTCTCGAGTGCTGTTTGCAGTACCTCTCGAGGTGTGCCGACATTAAGACGCATAAAGCCTTCGCCCTGTGTGCCGAATATCGCACCGTCATTAAGGGCGAGGGCTGCTTTTTGTGTGAAGAGTTCGACAATCTTGTCGTGAGTAAGACCCAACCCGCGACAGTCGAGCCATATGAGGAATGACGCCTCGGGGCGTACCGCCACAATCTGCGGAATATGCTGCTTGCAGTACTCTATTGTAAACTCTATATTGCCCTCAATATACTCAATCATCTCTTGTCGCCACGGCTCGCCATTCTCAAATGCTGCTATGGTGGCAATAGGAGCGAAAATGTCGGGGTGATTTAGCTCATTGCCCTCCATCCAACCGAAGAATTTGTTGCGCAACTTGTCGTTTGGTACAATCGCATAGGAGGTTACAATGCCCGCGATGTTAAATGTCTTTGACGGCGCACCAAAGGTAATGCTGCACTGAGCAGCCTTGTCGCTTACCGAAGCAAAAGGTATGTGACGCTTGCCCCATAGAGCCATATCTGAGTGAATCTCATCCGAGATGACAATAATGCCGCGGCTGTGGCAGAAGTCGGCAAGGCGAATAAGCGTCTCGCGCTGCCAAAGTATGCCGATAGGGTTGTGCGGATTGGCAAGTATAAGCAGTCGGCAGTTCTTGTCTGCCACCCTCTCAAGATGGTCAAAATCAATACTATAAGAGCCGTTGCTATCTACAAGTAACGGATTCTCGACAATCTCAAACCCATTGTGTGCAGCCACATTGCGGAACGGATGATATACCGGCGGCTGGATAATTATCTTGTCGCCCGCTTTGAGCAGCGCATTTATCGCCATAGCAATACCCTTGACAATGCCCGGGATGTAACAAATCCACTCCCTCTTAACTGCCCAGCCGTGGTGCGATGCAATCCAAGTGATAATCGCATCACGATAACGCTCCGGCTCGATTGTATATCCGAAAATAGGGTGCTCAAGACGCTCTTTGATGGCATCTACAATAAAATCGGGCGTTGCAAAATCCATATCGGCAACCCACATCGGCAACAGCTCGCTATTGCCATACCACTGCTCAAGCGCATCGCACTTCAGCGCTCCCGAACCTCGTCGGTCAATTATTTGGTCGAAATTGTACTTCATAGTACCACAAAGATAGCGATACTTGACAATAAAACAAAAAAGCCTCGATAAAAATCGAGACTTTAGTGGACCCAGAGGGGCATGATCCCACGACCTTCGGATTATGAGTCCGCTGCTCTAACCGACTGAGCTATGGGTCCTGAAAACTTTTCTGTTTTGCGACTGCAAAGATATAAAATTTGAATAAACAGTGCAAATCTTTTTCAAAAAAATAGTACATTTGTGGCAATAACAGAGATAAATAGAGTATGGAGCGAAGGTTTGCAACAGTGGTAACAGCTACACTTGCGGTGGCAACAACTGCCGAGGCGGAGTGTAGAGAGGTGACTGAGGTGGAGAGCAGGCGTCCAAATGTAATCTTTATACTGCTGGATGATGCGGGTTATGGAGATTTTGGGTGTTATGGTCAGACGAAGATAGATACACCTAATATTGACGCACTTGCAGAGCGTGGTGTGCGATTTACGGATATGTATGCAGGTGCGCCTGTATCTGCTCCGTCGAGGTGTACGCTGCTTACGGGTCTGCACTCGGGGCACGCGCAAATTCGCTCGAATGATGAGATGTTGGAGCGTGGCAATGTGTGGAGCATTGATGCGATGAATAAAAACCCGGAGTTGGAGGGTCAGGCTCCGATGGCGGAGGGGACAACTACGCTGGCTACGGTTATGCGGGATGCTGGCTACAAAACGGCTATGATTGGCAAGTGGGGTCTTGGTGGTCCTGCATCAAGCAGTAAGCCGACCGATATGGGCTTTGACTACTTCTATGGCTATATGTGTCAGCGTATGGCGCAGTGTTACTACCCTCCGTTCCTCTATGACGGCGAGGTGAGGGAATATACGGCAAATCCGAAGATGGACTTGGGTGACCGCCTCGATAGAGGTGCAGATCCCTATAATAGTGAGAGTTACAGCAAATTTAAGGGAACAACATATAGTCCTGATGCTATCTATGAGCGCATAGAGCGTTTTGTAGAGAGTAGCAGTGATGAGGAGTTCTTCCTTATGTGGACAACGACAATTCCGCATAGCGCGCTGACGGCTCCCGATGAGTGGGTGGCAAAGTATGTCGAGCGTTTTGGCGACGAAGAGCCTGTATATACAGGTAAGGGTTATTTCCCGACACGCTACCCTAAGGCGACATACGCAGCAATGATTTCGTATCTCGACTTCCAGATAGGTAAACTTGTAGAGCTACTGAAGGCTAAAGGTCTGTATGACAATACGATAATAATGGTTACAAGCGATAATGGACCTACGCACAACAGCTATACAAATACCAATTGGTTTGACTGCGCACACCCATTCCGCAGCGATCGCGGCTGGACAAAACGCTCACTGCACGAGGGCGGTATCCGTATGCCGTTCATAGTGGCGTGGGGCGATAGAATTAGCCCAAAGGTGAGTGATTATGTCGGTTATTTCCCCGATGTTATGCCGACACTGTGCGATATTGCAGGGGTTAAATCTCCAAAGAGTGACGGAATATCATTCTTGCCGACGCTGCTCGGTAAAAGGCAGAAGAGCCACGACTACCTCTATTGGGAGTTCCCGCCATTTAAGCAAGATAGGGGCTGGCTGAGTATCAGAATGGGTCAGTGGAAGGGACTTGTCGAGAGCGTAGCGGATGGAAATACCGATATGCAGTTGTTCGATATTACAATCGACCCTCGCGAGGAGCATAATGTTGCAGCTGATAATCCAAAGATTATCAAAGCTATGTGGCAGGCGGTCAAAGAGTCGCATACAGAGATTGAAAATCCGCTTTTCAGACTCGATATTACATATCCAAAACAGTAAAAACAGGTTGGATTTTATCACTTTTCTTTAGAGTGCCACAAGATACTATTATTGTGGCACTTTTGGCGTTTAAAATGGGGTAAAGATTGCAATAAGTCTTGAAAAAATGACTATATTTGCGTTGTTTTACACAAATGTTTCGATTATGGGATTTTTTGACCTTTTTAAGAGTAAAAAGAGTAGTGAAGAGGAGCAGCAACCGGAGGTTGTAGAGCAGAGCCGTCGTGATTTGGACGCAGGTCTTGAGAAGACCAAGCAGGGTCTTTTCTCGAAGATTGCGCGCGCCGTGGCAGGTCGCTCTACCGTAGATGCTCAGGTGCTGGATGAGTTGGAGGAGGTGCTGATAACCTCAGATGTCGGTGTAGATACCACCGTGAAGATTATAGAGAGAATTGAGGAGCGCGTTGCTCGAGATAAGTATATCGGCTCGGAGGAGTTGCAGGCTATTCTGCACGATGAGATTGCACGACTGATGGAGGAGGCTGAGGGCAAAGTCGAAAGCTTCGGTCTTGATGTTAAGGAGGGTATGCCTTATGTGGTTATGGTTGTTGGTGTGAATGGTGCCGGCAAGACAACTACAATCGGTAAGCTCGCAGCGCAGCTTGTGCGTGCCGGCAAGAGGGTCTATATCGGTGCTGCCGATACTTTCCGTGCTGCTGCAATCGACCAGCTTGCTGTTTGGGCAGAGCGCGCAGGTGCTACGATGATTAGTCAGCAGATGGGCTCAGACCCTGCATCGGTTGCCTATGATACTCTGAAGAGTGCTGTGGCAAATGGCGCAGATGTGGTGCTGATAGATACTGCAGGTCGTCTGCACAATAAGGTGGGACTGATGAATGAGCTGACAAAGATTCGCAATGTTATGGCAAAGGTTATCCCTGATGCTCCGCACGAGGTTATGCTTGTGCTTGATGGCTCTACGGGTCAGAATGCCTTTGAGCAGGCTCGTCAGTTTACTGCCGCCACAAAGGTCACTTCACTTGCCATTACCAAGCTCGACGGCACGGCAAAGGGTGGTGTGGTAATCGGCATCAGCGACTCGTTCCGTGTTCCGGTGCGTTATATCGGCGTGGGTGAGGGTATTGACCAGCTCAAGATTTTTGACCGTCACGAATTTGTTAAAGCCCTATTTGGTAAATAATGCAGAAGATAAATGTTATAACCCTCGGTTGTGCAAAGAATCGTGTCGATTCCGAGCATATTGCAGCGCAACTTGCAGAGGCAGGGTATGAGATAGTTTTTGATAGCGACAGAACCGATGCCAAGATTGTGGTAATCAATACTTGTGGCTTTATAGGCGATGCCAAGCAGGAGAGTATTGATACTATTTTGGATGCGGTTGCAGCAAAAGATGCAGGATATATTGACCGTCTGTTTGTTATCGGTTGCCTCTCGGAGCGTTATGCCGACGAGTTGAGGGAGGAGATTCCGGAGGTGGATGACTACTTTGGTGCGCGTGACCTTGCAGGTGTCGTTGAGGCTTTGGGGGCTCACTATCAGAGCGGCTCAACTGCCCGAGAGTTATCTACTCCAAAGCATTATGCCTATCTCAAAATCTCGGAGGGTTGTAATTGGCGTTGTGGTTACTGCGCCATTCCGGGTATTAGGGGCAAACATATCTCTGTGCCTATGGAGCAGCTGCTCGAAGAGGCGAGAACTCTTGTGGCAAAGGGTGTGAAGGAGATAATGGTCATTGCGCAAGATACCACATACTATGGTGTTGATTTGTATGGCAAGCGTTGCCTTGCTCAGCTGCTTGAAAATCTCTGTCGAATAGAGGGTTTGGAGTGGATTCGTCTCCACTATGCCTATCCGACAGACTTCCCGCAGGAGGTTATCGATGTTATGGCACGCGAGCCTAAGATTTGCAAGTATCTCGACATTCCGTTACAGCATATATCCGACAATCAGCTCTCGCTGATGCACCGTCGCCATACTAAGGCTGAGGCATTAGAGCTGCTTGCTCGTCTGCGTAAGGCTATGCCGCAGATGGCTATCAGAACTACACTGCTTGTGGGCTATCCGAATGAGAGCGCAGAGGACTTTGCAGAGCTGTGCGACTTTGTTCGTGAGCAGCGATTTGACCGCCTCGGTGTATTCCCATACTCGGAGGAGGAGGGTACATTCTCGGCAACACAACTGACAGATAATGTTCCGCAGCGCGTTAAGGAGTATCGTGCCGAGGAGATTATGCGTATTCAAAACCCTATCTCGCTTGAGAATAACCGCCGCCGTATAGGTGCTATTGAGAGGGTTATTGTGGATGGTCGTCAGGGCGACTACTATGTTGCCCGCAGTCAGTACGACTCTCCGGAGGTCGATGAGGAGATACTCATATCGGCAGCGACAAAACGCCTCTTCCGTGGGCGATTTTACACAGTTCGCATCACCGATGCAGATGATTACGATTTATACGCAGAGATAATATAATACTATGAAGATAAGACTACTAACCACACTACTTTCACTCTTTGTATTCAGTGTAGCAGTGGCGCAAACAGGCTCACAAGTGCTTGTACTTGAGCAGTCGAGCTTTAAGGCTGTTCAGACAGATGCTCTGACGGGTGTAAATATTGACCCTATCGCTACGGATAGCTCTCGCCGCCCTTGTGCGCGAATTAAGATGCACATCAACCGAATGACCAAGGAGGAGATTAACAACTTGGAGGTGCGCCTTCACTCGAATAATGAGCTGATGAAGTGCAAAACTGCCGACTATGATAATGGACTTATTATCGAGATGACTGCAAAGCCTCAGACCCGATTCTATATCCACCACGCAAAGTTTGGCGATTCGGATGAGGTTATGGTCAATCTTGAGCCGAATAAGGTCTATGTTATGGAGGCGTATCTGAATGTCCTCTATCCGGTTACGGTCTCATCTAATGTTGTCGGCGCAGATGTATATATCGACAATGCCTTTGTGGGTAATATCAATCAGGAGTTTGTGCTTACTGTTCAGGATGTTATGCCCGGGGAGCATACCCTTAAGATTGTCTATGGCGGTGCTACGCAGGAGCGAAAGATAAATGTTCACGCCGGTAGCGTCTATTTCCGTCAGGATGTAAATGTGCAGGCTACAATACCGCAACATGTGATATTTAGAGTCAAACCATCGAATGCTATTGTGGAGATTGAGGGGGCAATGCTCTCTATGTCGGCAACCGATGGCGAGTATGCCGTTATGAGTAAGTCGTTCCGTCAGGGTAGCTATAAATATACCGTTACGGCGCACGACTACCATACAAAGAGCGGAACGATTGTAGTGCGCGACTCGAAGGTTGTCGAGACTGTCGAGCTTGAGCCGTCGTTTGGTTATTTGGCAGTTACGGGCGAAAATCTCGATGGTGCGGTAATCTATGACGATGATAATAACCGACTCGGTGCACTGCCTACTGAGCGAATTAAACTCTCAAGCCGCGAGCATACAATCAAGATTATCAAGCCTCGCTATAAGCCTTACAGTACAAAGGTTACTATTGCCGATGCAAATACGACAACTATCACTCCACAACTTGAGGAGAATTTTGCCAGAGTGTCGTTTGTAGCCGATGCAGATGTTGAGGTGTGGCTCAATGGCGAGCATATCGGCACAGGTCCGACTCAGTATGAGTTGGAGGTCGGCTCTTATAGCGTTGAGGGTCGCAAGGAGGGTTGTGATAAGTCTGTGCAGGTTGTAGATATACACAGCACCGCGACAAAAATCGTAAATGTTAAAGAGCCGAAGCCTATCTACGGTTCAATGAATATCGAGAGTACCCCGATGTTTGCTCAAATTGAGATTGACGGCAAACCTGTGGGCGAAACACCGCTTACACTCTCTCAGATGCTTGTCGGTAAGCATACCGTGACAATCTCAAAGGCGGGCTATCGTACATATACGGCTCAGGTAGAGGTTGAGAAAGATAGAACTGCAAATGTAAATGTAACTCTTGAGAGTGGTAGCTCGGCTGCAAGCAAACCGAGCAAGAGCGTGGCTACTCCAAAGAGTGTGCAGCAACCGAAGAAGACTACTCCGACAGTGAAACAGCCAAAGAGCCCTAAGCCAAAGAAGGAGGTTGCGGTCGATACATCTACGCGCTACGAGAGCAGCATAGATATTGGCTACTCGATGCACTCGGCAACAAGCCTGATAAATCATGTCGGGCTGTCGTATATCGGCGGGGTGCGTGCCGGAAAGAGTCTTTTTGTCGGTCTTGGTGTAGGTGCAGAGTATAATATCTATAATATTGATAATCAGGAGTCATTGACCAGCTATGGCGTGATGTCGCCGGGTAAGATAAGCCTGCCTGTATATGCACACTTGCGCCTCTATATGGGTCGTAAGGCGAATAATTTTGTGGCACTCTCTATGGGCGCAAAGTTGTTGGGTAAGGGAGACTTTGAGCATAATAATACCACATACGGCTACCACGCAAACGGAGTGTTTGGAGATGTTGGCTACGGTCTGCTGTTTGGCAAGTTCTATATTATGGCTGGTGTGACAATGCAGAGCTTCCCGAAGGTCGATTCATACACATCTGCACAGCTTGATTTGAAATCGGCAATTGCTGTAGGTGGCAGACTCTCAATAGGTTTTACTTTCTAAATAGGTGGCAATGAAGAGATTGATATACATATTAGTAGCATTTACAGCACTGCTTACTGCTGCTTGTTCACAGACTATTGTCTTTGATGAGATTAATGAGGTAGTTCCGCCTGTTTCGACAACTATTCAGGATAATCAGATTTGGTACACAACAACCAATGGGAAAGGGGTATCAACAATTATGTCGGGCGTGGTATCCAATACCTACGAGAATGGTAAAGGTATAATCACATTCGATAGACCGATAGATGTGATTACCGTTGATGCATTTTATAATTGTGTGGAGCTTAAAAGTGTGCAACTTCCGCAGACGGTTATGGCGATTGAAGAGACTGCATTCGGACAATGTACTTCGCTGTCAAGCATAAAGTTGAGCAATGAGTTGAGACATATTGGTCCTCAGGCTTTTTCAGGTTGTACAGCTCTTGCAAGCATAACTATTCCGGATAGCGTAGAGCAGATTGAACAACGCACATTCTGTGATTGTACTGCGCTTAAGAGTGTTACTTTCGGAGCAACCTCTCGTGATGCAAGTAGTTCGAATTTGAGGATGATTGGGCAGTGCGCTTTCCAAAATTGTACAAGTCTTGTCAATATTACCCTGCCAAGCAAACTCGAAATTATTGCCGAGAATGCCTTTGCTAATTGTACATCGCTTATATCCATTACCATCCCTCAGAGTGTGAATCATGTTGAAAATAATGTATTCATAGGTTGTAGCAGCCTGAAGGAGTTTAATGGTAAGTTCGCGACAAGCGATAGCCGCTCATTGGTAAGAGATAGAGAGTTGATAGCCTTTGCCCCTGCATCGCTGACAGAATATACAATCGATAGCGATGTTGTGGCTATCGTGGGTCATGTATTCTCAGGATGTAATAGGCTTCAAACTATCAATATACCGTCAAGTGTTGAGTCTGTTGACGAATTTTCGTTCTGGGAGTGTTCGGCACTCAAGAGTATCACTCTGCCGGAGAATGTTCGATTTATTGGCGGTAGTGCATTTTGGCAGTGTACAAACCTTGCAAGCGTCTATTGTAAGTCAATAACCCCTCCGGAGTTAGGAAATGACGGAGTGTTTGATGATAATAAGTCGGGTCGAAAGATTTATGTTCCGACAATAGCTGTTGAGGAGTATAAGAGAGCCCAGCATTGGAGCGAGTACGCCTCTGCTATTGAGGCAGATAAGTCTGAGCCGATTGCTACAGATTGGGCTGTTATAGGTTCTAATTGTGGTTGGGATTTTGCAACCGCAACTCCTATGACTATTTCGGGCAATTATGCGATTGCAAACGGAGTTACATTTGATAGTGATGGCGAATTTAAGTTTGCGGCAAATGGCGGCTGGGATATAAACTATGGTCTGGATAGCTCTGTACTAATTACAGCCGGTAAAACCTATCAGGGAGTGTTAAGTGGCGAGAATATTAAGATTGCTGCCGGCACTTACAATATTAAATTATCGATTTATGACGCAACATTTATGGTTGAGAGGGTTGAGATTAGCACGAATCACCTAATATTCTACGCCTCGACCGATGGTAATGTTGTAACTCCTTATGCTGCTGATGTTTTCGGTGCAAATATTGTGTCAAATACATACGCAGGCGATCAGGGTATTATAACCTTTGACGGCGATATTACAAAGATTGGTAACTCGGCATTTAAGCAGTGTAATACTCTTCAAGCAATTATTATTCCGCAAAGCGTGACTAAGATTGACCACTTTGCATTTACCGATTGTACAAATCTTACAGCAATAAACATCCCGAGTGGCGTTACGGAGATAGGTAACCTTGCATTTAACAACTGTCAATCGTTAGAGAGCGTTGTTCTGCCAAACTCTCTGACAAAGATTGGTACACAGGCGTTCTACTGCTGTAACTCAATTAGTAGCGTGACAATTCCACAGAGTGTTACCACTATCAGCGATAATGCTTTCGGTTTCTGCGCATCTCTTGCCGAGTTTAAGGGTAAATTTGCATCGGAAGATGGTCGTTGCCTTGTGGTTAATGGCACTCTGAATTCGTTTGCATCTGCCGGAGTGACAGAATATACTATTCCAAGCAGCGTTACGGCTATCGGTCACTACGCTATGCACAATAGTGCTCTGCTTACAACTGTAACTATTCCTCAATCTGTTCAAACTGTCGGCGATGGCGCATTTAACGGCTGTATCAGCCTTGCAAGCGTCTATTGTAAGCCGACAACCCCTCCAACGGGTGGTAGCGCAATGTTTGATAATAACGCAGCAAACCGTAAAATCTATGTTCCTGCCGCATCTGTTGATGCTTACAAGACCGCTGCCGGCTGGAGCAACTATGCCGATGCGATAGTGGCTGAGGATGGAGATGCTATTATAGGAGGTTTCGATATGGTCTTTGTCGAGGGCGGAACTTTTACTATGGGTGCAACCTCGGAGCAGGGCTCTGATTATAATAGCGATGAATGTCCTACACACTCTGTTACTGTTTCTGACTTTTATATTGGTAGGTATGAAGTTACTCAAACTCAGTGGGAAACTGTAATGGGTTGGAATAAGAGCGGTTATACTGGCGATAAAATGTCTGTAGAGAAAGTCTCTTGGAATGACGTTCAAGAGTTTATCGCAAAACTCAATGCAAAGACAGGTAAAACTTTTCGTCTCCCTACCGAGGCAGAGTGGGAGTTTGCTGCTCGTGGAGGAAATAAGAGTAATGGTTATAAATATAGCGGTAGCAATAACTTGGAAGATGTTGCGTGGTATTATGATAATTCCAATAAAAAGCATCATCCTGTAGGACAAAAACAACAGAATGAACTTGGCATTTATGATATGTCAGGCAATCTATGGGAGTGGTGTCAAGATTGGTATGGAAGTTATAGTAGCGAAGCGCAGACTAATCCTAAGGGTCCAAGTAGTGGCTCTCATCGTATCCTACGTGGTGGGTGTTGGGATAATGCTGCAAACAATAATCGTATTAGCGTTCGTAGCAAGGGTGGTCAGGACTTTAGTAACTATCTCATCGGCTTCCGCCTTGCGTGTAACTCTAAGTAAGGTTTAAAACGAGGAACAAAATACAATTAAAACCTATGGCAAAGTACATTCTTAAAGAGGTAAAGACAAGAGAGGATGAGAAGGTGTGGTTGCATGTTGATCGTCCGATTTATGAGGGCTGCAAGTATTGGGTTTGCCCGCTTGACAGCGATATAAAGGCGGTATTTGACCCCGCGAAGAACAAGAAGTTCGCAAATGGCGAGGCTATTCGTTGGTATGTCGTAGAGGAGCAGTCGGGCAAGGCTGTGGGTCGTATTGCGGCATTCTATGACCGCAACACTCTTGAGGATTACGAGCAGCCGACAGGTGGTTGCGGATTCTTCGAGGCGATTGATAGTCAGGAGGTTGCAAATATGCTCTTCGATGCTGCGCGCGATTGGCTTGCTGCAAGAGGTTGGGAGGCGATGGACGGACCGGTGAACTTCGGCTCGCGCGATGCGTGGTGGGGTCTGCTGGTAAATGGTTTTGACTATGAGCCACTCTACACAAACCCTTACAATCCGCCATACTATCAGGCGTTGTTTGAGAATTACGGTTTTCAGAACTACTTTAACCAAAACACCTACCTCTGGCGCGTGTTTGAGGACGATTTGGGCGAGGTGGCACTCGAGAAGGCGAAGCGTGTGGCTGCAACCCCGGGCTATCGCGTAGAGGATATTCGCAATACAGACCTCGATGTGGCAGCTCAGAACTTAAGAACAATCTACAATAAGGCGTGGGCACTCTTTACCGGTGTCAATCCGATGAGTGAGCAGGATGCGCGCCACCTTGTTCAGACCCTCAAGCCGATTATCGACCGTGATATAATCTTCTTTGCATACTACAACGACGAGCCTATCGGATTTTTCGTTATGGTGCCTGACCTGAACTGCATTATCGGCAAATTCAAGGGTAAGTTCGGCATTATCGAGAAGCTCCGCCTGATGTGGGAGCTGAAGGTCAAGAAATCTGCACACCGTATCTTCGGAATCATCTTCGCCGTAACTCCTGAGTATCAGGGCAAGGGCGTCGAGAGCTTTATGATGCGCAGTATCCTTGAGGGTTACATCCGTAGCGACCGCAACCACTATAAGACCGTTGAGCTTGCGTGGATTGGCGACTTCAACCCTGTGATGAACAAGATGATTAAGACCTATGTATGTGCAACACAGCACAAAATGCACACCACATATCGTTACCTCTTTGACCGCACAAAGGAGTTTACGCGTTGTCCGAGGGTAGGTTTCAAACGCCCGGCTAAAAAGGAGTAATTGGGTAGTTTCGGCGTTACGCTCGATTTGAAAAAAAGCAAATTATATAACCTTAAAACATTAATATTATGAAAGTTACACCGTTTACAGATTATCACATTGCCGCAGGTGCCAAGATGGCAGAGTTTGCCGGCTACAATATGCCTATCGAGTTTTCAGGCATCAAAGACGAGCACGCAACCGTGCGTAATGGCGCAGGCGTGTTTGATGTAAGCCATATGGGCGAGATTTGGGTTAAGGGCGAAAATGCACTTGCCCTCTTGCAGCGTATTATGTCTAACGACTGCTCAAAACTTTATGACGGCAAGGTTCTCTACTCTTGTATGCCGAATGGTCAGGGCGGTATTGTTGATGATGTTTTGGTATATCGTTTCAGCGATACCAAGTATATGCTTTGCGTAAATGCAGCAAACATCGCAAAGGATTGGGCTCATATCCTCAAGTATGGCGAGCAGTTCGGTATGCGCGAGGGCATCGAGCTTGAGAATGCTTCAGACCGCATCTGCCAGCTTGCCGTTCAGGGTCCGTTGGCAATGAAGATTGTCCAGAAGATGTGCGCAGAGCCTGTTGAGAATATGGAGTACTACACCTTCCGCCAAATGAGCGTTGCGGGCTGTGATGCTATCCTCTCAATTACAGGTTATACCGGCGCAGGTGGCTGCGAAATCTACCTCCATAATGCCGATGCAGAGAAGATGTGGAACGCACTTTGGGCTGCCGGCGAGGAGTATGGACTCAAGAATATCGGTCTCGGCGCACGCGATACCCTCCGCCTTGAGAAGGGCTTCTGCCTCTATGGTAACGACATCTCTGACACCACATCGCCACTTGAGGCAGGCTTGGGCTGGATTACTAAGTTTGTTGATGGTAAGGATTTCGTTGATCGTGACCTGCTCGCAGCGCAGAAGGCTGAGGGCGTAACCCGTAAGCTCGTGGGCTTCAAGATGATTGACCGCGGTATCCCTCGCCACGAGTACCCTCTCGCAGACCTCGACGGTAACTCTATCGGCATCGTAACCTCAGGTACAATGTCTCCAACCCTCGGCGTCGGCATCGGCTTGGGCTATGTCAAAACCGAGTTCTCAAAGGTAGGTACTCTTATCGCCGTTGAGGTGCGTGGCAGACTTTTGAAGGCGGAGGTAGTTAAGCTACCATTCGTATAATTTGCACTTATAAGAGCGCACCTGCTGCGTTACACTACGATAACCGAGCTGCTCACATACGCTTTAGTATGCTGCGCGCTCGGTTTCTTGTGTGCCTTGCATCTGCACCCTTCTAAGCACCAATGAGGATTTTATCGTGAAAATAGCACAACTACTTCCGCTAATCGTCTTGCCCGCAATGGGAAATACAGGAGTATGTCCCATCGCTGTCAATCCGACCGAGCGTGGTATTTGCACTATTTTGACGATAAAATGGGTGCAAGGCAGTGACGGAGTGCAATCCGTTATTTTGCCCGAGAGTTGGCTTGCTTGTGTCGAAAACTCTATCTCAGTGGCTTTAAGGTGGTTATGGCAGTAATATTTTGTGATTTCAAATAAAATTGCTACCTTTGACCACGATATGAAGAGATTTTTGAATATTTTAGTTGCCATTATGGCTCTGCTTGCTACTGCGGCGTGCAGTGTGATGGAGAATAGCGAGGATTTGCCGAGCTATGAGAAGGCTACGATGGTAAGGGTGGGTGATTTGGCACCTGACTTTAGTGCCAATCTGCTCAATGGTAGCACTGTGACTCTATCTCATTTGCAGGGCAAGACTGTTTTGTTGGTATTTTTTGACTCTACCTGCCCGGATTGTCAGGCGCAGTTGGCTCTGCTTGATGGCGTAGCAGCAGACTTCGGTGGTAAGAAGTTTGAGATACTTGCCATCTCTCGTGGTGAGAAGAGGGATGTGGTGCGTGAGTATATAGAGCGAATGGGCTACAAGTTCAATGTCGGTGTAGATCCAAAGGCTGAGATATACTCAATGTATGCAACACACTATGTGCCTCGATGCTTTGTAATCGACTCTTTGGGTCGTATCGTAGCTCTCTCGGCAGAGTACGATAGTGCAGAGTTCGAGCTTATCGTAAAGATTATAAATTCACTGCTTACTCTTAGCAGTCAAGGTAAGTAGAAGCAGTGATATATACAACTTCTAAGAGAACAGCTGTCAGAATGCTCTGACAGCTGTTCTTGTTAATACACCACCGTGTACTCTTGGATATTGTGAGTTACCTGATTGTGGTATGCGCTCCAAGCTGTCTTATAGTCATCAAGGCTGCCCGTAGGAACCCAAATATCAGGAACGCTTCCGAAGATTGTAGAGCCGAGTGTTGCCGGAGTGCTATTTCGGCAATAGAGGTCGTGTAGGTTATTACTGTTAAAGAATGCAAAGTTGCCGATAGTTGCCAAATTCTTGCTCAGTGTAACCTTTGCAAGGTTAGGGCAAGAGTCGAAAGCATTGTTCTCCAATGTAGTAACGCTATCGTGCAGGGTTACCTCTGTAAGTGCGCAGCCTGAGAATACATACTGCTGAATTGTTGGGACAGCAGGGGTGGTGTACTGCGTAACATTCTTACCGGCAAATGCTACAAGGGTGTCGTTGTAGATAACTGCGCGGTTATCACTTGCAGGGACAAACTTGCCGCTGAATGATTCCAAATTGCTACACAATGTAAATACGCACTGACCGATAGAGGTAACACTATCAGGAATAGCAACGCTTGTAATGGCGTCATAGTTGTAGAATGCGTAGTCTTTAAGAGCAGTGACATCGCTTGGAATAGTCATTGCACCCTCAATCTTACTTCCATTAAGGTATAGTGTTGCATATCCCTCATAGAGAGGATTGGAGTCGATATTGACAAACTCGATATTGCACCACGCGCTTAAATCGCTTATATTCACTCGCTTAATAGGGGTGTAGTGGCTATTGCCCGTATTGGCAAAGAATGCATGCTGACCGATACGCTTTACTTTAGGACCGATAGTTACAGTCTCGATGCTGTTACACTCGTCAAAAGCGGAGTTCTCGATAACCTCTACATTGTCGCCAATAACCACCTCTTTAAGACCCTCGCTACCAAAGAAGACCTCACTACCAATATGCTTCACATCATTACCGAAGGTTATCTTGGTAATATTTTTAGAGTATGAGAATGTCTTATCTGCAACCGACTCGATACCTGCTTGTATAGCATACTCGCCACTGATTGTAGCCAAAGCAATCTCTGCCAACTCCTTGTTAATAATAAGGCAAGTGTGGTCTTGAGATGCTTGAGGACCATTAAATGTTGTAAGGCTTGGGCAGTTGTCAAAGGCGTGCTTAAATGTGCCTAAAATATCGGAGCCACTATACAGAAGAGAACCATTGATAGTTACTGTCGTAAGAGCTTGAGAGAGTGAGAATGTATCAGCCTCAAGAGCGGTAATGCCCAAGCCGATAACAATCTCTTGGAGAGACAGACTATTGAAGAACGCCATAGGGTAGATATACAAGACACTATCCGGAATGGTAATCTTTGTTGCAGTCTGTGCATAAAAAGCAAAACTGAGCATTCCGATTGTCGTAACCTCATCTGGCAGAGTATATTCTGTAAGACCTGCAAAAGCCGGAGAGATAAGCTTGCCACCATCAACAAGACAGCGGTTATCTGCCGAAGCGTACTTGCCATAGACAGCACGGAGCTGGCTGCAACCCGATATGGCAGCATCTCCAATACTTGTCACGCTCTGAGGAATGGTAATCTCAGAGATAGATGTCAGCGCAAAAGCACCGCTACCGATAGCCTGAACACCTTCGGGTAGCTGAATGGATGTGATACTGCTGCGCAGAGCCAACTCTGTAGGGTCGATATCGAAATCTGACAGACCATGCACTTCGGTTATAGCACCGTTAAATATAGCCTCCCAGCGACCCTTTTCGGTGTTGTAACTCTGAGAAACAAACTCCTTGTCGAATAGGTCGAACTGATCGAATGGTAGTGAGCCGCTCGTAGTGGTGTACCAGAACTGATTTGCAGGGACAACTTCGCGCTCGTGCTCGTTAGAACTGAAATTTGAGTCCAACTTAACGGTAAAGTCGGTAGGATTTGTGAGCAGAGAGCCGAGGATATTTGTTCGGCAGTTCTGCTGCAATGGAACACTTGCGTATGATGTGTTCGGGATTGTAGTAGTAGAGTTGTCGCCCCACTTTGCAACAAGAGTAAAGGTTGTATTTGTCAGTGTAGGGGTACTCTTTGGTGCAAGGAGGTAGTTCATCGAGAGGTATTTGTAACCCGAGATGTGGAACTGCTCTGTCGGAATGGTTGTTGCCGTGAACGCTACATCTACTTTATCTCCAAAAACATCGCCTGTTGCGATATTAAACTTATTGTGCGCCTTGAGTGCAACGGTACTTGTCATCGAGACAATACCTATATTTGTCATAGATTGATAGTCGTTTGTAGCGGCATTGAGCTGTGCAAAAGGGCGTGAAAGTGTGAAGTTCGCTTCGTCCACCGATGGGTTAAAATTGGTAGCACTGCCATAGAAAGCATCTGCGGCATCTGTATTGGCTGCAACTTTTGTATAATCGACAGTGATTGTCTTGCCACTAAGTGCATAAGCTGTGCAATCGGCGTCCTGAGCCCAAAATACAATATTGTACTGAGCACCATTTATAAGGTCGAGGGCAAAGTGAAACTTTCTGTCTGTACCAATAGCCTGACTGCCTGAGATAACTACATTATCTTCACCCGCAGGATAGATGTTATAGTATAGGCAATCGACGCTCTCGCCCTTTGCAAAGGCGCGTGAAGCGACATCTGCAAGTGCTACATTAAACTCGACGGTTGTAATGTCGCCTTTATCTATATCTGAGATATTCTCTTTTGAACAAGCCAATGTAGCAATAGCTACAAATGTCGCAAGAATAAACTTTTTCATAATATGATTCTCTGTTTGTCTATGCTCTAATACTCAATAAAGTTGCTATACAAGTTCCAGCCACCTGCGTTCTTGTAGGCGTTGATGATGCTATCATCAGCACTTGCAGGAACATAGATATAGGTGTCATTTGTGTCAAATATCTTGCTGTAGAAGTACTCGTTAGTGGTAGTATTGATTGTCTGCTGCACAGTTGGCGGAACGGTACTGCGGCAATATACTGTTATATCCTCAATATGACCCGTACTCTCGTTTGCATCTATCCAATTAATGCTACAATTAGTAAACGCATACTCGCCAATGCTCTGCAAACCACTGCCGAGAGTGATTGTGTTCAATTTGTAGCAACGGTCAAAGGCGTAAGCTCCTATAGATACCACACTGTCCGGAATAACAATAGTTTGTATCAACTTACATCCGCTAAACGAGTAGTCGCCAATGGTGGTAACTGAGTCGGGTATAGTGATTGATGTGAGTTTTTTAGCATCATATAGAGCGTAGTTGCCAATAGTCGTTGTGCCGGCAGGAATAGCAAAAGTTGTTACAGCCGAAGCCGGTGCAAATGCCGCCAAAGTGCTGCCAATCTTCAGATAACTGCCATCTGCCGAAGCGTTAGGTCCTGAGAAAGAGCTGATATTTGTACAACCCTTAAAGACTCCGTCGCCAAGTGACTGCACGCTTGCAGGGACCTCTACACCTGTAATTGTCGTAAGATTTAAGAATGCAAAGTCCTTGATGGTGGTTGTGCCATCAGGGATTGTAAGTGTACCCTCGACCTTTGTGCCATTGAGGTACAGACCGCAATTTGCATTCTCAGATTTGATATAGACAAGTGGGTTAGAGTACTCATTTTTGCGTTCAGTCTCGCACCAATCCTTCAGAGAGGTGATGTGTAGCTGCTCTAAGTTGCCACACTCTGCAAAAGCATATTCATCGATTGTCGTACTACCCTCGATAGTAACCTTTGTAAGGGATGAACACTCTGAGAAACAGCTCTTTCCGATACTTTGTACACTATCGCCGATAACAACCTCCTTAATCTCGCTGCGATATAGCGCGTTACTTGAGATTGTCTCGACATTGTTGCCTATAATGAGCTTGTCAAGCGCAACATTGCGGAATACCTCCTCGTTCAATGTCGTAATGCCTGACGGTATTGAGTACTCGTTTCCAACGCCTGCCAAAGCAATCTCAACCAAGCTGCCACCGATGATAAGGCAACGCTTATCGCTTGACGCCTGCGGAGAGTTAAACTCTTTCAGCGCAGGGCAACTGTCAAAGGCGCGCATAAAGTCGCCCAATAAAGCGACATAAGAGCCACTGTATGACAGCGAGCCGCTGATAGTTACACTCTCAAGAGCTGATGCTCCGGAGAATGATGCGCCCTCAAGGAATGTGACGCCACTGCCGATTACAACCTCCTTGATGCTCGGGTTGCCATAGAATGAGAGAGGCGAGATATACTGAATATTGTCAGGAATTATCAACTTGCTGAATTGAGAGTCTAACATGGCAAAACAGAGCGGACCAATTGCTACAACATCGGTCGGAAGTGTATATTCGCTTGTTGTAACATCTGCAAGAGCAGGGGAGTTGAGAACTCCGCCATCGACAAGGTAGCGGTTATCTGCCGAGGCATACTTGCCATAGACTGCTTTTAAGTATATACAACCTGCCACAGCACCATATCCGAGGCTTGTAACGCTCTGAGGAACGGTAAACTCCGTAATTGATGTCAGCGCAAAGGCTCCCAAACCGATAGTCTGAACACCCTCCGGTAGCTGAATAGATGTGATGTTGCTACGCAGAAGAATCTCTTCATTACTGATATTAAAGTCCGATATGCCATACACTTCGGTTATTGCACCGTTGAATGTAGCCTCCCAGCGACCATCCTCTGCATTGTAGCTCTGTGAAACAAAGCCCTTGTTAAAGATGTTGAACAGATTGAATGGCAGTGGGTCGCCTGTCGCGGTGGTGTACCAGAATTGGTTTGCAGGGACAATATCGTGGTCGTGCTCATTTGTTCCAAAACCTAAACTCAGCTCGACATTAAACTGTGTAGGGCTTGTGAGCAGAGAGCCGAGGATGTTTGTGCGGCAGTTCTGCTGCAACGGGATGCTTGTGTAGGTTTGGCTCGGAATATTTATCGTAGAGTTGTCTGCTCTCTTGCCGATAAAGGTAAATGTGGTATTTGTAAGTGTAGAGGCTGCCTTTGGCGCAAGGATGTAGTTCATCAGCAGGTACTTATAACCGCTGATGTGGAATGTCTCAGCAGGGATAGCCGTTGCCGTGAACGCTACATCTACTTTGTCGCCAAAAACATCGCCTGTTGCGATATTAAACTTATTGTGAGCCTTCAGCGAAACTGTGCTTGTCATAGATACTGCACCCAAGTCAGCTATCGCCTGATAATCTTTTGTTGCGGCGTTGAGCTGTGCAAAAGGTCGCTTGAGGGTAAAGGTCGAACTATCCTCCGATGGATTGAAACTGCTCGCGCTGCCAAAGAAGGCATCGGCAGCATCGTCATTTGCGCTAATGGCTGTATAATCAATAGTGACACTCTTGCCTGTAAGGGTATAGGCAGTACAAGAGGCATCTTGCGCCCAAAATACAATGTCATACTCCACACCTTTGGCAAGGTTGAGCGAGAAGTGGAACTCTCCGTCGGTGTCAATCTGTTCACTTCCTGAGAGAATAGCACTCTCCTCCCCCGCAAGGAAGATATTGTAGTGTAAACAATCGACGCTCTCTGCTTTTGCAAAGGCTCGTGAGGCTCTATCTGCAAGTGATATATTAAACTCGACGGCGGTAACATTACTGTTATTTGTAACAGTAGTATCCTCCTTTGTGCAGGCAGCTGCGGTAAGAGCTATAATGGCTGCGAGAATCAACTTTTTCATAATTTTGTGTGTGTTTATGTCTGTAAAGTGTTGATTATCAGCAAAATCCCCCCCCCCGAATTTTTCGGAGAGGGAATCTTTTGCCACTTATACCACAAAGTTAGTAAAAGATTACTAAATAAACAAAAAAGCACCCAAATTTTGGATGCTTTTTTGCTACTTATTGTGTTATATTACTTCTCAGGACGCATTACAACATAGGTCATATTGTTGTCTGCAAGAATCTTTGCAGCAAGTGCCGCAATCTTCTCGCCATTCATAGCCTTAACAACATTCTCATAGTTTGCAACGCGGTTTACAGCCTCGCCAAAGGTGTAGTACTGGTAGATGTAGTTTACCCAGTGTCCGTTCTGAACAAGGCGGTTGTTCCACTCCTTGATAAGGTACTCGCGAACCTTCTCCATATCCTCGCTCTTAGGACCATTCTCTGCAATCTGCTTAAGCTCGGCAACAACAATCTCAGAGAGCTCGTCTGCCATAGCCTCGTTTGTATCAAACTGCACAACAATCTGGTAGCTTGGAGCGTTGAATGGGTCGAGTGAACCACCTACGCCTACGCTGTAAGTACCGCCCTTCTCCTCACGGATAGAGACTGTATAGCGTGCGCGGAGAATATCCTGCAAGAAGTTCATAGTAACAGAGTTCTCGAGGTTGTACTCCATATCGCCGGTGTAGATACGACATACGCTAACCTTTGGCTGCTGCATTGGGTGCTTGAAGTCGTTTACAACCTCGCCCTTTGCATAGCGAACACCATCATCTACGCGCTTTGTAACCTTGCACTTCTTAGCAGGCAGTGAGCCGATATACTTCTCAACCATTGGCTTAAGGGTTGCCAAATCGACATTACCTATAATATATACGGTATAGTCGGCAGCATTTGCAGTCAGTGACTTATAGACACTCTCCAAACGGTCGTACTTGATAGCATTGAGCACCTCGGTAGAGATCTGCTGACGGCGGTAGTTGTTGTTAAAGAGGGTCTTAATCTGCTCTGACGATGCCTTGAAGTCAGGGTTGGTCTTAAGATTCTCTACATAGCTGATATACTGCGCCATAGTTGCATCAAAGTCATCCTTGCTGAAGCGTGGCTCGGTAAAGCGGAGGTAGAGCAGCTGGAAGATAGTCTCCAAATCCTTTGGAGAGCCGCTACCGTAGATAGTTGTCACATAGTCATCAGGAGATACGCCTGTAGATGCGCTCTTGCCTGAGAGTTGCTTGCGAAGCTCTGTAGATGAGAACTTGCCAACACCCATCTGACTCATTGCAAGTGAGAGATACTTACCTGTGTAGTAGTCCTCGTCAGAGAGGTTACTTACACCCGACTGTGCAATCATCTGAATCTGAACCTCGTCAGCCTTGAATGTTGTAGGCTTAACAACAACCTTAACGCCATTCTTGAGGGTCCACTCTGTTGTGCCGAGAGTAGTATTCTCTGCCACCTTCTTTACAACTGAGCCCTTCAGAGCGTCAGTATTGTCGATAAGCGGAACCTTTACGGTGTTATCCTTGTAAGGAGCAATCTCTGAAGCCTTAACCTTTGCCATAGTCTCGAGGATGCCCTGCTCGGTAGGGTTTACAATACCATCCTTCTTAGGAGCGTTGGCAATAACTACATTGTTATGGTCGGTTATATAGCTTGCAAAGGTCTGATTGATAGCCTCAAGAGGCAGCTGTGAGATAATCACGCTATCCATCTTCCACTCAATCTCGGCATCAGGGAATGCAGTGCCACGACGGAATGCAGAGAGGTAACGGTTTACATACTGACCATTCATACGGTCGTTGCGGTTCATATAAGCCTGCTCCTCACGACGGAGTACCTGTGCCTTTGCTCTCTCAAGCTCACCCTCGGTAAAGCCGTGACGACGAACTCTCTCAAGCTCGGTCAGTGCAGCCTCAAAGCCCTTCAGAAGACCGCCATCCTTTGTATTTACACCCAAAACAACGCCATCCAAAGTAGGGCAGATACCAACACCGCCATTTGAAATATATGCATTTGTAAATGGAGCATCAGGCTTTGCTGCAATCTCTGCAAGACGAGCATTTGCCATTGTGCTACCAAGAGCCTCGATAAGAGTTACCTGCTCACCGATAACGGTGTTGCGATACATACGAGGCATTGCAGGACGCTTGATAAAGAGGCTGATGTCGCTCTCGAGCATCTCAGGGTCCTCAAAGACAGATACAATAGGCTCCTGATTGTCAGGAACAACGATTGTCTCCTTTGTTGCTGCATCTGCTGCCGGAGCAGGGATGTCTGACATAAGGCTCTTAACCTGTGCCTCAATCTTGTCGGCATCAATGTCACCTACAACTACTACTGCCTGATAATCAGGGCGATACCACTTGTCATAGAAACTCTTGATAGCATCGTAGTTGAAAGACTTCAGACCGTCAAGATGACCGATAAGGTTACGGTGCTCATACTTTGTACCCTTGAAGAGGGTCTTGAGCAGGTTGATTGTAGAACGCCAAGATGCACCGTCACGCATACGCAACTCCTCCATAATCACGCCACGCTCCTTGTCAATCTCATCGTGGTCGAGAGTGATGAAGTGTGACCAATCATGAAGAATGAGCATTGCAGTATCGATAACGCCCTGACGAGCAACAGGAACATCCTTCATCAGATACTGTGTGTAATCCCAAGAGGTACCTGCATTGAGGTTTGCACCAAACTTGACGCCCACCTTCTCAAGATACTCGATAAGCATCTTGCCCGGCAGGTTCTTTGTGCCGTTGAAAGCCATGTGCTCAAGGAAGTGAGCCAAACCCTGCTGGTTGTCATCCTCCTGAATTGCGCCTACATCGTGGATGATGTAGAAGTCTGCAAGACCCTTCTGCTTGTCATTGTGGCGAATGTAGTACTTCATACCATTCTCCAGCTGACCATATCTTACCTGCTCATCGTTAGGGATGATAGGCAGAGCGGGCTGCTGACTTGCCTGTGCCATAGCTGCAAAAGAGAGTAGAGCAGCAACGGCGAGAGTGAAAAATCTTCTCATAGTCGTAAAAATTTAATTTGAACTTACTTGATTGTATCTCATTAACCTGTTTTGCAAAACTTCGGTGCAAATTTACCCCCCCCCATCAATTTTCCAAATTTTTGGGGATATTTTTGCACCTGATGGCTGAAAAATTAATCTCCGAACTCAAGAATATCCCCGGGCTGGCACTTGAGCACCTTGCAGATAGCCTCAAGAGTCGAAAATCGTATAGCTCGCCCCTTGCCGGTCTTGAGAATAGACAGATTGGCTTGAGTGATGCCAATCTTCTCTGCCAGCTCAGTGAGCGAGATATTTTTCTTAGCCATTAACGATGAAAGTTTAATATTTATTGCCATAGTTACAATATATTCACATTTATCAATATACAAAGGTATGAATAATTTTGCAAAAAAACAAAATCATTTGAGATGGAGGGTTGTTGCCTATTTGTTTTTAACAAAATTCTACTTATCTTTGGTAACAAATATAGCTACTTAATTATTCAACTATGAAGAGGATTATCGAGTGCGTACCCAACTTTAGTGAGGGGCGAGATATGGAGGTTATTCGCCAGATTACCGATGCTATAACTGCTGCGGCAGATGTCAGTCTGCTTGATGTCGATCCGGGCGAGGCGACAAATCGTACTGTTGTCACCTTTGCCGGCTCTCCGGAGGCGGTTGTTGAGGCTGCCTTTGCCGGTGTTAAGCGTGCGGCAGAGCTGATAGATATGCGCAAGCATAAGGGGGCGCATCCGCGTATGGGTGCTACCGATGTGTTGCCACTTGTGCCGGTGTCGGGGGTGACCCTTGAGCAGTGTGCAGCTATGGCAAGAGAGCTTGCAGAGCGTATCTCTCGTGAGCTTGCAGTGCCGACATACTGCTATGAGGCTGCGGCATTTACAGAGGAGCGTAAGAACCTTGCCGTATGTCGTCAGGGCGAGTATGAGGGTCTTGCAAAGCGTTTTGGTACGGCTGATGCTCCCGATTTTGGCGGTGAGCAGTGGACAGAGCGTGCTGCACAGACGGGTGCTACGGCGGTAGGTGCGCGAGATTTTTTGATTGCGGTAAACTATAATCTCAATACCACCTCTACCCGTAGAGCCAATGCCATTGCATTTGATGTGCGCGAGAAGGGTCGTCCGGTAAGAGAGGGTAATCCGATAGTTGGTAAGATTGTGACAGATAGCAATGGCGAGCCTGTGATGCGCCCCGGAACTCTGAAGGGTACAAAGGCTATCGGCTGGTATATTGAGGAGTACGGCATTGCTCAGGTGTCGATGAATATTACGGATATTGCAACCACTCCGCTCCATATTGCCTTTGATGAGGTGTGTCGCGCTGCCGATGCAAGGGGCGTTAGAGTTACAGGTACTGAGATTGTCGGTCTTGTACCAAAGCGTACGCTTATTGAGGCGGGTAAGTACTTCCTCAGAAAGCAACATCGCTCCGTAGGTATTGCCGAGGAGGAGATTATCCGTATAGCTGTCAAGAGTATGGGTCTTGATGAACTCAAGCCGTTCAAGGCGGAGGAGAAGGTTGTCGAGTATATGCTTGAGAATAGGTCTGCAAAGAGACTTGTAGATATGACCTGCAAGGAGTTTGCGCTTGAGACAGCGAGTGAGTCCCCTGCCCCGGGTGGTGGCTCTATATCGGCATATATGGGTGCTTTGGGTGCAGCTTTGGGTGCTATGGTGGCAAACCTCTCGTCACATAAGGCGGGTTGGGACGAGCAGTGGGAGTACTTCTCTGACTATGCCGAGCGCGGACAGCAGCTGCTCTCTGAGTTGCTTGCACTTGTGGATGAAGATACCGAGGCATTTAACCGTATAATGGCTGTATTTGCAATGCCGAAGGGTACGCCGGAGGAGAAGGCTGCCCGTAGTGCTGCGTTGCAGGAGGCTACGCTGTATGCTACACAGGTGCCACTGAAGACTATGAAGGCGTCGCTTCGTGTCTTTGAGATTGTCGAGGCTATGGCTGCAAGCGGTAATCCAAACTCTGTATCTGATGCCGGTGTGGGTGCGTTGGCTGCTCGTAGTGCCGTGTTGGGTGCGCAGTTGAATGTGAGAATTAATGCCGCAGGTCTTAAAGATAGGGCTGTTGCTGATAGCCTTACAGCAGAGGCGGCTCAGATTGCGCAGCAGGCAGTAGAGCTTGAGCAGCGAGTTCTTGATATTGTAAACGAAAAGATTGGGTAAGCTATGACACTGAAGGAGTTTCAACAGAGCATTGTTGAGGGTATTCCCGAGACTCTGCCACAGCCAAAACCGTATGATACAACGATAAATCACGCTCCAAAGCGTAAAGATATACTTACTGCCGAGCAGAAGGAGCTTGCACTGCACAATGCATTGCGCTATTTCGACCCGAAGCACCACGCAACACTTGCGCCTGAGTTTGCCGAGGAGTTGGCTCGCTATGGTCGAATATATATGTATCGTTTTCGTCCTGACTATGATATGTATGCCCGTCCGATAGACCACTATCCGGCAAAATCTCGTCAGGCGGCTGCAATTATGCTGATGATACAGAATAACCTCGATAAGGCAGTGGCACAGCATCCGCACGAGCTGATAACATATGGCGGAAATGGTGCTGTGTTCCAAAATTGGGCGCAGTATCGCCTTACGATGCAGTATCTGAGTCAGATGACAGACAATCAGACCCTTGTGATGTATTCGGGTCATCCGCTTGGACTCTTCCCGTCACACGCAGACGCTCCGAGGGTGGTGGTTACAAACGGAATGGTTATTCCGAACTACTCAAAGCCTGATGATTGGGAGCGACTTAATGCTTTGGGTGTGTCGCAGTATGGTCAGATGACAGCCGGCTCGTATATGTATATCGGTCCGCAGGGCATTGTTCACGGTACAACTATTACAGTGATGAATGCAGCCCGCAAACGCTTTAGTGAGGGTCAGAAGGATGCTCGCGGAATGTTGTTTGTCTCTTCGGGCTTGGGAGGTATGTCGGGCGCACAGCCAAAGGCAGGTAATATCTCGCAGGTGGTAAGTGTTGTTGCCGAGGTAAATCCAAAGGCTGCCGAGAAGCGTCACTCGCAGGGCTGGGTTGATGAGTTGCACTACAACCTCGACTCGCTTATGGAGAGAATTGCTAAGGCTGTTGCGGCAAAGGAGGTTGTAAGTCTTGCCTATGTGGGTAATGTGGTTGAGTTGTGGGAGCGTCTTGCTGCTGATGGTGTAGCGGTAGATTTGGGCTCTGACCAGACATCACTCCATAACCCGTGGGCGGGAGGTTACTATCCTGTCGGGTATAGCTACGAGGAGTCCAACCGTATGATGGCAGAGGAGCCGGAGCGTTTCCGCGAGGCGGTGCATAGCTCTTTGCGTCGTCAAGTGGCAGCGATAAACAGCCTCACAGAGCGGGGTATGTACTTCTTTGACTACGGTAACGCCTTTCTGCTTGAGAGTTCAAGAGCGGGTGCGGATATACTCAAGGCAGATGGCACTTTCCGCTATCCGTCTTATGTGCAGGATATTATGGGTCCGATGTTCTTTGACTACGGCTTTGGTCCTTTCCGCTGGGTATGTACTTCGGGCAAGGCGGAGGATTTGGCAGCCACAGACCGTATAGCGGCAGAGGTGTTGGCAGAGATTGCTACATCAGCTCCGGCAGATATTCGCAGTCAGCTTGAGGATAATATCCATTGGATTATCGAGGCGGGTAAGAATCGCCTTGTTGTGGGCTCTCAGGCGCGTATTCTCTATGCCGATTGTGAGGGTAGAATGAAGATTGCACAGGCATTTAACCGCGCCATAGCGTCGGGTGAAATATCTGCTCCTGTGGTGCTGGGTCGTGACCACCACGATGTGTCGGGTACAGACTCCCCTTATCGTGAGACATCGAATATCTATGACGGCTCAAACCTTACGGCAGATATGGCTGTGCATAATGTTATTGGCGACAGCTTCCGCGGTGCTACTTGGGTCTCTATCCATAATGGCGGCGGCGTAGGCTGGGGAGAGGTTATCAATGGCGGTTTCGGTATGGTGATAGATGGCAGCGAGGCGTCAGATGAACATATCAGACGAATGTTGCTCTGGGATGTCAATAACGGCATTGCTCGCCGTAGCTGGGCGCGAAATAAGGGGGCGATAGATGCTATCCGCCGAGAGATGGCGCGCACAGAGGGGTTGAAGGTAACCCTGCCGAACTTTGCAGATGAACAGTTAATCAAAAAAACACTAAAGCGACCGAAATAGAATCTACACAAGAACGGAATAATAGTTTAACCTAATTTATAGAACATACCTACAATAATGGATATCCACTATATATCATCAGAGCGACTTACCATTGAGCGTGTTGGTCAGCTATTGGCAAATAAAACTCCTATAGCACTAAGTGCAGAGGCGTGTGAGCGCATAACCCGCTGTCGTGACTACCTCGATAGCAAGATGGAGAGCCAAAAAGAGCCTATATACGGTATCACTACGGGCTTTGGCTCGCTGTGCAATATAAGCATCAGTGCAGATGAACTTGGTAAATTACAAAACAATCTTGTAATGTCTCACGCCTGCGGTACGGGCGACAGAGTGCCGAGCGAGATTGTAAGGCTTATGCTGCTGCTGAAGATTCAGTCACTGAGCTATGGTCATTCGGGCGTGCAACTTATTACCGTCCAGCGACTTGTAGATTTTTATAATAACGATGTGCTGCCTGTGGTGTTCCAGCAGGGCTCTTTAGGTGCTTCGGGCGACCTTGCGCCACTTGCGCACCTCTCATTGCCACTATTAGGTATGGGAGAGGTTGAGGTCGATGGTCTTGTAATCTCTGCGGCAGAGGTGTTGGAGCAGTTCGGTTGGGAGCCGATAACTTTGCACTCTAAGGAGGGTCTTGCGCTGTTGAATGGTACACAGTTTATGAGTGCCTATGGCGTGTGGTCGCTACTTAAGGCTATGCGTTTGAGCAATCAGGCAGACCGTATTGCAGCAGTGTCACTCGATGCCTTTGATGGTCGTATAGAGCCGTTCTGCGACGAGGTTCATATTGTTCGCAGCCATCGTGGACAGTTGACAACGGCTCGAACTATGCGCTCGTTGCTTGAGGGTAGTGAGATTTTGGCGCAACCAAAGGCGCATGTTCAAGACCCGTATTCGTTCCGTTGCATCCCACAGGTACACGGTGCTACAAAAGATACGATAGCCTATGTCTCATCGGTGCTTGAGAATGAGATAAACAGCGTTACGGACAACCCGACAGTCTTTCCGGAGCAGGATATGGTTGTGAGTGCAGGTAACTTCCACGGTCAGCCGATAGCCCTTGTGATGGACTTTTTGGCTATCGCTGTGGCGGAGTTGGGCAATATCTCGGAGCGTAGAACTTATCGCCTTATTTCGGGCAGTCGTGGTCTGCCGTCGTTCCTTGTTGCCAATCCGGGTCTGAATAGCGGATTTATGATTCCGCAATATACGGCAGCATCTATTGTAAGTCAGACAAAGGGTCTTTGTATGCCGGCTTCGGTAGATTCTATACCGTCGTCGCAGAGCCAGGAGGACCATGTGAGTATGGGCTCAAATGCAGCTACAAAACTTGCTCGTGTGGTCGATAATACCGAGCGTGTACTCGCCATAGAGCTATTCAACGCAGCTCAGGCACTCGAGTTCCGTCGCCCTCTGCGCTCCTCTGCGGCTGTTGAGAACTTTGTGGCAGCCTATCGTGAGGTTGTACCTTATATTGATAATGACAGAGTAATGTACCCGCTCATTGATGCGTCAGTGAGATTTTTGCAGAGAAGAGGATGAGACTGCTCGTTATAAATATCGGAACTATTGTGGGCATAGATACCCATAACCGCCACTCTGTTGCGGGTGCGGATATGGATAGTATGGAGAGGGTCGAAAATGGCTGGTTGCTTGCAGAAGATGGGGTAATTAGTGGTTTCGGCACGATGGATTGTTGCCCCGATGTTGAGGATGCCGAGAGAATTGATGCCGCAGGAGGTATGCTCTTTCCGTCGTACTGCGACTCACACACCCATATTGTCTATGCAGGTAGTCGTGAGCAGGAGTTTTTAGATAAGATACACGGTCTGAGCTATGAGCAGATAGCGGCACGAGGTGGAGGAATACTCAACTCGGCAGAGCGTCTGCACAACACCTCGGAGGATGAACTCTACCGTCAGGCTATGGAGCGCATAGAGGAGATTATGCTGATGGGTACAGGTGCGGTGGAGATAAAGTCGGGCTATGGTCTTACTACGGAGGATGAGCTGAAGATGCTCAGGGTTATTGCCCGCATAAAGAGTAGTACTCCGTTGGCAGTAAAGGCTACATTCTTGGGTGCGCACGCAGTGCCGAAGCTGTATAAAGGTCGTCAGGATGAGTATGTCGATTTGGTCTGCCGAGAGATGATACCGGCTGTTGCTATGCAGTCGATAGCTGAGTTTGTGGATGTCTTCTGCGACCGTGGATTCTTCACCCTTGAGCAGACCCGCCGCATTGTTGAGTGTGGTGCTAAGTATGGCTTGAAGGCGAAGATACACGCCAACGAACTTGATTTTTCGGGTGGTGTTCAGCTCGGTGTGGAGCTGGGTGCTATGTCGGTAGATCATCTTGAGAGTAGTGGCACAGAGGAGATAGAGTGCTTGAGGTCAAGCCGTACAGTGGCAACTCTGCTTCCGGGGGCTGCACTATTTTTGGGTATGAACTATCCTCCGGCAAGGGCGATGGTCGAGAGTGGGGTTACGGTGGCGTTGGCGTCAGACTATAATCCGGGCTCGTCTCCGTCGGGCAATATGCGTTTTGTCACATCGCTTGCCTCTATGCGTATGCGTATGACTCCGACAGAGGCTCTGTGGGCAGCAACGCTGAATGGCGCAGCCGCGATGGGGTTGAGCGACAAGTATGGCTCGATAACCGTCGGTAAGGTTGCCAACTTCTTTATTACCAAGCCGTTGCCATCATTTGAGTTCTTTACTTACGCCTATAATACACCGCTGATAGAGCGAGTAGTGTTGGCGGGAAAGATTGTGAAATAAAACCTAAACTTACTATGGTAGGAATTGACTATATCGTAATTGTACTCTACTTTTTGGGGCTTATTGGCGTGAGTATATGGGTGTCGCGCAGCATTAAGTCGTCTGCCGATATGTTTATCGCCGGCAGAAATTCGTCGTGGTGGTTGTCGGGAATGTCAACATATATGACACTCTTCTCGGCAAGTACATTTGTAATTTGGGGTGGTGTGGCTTATCGCTCGGGCTTTGTGGCTGTGCTGATAGGTAATATCCTCGGCTTTGCGAGCTTCTTTGTGGGTCGTTACCTTACGGGTAAGTGGCGCGAGATGAAGATTAAGTCGCCCGGGGAGTACCTTACAATACGATTTGGCAAGCGTTCACTGAGTTTCTATACGCTGCTGGGTATTATCGGCAGGGGTTTCCATACGGCTGTGGCTCTATATGCCATTGCAGTTGTGATGTCAACGCTGATGACACTGCCCGAGGGTCACTTTATGGCAGGTGCTGACGGACATCTGTCGGTAAGTTGGGCGATACTTATTCTTGGTGTTATTACGCTGTTATACACTGTGTTAGGCGGTTTTTTGGCGGTGCTTATGACCGATGTAGTGCAGTTTGGTGTGCTGATTACGGTGGTTATATTTATGATACCGCTCTCGATAGATGCTGTCGGTGGTCTTGACGCCTTTGTGGCAGGGGCTCCGGAGGGGTACTTTACGCCTGTGAGCAAAGAGTATCCGTGGTTTTGGCTGATACTGTGGTTCTTTGTAAATAGCTTTACTATTGGTGGCGACTGGCCCTTTGTGCAGCGATATATCAGTGTGCCGACGGTGAGCGATGCCCGCAAGAGTACATACCTTGTAGGCGTGCTATACCTGCTCACACCGCTGATTTGGTACTTTCCGGCTATGGTGTTCCGTCAGATTGTTCCCGATGCAAACCCTGAGCAGGCGTATATCCTTATGTCGAGCCATGTGCTGATGAAGGGTATGTTGGGCGTGATGCTGGCAGCAATGGTCTCGGCAACCCTCTCGACTGTGTCGGGTACGCTCAATGTCTTTGCAAATGTATTTACATACGATATTTACGGCGAGAAACATCCCGAGGTCGGAGAGAAGGGTCTTATCCGCACCGGTCGAATATTTACCTTCGCCTTTGGTGCTGCGATAGTACTTTTGGCACTGCTTATCCCGTATGCAGGTGGTGCAGAGAAGGTTGTGGTTACGGTGCTGACAATGATTATCGGTCCTCTCTACATACCGTCTGTGTGGGGAGTGTTCTCAAAGCGACTTACGCAGAAGCATCTGCTTACGGCTATGGTTATAACATACGCCTGCGGAATTTTTGGCTTGGCATTTAAGTTTAGTGACGCTGTAAAAGAGAGTTTTGAGTGGATAAATCCGAATGTGCTTGAGTCTGTAATCGGTACGGTTGTGCCGGTAATCCTGCTCGCCATTATGGAGCTATGGGCAAAGTGGAAGGGTACTACCGACCCGGGTTACGAGAGGGTGCAGGCTATTCTCGACCCCGAGGCAGACTTAGAGCCGAGTGCAGAGATGAAACGGGCAACAAAGCGATATTCGCAGATGGCAGTAACCTGCTTCGTGGTAACTCTGCTTGCCATTGCAGTTCTGTTGGTGGTGCAGCTCTTTACCGATACCCATACCCCTGCTGTGGAGAGCATAATGGTCCGAGGCGTGGCTGTTATGGTGGGTATTGCTGTGGTGTATGCTATTTATAGGTATATAGATTCAAAGAGAGATGGAGAGAATTAACTATACAAAAACAGTTGAGGTGCGGGGTCGCTACGATGTTATCGTTGCCGGCTCGGGTCCTGCGGGAATATGTGCAGCAGTGGCTGCGGCACGCGAAGGCGCAAAGGTGGCTTTGGTGGAGCGTTATGGCGTTGTGGGTGGTAACCTTACAGCGGGCTATGTAGGTCCTATACTCGGTATGGTCGGCAAGGGTACGATGCGTGACGAGCTGGTCGAACTGCTGGGTGTGCCACAGAACGATATGATTGGTCGTACAGGTTTTGCACACGACTTTGAGAGGGCAAAGATGACCCTTGCACAGTTTGTAAATCACCCTAATATAGATGTCTTTCTGCAGACTACGGTTGCCGATGTGGTAAAGGAGGGCGATACACTTCGTGGTGTGATTGTTACAGCCGGCGAGGGTACTTTCGCACTACTTGGTGCCGTTACGGTAGATGCTACAGGAGATGGTCTTGTCAGCTATCTTGCCGGTGCGCCGACCGAAAAGGGTCGTGAGGATGGGCTGATGCAGCCCGTAACACTTGAGTTTACTATCTCGGGCGTGGATGAAGAGAAGGGTGTGATTTGCATTGGCGATGTGGATGATGTTCGCCTTGGCGACGAGCGTTTTTTGGACTACTGCAAGCGTCTGAGCCTTGAGGGAGAGCTGCCGGAGCGTCTTGCTGCCGTACGACTCCATCCTACGGTACATAAGGGTTGCCGACAGGTAAATACTACGCAGGTCAATGGCGTGGATATGACCCGCGTAGAGCAGATTTTCAGTGCCGACCTTGAGTTGCGTGAGCAGATGTTTACACTTGTCGATTTCTTCCATAAGCATATCCCGGGCTATGAGCAGTGCCGCGTGATTTCGAGCGGAACGACTACGGGTGTGAGGGAGACGCGACGAGTTATGGGCGACTATGTCATCACTGCCGAGGAGATGGCTGCAGGCTGTCGCTTTGAGGATGTTATTGTACACCGCGCAGAGTTTATTGTCGATATACACAATCCGGCAGGGTCGGGTCAAGCCGAGGAGCATATACAGTATTGCGACCCGTACGACTTGCCATACCGTTGCTTTACACCAAAGGGTGTCGAAAACCTCTATACAGCAGGTCGTTGCATCTCTGGAACGCATCGCGCACACGCATCATACCGCGTGATGAGTATCTGTATGGCTATGGGAGAGGCTGTGGGTACGGCAGCGGCAATGTGTGCAGCAGAGGGTTGTACACCAAGAGAACTCGATGTGAAGAGATTACAAAATCGTTTAACAGATAAAGGTATAGAGTTGTATGGATAAAATTATGCTTTATAGCCGTTTCAACCCGCTTAAGAGGGTGTTGTGCTATGATATTTTTGACCGTGGCTTTAACGGTTGGATGGTGCTGTTGCCAAACTTTACCGAGCATCCCGACTTTGATGTGCCACCAACAAAGGTCAATAAAGACCAGTGGCCCCCTGTAATGCTCAGCTCGGCTACATACCGTTTTCCGGGTACGCACGGCTCATTCTCGGGTACCTACTCGCTTAAACTCTCTACACGCCCCGTGGCAAATCCTTATTCTATGCCGCCAGCCCCGGGCTCTATGGGTCACGCCATTAAGCGTCTGTCAAATATGGACCCAAATGCCCGCTACCTGCAACTTGAGTGCTGGTTTGCCTATACGGGCGAGCAGAACGCTGTCGATGGTACAGGCGAACAACCCGGTCTGCACGAGGACTCTATTCGCGCCTTCGGTATAGGCTCAGATACGCAGGACGACGGAAATAGATTCTTCTGGGGTATTCGCTACCTTAATACGGTCGATGGCAAGCCTATGCGCAAGTGGCAGTATATTCAGGCTACACCCGGCACCGATAAAGATTGGGCTTTCGGTCTTGATGGCGATTGGTGCAAGTGGGGCGTGGACTGCTGGTGGTTTGGCGAGCGTCGCCCTGATGGTTACCACGCAGGATATAAAGATGTACCAAATGGTACTCAAAACCTTATCTATAACGAGACCGACTGCAAAATCAATTGGCAGTATTTGCGCTTGAAGGTCGATATTATCGATAAAGAGTATGTCGAGATGCAGTGCCAAAATAAGATTTTCGACCTGCGCGGACATAAGATTACCGCTGTGGATAAGTATCGCCGTATAGATGGTCTTATTAATCCTGTGATATGGCTCGAAACAGATACTAATCGACGAGTATTCCTATATATAGATTCATTTGTAGTATCCCAGGAGTAATAAATTTATAGAATATACCTTACTATGAAACAGTTTAATGCAGCACACTTAGAGATAAAAAAGTCCTTCTCTGAGGGCTTTGAGACACACCCATACGAGGTCGGCTGGGCAGATGAAGTCATCTTCTTTATCCTTGTTGAAGATATTATCGGCTCTGGAACACTAAACGCCCGCGTGCAAATCTCCCTCGACGGCATCCATTGGGCAGACGAAGGTACAGTTTTTAACCCAATCACCGAAAAGGGCTTACACTTCGTAAAAGTTACCCACTTCGGCAACTATATTCGACTTAAGACCGATATTGAGGGGGCGGAGTTTAGGTTGCAAGTACAGATTGCCTCTAAAGGCTAATTTTGTTGTGAAAATACGGCACCTGCTGCCGCTAACAAAAAGTACCCGCAAAGGGTCGTACGCACAGTACTACCCTTCGCGGGTATTTTTGCCGAGCGTTGCATCTACCGTATTTTGACAACAAAATGGTGCAGAGTGTGAGCGGAGTACAAATTCTGACGATAAAATCGGTGCGAACTATAAGCTGAATACGAAAGTTATAACAACAAAAAGGGTAGTGTTGATAAAAATCACTATCTTTGTGAAAACAATATAACAATGGATAGACCGTTTCGTATTCTTGGCATTGACCCGGGAACTAATTATATGGGTTATGGCGTACTTGAGGTTGAGGGAAATCAGCTTCGGGCTGTGGTTATGGGAGATATTGACCTGCACAAGATTGCCGACCCGTATGACAAGTTGCGTTATATCTTTGAGCGTGTAAGAGAGTTGATAGATAATTACTCTCCGCGAGAGGTGGCTCTTGAGTCGCCATTCTTTGGGCAAAATGTGCAGAGTATGCTCAAGCTCGGTCGTGCGCAGGGTGTGGCTATGGCAGCTGCGTTGAGCTGTAATAAGAGTGTTGCCGAGTATGCCCCTACGCGCATAAAGCAGTCGATTACAGGTAGTGGTGCAGCCTCAAAAGAGCAAGTAGCATCGATTGTTCTTCGAACATTGAAGTTTGCCGACCCTCCGCGTCGTTTGGATGCTACAGATGGTATGGCTGTGGCTCTAACCCACTATTATAGCATCTCAAGCCCTATAAATCAGGCACTCGGCTCTTCTCGCATTAAGGGTCTTGGTGGCGAAAAGACCGCTCGAAAGCGTGGTACGAAGTCGTGGGAGCAGTTTGTGGCGGAGAATCCAAAAAAGGTGATTCAATAAAAAAAGAGAGTTTATTTAAAAACTCTCTTTTTCTATCTTGTGATTTACTCTTACTTCAGCAGCTCAGCAAGCTTCTCTGCTACAGCCTCGCCACGGAGATTTTTAGCGATAATCTCGCCATTTGAGCAGTCGATAAGGAAGTTTGTAGGGATGCTCTCGACAACATAATCCTCAGCTGCAGGGTTATTGAAGCTCTGGAGGATGCTAACATTGACCCACTTCATCTCCTGCTTCTCGATTGCACTCTTCCAAGCCTCGGCTTTGCTATCGAAAGAGACACCGTAAATCTCAAAGCCCTTCTTGTGGTACTTCGCGTAAGCAGCTCTCAGATATGGCATCTCGCCCATGCAAGGATTGCACCAAGAAGCCCAGAAGTCGAGCAGTACATACTTGTTGCCCTGCTTCTCGACAACGCTCTGAAGAGATACTGCTGTACCATCGACATTTGGCTGCTCGATGTTGATGTATGTAGGGATAAAGTCGCTACCCTCTCTCTTTGGCTCTGTGCGCATCTTGCGTGTAGCCTTCTCGATAGTTTTAGTCACCAATGGCAGGCTCTTAAGCTCCTCGCTCAGGGAGTTGAGGCTCTTCACCATCTCTGCTGCAGACAGCTCGTAGCTCTTGTTCTCTATGAACATGAAGACACCGAAGATATTGCCCATATTGCTCTCGATAGTCTGCTCGACAAATGTGTTATACTCCTCATAGATAGCCTTACGCGCCTCTGCATCCTCAGCCTCGGCATAACGCTGGTTGATTGATGTCATAGCCTCGTTGTAGGCGTTGAATGCATCGTTTGCAGGTGTACCTACAGCCTTCACAGAGTTATCTGCAAGGTTACCCTCGACAGTAATATTACCATCCTCTGTAAATACGGCAGCCACGCCCTCCTCTGCTGTACGCAGGGTGAGCAACTGTGCTGCATCGTCAATATTAAAGACGAACTTGCCGCCCTTAATCTCTGTAGAATCTACCAAAGCACCGTTACGACCTGCCTCTGCCAAGTAGATAGTGCCATCCTCAATGCCGAGGACATTACCGCTGATTGTTGAGCGGTGGTTATTGCAGCCTACAGCCACTGCTGCTACTGCCAAAATTGCAAAAATCTTCTTCATATTAGTTATTATTTGTGTTTAAATTTTCAATCATACTCTCTACAGCCTCTGTCTGACGCATACTGCTGCTCATTCGCTCAATAAACTCTCTGCGCTGCTCTGCGCTGTATCTGCCACCGCTTGCCATAAGCAGATTGACGCCGGCGTAGTTGTCAAGGTTTCGCCTTATCGTTCTATCGACCAACTTCTCGTAGCGAGTCATCAGACGCTTGCGGGTAGTGTTGTCGAAACAATCTCTAATCTGCTCTTGCAGAGCCATAGCCTCAACAGCGAAGTTGTACATCGCCTCATTACCCTTTGTGCCGACAACCTTCAGACCTCCTGTCGGGCTGTAGTCATCTTCCGACACCTCTATAGTGCCACCCTCAAGGATAACCTGCGCAAAGCGTGTATTGCCCACAACCTCAATTGCACTCGATGCGCTGGCGATGTTGCGTACCGGTACGCGGGCATCTATCTGACCTTCAAAGCGATAGTGACCATTTACGACTTCTGCCGAATCGACAATGTTGTACCCCTCAAGCAGATAGTAGTAGCCACTCTGCTTGGCTGTAGTACCCTCAATCAGATAGCTGTCAGCGTCTCTGTTGCAGCCTCCGAAGAGTAGTGTAAGGATAAGTGCTAAAATCATCGTTACTCCTCCTTTGTAAGTTCGGCAACCTTTTTCTCCAAAGCTCGGAGCTGTCGTGCCATCTCAGGAAGCTCCTTAAAGACTGCAAAACTGCGGTAGTAGCCCATACCCTTGAGTGCAGGTGAACCGAAGCGTACCTCACCCGAAGGAACATCGCGGTCGATACCACTCTGTGAACCAATCTTTACATTGTCGCCCACGGTAATATGGTCGGCAATGCCCACCTGACCTGCGAGGAAGCAGTTTTTACCAACTTTGGATGTACCGGCAATACCCATCTGCGCTGAAGATACGGTATTCTCGCCAATCTGTACATTGTGACCCACCTGAATAAGGTTGTCCAGCTTCACACCACGACGGATAATTGTCGAGTCGGTCTTTGCACGGTCGATACAGGTGTTTGCACCAATCTCTACATCGTCCTCGATAATCACATTACCCAGCTGCGGAATCTTGTCGAAACCACCTGCCGCATTTGGAGCAAAGCCGAAGCCGTCAGCACCGATAACTGCGCCTGCGTGGATAATGCAGCGGTTACCCACAGAGCAGCCCTCATAGATAGTCACGCGAGGGTAGAGAGTGGTATTATCGCCCACCTTCACATTGTCGCCCACATAGCACTGTGGATATATCTTTACGCCATTGCCCACAACAGCACCAGCCTCAATAACGGCGAAGTCGCCGATATAGCAGTTCTGACCAATAGTCGCCTTCTCGGAGATAGATGCGCGAGGGGAGATGCCGCTCTTCTGTGGCTTCATTGCCTGATACATCTGAAGCAGTTGGAGTACACAAGCACCCACATTCTCGACCTTAATAAGGGTAGCTGCAACCTCGCTCTTCGGCTCGAAAGCCTTATCCACCAGCACGATAGAGCAACGAGTAGTGTATAGATACTGCTCATATTTAGGATTAGACAGATAGGCAAGACCTCCCTCTTTGCCATCCTCTATCGAAGATACTGTATGTACTGTAGCGTTCTTGTCGCCAACTACTTCGCCGGAGATAAGTCCGGCAATCATTTCAGCTGTAAATTGCATGTTATCTATCCTATAAAATTACAAATAGTTCTTAATATCAATGCCTTCGGGCATAAACTCAGCCACATCGTGACCGAAGCTGAGAAGCTCCCTGACGATGCTTGACGAGATATGTGCATACTCATCGGGTGTTACGAGCATCACGGTTGTAATCTCCGGAAATATGCGTCGGTTTGTAGCCTCTATAGAGCGTTCAAAGTTGAAGTCGGTAGTATTTCTGATACCTCTAATCATCGCCACAGCACCCACCTGACGAGCAAAGTCGCCTGTAAGGCAGCTGTACGATGTTACTTTGACCCTCTCCTCGCCGGCATAGCGGTCAGAGATGAGCCTCTGACGCTGCTCGACAGTGAGCAGACCTCGCTTTGAGACATTCTCGCCCACAGCGATAACAACCTCGTCAAAGAGCCTTAAAGCCCCCTCGACAAGTGACTCGTGACCGCGAGTAAATGGGTCAAACGAACCCGGGAAAAGTGCAATTCTCTTCATATTAGCTACAAAGGTAAATAAAAATAGGGATTTTTCAAATAAAACCCCTATTTCGATAGATTATGTTCTGTTACTTCTTGTACTCGAAATCGACACCCGAAGTAAGAGATGTAGTCTTAACTGCATTTGTCATAGTCAGCGAGTTAAACTGCACAGTTGAGGCGAAGAGCACCAAGTGGCAGTTTTCTACCTTCCACGATGGGTCAAGCTCCATAATGAAGAGGTGGTCTGCACGCTCTCCCTTGCCGATATTTCCGAGTGGATGACCCAAGAAGTTGGTTGTGTTGCTATCTGCAATACGAACAACATTCTCGTGAATATCAAGAAAGTCCTCCTTAATATCTGTATAGTTACTCTGCGCTGCCTGAAGGTTACTCTCCACCAACCAAGCACCGATATAGTACTCGCCCGCGTGCGAAGCCTTGACAGATGCACGGATAAGCAACATATTGTCTTTCAGCTCTGTACGGGCTGCAATACCTGCGCGCGCCTCGCTCTTCATAGTACCCTCAATAGCACCCATAATAGCACCGATATTGTTCTCAAGGCTATTATTTGTCGAAAGACCATAAGAGAGATTTGCGATAGTGTAAGGGTAGCCTCCCGATGTGTTGAGGATGCTTGCCAAATCACGACCGTCAGGCAGCGTGGTAGCAAACTTGTCGCCACCGTGAACTGCTGTGTGTACAAACTTATCCTTATAGTTTGCCTCCTCAAACATATAGTGGAATGCTGCAATCATATTAGGGCAGTATCCGCACCAAGTACCTGTAAGCTGAGTGAAGAGTGCGCGGTGCTTAAAGTCGAGATTATTAGGCTCTGCATCGGCAGGACGAGCCGGAATTTTGGAGTTTACAGAGATGATAGATACCGGAGTCTCGCGTGTATTAGAGGTCTTATAACTTGCCCAAAAACTCTTTGTGCCCACCTCTATTGCTACATATGCAGGCAGAACATACTCTGTTCCCGACTCTGATACAAAGGCTGTGTAATCGACAGTAATCGGACTGTCAGTCTCGGCATCGTAGAACTTGACCTTCTCAATCTCATCAGGAAGAATTACCTTACCATTGTAGCGAACTATAAATGCAGCATAGCCCTGACTTACCTGTACCAAGTTTGTCGAGAGGGTAACACTCAGTCCGCTCTCCTCCTTGTCGCTGAAGTCGATATCTACAACGGCTGTGACGGTAATACTCTCACTCTGATAATCCTGATACTTGACATAGAACATATACATACCCGGCACATAGGTCGAGAAGCTCATATCCTCCATAGTCTCGTTTGCTGTGGTGTTGTAGAGAGTACACTCAGAGGTAACCTCCTCGCCATTGTAAAATGCGCGGAATACAGCTATATCCTCGCCATCTGCCGAGATAACATTTGACGAAACCTCTACCTTAAAGCCCGAAGTATCCTCAATCTCAAGACCATCGTCACTACCTAAACCGTATAGACAAGATGTTGTCAAGAGTGTCGCTGCAATAGCGATTAGTGTATATAAAAACTTTCTCATAGCCTTTAGAATGAAGAGGTTACAGCAATGTTGATTCCGTTATACTCAGGAGAGTAGCGACATACACCGCCCGAGCAGATAAATCCTGCACGGTTTCTGCCATAGCTCAGCTGTATGCGTGTACGCTTGATTGTGTAGCTACCGCCAACAGAGTAGTAGTTCTTCTTTGTGCCTTTGTACTCGCCATTTCTGTCTGTTCGACCGATATTGTACATATCGCTCACAAAGAAACTCCACTTTGGCGCGAGGTTAAACTCGACCAAACCTGCTACCCAATCGCCCTCGTACTCGCCTGAAAGCAGATACTGAGCCTCTACGCGCATAGAGGTCTTGCGGTTGAACTTGTACTGCACATCGGCAACAAAGATGTTCGATACATAGGTGCGGTGGTGATAACCGTGGTATGGATTCCACTCTTGGAAAGAGTAGAGGAGCGTAGTTTTGAGCTTCTTGCCCCACTGACGCTCTACATCTACATTTATATCCTGCCACAGACGCTCACGGTTACCGCTCTTACTCTGACTCTTACGAAGAGTGTAGTAGGTAGAGTAGTTTGCGTGGATATTCCAATAGCGGTAACGGTTTGTCTTGCTACGGTATGAGTAGTAGAAGTCTGCTTGACCACCAACCTCGCCCTCGACATTTACCTGATAAGGGTTGAGGTTTGCAAGCATATAGGTATATTGGCGAGTAAGTGCAGGGAGGTAGTTAAGGGTATTGCCCGTGCCGTTACCTGTTGCACAGAGAGGTGTACCCATCTTGTCCAGCACACGACCCATAGCGGTAAAGCTGAAGTTACCAACAGAGTAACCCAACTCTCCATAGATAGCCTTGCCCTTATCTGATGAATTAGAGGCATTTGACTTATCAATACCCTTGCCGGCATACTCTCCGCGGAGGGTAACACCTGCAATATCCATATTCAGGCGAGCCGAGTACATATTAAGGAGGTTGTCAGTCGCCTTGCCAATCTGATCATCCATTCTGTTGGCATAGCTACCCTCGATAAAGAGTGAGCCCTGCTTCATACCGAACATATCGCCAAGCGAGAGGCTCAAATCTGCGCCACCTGCCCAACAACTCTTATAGTTTGTATATAGGCGTGGGCGACCGTAGAGTGCCTTTACTGCGACATAGTTGCCGATATTAGCCGTTGCGCGAACACCGAGCAGAGTGTTGTTAAAACCGAGCTGACGGTCCTCGAATGTACGGAAAATCAGTCCGTTACCAAATTGGTCGTAGAGATTACCTACAGTTACAGAGTAGCTCTTGTCCTGCCACTGTGCATAGACCATAGGGGTAAGAACCTTAAATTGCTTACCGTAGTTGCCAATCTCGTAACCCTGAAGGGCTGGCAGGTAGGTCTCAAGTTGGATACCTGCCGAGAAGCGGTCGATAGCATAATCGACCTTGATATAGTCGTTTGAGCCGAAGTGTGTATCAGGCGCAGGGGTAGAGAGTGCCTTATCGTTGAAATAGACGATATTGTTACTCTCGATACTGCCCGAGATTACACCACCCTTCTCGCCAAGGGTTATCTGTGCCGAGGCTGAGAGGAGCGAACAGAGGGCTACAACCGAAAAAATTAGTCTCTTCATTGTGTTAGAAAACAGTTTGTTACTTCTTCTTTGAAATAGCGATAACCTTGTCAATCAGTTCCTGCTCACTACCCGGTGTATAACCTGTGTGAGAATAGACTATATTACCCTTGCTATCGACAACAAAGCTCTGTGGTGTCAGAGAGACATTCATTGCGCGCTTAAGGTCCTGATTGCTGTCAAAAAGACAGATAAAGTCATTGCTAAATGCCTTTGCCTTCGCCTTTGCTGTTGCCTTGAGGCGGGCATCATCTACAGATACGGCAACGACCTCAAAATCTGCCTCTGCCTTCCAATCCTCAATCTGGTCAAGGATTGTCATCAGCTCCTGAATACAAGGCTTGCAGGTGATAGACCAATAGCAGATAATCAGTGGCTTGCCTACCAACTCTCGAGCAGAGATAATCTTACCCTCTGCATTTTCAACCTTTACATCGGGCAGCTGCTGTGCAGTAGCAGTTGCTACAGCAAAAAGTGCCAAAATAAGAGATAAAAGTTTTTTCATAATGGTTAGCTTCTTAGATTAAAAATGCCATTGGCTCTTCATAGTGGAGAGCCAATGACAGAGGATAGTCAAATATTAGTTACGACCGTAACGAGTTTGGTTAAACTTCTCACAATTAGCCTTGAACTGCTCAGTTGAGAGAACACTGTATGAAACCTTGTTGCGAGCGGTTACAACCTTGTTTGTAGGCAGAGCAGTACGGCTCTTAGGTGCCTGACGAACAGAGAACTTAGCCAACGACTTAATCTCTGTGTTTGCACTCTTAACAACCTTTGACTCTGTTACAGAACTCTGAACAGCTGCAGCCTTAGCTCCATTACGAGTAAGAACGATAGGTGCGATAATGCGGCTGTAGAACTGGTATGTTCCGTTGTAACCACGAGCGATGTTTGGATAGAACATACCCTTCTCTGTTATAGTTGCACCTGCATTGTTGGTAGTTGTGTATGTATGCTCCAGAGGGAGGATAGTAATAGTGTTCTTATCTGCAGAAACGGTTACAGGGAAGTGACCATTTGTAGCCTTAGTCTCGTCGCCATCCTTAACAGAGATGTAAGGGAGAGAGTACTTGTCACTTGCACCGATAAAGTAGTACTGATTCTTAAACCACTGTGACATAGGTGCAAAGTATGATGTATTGAACGGAGCGGTAACAGTGCCGTCTGCTGCAATCTCAAGGAACCACTTTGGACCGAAGTCAAATACAGGTGACTCATAGTTGTAAGCCGAGTATGTATCTGCATCAGCAATAAAGAGGTCGTATGGAGATGCATACTTAGCATAGGTTGTACCGTCAATATCCTTTTTGTGGTCCGGACTTGGACAAGGGAGCAGGTCGTAGTCATACTCAAGGTCGAAGCCCTGACAGAGGATACGGTTCTGACCGCGAGTGTGAGCATTAAAGTCATCAACGGTAGTCTTAAACTGATCATATACAGCATCTACCTCTGCCTTAGTCTTGAGTGAAGATGAAGAGAAGAAGAGCTGATATACCTCCTCTGGGAGAGTCTTCTCATAACCAACATCGCCGATAACAACCTTACAGCTCAATGGCTCCTCGGTAGTAATTTGATAGTTGTGCTCCTCGCCTTCTGCAGGATTCTCGCGGAAGTGATAGTGGGTGTATTGGATAGTAGTAGATGCTGTCCACTCGCCCTTCAAATCCTCAAAGAGAGTTGAGTTTACAGGTGTAGCAGCAGGCTCCTTAACAGAACGCCTTGAGCCGACCTTAGAGGTGATAAGACCCTCATCGTTCATTACTCGTACACCAAGGAATGTTGTAGCATCTGCGCGGCTGTCGAAGCTCAAATTAAGACCCTGATCGGAGTTGATAAGGGCTACCTCCTCAGCAGAGAACTCTGCACCATAGTTGCTGATAATATAGTCGTGCGCCTCAGCCTCTGTATAACCGGTCTTGATAAAACTGTTATAGAGAGCCATCCATTCGCGCTCATAGTTTGCAACATACTTAACCTTGTAAGCATCTTTTGAAGTACACTTGATGTTGAACCAAACCTGATCCCACTGATCATCGCCTGTAGGGTTCTTAACACCCTTAACCTCTACTGTTGAAGCAGCCTTTGTAGGCTTTGGAAGGGTGAAGCTCTGAGTTATATACGACTGCTTTGAACCAAGATCATCTCCCAAAGATACGATGTGAAGTGTGTACTGAGTATTCTGCTTCATACCATCCCAGAAGAGATCCTCCAACTGAATTGTAGTCTCTGTGAAAGCTGTCATAGAGACGCCACTCATAAATGCATGGTAAGAGGTCAGATACCACTGCATATACTTGCTTTGGTTGTTGAGAACTGCATTAATCTCCATCTGAAGAGCAGGCGGGATAACTGCAAAACACATACCGTAAATCTTGTCGGTAGGGGTGATGGTAATAGTACCGCCACGAGGTGTAAGATTCATGGTAACTGTTGGCTTTGCACTCATCTTTGCAGGAGACTTAGTCTCTACATACTCACGACGATAGTAGCCACTCCAATACTTAGACTGGTCTGGCTGTTTGCCTGTCATTTGGAAATCTGTCCAGTAGTTCTGATGGTCGAAGAGCGGAGCATAATAGCCATCGCCCCAACCCCAGTGGTTATTTGTATCCCAAGAGAACTCGCCAATCATCAGGTACATAGGCTGACCCGGAACCATTGGGCTGTACAGTGTATCGTCATCTGCCGGATCTCCAATAAAGCTGTTCTTCTCGTTGAAAACCCAAGTCTTAGACTCTGAGAAGTAATTGTGATATGCTCCGTCATTGAGGTTAATCATATCTGCATCTGCCAAACTCATATAGTTTGTGTAGTACTGAGGAAGCTCTGTAAGACCCCACTTCAAAACATTACCCGGCTGGACTTTATCCTTAGGGAAGTTAAGATGTGCAGAGAAACCATCATAGCCAACATCATAGATTGTCAGCTCCTCGGTAAATGCACTTGTAGAGAGAGATACCTTAGCAAGCTCTGTGTGGAACTCGTCTGCAACAGTGGCAGCAGCAAAGATAACCACATAGTTTGTCGCAGGAGAGAGACCTGATACGACAACAGTGGTCTCGCCATCCTTACAAGTCTCGCTTATGCCGGTTGCGAATATGATGTCCGGAGTAAGGGTTGCGTCCTTAGTCTCGACAACATAGGCAAACTTGGCAACATCATTTGTAACGAGCTTAATCTCGGCAGAAGAAGAATTTACGCTCACGAGTGACGCCTCGAACTTAACATCGAGTTCTACTACCGGTGGAGTTGGAACATCCGGTCCTGGATCCGGCTCATCTGTACCTGTGTTTGGTGTAGGCTGACAAGCTGCCATTACCATAACAGCAAAAACTATCGCCAACTGCGACAGAATGTAGAAAAACTTTTTCATAAAAATTATATTAGATTGTTTATTAAGTTGTTATTTCCTTTTAACGGTGCAAGATACGATAAAAAATCCATTTTATAGCGATAAAACAGATAAAAATTTATGTTCTATTCCTCGCGCGCGTGATAAATATTTGTAAATCAGATATTTATGGCGGTAAATTTATTGGATTGTCACCTGCTTGACAATATCTATTCCGGCTTCTGCATTTATAGCCTTTACAAGGGCATCTCGCTGCATCATAAGCTCTGTTCGGATGACCGATGAGGTGACATGCACATAGAGAGTACCGCCGACAAAGCGTACCTGACGGGTATATTCGGCAATGATTGGTCCGACAACTTTTCGCCAGCTGTTTGGTAGCCCGCCCTCGGCGATTTTTGCCGCTATATCGGGGCTTTTGAAGAGTTGGTCAAAGAGGTCTCCGATAGGTTTTGGGTCTGTGCGTTTCATCAGTCAAGAACTTTTCCGTATGTGACATTGAATAGTTTGTAGTCGGCATTGCTACCAGAGAGCAGTCGCTCCATACGCTCATAGCTGCAATCGGTGATTACAATCTGACTGAAAGCGTCGCTTGCAACAATGGCAATAAGTTCTGCCACACGGCTCTCGTCGAGCTTGTCAAACACATCGTCGAGCAGGAGTATCGGGGCGCGTCCTGTCTGCTCGGCAATTATCTGATACTGAGCAAGTTTTAGCGCAATGATAAAGGACTTCTGCTGCCCCTGAGAGCCATACTTGCGAAGTGGTACATCGCCTATTGTAAAGAGTATCTCGTCACGGTGTATGCCGACTGTTGTGTGACCCAAAATTATATCCTTCTGACGGGCATCTGTAAGCAGCTCTGTCAGCTCTCCGTTTTGGAGGTCGGAGCGGTATGCAAGAGCAACACTCTCTCTATCGCCCGACAGCATACCGTAGTATTTTGCCACGATAGGTTGCAGCATCTCAATCATCTCCTTACGACGCTCGTAGATACCCTTTGAAGTGGCGGCAAGTTGCATATCGTAAATCTGCAACATCTGCTCGTCAGAGCCGATTTTGAGGTACTTATTACGCTCGGCAAGGGCTGCATTATAGCGAATCATCTGGTGGAGATAGTCGTGGTCAAATTGCGAAATGAAGGCGTTGATATACCTTCGTCGCTCCTCGGCACTCTCGCTGATAAGCATCGAGTCGGCAGGCGAGACGATGACTACCGGAATAAGACCCAAGTGGTCCGAAAAACGCTCGTAAGCCTTGCCGTTACGCTTGATAATCTTCTGATTACCACGATTATATGTACATACAATCTGCTCGCGTCGTCCCTCGTCATTCTCGTAAGTTCCGTCAATGACAAAGGCATCTTCGCCGTGTAGTACACACTGTGAGTCGCTCATTCCGAGTGCAGATTTGCAGAGCGAGAGGTAGTGTATGGCATCGACAATATTTGTCTTGCAGGTGCCATTGTCGCCCACAAAGCAGTTTATACTCTGTCCGAACACAATCTCTTGCTGTGCAAGGTTCTTGAAGTTTATAAGAGATAGCTTTTTTAGTCTCATATCGCAATTTTGTCTGCTCAAAGTTACTAAATTCTATTGAACAATCGATATTTTTGAAAAAAAAGTGTGCAAAAGGTGGATTATTGATTAAAAAATCTTAATTTTGCGGTTTGAAGAGAAAAATAACAAATAAATAATAGAAACACTATGGCAAAAATTCAGAATCAGCAGGAGGCAGCAGTTGCCGAGGCTGTAAGCAAAACAGAACAGTTTTTTCAGGAGAATGGCAAGAAGGTAGTTATTGCTGTTGTCGCTATCGTTGTTGTAGCAGTAGCAGGTTACCTCTACAAGAGCCTTGTTGTTGATGCAAATGCAGAGAAGGCTTCAGAGCTTATCATTGAGGCTCAGGATCGTTTCGGCGTTCAGAATCCGGACTTCGCTTTGGCTCTTAATGGCGACGAGAATGGCGCAGGTTTCCTCGATGTAGTTGAGCAGTATGGCTCTACAGCTGCCGGTAATCTTGCAAAGCACTACGCAGGTATTTGCTATCTTCGTCTTGGCGATTTGGAGAATGCAGAGAAGTATCTGTCTATGTATAAGAGCGTTAATGAGCTCGGTGCAGAGGTTGTAAATGCGCAGAACCTCGGTCTTCGTGGCGATATCGCTGTTGAGAGAGGTGAGTACGAGGCTGCTGTTGCCCTCTACAAGAAGGCTGTTGCTGCTTCAGAGAATGTATATACAGCTCCTCTTTTCCTCTACAAGCAGCTTCTTGCTTATGTAGCTCTTGGTAATAAGGCTGAGGCTCAGAAGTGCTACGATACTCTTCAGGCACAGTATCCTATGTCTGTAGAGGCTCGTGAGGCTGAGAAGGTTATGGGTACTTTGTAATTTACAGACTATCAAATAAGTAGAGAGTTGGGAGTAGTACTCTCGACTCTCTTTTTACAAGTTATGATATCACCATCGGAGATAAAAGTCGGTATTGTTGCCGAGCAGGGACTCGATATTTGGTCTGCACTCACTTGCCTTAAGCAGAGTGGTTGCGCGGACGAGAATGTCGTTGTTAAATATGTACCATCGTTTCAGCTCGCCCTCGGCGCACTCTTCTTTGCCGAATATACCGATGTGGATTGTACTATTGTCATCAGCCGTGAGTATAATGCACAAATTGCCTCATCACTGCTCGATTTACAGATTCAGTGGAATATGCCGATAGACTATACTGTGGCTCCTGCACTCGACTGTGACGCGGTTATAAGAATGGTACAACTGCAAAGTTCGATGGCAGAAGAGGCTAATGGGATGACGGATCGGAAGCCACAGAAACTTGCATAGTACACAAAGAAGCTGCCTAACAAGGTGATTTCTGCGTTACGCTTGCCCTCAAAATGCTCATTTACGCTTAAGTAAACTCTGCTTTTTCGGGCTTTGCAAGCCTTGAAATCTCTCTTGTTATACAACAATAGGCTGTCCAACAAAAAGTTGCGACAGCCTATTTCTTTTCTTATTTTTATGTTAGAAGATTACTACTACACGATTCTGCTCAGGATGGTCAAACGGCAGATTCTTTGTGCCGCCATTTATCCATTCGAGTTTGTCGGGATTGACACCCTTTGAGACGAGGTAGTCGTATGCAAGACGAGCTCGTTTAGCTGCAAGACGGATGTTGTTCTGCTCACTACCGGTCTGTGGGTCTGCAAAGCCCTCGATGCGGAATTTATGGTCGCTATCACACTTTTTAATATGCTCTGCAAGTAGGTCAAGGCGAGCCTTATTATCTGCGCTCAAGATGCCGTAGCCATAGAGATAGAAGAGAATTTCGTTATAGTTTCCCGTAGCAATAGCCTCCTTGGCGTTGGCGGCAGGGGTGTGGTTATAACTGCTCTCAACCTGCTCAATCTCTTGTATGGTTGTGGTATATTCGGTAATCTTGACGGTCGCCTGCTCGAGTTCTCGTGCCTGCTCGGCATTCTGCTGCATCAGCTTCTGATTCTCGGCATTTACCTCGGCGAGCTTGTTCTCGGTTGTGGCAATCATCGCAAGCATAGCTGCCACCTCGGCATCGGATGCTCCTACACGGTCGAAATTACGCTTATTGAAGCGGTAGGTGACGCCTACATAGCAACTCAGAGCGTTGAAACGCGGGGTTTTGATTGTCGGAACGGGATAGAGTGTAGAGCGGGCGAGGGTATAGTTTACCGTAAGATCGACAGAGAGAAAACGGCAAACATTAAATCTGTTCTGCATACCTACGCTGGCTGCAAACTCAAACTTGCGGGTGGCACTATGGTTAAGACTTGTGCCTGCAATACCCGCACCGGTTGTAAGGATGGCGTTATATACGCGGTCATCACGATAGCCGCCAATCCAATTGCTCAGGTTGATTGTAAGGTCAGGGTGGGCAAAGAGGAATGAGGTCTTTGTGTGGCTGTTATCTATGCCGCTCAGGTAGTCTATCTTTCCACCCTCCACTGCCATACGCATACCAAAGACGGGGTGTAACCACTTACCTACGGCTGCATAGCCTATGCCTTGCCAAGCATCGCCAATCTTACTGCCTGTGCCGAGAGTGAATGACATACCGGCACCTCCTTGAATCTCCCAATTGTCCCAAAAACGGTTGGTTACAAAACCCGCGACATGCGTATTGGGCTGCTCTTCGATTACTGTAACCTGTTGTGCGGTAGCAGTAAATGTACCGATAACCGCAATAAGTGAGAATAATTTTTTCATAAGCATCAAATGTTAGATGCCTATCTTTATACACGAATTGTGCAAAACTATGCGCAGACTATAAAAAAGACCAAAAACAACAGCGCGGCAACATCTCTGTTACCGCGCTGCTATTATAGATATGGTATCTACTAACCGCACTTTGAGTAGCCACAGCTCATACAGGTAAGACAACCGTTCTGGTATGCCATATTCTCCTGACCACACTGTGGGCACTTGCCCTTTGAGCGTGTACCATCCTCGATATACTGCTTCAGCGCGCGCTTGACACCGTTCTTCCAAGTGTTGATATTCTCGTCGTCAAGGTGCAGACCGTCGATGAGCGATACAACCTTGTCGATAGGCATATTGTAGCGCAGAACACCTGAGATAAGCTTTGCGTAGTTCCAGAAGCTCTCGTCAAACAGACGCGAGATGCCGCCGATAGTGTTTGTATAACCGTAGCGGTCGGTATATTGGAAGTCATAACGCTTTGTGCCATCCTCCTCGCGTACCTTGAGGATATTTCCCTTAGTAATCTTTGGCGGGATGTACATTGCGTCATCCTCAATCTTACCTGTGAAAATCTCGTATGGATGACCCTCGAGCATACCTACAAATGCAATCCAATCCTCCTTACCGTTCTTGAAGCGGACAACCTCTGCCGGAATAGACTTTGGTCGGCGATTTGACTGTGTAGGCTCCTCGCACTTTGGCTGCTCCTTCTTCGACTTCTTATCTACAAGCACACCTGCACGGCAACCGTCACGATATACAGTAACACCCTTACAGCCACACTCCCAAGCTGTGCGATATACATCGGCTACAAGCTCCTCAGAGACATTGTTCGGAAGGTTTACAGTTACAGAGATTGAGTGGTCAACCCACTTCTGAATAGCACCCTGCATACGCACCTTTGCTACCCAATCGATATCGTTTGCAGTTGCGCGGTGGTAAGGCGATGCTGCAACCCACTTCTCTAACTCCTCGTCAGAGATTGTCTGCAAGCGAGTAGTGTCATAGCCGTTGATTGTAAGCCAATCGACAAACTTGTGGTGATATACATTGTACTCCTCAAATGCGTTGCCCTGCTCGTCGATAAATGTAGCAACAACATTGTGGTCAGATGGGTTAATCTTACGACGACGCTTATATACAGGGCGGAATACAGGCTCGATACCTGAAGTGGTCTGTGACATAAGCGATGTTGTGCCGGTAGGGGCGATTGTAAGCATTGCGATATTACGACGACCATACTTGAGCATATCCTCATAGAGTGACTTGTCAGCCTCGCGCAGACGAGCAATCATCGGATTGTTCTTCTCCTTCTCGGCATCAAATACACCGAATGCTCCACGGTCACGAGCCATCATTACAGATGCACGGTAAGCCTCTACTGCAAGGGTCTTGTGTACCTCTACTGCAAACTTGAGAGCCTTCTCAGAGCCGTAACGCAGACCGAGTGCTGCAAGCATATCGCCCTCGGCAGTAATACCCAAGCCTGTACGACGACCCTTGAGAGCCATATCCTGAATCTTCTTCCAAAGGTTAATCTCTACCTGACGGACATCACTATCCTCAGGGTCGGACTGAATCTTCTTCAGAATAAGGTCAATCTTCTCCAACTCAAGGTCGATAATATCGTCCATAAGGTGCATAGCCTTGTGAATATGCTCCTTGAACAGCTCGAAGTTGAATGTAGCCTCCTTTGTAAACGGATTTTCTACATAGCTGAACAGGTTGATTGCCAGCAGACGGCAGCTGTCGTAAGGACAGAGCGGAATCTCGCCACAAGGGTTTGTAGATACAGTTGTAAAACCCTGATCTGCATAACAATCAGGCACAGACTCACGGATAATGGTATCCCAGAAGAGTACTCCCGGCTCAGCAGACTTCCACGCATTGTGGATAATCTTGCCCCACAACTTGCGAGCGTCGATGTGCTGAATATACTTTGGAGTTACAGCGTTGATAGGAAACTGCTGCTGGTATGTACGACCCTCGATTGCAGCGCGCATAAACTCGTCGTCAATCTTGATAGATACATTTGCACCTGTAACCTTATTTGTATCGAGCTTAGCATCGATAAACTTCTCGGCGTCAGGGTGCTTAATCGAGAGCGAGAGCATCAACGCACCGCGACGACCATCCTGAGCCACCTCGCGGGTAGAGTTTGAGTAACGCTCCATAAATGGAACAATACCTGTTGATGTGAGCGCAGAGTTGAGTACCGGACTGCCGGCAGGGCGGATGTGTGACAGGTCGTGACCTACGCCACCACGACGCTTCATAAGCTGTACCTGCTCCTCATCCATACGGAAGATACCTCCGTAAGAGTCTGCCGGATTCTTATGACCGATAACAAAGCAGTTTGACAGCGAAGCTACCTGAAAGTTGTTACCAATACCGGTCATCGGACCACCCTGTGGAATAACATAGCGGAAGTGGTCGAGCAACTCGAAAATCTGAGCCTTTGTCAGCGGATTAGCATATTTATTTTCAATACGCTCCAACTCCGCAGCGATGCGCTCGTGCATCTGAGCAGGTGTAGATTCGTAGATGTTGCCGTAAGAGTCCTTGAGAGCGTACTTGCTAACCCATACGGTAGCAGCCAACTCGTCACCTGCAAAATACTCTTTTGCGGCGGCTACAGCATCTGCATACTCTACCTTTTTTGGTGTTTTATTCATAATATATCAAATTTATTTAGTAAATATCGTATTTAGGCGAAAACAGCCCCACGGAGGGGGCTAATTAATTTTGATATTTTCTACCACAAATGTATGGATTTTATACTCAATTCTCCAAATTTTAGAGCCTATACTTTTTGACAAGTTATTAACACTTTTGAAAAAGATAGGGTAGAGGGTCGTGTAGGCTGTTTTTTGTTACTGAAATTTTTTTGGAGTGCGAAGAGTCAGCTCGACAATTCGGCGAACAATAGCTGCGCGCTGCTTGTCATTGACCTTATAGTAGTAGCGATTTGAGTGTTTATCCTCTGTGAAGTCTGTTATATCTTTTTGATTTACAGTGACATAGCCCGATTTTGACAAAGATGCATAGCCTTTATGACCCTCTACGGCAAACAGCACTGCGGTAGGATCCCACAGCGGGCGGTTATAAGGCATTTGGGCGTAGTAATAGTATGAGACTACAAGTGGGTGGTTTTCAACATACTTAAAGCCCTCTTCGACTGTCTGATATGGGTAGAGGGTACTCTTGCCAAGGGTATAATCGGTAAAGTACATCGGCACGGGGCACTCTGCAATAAATCTGACAGCTGCAAAGTGGTCCTTATATATATTATACTCCTTTTTTGCCTCGTGGAAGTTGCCCGCCATAATTACAACCTTATCTGCCTTTTTAGCTATAAGGCTCTTGCCGTCAAGTGGAGAGTACTCGTCGCCTTGAGATGCAAGCAGGCGTGCCATATTGGTCGAAAAACCTACGGTGACAAAAGTGACGCTCTTATCCGGCTGTGATGCAAGCAGTTTGCGGATAAGTTTGTATCCATCTTCAACGGCATCCCAATCGGTGATTGTATGGTTATACTTGTGGGCACCAACTGTATAGTCGGCATAGTTGAGCTTGCTGTCGGTGCAGGTGTAGTTCTCCTCCGGATAGCTCTTTGCAATACCTATCGGAATATTTGGGTAGCCGTAGAGGGTATTCATCGCATCTATCAGCTTGATACTGCCCACCTCTCGCTTGCTTGAGATAATGCCGAGCAGCTCGACACTGCCCTCGTCGAGATATTTGTAGAACATATCGAGTGCAACAACATCATCGACATCGTTACCCATATCGGTATCGAAGATGACCTTGACAGGCTCGGCTGCACTGATAGTAATAACTGCGCATAGTAGGGCGAAGAGTGTGGAGAAAGATTTTTTCATAGGTACGGTGTTTGTTTGCTACAAATATACTATTTTTAAGAGATTTTTTGTACATTTGTGATAGAAATTTTTGCAATTATGACAGCACTATATCCTCAGATTGTCTATGGACCGGTTCGTTCACGCCGACTTGGTCTGTCGCTTGGTGTAAATCTACTGCCTCTTGAGGCTAAACTCTGTACTTTCGACTGCATCTATTGTGAGTGTGGTTGGAATGGCGACAATAGCGGCTCTCGCCGTTTTAATCCTCGTGAGCAGGTCTATGCTGCCCTTCAGAGTGCGCTTATGGCTATGGCAGAGGAGGGTCAGCTGCCCGATGTGATTACCTTTGCCGGTAATGGAGAGCCTACGATGCATCCCGACTTTGAGCAGATTATAGAGGATACTTTGGCTCTGAGGGATGAGTATGCTCCGACGGCAAAAATCTCTGTGCTGAGCAATGCTACGCAACTGCATAGGGCAGATGTGGTGCGTGCGCTGAAGCGTGTGGATAATAATATTCTTAAGATAGACTCTCTTGTTGAGGATGTGGCGCGTCTGATAAATAAGCCGTGCTGCAACTACTCTGTAGCAGAGGTGCTCGAGCAGCTCAAGCAGTTTGACGGAGAGCTGATAGTTCAGACGATGTTTTTGCGAGGAGAGTATGAGGGCAAAGTGGTGGACAATACCACAGAGGAGCAGATTGCCCTTTGGTTAGAGGCTCTGCAACAGATTGCTCCACAGTCGGTTATGGTCTATTCAATAGCACGAGATACCCCTTGCAAGAGCCTTGTAAAGGTCGAGAAAGAGGAGCTTGAGCAGATTGCCCAAAGAGTCAGAGCGTTGGGTATAGAGTGTACGAGCTGCTAAAACAGATACTCCACAAGTGCATATACCGGAAGCAGGGTGATGAGCGTTATGCCTATATAGGCAAAGAATGACGGCATATTTACACCCTCCTTCTCTGCAATGGCTTTGACCATAAAGTTTGGTCCATTGCCTATATAAGTCATTGCTCCGAAATAGACTGCACCCATAGATATAGCCTGAAGAATCTCCGGAGATACGCCGGCGACGGTCTGACCGGTCTCTGCTATACCCTGCGCAACGGTGTAGAAGGCTACGGCTGTTGGAGCATTATCGAGGAATGACGAGAGGGCTCCTGTGGCGTAGAAGAAGTCTCGAGCAGCTGTAAGTCCGAACATATCGGCATTCTGATTGAGGTAGAGAAGTGCCGGAGTCATAGTGACGAAGATGCCAATAAATATGATAGCAACCTCTGTAATCGGTTCCCAACTGAAGTGGTTATCCTCCCTGATTTTACGCTTTGTAAAGCGAAGAGATAACAGAATTATTGCAACAAGAACAATCTCGCGCAGGAACTTGATGTATATCGGTGCATCATCTTCGCCCATAGCTGGGATGTACGATGGGTTGATAAATGCCACGCTAAGCACAATGCCGAGGAGCAGAACGAAGTTCTTTGCTCCGCGCACATTGATTGTAAAGCCCTCCTCATCCTGATAGTGGTAGTGAGGTCTTACACCGATAGTCTCGCAACGATGGTATCGCCAGCTATCGTAGATAAAGTAGCCGGCAAGCAGCACTGCACCTACAAATACCCACTGAGGATACATCTCCATAAACCAAGTAAATGGTGTGCCACGCAGGTAGAGCAAAAAGAGTGGAGGATCACCAAGTGGCGTAAGAATACCTCCGCAGTTGGCTACCAGGATTATAAATACGACAAAAGTGTGTACCTTATGGGCTCTGTCGCGGTTCATCTCAAGCAGTGGGCGCACCATCAGCATTGCAGCTCCCGTAGTGCCGACAAAAGATGCCATAGCGTAGCCCAAAAAGAGCATAGTCGTATTTACAGTCGGGGTTGCAACAGAGTCGCACGAGAGCTTTATTCCGCCCGTAACAACAAAGAGTGCGCAAAGTAGTACAATAAACGGTATATAGTCATAGAGCATTTGATGTGCTAAGTTCTCGCCCAGTCCGCATACCATAAGTATAATAGATGTAGGTATAGACAGACAGAGTACATAGAAGAACTTATTGCTGTTCTTCTCCCACCAATCGGCAGCCACAAGTGGCGCAATGGCGATAGTGAGCAGCATTACAACAAATGGTATAAGCAACCATGCAGATACACTCTCCATATAATATGAATTTGATAAATTAACCCCAAAAAACCGTGCAAAGGTAACACCAAAACGCTGTCGTTGTTCTCAAAAAGTCAAAAAAATAGTCCTGAATGGCTGTTTTTTGCCATTCAGGACTATTTGTACAAAGACGAAAGTTATAAATTCTCGATAGTGTAATCGACCATCTTTTCTCGTACAAGCGAGGTTGCAGACGGCATCATAGAGTGGTTTTGGTCGGGATAGACCATCATATCATACTGCTTGCCGGCAGCATTGAGGCGACGAGCCATCTCCATACTGTTCTGGAAGTGGACATTGTCGTCTGCCGTACCGTGGATAATGAGCAGACGAGTGCGTGGAGAGAGTTTCTCGGCGTGTTGCAGTGGCGAGTTGTCGTCATAACCTTGCGGATTGTCTTGTGGCAGACCGTTGTATATCTCTGTGTATATCGTGTCGTAGTATCTCCACGAGGTCACAGGTGCAACGGCAATAGCCATCTTAAAGAGACCCTCTCCGTGTAGCGCGCAATTGAGAGCCATAAAGCCGCCATAAGACCAACCATAAATACCTATGCGCTCCCTATCTACATAAGGTAGTGTTGCCAAATAGCGGGCAAACGATAGTTGGTCCTCATACTCGAGATGACCTAAATCGGCGTATGTACACTTCTTAAACTCCTCTCCGCGGAAACCTGTACCGCGACCATCACAGCAGGCAACAATATAACCGTGGCGAGATAGTGCATCCTCCCAATCTGCACCCCAGCGGTTGCGTACCGACTGTGAGCCCGGACCTGAGTACTGCGTGAGCAGAACAGGGTAGAGCTTTGACGGGTCGTAGTCTATTGGCAGCTGTATGTAGTAGTTCAGTGTGTCGCCACGCTCGGTAACAAATTTGCGGAACTCCCTTTTTGCCAACGCTCCGGCTGCGGAAACCGCTGCTCGGCGGTCTGCAAGGGTGTCGATTGTTCTGCCGTCGGCACTATGTACAGTAATAATATTTGGCGTGTCGGCATTGGTAAAGGTGCGTACATAGTACTTCATACCCACCGATGGCGAGATTGTATTAAAACCGTTCTGATCTGTAAGTAGCCTTTTGCCCTTGCCATTCAGGCGCACAGAGTAGAGGTCACGCTCAAGCTCAGAACGCTCGGTAGAGGTATAATAGAGACATTTGCCATCAAATCCCTCAAGAGAGGTAACCTCCCAACGACCAGAGGTAATTGCACCGATACGACCCTTATCTGTTGAGTGTAGATAGAGGTGCATCCAGCCCGTAGTGGTCTCCTCGCGGACAATAAAGCGTTTGCCGTCAATAAATGTTACAGTCGAGCTGCTTGGACGCTCTACATAGCGAGGTGATGACTCACTATAGATAACGCGCTGCTCGCCATTTGCGCGGCAGAGAACAACCTCAAAGTGGTTCTGAAGGCGATTGACACGATAGAAGTAGAGCTCACCGGCAGGTGTCCAACTGATGTTGAAGATATATTGGTCACTCTGCTGACCAACATCAATCTTCTGCTTTGTAGCTGAAGGGATATCATAGAGCCACAACTCAACGGTCGAGTTACTGTCGCCCGCCTTTGGATACTTAAACGAGTAGGCTTTGTTGTAGAGCTTGTCGTCAAAGCGCATCATCTCAAATGTAGGCACTGCGCTCTCGTCAAAACGCAGATAGGCAATCTTGCTACCGTCGTTTGAGAAGGCATACGCCTTTGTAAATCCGTACTCCTCCTCATATACCCAATCCGAGGTGGCGTTGATAACTCTGTTCCAACATCCGTCATCAGTGACAGCTGTAGTCTGCTCACTCTCCAAATCGTAGAGATATAGGTTATTCTGCTTGCAGTAGGCAATAGTGCGGTTGTTGTTTGAAAATGTTATATCGCGCACAGCGTTGAATGTCACCTCCTTAGAGCCGCCCATAAGCAGGTAGTCGGCAGTAAAGGAGTGGCGATATATCGGCTTTACGGTTGAGGCTTGAGCCAACAGCACCATAGAGTTATCTGCCGAAAAGATATAGTCGGCAACAGCAAAAGGGGCTGTAAAGAGTGTTGTGCGGTCGTTGCGGTCAGCGTAGGCTGTACGAACAATGCTCTTCCCCTCAAGAGTTGTGTAGTGCTCGCCATCTGACATAGAACGCAAGGCTGCAATGCCACTATTGGCTCGGCGAATCTTCAAAATATCTGCGTAACGCGCTTGCGCGGTAAAAGCGGCAGCGATGATAACTGTTACCACCGCTGCAAATCTCTTAAATGTCATCAACATTAAACTCGTAGTTTAATCGTTTACCGGTAACAAAGGTCGAGCTGTCAAACTTGTTGTTGAACTGATCAACCGTAACCCTTTGGCTCTGCTCGTATGGAGGTGTGAGCAGATCAAAATTAATCGCATAGTGTATCGCCGACTCGAGAATACGGATAAGTTGCTCGCGGTCTATCTCCTCCTTGCCAAAGTTAATGGCACGCATAGAGGTCTGACGCTTGCCCTCGACAAAGAACATACGCTCACGATTGATAAAAATGCGACCGATAAGATAACCCTCATCTGCTGAACGCTTCTCCTTAAAAGAGTCGGAGAGGAAGTCGTATATCTCAATCATACCGCAGTAGCAGTTGGCTCTGTCGCTCTGTGCGTAGCTGTTCTGCCAAATGATATGGTTTGAGTCAAACTGGAAAATATCTGTGTGCATCTTGAAGATAAGAAGGTCGGAGGCAATCTGTAACTGAGCCTCGTGCTTGCCACGGTCGCGGTACTCCAATCTCACGCGTCTATCTACCTTACCCTCAAGGGCATCCTCCATCTCAGATGCCATCTCAAAGAGTGTATCTTTGAGCAGATTAAACACAGCAAAAGTGTTGTCAAATACTCTCTGCTTGAGCATCGACTTCTCGATAATGGTACCGAGTATTTTATCACGAAGAGGTAGTGTTGTCATAGTCGGTAAACAGTTTTTTTATTGGTGACCAAGCTTGTATCGGATAGCATCAAGCATATCTGCTACGGTAAGGCTCAAATCCCACTTCGGCTTCCAGCCCCACTCCTCACGAGCGCAACTGTCGTCAAGATAGTTAGGCCAGCTGCGAGAGATTTGATCCTTCACAGGGTCGATGTCATAGTCCATAGTAAATGAAGGGATATGCTTCTTAATCTCGGCAGCGATAATCTCCGGAGTGAAGCTCATAGATGCCACATTGAAACTATTTCTGTGTACAAGCTTTGCAGGGTCTGCCTCCATCAACTCGACAATGGCACGCAGAGCATCCGGCATATATATCATATCCATATATACATCGCTCGGTACGGCGCAAGTATATTTGCCACTACGGATAGCCTCGTAGAATATCTCTACTGCATAGTCTGTAGTTCCACCACCCGGCAGGGTCTTGTTTGAGATAATGCCCGGGAAGCGTAGAGAGCGGGTGTCAATGCCGTACTTCTGAGTGTAGTAGTTGCTCAACAACTCGCCTGTAACCTTACAGATGCCGTAGATAGTTGTAGGCTGCATGATGGTATCCTGCGGAGTGCCGTCTTTTGGAGATGTAGGACCAAAAGCACCGATAGATGATGGTGTAAAGACTGCGCAATGGTGCTGACGAGCAACCTCCAAAGCGTTGAGCAGCGCGCCCATATTCACACCCCACGCCATCTGCGGGTTACGCTCACCTACGGCAGAGAGCAGAGCAACGAGGTTGAAGATGGTGTCGATGTTGTGGCGGGCAACTACCGAAGCCATATTTGTAGGGTTAAGAGCATCGAGAACCTCAAACGGACCATCGTCGGCAAGGCTCTTACACTCGCGCACATCTGTTGCAACAACATTGTGAGCACCATAAACTGAACGCAAATAAGGTACCAACTCCGAACCAATCTGTCCGCCGGCACCAACAACAAGTATCTTCTTCATATTTTATTTGAAATAATTTTCCGAAAGATAGTAAAAAAAATCTAATTTTGTACGGTTTTTTTGATTCAAACGAAAAAATATGAACTCACTTCACTTTGGCGCAGGAAAAATTGGTCGCGGATTTATCGGGGCGCAGCTCTCGCAAGCGGGCTTTAAGGTCACTTTTGCCGATACCGAGATATCTGTTGTTGAGGCTATAAATCGCAATAAAAGCTACGATGTCCATATTTTGGGCGAAAGTCATTCTGTGCAGAAAGTTGAGGGCGTTCAGGCAGTTGTGGCAGATTCGCAGCACTGTGTTGATAGCTTTATCTCGGCAGATATTGTTACTACGGCTGTGAGTATGAATGCTTTGCTAGCTCTTGCTCCGATAGTGGCGCGCGGTCTTGCTGCACGATATAAGGCGGGGGTTGTTGAGCCTCTGAATATTATTTGTTGCGAAAACGGCATCCGCGCAACCTCATCTTTTAAGTCTATGGTTGTTCAGAGGCTCGATAGTGCGCTCTGCGATTGGGTGGATAGATATATCGGTTTTGTGGATTGTTGCGTAGATAGAATTGTACCTGTGGTAACCCTCGAAAATCCTCTTGATGTCGCTGTTGAGCCATTCTATGAGTGGTGTTTGGATAGTAGCGCAATTAAGGGAGAGATAAAGAATATCTCCGGTGTGCGACTTGTCGATAATATTGATGCCTATATATACCGTAAACTCTTTACACTCAATACAGCACACTGCACAATTGCCTACTTGGGGGCATTGAAGGGGTATAAGTATATCCACGAGGCAGTTGTCGATGCTGATATTCGCTCTGTTGTTGATGGGGTAATGGAGGAGTGTAGTCGAATGGTTGTGGAGATGTACCACTTCTCGGCAGAGGAGCAGGCGAACTATTGCAGTAAGATTTTGCAGCGGTTCTCTAACTCGGCATTGGGCGATACTGTCAGCCGTGTCTCTCGAGACCCTATGCGAAAACTCTCGCCACAACTCTATTTCAGTCGTCCGATATCGTTGGCTCTGCAACTCGGACATCGTGTTCACTACCTTGCGACAGCTGTCGCCGCTGTGCTACGCTTTCGCTCGGATAACGACCCTCAGAGCCTGCAAATAGGAGATATTATCTCCCAAAATGGTGTAGAGTATTGTGTTAAGAAGATATGTGATATTTACGACGAAGATACTGTTGCAGAGATAGTTGCCCGCTATCGCGCTATTTTTTAATTGAAAAATTTGCAAAGTCAATTTTTATCCCTATCTTTGCAACCGCTTTTAAGCACTAATGCTGTTGTAGCTCAGTGGTAGAGCACTTCCTTGGTAAGGAAGAGGTCACGAGTTCAAGCCTCGTCAACAGCTCAGCGCAGATAATGCAGACAGATGCCACCTAAGGGGTGGCGTTTGTTGTTTATAGGGTAGCCCAAACCTGTTTGAGGGCTACCCTATAAACAACAAAAACAATACTTTGTATTATCTGTCTGCATTGTCTGCCTTCGCGCCACGAGGCTCGACGGAGCGCAGCGGAAGTCAAGTCTCGTCAATTCCAAATACATTTATAGGGTAGCCCAAACTCGTTTGAAGGCTACCCTATAAACAACAAAAACAATACTTTGTATTATCTGTCTGCATTGTCTGCCTTCGCGCTACGAGGCTCGACGGAGCGTAGCGGAAGTCAAGTCTCGTCAATTCCAAATATATTTATAGGGTAGCCTTCAAACAAGTTTGGGCTATCCTATAAACAACAAAAACAATACTTTGTATTATCTCAATCTAATCGTCTGACCTGTCTCAACTTCGCGGGAGAAGGTGAGTCGGTTGAGGCGGGCAAGGCAGCGGGTGCGAATACCGAATTGCTGACTTAGAGAGTGGAGTGTCTCGCCGGCGGCAACCTCGTGGAGCAATGCATCGCCCAGCCAACGCTCCTTTTTACGCTCTATATAGACCATATCCCCCTCGGCAAGGGTTGCAGTCTTTGTTGCGTCGTTGAATTTGCGGAGGTTGCGCTCCGAGATAGCGAATATCTTGCCTAAAGAGGCGTATGTGTCGCCACTCTTGGCGATAATATAGCAGGTGTGGTTGATTCGATAGACGCTATAACCCTTATGTTGGCTTGAGCTGACACGGAATGGGTCGATACCTACAGCCGGCTCACGCTCGATATTGCTATGGGTTGCAAACCACTCGGCATTTTGTTTAGCATCCTTGCCGGAGGAGTATATAGCTTCGCCATCTTGCTGGTCGAGCAGGTGGAGGTTATAGTTCTCGATAATCTTGATAAGTCGCTCGGCATAGTCGGGGGCTGTGGCATAACCTGCCGCCTTAAGACCGCGAGCCCAACTGCGATAGTCGTTTGACGGGTAGGCAAACAGTGAGTCATAGCGCGGAGAGGAGTCGAGAAACTCTGCGTGGTCGAGATATGACTCTTCCACTGTCGGGTAGGCTCGGAAACACTCGCCCTTGGCATCGTCGTCGTGATAGACCTTTCTGCCTGTCCAATTCTTCTTACACTTTATGCCGAAGTGGTTGTTTGATGAGCGCGAGAGGTTGCTGTTGCCGGCATCAGACTCGAGGATACCCTGAGCCATAGTGATACTTGCCGGAATACCGTAACGCTCCATATGTGCAACGGCGATAGATTTATACTTTTCTATGTACTCTTCGCGTGTTTGGCGCACCTCTGCAATAGCCGATAGTGTTGCGAATATCGCAAAATAGGCATAAAATATTGTAAATCTGAAATTTTTCATATATCTTTGTCTTGCTTTAGAACGGTTTGTTTCAGCAAAGGTAAATTATTTTTCAGGAATAATCAACAGAGAGATGAAAAACCTGCACATTATTACGCCGGTAAAAGACTCTATTGAATCTACGATTCAGACTATTCGTGCTCTGCTATCATCGAGTATAGGTGTGCCTTATACCTATACTGTCTATAACGATTTCAGTACCCCCGAGAATACGGCTCTGCTTGAGATATACTCTCGTGAATTAGAGTTTGAGCTGGTTAATCTTGCTGAGATTACCGACCACCCGTCGCCTAACTATCTGTTAGTATTACAGATGGCGCAAAAGAGGGCTGTTGAGGATGGTGCAGATCTGCTTATTGTCGAGAGTGATGTAGTTGTGAATGACTATACAGTCCAAAGCCTTGTTGAGGGTGCTGAGGAGCGTGAGGATTGCGGTATTGCAGCGGCTGTAACGGTAGATGAGCAGGGCGAGATAAACTATCCTTATAACTATGCCAAAGGTCGTGAGGGCGAGGCGTATGCAGTGGATAAACATTGTAGTTTCTGCTGCTCACTGCTGACAAATCGTCTGCTTAACGCCTACAACTTTACTAAGTTAGACCCCGATAAACATTGGTTTGATGTCCATATCTCCCATATCTCGCAGGACTTGGGTCTGAATAACTATCTGTTCTGTAATCTGCCCGTAACACATCGTCCACACGGCTCGCGTCCGTGGAAACAGCTGAAATACTCACATCCGATTAAGTACTATCTGAATAAGTTCTTTAAGCGAGTGGATAAAATATAAGTTATATAAAAAGGTGTGCCTCAAGATAGACTTGGGCACACCTCTGTTATATTGAAACAAGGCTTAGAGCATCTTGTTCAAATCTACAATGTTGAATGCGTAGAAGTACTTGTCCATATCGTGCTCAATGCGGTCGAGAACGATATTTTCAGGGTCCATACCTACACGCTTAAGGTTCTCATTGAGGGTGTTACGAGCAACAAGAGCCTCAGGCTTCTGCCAGATATAACGGCAACCGGTCTTAACAAGCCAAGCGCGACGCTCAGGGTCAATCTCGTAGAAATCAACGCCCTTCTCGCTCTCAAGCAACCACTTCTTCCAACGGTTTGACTCATATACAAGGCGGGTAAGAACCTCGGTGATATGAGAGAGCATAGCTACGCGACCTGCGTTGTAGTACTCAACCTCCTTAGCCTCAAGCTCCTCAAGAGCCTCATACTCGCTGATTGTAAACTCCGGACCTACATTTGCACCACCCATACCGCAGAGAGGGTAGTCCTGAGGGTTGCTTACGCCGTCAGTGTAGTGACCCTTGATGTAGCTGCCAAGTGGACGAACCTTTGCAGTGAGCTTCTTTGCAACCTCACCGTCAAAGAGAGTGGTGTGGAGGTCTGTACCAACCTTACCAACGATAAAGCAAGGCCATACATCAGAAAGACCAACTGCTGCAAGACCCTCCTTAAGCTCAACGAGGAATGTGTCGAATGTAGTATCATCTGCAAGACCACCGTGTACCTCCTCGGTACCAACCTCATAAGAGATCTCAGGGTAGTTGTTTGCGCGACGGAACTTCTCGCAGTGCTCGATAAGCTCTACTGTACGACGAACAACGAGGTGAATGTCGATAACCTCACCCTTTGGAACATTGATATCTACAGTCGGATCGACATGGATAAGGTCAAAGCCGGCAGCGATAGCAGCCTCGAAAGATGCCTTTACTGCGTTCATTGCACGCTCTGTCTCCCAACGCTCAGTATTCTGCTTATCCTTGAGCCATGGACCACCGTGGTCAACAGCGATGATGCAGTCGCCTGTGAAGTTGATAGCCTCGCACTCCATACGGCAAACCTTGACAAAATCGGCAGGGGTCATACCTGTATAACCACCGTCAGTGTCAATCTGATTGAGTGTTGCAGCGAAGTAGATTGGAGCATTATTACGCTTTGCAGAGCGAATAGATGCACGAATTACAGCAGATGAGTTAGGACAAGCAGCAAAAATAGTGCGCTTAACGCCTGTCTGAGCCTCAAGCTCTGCCATACGCTTTAAAAGTCTTTCTGTTTTAGCCATGTTTTTATTATGTTAGATTGTTAGTAAAACCTATTTGTTATCTGTAATAACACCTCAAGAAGAAAAACCTAAGAGTGATGGAAAATAAAATTTAATCCCCTTAACGACACGCAAAGGTAATCACTTTTTTGGAGAATTTTGCACGATTTGTGAAAATTTTATTATCTTTGCGAAGTATATTGCACACAAAATTGCGCAAGATGCCCGTCAAACCATCCGGCGCAATTTATAGAACATTGTTTATATGGAAGAAAATACTCAATCATTTTTTGATGATATCCGCGCTTATCACGATGAGGAGATACCGGCTGTCGTAGAGAAGATTGCTTCTGACCCGCTGCTTATTCCGGCGGCACAGTTTGTATTCCCTAATTTGGATATTGAGCAGGTGCGCAACCTTATCAGCTCTTGTCGCACTACTGACGATATTCAGCGCAAGATTATGTATCCGGCTATTGGCGGTATTATCCACCGCACAATGCGCCGCTTTACCACCTCAGGTTGTGAGCAAGTTCCACCGACAAACGGCTGGCTCTTTATCTCAAATCACCGCGATATTACTCTTGACGCAATGTTGATGCAGTACGCACTGTTTGGTAACAATCTGCCTACTACCGATATTTCATTGGGCGATAATCTGCTGCGTACACCGCTTGTCTTTGAGCTTTGCAAGGCAAACTATATGATTAAGGTTATCCGCAAGGATGATGTCTCTATGCGTGAGTTTTTGGAGAATTCGCGTCACCTGTCAGAGTATATCCGTCTGCGAATTAATGAGGCGGGTCGCTCGGTTTGGATTGCACAGCGTAACGGTAGAACTAAGGATGGTAACGATATGACCGAGCCCGGAATTATCAAGATGTTCGGACTCAGTGGCTCTGCTGACTTTGTGGAGAACTTCTCGCAGCTCCATATCGCACCTGTGGCTATCAGCTATCAGTATGAGCCGTGCGATGTCTTTAAGGCTGTGGAGTTGTGCCGTCGTCAGAGTGGCGCTCCATATCATAAGGCTGAGAATGAGGACTTCCTCAGCATCCTGACAGGTATCAAGGCTTATAAGGGAGATGCAAATCTGACATTCTGTGAGCCGATTACCACTCAGGAGTTGGAGCAGATTGCACAGCTGCCGCGTGCCGAGCAGTGCAAGGCTTTGGCAGAGGTTGTCGATCGCCGTATAATCTCGGAGTACAAGCTCTTTGATACCAACTATATTGCATACGATATCAAGCACGGTACTCGTCGATTTGCAAAGTACTACTCTAAGTCTATGGAGCAGCAGTTTGCTATCTATCTTGTCCGCTCAAATGCTCAGTTTGAGGTTATGGGCGTAGATAAGGATGTGGCTCGAGAGATTTTGCTCGGTATATATGCAAATCCGGTTGAAGCTAAGTTAAATATGGGGATAAATCTTGATTAGTATGAAGAAATTTTGGGTTGTAATACTGTTGCTGCTTTTGGCAGTTGGTGCAGGTGCTTTCTACTTCCGTTTCTACTTCGTCTTTGGCGAGGGCGTGAAGAGTGGCGAGCTGAACTATGTGGTCAAAAAGGGCGTTATATTCAAGACATACGAGGGTAAACTTATCCAGTCCGGTATCCGCTCAAAGGCTGCCGGCTCTATACAATCTTATGAGTTCGAGTTCTCTGTGGAGAATGCAAAACTCGCTGAGCGTCTGATGCTTGAGGGTGGTAAGGTTGTCGAGTTGCGCTATAAGGAGTACTTCGGCGCACTGCCGTGGAGAGGCTTCACGAAGTTTATTGTCGATAGTATCATCACTCACGAAATACCTGTCACTCCGGCAGCGTCAGTGATTGAGGGGGCTGTGGAGAAGGAGCAACTTCAGTTAGCAGAATAAAAAAAACGAGGCATTTGCCTCGTTTTTTTTGTTAATACAATTCAATATACTCGTAACTATTTCCCACTGCTGCAAGATACTTTGCAAACATCTGCTGCGAGATAACCACCGTGGCAGTGTTGTCGTTTGGATGAAAGCTCAGAGAGGGGTAGTCAAGCAACTTCTTGTCGAGAAAAAGGTGTGTGTGATTCTCTGTGTCGTTTATCAGTCCAAATGGGGAGACAGACCCTGGCTTTAGACCGAGGTATCGCTCCATACGCTGCTCGGAAGCAAAAGAGAGCTTGCCCTGCTTGAGTCGGTGCTCAAGGTCGTGAATGGCGAGTGTCTGCTCACTATCAAAGACTACAAGGTAGTGACGGTTACCCTTATGGTTGCGAAAAAAGAGGTTTTTGCAGTGCTTTGAGCCGTCGTTGTGCCAATATTGGCGGGCAATCTCGATAGTTGGAGCCTCGGGGTGTGTATAAAAAGTGTATTCGATTCCCTGCTGTTGCAGAAAATCGAACACACGCTCTTGTCTTTCGCTCATACTACTTTGATATAGCAGCACGCAGCTGTGGAATAGACTCATCGAGGGTCATACCCTTGCGATATACGCCGGCAGTACCACCCACAAATACATTTGCACCCATACCTGCCATAAGCTCTGCACGCTCGCAAGATACTGAGCCATCAACACTGATAAGTACCTTCTCATAGCCATTGCTGTCGAGCCACTGGCGCATCTGTGCAACCTTATCAAGAATACCATCTACGAGCTTTGCACCTGAGAAACCCGGATGAACGAGCATCAGAGTAACCATGTCTGTATATGCCATGTGTGGAGCTACAGCCTCGACAGGGGTGTCCGGATTTACTACAACGCCAAACATAGCACCCTTAGAGTGAATATCGGCAGCAAAATCGCTCAAATCCTTGTCAAGCTCAACATGTGTAGAGACGATGTCGCCCTCGTGAACATCAATCTTTGAGCAGATAAACTCAGGCTCCTCGCACATAAGGTGGATGTCGAGAGGCATATTTGTAACCTTGTGCATAGCGTTAGGGAAGTCGGGACCAAATGTCATATTTGGAACAAAGTGACCATCCATAACATCGATATGCAACCAATCGATGCCGTTGCGCTCAAGGGTCTTAATGTCGCGCTCGAGATTCATAAGATCTGAGCACATTACCGATACTGAAATTTTATTAGCCATATTATTAGTGTGTTAAATTATGTTCTACTCTCGCAAAGATAATATTTTTTGGAGAATAAATTGTATGTTTTACGGAAAATTTCTAATTTTGTTAGCAAAATAAAGACTATGTTTATGAAAAAGATTGTTACAGTAGCAGTTGCCGCAATGGTGTCGGTATCTGCTTTGGCTCAGCCTAAAGTTGTTGCACATCGCGGTTATCACGCAATAGACGGCTCTTGTCGTAACTCTATCGAGGCTCTCAAGCAGGCGCAGAAGATGGGTCTTTACGGTTCGGAGTGTGATATTAACCTTACGGCAGACGGCGTGATTGTGGTGGCTCACGGTGGTCTGCATCCCGATAAGATATATAAGCGCGGTGAGAATATCAAGCGTCTTGATATTCAGCGTAGTACATACGAGGAGCTGAAAGCTATTCCGCTTGAGAATGGCGAGACTATCCCAACTTTGGAGCAGTACTTGGAGCAGCTCAAGAAGAGTAAAAAGACAAAGCTTATTATCGAGATTAAGAGCCACTATACACCGGCAAAGGAGAGTGAGATTGTCCAGCGCACGGTCGATATGGTTGCCAAGTATGGTCTTAACGATATGGTAGAGTATATCGCCTTCCGTCCGTGGGTATGTACCGAGCTGAAGCGTCTTGCACCGCAGGGTACAGCCATTGCCTACCTAAATGGTGACTACGACCCTGAGTATGTATATGGTATGCACCTTTCGGGCATCGACTATAAGTATGATGTACTCAAGAAGAAGCCTCATTGGATTAAGCAGTGCCACGATTTGGGTCTTACTGTAAATGTTTGGACAGTAGATGACGAGCAGCAGTTGCGCTGGGTGATTGAGCAGGGTGTGGATTATATCACAACAGATAATCCGGTACTTGCAACAAAACTGATAAAGGAGATTTGTAAGTGATGCAGTTCAGATATAATGTAAACGATCGCCCCGCCTTTGGGGCGATGTTACTCTATGGTCTTCAGTGGCTGATGATATCTATTCCGGTGGTGCTGACAAGTACCTTTATCGCTCCGGAGGGTCAGACGCTGATTTTTACACAGAAATTGTTTGCCATAATGGGCGTGACGATGATTGTAAACTCTCTATGGGGTCATCGTCTGCCTCTTGTTGCAGGTCCTGCGGCGGTGCTGCTTATGGGTATTCTCGCAGCATCGCAACACGGAGGTAGCAGTGAGGCGATATATCCATCTATTGCCATCGGCGGTGTGATTATAGCCCTGCTGGCAGCCGTTGGTCTGATGCGTAAGGTGCAGCGCATTTTTACTCCGCGTATAGTGGTGTCAATTGTTGTTCTTATCTCATTTACAATGGCAAAACCTATTGTAGGGATGATATTCTCTGACGAAAATCACCAACTGCTGGCAATGGTCTTTGCTGTGGTGGCGGTTATCTCTATGGCGGTAGCAAATAGTTTGCTTAAAGGGGTTTGGAAGTCTATGGTGGTTATTGTGGCGATGCTCGTAGGCTCGCTGATATACTACTGCTTTACAGGTTTCCCGACTCAGTTTGTTACCGATAGCGTTGCTCCAACGCTCTTTTTGAGTGGGGTAGAGATAGATGCGGGTATTGTAATAGCATTTGTGTTCTGCTATATAGCACTGTTTATCAATCAGATAGGCTCTGTTCAATCTTTAGGCGAGTTTGTAGGTGCAGATGCTATGGACTCGCGCCAAAAGAGGGGTATGATTGTGCAGGGTATTATGAATGTTGTCAGTGGAAGTATGGGCGTTGTAGGTCCGGTAGATTATTCGCTCTCCCCGGGCGTTGTAGCATCTACATCGTGTGCTTCGCGCTATACGGTTCTGCCGGCAGCTGTGGCGATGATTGTCCTCGCTTTTATTCCGGAGGCTGTCTCGGTGTTGCTGACAATTCCGCAGCCTGTTATGGGCGTTGTGCTGCTCTACCTTATGGCGACACAGATTGCTGCGGGACTGCATATGATGCAGACTACATCGGCTGTAATGAGCTTTAAGGATGGTCTGACACTCGCCATACCGATTATGTTTACAATTGTACTCTCCTTTGCTCCGCAGTCGGCAATGCAGACTATTCCGTCACTGCTCCGCCCGATTGTCGGTAATGGCTTTGTGATGGGTATTATAATTATAATGTTACTCGAACACCTCTTCTTAAAGGATAAAAAACAATGAATGTAAAAGAGCTTCTTAAAGATTGCCAAGAGCGTCACTGCGCCGTGTTGGCAACAAATTTCTATAATCTTGAGACCCTTCAGGGTGTTATGCGTGCTGCATCTGCAACCTCTTCGCCTGTGTTGTTGCAACTCACACGCTCGAGCATCGACTATATGGGTCTGAAACAGTCTGTGGCTATGGCTCGCCAAGCTATTGCAGACTATGGCGTGAACGGCTGGATTCATCTCGACCACGGTGGCAGCGTTGAGCTTGTCGAGCGATGCCTCGATGCAGGTTTCGACTCTGTGATGATAGATGCAAGTGAAGAGCCTTTTGAGAAGAATGTGGAGACTACTCGTCGCGTTGTTGAACTCGCTGCTCCCTATGGTGTCAATGTTGAGGCAGAGTTGGGCTATGTCGCAAAACTCGGACAACAGCAGGGTGGCGGTTTTACAACAGCCGAAGAGGCAAAACTCTTTGTTGAGCAGACCGGTGTAGATGCTTTGGCAGTATCTATCGGCTCTGCACACGGCTTCTATAAGCAGGCTCCAAAGCTCGATATAGAGCGACTTGCACAGATTCACGCAGCAACCCCTGTGGCTCTTGTGCTTCACGGTAGCTCGGGCATACCTCACCCTATGGTGCAGCAGGCTATATCAAACGGTATAGTCAAGGTAAACCTCGCCACCGAGATTAAGGATACATTTATGCGCAATCTGAAGGGTATCCTGACTACAACAGACGAGATAGATTTGCGAAAAGTCTTCCCAAAAGCAACAGAGGCTGTGGTCGAACTGCTCAAAGAGAAGTATGAGGTTGTAAAAAATATTTACTAATTTTTAGAATATACTTAAATAGTAAAGTAAACTTTCCATTTTTTTACTACCTTTGCACAAAATTGAGCAACTATGGAGAAGTACGAGTCTAAACAGTGTCAGATTTTTAAGTCGGCATCGCAGATATTCCCGTTTATATCAAACTTTTCGCTCCTTACACCCGCCGTGGCAGATAAGGTCGAACAGTGGCAGGCTACGGAGGATACCTGCTCATTTAAGGTTAAGGGCTTTACCGTTAAACTCCGTATGATTGCCAAGGAGGAGGGTAAGTATGTCAAAATTACGGGCGATGACGGCGGCGTGCCTATCGATTTTGCCTTTTGGATTCAACTCCACGAGGTCACCCCAACCGATACCCGTATGCGAATGGTCCTCCACGCTGAACTCAATATGATGATGCGTATGATGGTCGGCAGCAAGATTCAGAAAGGTCTTGATCAGGCGGCGGAGGGGTTTGCGCAGGCTTTTAATCAAATCTAAATTTTGTTGTGAGTATTTGCGCATATAAGAGCGCACCTGCTTCCGCTAACAAAAAATGCTGACAATGGCTGTACGCTTTAGTACTATCCATCGTCAGCATTTTTTGCCGAGCGTTGTATCTAATACCTTCTAATCACAAAATTGGCGCTCCCAAAGTCCGTATTGCTATAATGGATTATAACAAATATTGAGCGCTATTAAAAGTTATCTCTTAAATGTAAAAAAAATAATTTGTGGTAATTGGCATAATTATCGCTAAAAATTATTATCTTTGTCACAGATTGTGTACAAACATTTTTTAATAATAAAAAGCTCTATGATTTATTCACACGAAGTGCAGCAGATGTGCTGCGTAAAGAAGGGTGCAAATCACGAGTCTGCTCCTATTCCTGAGGAGGGCAAGTGGGTTCGCGCCAAGGAGATTAAGGACATTTCCGGTCTTACTCACGGTATTGGTTGGTGTGCACCACAGCAGGGTGCTTGTAAGCTGACCCTCAATGTTAAGGACGGTATTATTCAGGAGGCTCTTGTTGAGACTATCGGTTGCTCTGGTATGACTCACTCTGCTGCTATGGCTTCAGAGATTCTTCCGGGTAAGACTATCCTCGAGGCTCTTAATACTGACCTTGTTTGCGATGCTATCAATACAGCAATGCGTGAGCTGTTCAAGCAGATTGTTTACGGTCGTACTCAGTCAGCTTTCTCAGAGGGCGGTCTTGTTATCGGTGCATCTCTTGAGGACCTCGGTAAGGGTCTTCGTTCACAGGTAGGTACTATGTTCGGTACTCTTGCAAAGGGCGCTCGCTACCTTGAGATGGCAGAGGGCTACTGTACTCGTATGGGTCTCGACGCAAACGACGAGATTATCGGTTACGAGTTCGTTCACCTCGGCAAGTTTATGGACTTCGTAAAGAAGGGCATCGAGCCTGTAGAGGCACTTGAGAAGGCAAAGGGCTCTTACGGTCGCTTTAAGGACGCAGTTAAGTACATTGACCCTCGTCACGAGTAAACCATATTGTTAAACCCTTAAACATTATTGAATTATGGCATTATTTGAGAGCTATGAGCGCAGAATAGATAAGATTAACGCTGTGCTTGCACAATATGGTATCAACGGCATCGAGGATGCAAAGGCTATCTGCGATGCAAAGGGCATTGACCCTTACACAATGTGTGAGGAGACTCAGCCAATCTGCTTTGAGAATGCAAAGTGGGCTTATGTAGTGGGTGCTGCAATCGCTATTAAGAAGGGTTGCACAAACGCTGCAGATGCTGCCGAGGCTATCGGCGAGGGCTTGCAGGCATTCTGTATCCCAGGCTCTGTTGCAGACGATCGTCTGGTAGGTCTTGGTCACGGTAACCTCGCTGCTCGTCTTCTTCGTGAGGAGACTCAGTGCTTCGCATTCCTTGCAGGTCACGAGTCTTTCGCAGCTGCTGAGGGTGCAATTAAGATTGCCGAGATGGCAAATAAGGTTCGTAAGAACCCACTCCGCGTTATCCTTAACGGTCTTGGTAAGGATGCTGCAAAGATTATCTCTCGTATCAACGGCTTTACCTATGTTCAGACTCAGTTTGACTACTACACAGGTGAGGTTCACGAGGTAGAGACTATCGCTTACTCTGATGGTCTTCGCTCAAAGGTTCGTTGCTACGGTGTAGATGATGTACGCGAGGGCGTAGCAGTTATGTGGAAGGAGGATGTAGATGTATCTATCACAGGTAACTCTACTAACCCAACCCGTTTCCAGCACCCTGTAGCAGGTACATATAAGAAGGAGCGCGTTCTTGCAGGCAAGAAGTACTTCTCAGTAGCATCAGGTGGTGGTACCGGTCGTACCCTCCACCCAGATAATATGGGCGCAGGTCCTGCATCATACGGTATGACCGATACCCTTGGTCGTATGCACTCAGACGCACAGTTTGCAGGATCATCATCAGTACCAGCACATGTTGAGATGATGGGCTTCCTTGGTATGGGTAACAACCCAATGGTAGGTGCTACTGTGGCAGTGGCTGTTGCAATCCAGCAGGCAATGAAATAAGCCGTTTTAAGCAGTATTTACTGCGTTATACATCAATAACCGAGTTCCTCACATACGCTTTAGTATGCTGCGGACTCGGTTTCTTGTATGCCTTGTAACTATCTGCTTAAAACGACTTATTAGGTGATATGTCCTACCCTTGAAAGCAGGAGGAGCGCAGCTCCTTTTTTTTGTTTAGCGGGAGTGGAAGATGGGATTGGCTACTGCGCAAGCAAAGCTTGCTCCGTTACGCCCATCCCTACCGCTCGCCGCGGGGGCACCTCCAAAGTTTGAAAGTGTCACAGACACTCCTTTTTTATTTGTATAGCCGTTTACAAACAAGTTTGCACGGCTATACAAATAAAAAAAGTCTTGCTTTGCAAGACTTTCAAACTTTGGGTGGAAGATGGGATTCGAACCCACGACCTTCGGAACCACAATCCGTCACTCTAACCAGCTGAGCTACATCCACCATATAATTCGTTTCCGAATCGGGGACAAAAGTAATACAGATTTTTGTTACATCCAAATTTGCGCACCACTTTTTTGAACAAATCTCAAAAAATGTCACATTTTTTACTCTATTTCAAAGGAAACTCTACCTGTTATACCGTTACGCATACACATAAGCCTTTTTATTTTTACGATTGTACAAAAAAATATCTATATTTGCACTATGGAATCACTACGAGAATTATACAAGGTTGGTTGCGGACCATCCAGCAGCCACACTATGGGACCTAAGCGTGCTGCTGAGCAGTTTGCCGAGCGCACAGAGGGTGCTGAGGCTTATAGAGTAACTCTTTACGGCTCGCTTGCCGCAACAGGAAAGGGTCACTTGACCCATAGCGCGATACTCTCCGTGCTTGAATCTATCGCTCCGACAGAGATTATTTGGAAGGCAGATGTCGTTTTGGATTTTCATCCAAACGGTATGCTCTTCGAGGCTCTGAAGGGTGGCGAGGTCTATGATAGCTGGACAATATTCAGCGTTGGCGGTGGCTCGTTGGCAAACGAGAGTACCGTTGCAGCGGCTCCGCAGAGTATCTATCCGCTGACCACAATCAGTGAGATTAAACAGTGGTGCTATGATGAGGGTAAAACCTTTTGGGAGTATGTAGAGATGTGCGAAGGTAAGGATATTTGGGACTTTCTCGACCACATTTGGACTGTGATGTGCGACACTGTACAGCGCGGTTTGAACAATGATGGAGTGCTTCCGGGCGGGTTGAAGATTGCCCGTAAGGCAAGTACCTATTATGTCAAGTCGAAGAGCTATACCGACTCGCTCAGCTCTCGCGCAAAGATATACGCCTATGCACTCGCTGTAGCCGAGGAGAATGCATCAGGAGGTACTGTCGTTACAGCCCCTACATGCGGCTCTTGCGGAGTGCTTCCGGGTGTGCTGTACCATATGACAACCTCTCGAGAGTTCTTGAAAATCAGAGTCTTGCGAGCCCTTGCTACTGCTGGATTGTTTGGTAATGTCGTCAAAACAAACGCCTCAATTTCGGGTGCAGAGGTTGGTTGTCAGGGCGAGATTGGCGTTGCTTGCGCTATGGCTGCCGCTGCCGCTTGCCAACTCTTTGGTGGCACACCGGCACAAATCGAATACGCTGCCGAGATGGGTCTTGAGCACCACTTGGGACTCACTTGCGACCCTGTTTGCGGACTTGTTCAAGTGCCTTGTATCGAGCGTAATGCCGTCGCTGCTGCCCGCGCCTTGGATGCTAATGCCTACGCAACACTCTCCGATGGCTCACACCTCGTCTCTTTCGATAAGGTTGTCGAGGTAATGAACGAGACCGGCATCAACCTGCCGAGCCTCTACCGCGAAACCTCCGAGGGCGGTCTTGCTAAGCGAGTAAAGAGATAGATTGATATAATAATCAAGCACTCCAAATATACATTATAAATAAGGATAATTGAAGTCTCCATTTGTCTAAATGGAGACTTTTTATTATTAGTACACAATACTTATTATAATTATTTGAAGGTGTAGATTATAGAAAAATATTAGAAAAAGCTGTGCATAACAATGATGTAAAATTTGATTTTTATGAAATTTTTAACGCTTAATGTCTATAAATGAATATTTATAATCATATTGTTTGTAATTTGATTATCGAGAATAGCCTCATTTTTACAGTAAAATAATCTATAGTTTAAAATATTTTTATTATCTTTGCGTGGTAGTGACATCTTCTTTAGAAGATATAGCCGTTTAGTATATAGATGGGCACTGCTTTGAAAAATACGCTACGCAACTGTATTTATTATAGTCGTCGTTTGTGTAACAGCTTGAAACATAGGACAATATGTCCGTTTCAGGGAGCCAAGGGAATGTATATACAACAAGAGTAACCCTAATGTTTTGCGAAGGGAAATTGGATAATAACTCTGAGCAAGAGTTGGTTTGGTTTGCAATGAGTGCTACATTTGGCAGGGCTCTGAAGGCAAAAACTTTTTTAGAGAGTAAATCCATTGAGTGCTTTGTGCCAATGAAGTATGAGTTACTTTGTGGGAAAACTCAAAATAAAGTACGAAAACTTGTTCCGGCGATAAATAACTTGATATTTGTTCGTGCGAGCAAAAGTAAAATACAATCTGCAAAATCGGAGGTTGACTTCCTGCAATATCTTACTCGACCAGAGAAGGGTAGAAATGTACCCATTATAGTTCCGGAGTATCAGATGCAACAGTTTATCAAAGTTTGCCAAATTCAAAACGACAGTGTGACCTATCTATCTCCGGACGAAGTTGATTTGGCAAAGGGTACTCCGGTAAAGATTATCGGAAGTGCTTTTGATGGAGTAGAGGGTCTATTTATGAAAGTAAAAAATGGTCGTAAAAAGCGAGTAGTTGTACTTATCCAAGGGATTATTGCTGCCATGTTGGCAGAGGTCGAGGATGGGTATATACAGGTGTTAGAGCCTTAGAGTGTACCGTTATAAAGTTTAATTACATAAGCCAACTGTTGAAACCTATGATAAATGAACTAAATTCAATACTTATTTCTGCGCTAATAGCATTATTCTGTACTTGTTGGATTCATCCGTACATATTGAAGGTGGCAAAGATGAAAAATATTGTGGATAATCCAGATGCAAGAAAATTACAGCGTGTGCCTGTGCCAATCATGGGCGGGCTAACTGTGATTTTTGGAGTGCTTACAGGGGTTATGGGATTTAATCTCTTTGGTAATTTCTACGATATATTTCCTGTATTTGCAGCAATAATTATCATCTTGATAGTCGGGCTTATGGATGATATGATATCATTATCTCCAAGAGTGAGATTTTTGGTAGAGATTGCTTTGGTGTTATACTTGGTATACACAACAGGAAACCAAATAGATAATTTCCATGGGCTGTGGGGGATATATTCTATTTCAGATTATGTCTCTGTACCTTTAACGGTGTTTGCATGTGTGGGAATTATTAATGCTATAAATTTGATAGATGGTGTTGATGGCTACTCCTCGGGATATAGCATAGTAAGTTGTGTTTTGTTTGGCGTAATGTTCTATCTTTTGGGGAATGTTAAGATGTTAGCGTTAGCTGTTATTGTCGCGACATCTTTGTTGCCATTCTTTACACACAATGTGTTCGGCAAGCATTCAAAAATGTTCATTGGAGATGCAGGAACACTCTCTTTGGGAATTATATTCTCAGTGTTTGTAACTACAATATTGTCGGAAAATACAGTGAATGTATCACTTGATTCCAATTTGGGGCTCGTCCCATTCACTTTAGCAGTGCTTTGCATACCTGTATTTGACACTTTGAGAGTTATGAGTGTACGAATTGTGCGCGGTCATTCTCCATTTAGCCCAGATAAGACTCATTTGCATCATTTGTTTATTGAACTTGGATATTCACACATAGGAACATCTCTAACAATTATCCTAATAAATTTATTTGTAGTAGGGTGTTGGTTTTTGGCATATAAGTTAGGTTTATCTATTGATATACAACTCTATATTGTTGTTGTGTTAGGTATATTTGTAACATTTGTTATGTATCCATTTGTAAGAAGACAAATTAAGCACGAGACTGTCCTTTATCGTATTCTAAACAGAATTGGTAGGGCAACTCATATAGAGCGTAAAGGTTTTTGGCTTCTTGCGCAGAGATTGGCGGATAAGAGTATCAAAGAAGAACTTAGAGAACTTTAGCAAGTAGATAATCGAAATATGAAAATAGCAGTAGCAGGAACGGGATATGTGGGCTTATCGATAGCCACTCTGCTGGCGCAGCACAATGAGGTTGTGGCGGTGGATGTGATTCCGGAGAAGGTTGCTGCCATAAATGAGCGAAAATCGCCTATAAAGGATGAATATATAGAGCGTTTCTTTGCAACAAAAGAGTTAAATCTGCGGGCTACACTAGATGCAGAGGAGGCTTACAGAGGGGCGCAGATGGTTGTTGTTGCAACGCCGACCAACTATGACAGTGCCAAGAATCATTTCGACACCTCTGCTGTTGAAGAGGTTATAGAGTTAGTAACTAGGTGTAATTCAGAGGCGATAATCATTATTAAATCAACAGTACCGGTAGGCTATACAGAGAATATTCGTCAGAAGAGCGGCTCAGGTAATATAATATTTTCTCCGGAGTTTCTGCGTGAGAGCAAAGCATTGTATGACAATCTATATCCGAGTCGTATTATAGTGGGTCGTCCGGATGGAGATCAGAGACTTGATAGTGCAGCTCGAACCTTTGCAGAACTACTCAAGCAAGGTGCATTAAAGAGAGATATTGAGACTCTATTTATGGGCTCTACAGAGGCAGAGGCTGTAAAACTTTTTGCCAATACATATCTGGCTCTTCGAGTAAGTTATTTTAATGAGCTTGACACTTATGCGGAGACTAAGGGATTAGATGCAAAGAGTATTATTGAGGGAGTTTGTCTTGATCCACGCATCGGTACTCATTATAATAATCCATCATTCGGTTATGGCGGTTACTGCCTGCCGAAAGATACAAAACAACTGCTTGCTAACTATAATGATGTGCCACAGAATATGATGTCGGCAATTGTTGAGAGTAATCGTACTCGAAAGGACTTTATTGCAGATAGAGTGTTGGCAATGGCAGATCAGATAGGTACAAAGAGAATAGGCGTCTATCGATTGACGATGAAGACAGGCTCTGATAACTTCCGTCAAAGCTCTATACAAGGCGTGATGAAGCGTATTAAGGCGAGGGGCGCAGAGGTAATAATCTATGAGCCGACCCTTGAAGATGGGACAACATTCTTTGGAAGTCTTGTTGTCAATGATTTGGCAAAATTTAAGAGCGAGAGTCAGGTTATTCTGTCAAATCGCTATGATGCAAGCCTTGATGATGTAAGAGATAAAGTTTATACAAGAGATATTTTTAAAGTAGATTAACTTATGAAAGGAATCGTACTTGCAGGTGGTAGTGGTACTCGCTTGTATCCTATCACAAAGGGCATTAGTAAGCAGTTGATGCCGATTTATGACAAGCCGATGGTATATTATCCAATCTCGGTGTTGATGTTAGCCGGTATTAGGGATATACTGATTATCTCTACACCGTATGATCTGCCTGGATTTAAGCGTCTGCTTGGCGATGGCAGTGACTATGGTGTACACTTTGAGTATGCCGAGCAGCCGAGTCCGGATGGACTTGCGCAGGCGTTTACTATTGGTGCTGACTTTATTGGCGACGATAGTGCTTGTCTGGTATTGGGTGACAATATCTTCCACGGTGCCGGATTTACAAGTTTGCTCAAGGAGGCTGTTCGTACAGCTGAGGAGGAGAGCAAGGCTACCGTGTTTGGTTATTGGGTAAACGACCCTGAGCGTTACGGCGTGGCTGAGTTTGATAAGGACGGCAACTGTCTTTCTATTGAGGAGAAGCCTGCAAATCCGAAGAGTAACTATGCCGTTGTTGGTTTGTACTTCTATCCGAACAAAGTTGTTGAGGTGGCAAAAAACATCAAGCCATCGGCTCGTGGCGAGTATGAGATTACAACTGTCAATCAGCAGTTCTTGGCAGATGGCGAGTTGAAGGTGCAGACCTTAGGTCGTGGCTTTGCATGGCTTGATACCGGCACACATGACTCTCTTTCAGAGGCTTCGACATATATTGAGGTGCTTGAGAAGCGTCAGGGTCTTAAGGTGGCATGTCTTGAGGGTATTGCTTATCGTCAGGGATGGATTACAGAGGAGCGTATGCGTGAGTTGGCGCAACCGATGCTGAAGAATCAGTATGGTCAGTATCTACTGAAGGTTATTGACGAGATTAAGGAGACCGGAAAACCAAACTTAGATTAACTATGGAGGTAATCAAGACGGCAATAGATGGGGTTGTGATTATCGAGCCCAAGGTCTTTAAGGATGCCCGCGGATACTTCTTTGAGAGCTTCTCACAGCGAGAGTTTGAAGAGAAGGTACGCAAGGTAAACTTCGTGCAGGACAACGAGAGTATGTCGAGCTACGGAGTTATGCGCGGTCTTCACTTCCAGCGACCTCCGTATGCACAGAGCAAACTTGTTCGCTGCGTGAAGGGTCGAGTGTTGGATGTAGCGGTAGATATTCGCAAAGGCTCGCCTACATACGGAGAGTATGTTGCAGTAGAACTTACGGAGGATAATCACAGACAGTTCTTTATTCCCCGCGGTTTTGCCCATGGTTTTGTTGTGTTAAGCCAAACAGCGGTGTTCCAATATAAGTGTGATAACTTCTATGCACCACAAGCAGATGGTGGTATAAGTATTACTGACGAGAGTTTGGGCATCGATTGGCAGATACCTATGGAGCAGGCACTGCTTTCGGAGAAGGATACTCACCACTTGTGCTTGAGAGACTTTGACTCTCCATTTGACTATAACGATAACCTCTATCCGGAATTTGAGTAGTATGAAGAGTATTCTTGTAACAGGTGCAAATGGTCAGCTCGGCAGCGAGATGCGTCGCTTGGGTGCAGTATCTCCAAACAATTACATCTTTACTGATGTAGCCGAGTTGGATATTACAGATAAGTCGGCAGTTCTTAAGTTTGTGACTGAAAATAGCGTAAATGTTATTGTCAATTGTGCTGCATATACCAATGTCGATAAGGCGGAGGATGATGAGGCAACAGCAGAGTTGATTAATGCTACGGCAGTTGAGAACTTGGCAGAGGCTGCAAAGAGTGTAGATGGTACGCTTATACATGTCTCTACCGACTATGTATTTGGAACAGAGGGAAATACGCCTCGTGGTGAAGATATGCCGACAAACCCTCTCGGGGCATACGGTCGTACAAAGCTCCACGGTGAGCAGGCGATAGCTAAGGTGGGTTGTAAGTCGCTGATATTCCGCACAGCGTGGCTCTACTCTGAGTTTGGTAATAACTTCCTCAAGACTATGTTGCGTCTTACGGCAGAGCGTCCGGCACTCAATGTGGTCTTCGACCAAGTGGGTACTCCTACCTATGCGGGAGATTTGGCAGTGCTAATCTTCTCGATTATAGAGTATGGAACTTACGAGGGTAATGAGGGTATCTACCACTTCTCAAATGAGGGTGTGTGCAGTTGGTATGATTTCGCTTGCCAGATAGCCGTTGCAGCGGGTCATACAGCGTGCAATATCCGTCCTTGTCACTCAGACGAGTTCCCATCAAAGGTCACCCGTCCTCCATATTCGGTGTTGGATAAGAGTAAGGTCAAAAAGACCTTTGATGTAGAGATTCCGCATTGGCACGAGTCGATGCTCCATTGTATTAATAGATTAAAACAATAGAAGAGATGAAAAATATAGTAATCACAGGTGGCGCAGGCTTTATCGGTAGCCATGTAGTACGCCTTTTTGTAAACAAGTATCCGGAGTATAATATTATCAACCTCGATAAGCTTACCTATGCCGGAAACCTCGCAAATCTGAAGGATATTGAGAATAAGCCAAACTATAAGTTCGTTAAGATGGATATCTGCGACTTTGAGGCGTTCTATCAGCTTATGCAGGATGAGAAGATTGATGGCATTATCCACCTTGCAGCCGAGAGCCATGTCGACCGCTCAATTAAAGACCCGTTCACATTCGCTCGTACAAATGTGATGGGAACATTGAGCCTCCTTCAGGCTGCAAAACTCTATTGGGAGAGCCTGCCGGAGAAGTATGAGGGTAAGCGTTTCTACCATATCTCTACAGATGAGGTCTATGGTGCGCTCGAGATGACACACCCAGAGGGCGTTGAACCTCCATTTACTACTACCGCATCATCAACCGAGCACCACCTTGCTTATGGTACCGAGTTCTTCTATGAGACAACAAAGTATAACCCTCATAGCCCATACTCGGCAGCAAAGGCATCGTCAGACCACTTTGTTCGTGCTTATCATGATACATACGGTATGCCGACAATCGTGACAAACTGCTCTAATAACTACGGACCATATCAGTTCCCTGAGAAGCTGATACCTTTATTTATAAATAATATACGCCATCGCAAACCGCTGCCTGTATATGGTAAGGGCGAGAATGTTCGCGATTGGCTCTATGTTGAGGACCACGCACGAGCAATCGATATAATTTTCCATAACGGCAAAATCGCCGAGACCTATAATATCGGTGGTTTTAACGAGTGGAAAAATATCGACCTTATTAAGGTTATGATTAAGACCGTTGATAGACTTTTGGGTAATCCTGAGGGCTCAAGCGAGGAGCTGATTACTTATGTAACAGACCGTGCGGGACACGATTTGCGCTACGCTATCGACTCGACAAAACTTCAGAAAGAGCTGGGCTGGGAGCCATCACTCCAGTTCGAGGAGGGCATCGAGAAGACCGTCCGCTGGTACCTCGATAATCAAGAATGGATGGACAACATCACCTCCGGCGAGTACGAGAAGTACTACGAGGAGATGTATAAGGGGAGGTAAAATGTTTAAATTTTCAATTTTTTTATCCATTATTAACCAACATAATAATTCGGTTAAACATCGATTATTACATGGGGCATTTTGGTCTATGTTTGGTAGTATTATATCTAAAGCAATTAATTTATTATCGTTTATAATTCTTGCTAGAGTAATAACCCAAGAATCATATGGAGAGTTAGGTATTATAAGATCTACTTTAAATATGTTTGCAGTAGCTACGGGAATGGGAATGGGGTATACCGCAACAAAATATATTGCACAATATAGAAACACAAATCCGAGTTTTGCTGGCAATATATATGCTCTATCTAATTCTTTGTCCATTATAATAGGAATTATAGGTACTATATGTTTATTATTATTATCAAACACGATTGCGAAAACATCATTGGATGCTCCGCATTTATCAACAGCAATTAAATTAGGTGCTATAGTTTTGTTTTTTACTACTATTAACGGAATTCAGAGTGGTGCATTAAATGGGTTTGAGGCATTTAAGAAATCTGCAATAAATCAGATTATAGCGGGTATTATTCAAGGTATACTAATTGTACTTTTAGGTTTTTATTACGGAGTTAATGGGTGTGTTATCGCTTTAGGTATAGGGTGTATTATATTAGGTATCCTTAATAAAATATCAATATTAGAAGAACTTAAAAATAGTAATATAAGTTGTGATATCAAAAATATTGATAAATCTACCATTAGTGTATTATGGAAGTTTGCTATTCCAACTTTGCTTTCATCATTAATGGTAACACCTGTATTATGGTTATCAAGGACGATACTTATTAATGAGTCTGGATATGAACAAATGGCAATTTTTGATGTAGCAGATCAATGGTCAATGTCAGTAATATTTATTCCAAATGCATTAGCTCAAATAGCATTACCTATACTTTCTAATACTCTTTATTCTGGCGAAAGTAATAAGTATATTAGACTGGTAAAATTAAATCTAATAGCAAATTTCATAGTAGCATCAATTGTTTCGGCTGTGGTAATAATATTATCCCCGTATATTCTGAAGATGTATGGTCCTGAATATTCAAATAAAATGCCACTAATATTTATGATGATTGCCACAGTGTGTATGTCCATATGTAATGTCGTTGGACAGGTGATTGCTAGTCAAGGAAAAATGTGGATTGGATTTGTGTTTAATGTGGTATGGGCATTATTTCTTATTTTCTTTACTAATATATTCGCAAAATATGGTGCCGAAGGTTTGTCATTGGCTATTGCTTGTAGTTATTTTATCCACTTTATAGGTCAAGTATTGTATTTAATTGCAAAATTTTATAAAAATGAAAAAAATCATGCTAGTCTTTGGTACAAGACCAGAAGCAATTAAGATGTGCCCACTCGTTAAAGAATTTCAGAAACGAGCAGACAAATTTGAAACAATTGTGTGTGTAACAGGTCAGCACAGGGAGATGTTGGATCAAGTACTCAAGATTTTTGAGGTGACACCTGATATTGACCTTAATATTATGAAACAAGGTCAGGATTTGACAGATGTGACAGTTCGTATTCTTAATGGTATGCGGGGTGTGTTCAAAGAGTGCCGTCCCGATGTAGTACTCGTTCATGGTGATACTACTACTTCTACTGCAGCTGCTCTTGCTGCATTCTATGCACAGATTCCAGTAGGTCATGTTGAAGCAGGTCTTCGTACACATAACATCTATAGTCCATGGCCTGAAGAGATGAATCGACAAGTGACAGGTCGTATTGCTACCTATAACTTCTCTCCGACACCACTTTCAAAGAAGAACTTGATTGAAGAGAAAGCAATGGGTGAGATATATGTGACTGGTAATACTGTTATTGATGCTCTTCATTATGTGGTTAACAAGTTGAAGAACGATGAGACTATTGCGAAAGAACAGGATGCAATTCTTCTTAATGCAGGTTACGATGTAACTCGTTTGGCAGACGGTAAGAAATTGATCCTTATCACAGGTCATAGACGCGAAAACTTTGGTGATGGTTTCATCCGTATGGTAACAGCCATGAAAGATTTGTCTGAGAAATATCCAGAAGTTGATTTCGTTTATCCAATGCACTTGAATCCTAATGTGCGTAAGCCTATTCATGAAGTGTTTGGTGAGGACCTTACCCGTCCGAACTTCTTCTTCATTGAGCCACTTCAGTATCTTGAGTTTGTTCACTTGATGTCTAAAGCGACTATTGTGCTTACAGATTCAGGAGGAATTCAGGAAGAAGCACCAGGTTTAGGAAAACCTGTACTTGTAATGCGTGACACCACAGAGCGTCCAGAAGCTTTAGAGAGTGGTACTGTCCATCTTGTAGGTACAGACTATGATAAGATTATGAACGAGGTGAGTACCTTGCTTGAGGATGCTGAGGCATACACCAAAATGTCTCAAGCGGTTAACCCTTATGGAGACGGTAAAGCATGTAGTAGAATCGTAAATATATTTATATGATGTATAAATTTTATATTCTAAAAGGAGAACTAAATGATGCAACTTCTTTCTATGTCAATATGATAAAAGAGGCTATTGAGAGAATGGGTAATCCAGTAACATTTGTATCAAAATTACGAGACATTGATCGTCATGATAAAGTTCTAACTATTACATCAAAGGCTTTTTTTATGGTGTGGTTAAAGAACCCTAATCAATACATTATAAATTGGTGGCAGGGTATTGCACCTGAAGAGATTTCTTTGATGTTTAATAATCGTTTATCAAAGACACCAAGGATTATTATATATCGACTATTTGAGAAAATTACCCTCTTGTTTTCTAAAAAAAATTTGTTTGTATCCCATGCAATGAAGGATCACTACAGAAAGAAATATAATTATAATAAAACAAATTATTTAATTATACCTTGTTTTAATCAAGAGATTGATCCGAAAGCTTTCGTGAACGAAAAATATTTAACACCAACCTTTGTATATGCTGGATCTATGTCTCAATGGCAATGTGTGGACCAAATGCTAATGCTGTATAGACTAATAAAGGAATCTATAAAGAATTCACAATTAATTATTTTAACAAAAGAGACTGATATAGCAACACGAAAATGCGAACAGTATAATGTAGATGCTTGTATATACTCTGTTCCATTGTCAGATTTAAATAATACACTTAAACAATTTAAATACGGATTTATAGTTAGAGATGATATAGCTGTAAATAATGTAGCAACGCCAACAAAAATGAATTCATATATGGCATCAGGTGTAATCCCCGTGTACTCTGATGTTATTTATGATTATCAAGATGTGCTTTCTAACTCAAAATATACAGTGCCTTTCCTATGTAATAAAGAGTGTGTGAACAAAATTATTGAATTAGAGAGTAAAACATTAATTAAAGAAGATATTTTACTAGAGTATAAAAAAATATTTGCTAAATATTGGTCTAAAGAGTACTATATTAAACAAATTGTTCAGTTTCTTCACTAAATAATATATGACCCCGTATTACTGCATAATAATACTATTGTCGATATTTTGTGTTATAGAACAAAGTAGAGAGTTTAGACAGTATAGATTTGTTTTCGTTGGATTATTTGTACTGGTTCTAGGTTGTTTTGCTGGATTTAGGGCGTATGATCCAGATTATTATAATTATCAACAAATATATAAAGATATTGGTCATGGGTATGTAGAATTTAGTGATGTGGGGTTTAGTTGCTTATGTGTATTATTAAATTATATTTCGGCAAATCCTATTTTGTTGTTTATTGTTGTAGCGTTTTTTAGCATATTTTTGAATCTAAACTCATTTTATAAGTATTCTCCATACATCGGGTTATGTATTTTATTATATTTTGTACATAATTTTGCGTTAAAGGAGATGATTCAGATACGCGCAGGATTGGCAAGTGCATTGTGTTTGTATTCTTTAAGATATTTGCCTAAGAAGCGTTATAAAAAAGCATTTGTGTGTTTACTCCTAGCGATATCTATACAGGCATCATCTTCGGTTTTTGGATTAGTATTTATTCTCGATTATATTAAGCCTACCAAAAAATATATAATTGGTCTTATCGTGTTAAGTTTAATTATCGGAACTATATATCCTCTAGGACAAATTATTAAGAATTTTACTAATATAGGGGATTATAGTGAACGGGCCATGGCATATGTTCTTTATGGTGATACGGAATATGCTCAATCTTTAGGTATATGGACAAATATAAATACATTAAAAGCATTAGGCGTTTGCTTATGCTTAATGATATATTATGATACCTTATCTAAGAGATTTATTATGTTTAAACCAATACTCTTATCATATGTCGCAGGAGTTTGTTGGCTGTTGTGCTTCAATGATTTTGCTATTATTGGAGCACGAATGTCTAATATACTGATGAGTGGAGAATCGATACTTTTATCTTATCCTTGTGTATTGTTCTCCAAGAATTCTAAGATTTTTTATATATTGTTTATTATTATAGTTGCAATTATAATGTTTAATTTAAATATAGCTCCAAATAAAATTACACCTTATAAATTCTACTTTCAATGAAAATTGCGATGATTGTGCCATCATTGGCAAATAAAGGTCCCATAATTGTTGCTAAAGACCTATGTGAGGAACTTGTAGCAATGGGACATAAATGTAAGATATTCTATTTTGAAGAAGTAATAGGTTTAACTATGCCTTGTGATGTCGAAAGAATTAGTTTTTGGCATTCTATTAATTTTCAGGAGTGGGATGTTGTGCATACTCATTGTTTACAACCTGATCTTTATGTAAGATTACATAAACAATTAAAAAGGTCCTCGGATGATGCTATATTTATATCTACGCAGCATAATCCGATATCAATTAAGGAGTTGAATCAAACATATGGATTTGTACGGTCACTAATTTTCTCGTGTTTATGGCATATTGCCTTGACTGCATTTGATAAAATTGTATATTTGAATAATGTTACAAAAAATACAACTATATTGTTGAATCGAGCGAATACATTAGTTATACCTAATGGTCGAGATATAGATGTTATGGATAATAAAATAGAAGATGAAAAATTACAAAATTTGAAAGGTAGATACTTTGTGATAGGAACAGTATCGGGCATAATAAAGCGTAAAGGTTTAGAGCAGATGTTATATGCTTTACAAAAAATGCCTAAATGTGTATTTTGTGCTGTTGGTGATGGACCGGAACTCGCAAGTCTTAAGATGTTGGCATCTACTTTAGGTGTAGATGATAGGTGCTATTGGGTTGGATATCATCCAGAAGGTTATAAATTTCACAAGTATTTTGATGTGTTCGTAATGTGTACCCGTTCGGAAGGATTTCCCTTAGCTCTAATAGAAGCTGCCGCATATGGAACACCAACGGTACTTTCAGATATCCCTATTTTAAAAGATGTGATAGAATATCCCAATGTTGTGTTTTATGAGTTAGATAATATTCAAAGTTTAGTAAGGTCTATTAACCAAGTACTAGTCAATAGAGATGAATTTAGTCGTAATATTCGACATTATTATTTAAATAACTTAAAACGATCAATAATGGTTGATAGATACATTGGTGAGTATAGAAATAGCCAGGATTTGTTGTAAATTACCGATGCCTGCAGTTTAGAGGCGTAACTTCCTATTGAAATATGAGTAGATTGACAAATAATGAGTATTCTTTTAAGGACAAAATTCAACTTGCTTGGTGGCTCTTGCGAACTAAACTGCAAGTACCTTCAGCCCGTCTTATTCGCTATCCTTTTATTGTTCGCGGGGGGGGGTATATCGATTATGGTCAGCGACTTACAACGGGTGTTGGATGCCGAATAGAGGCTTTTAGAATGAATGACAGCAAGCATAAAAGAATCATATTCGGTAATGATGTTCAGATTAACGATTATGTGCATATTAGCGCAATCGAGAAAGTTGATATTGGGAATAATGTTCTAATGGCTAGCCATGTTTATATTTCTGATAACTCTCACGGCTATTATGATGGTAGTCATTGTGACTCATCTCCACAAACACCTCCAAAAGATAGAGCGTATAAGGTGCTACCAGTGAAAATAGGGGATAATGTTTGGCTTGGAGAGGGCGTTATAGTTATGCCGGGCGTTGAAATAGGTAGTGGCTGCGTTATTGGCGCTCATAGTGTTGTCAATAAAGATATTCCCACTGATTGTATCGCAGTGGGTGCTCCTGCGAAGGTTATAAAACAGTATTCACAATTAACTAGAAAATGGGAGAAGGTTACACTTTGAGTGACTAGATTTGCTCGTAATAACTACTATATACAGGCAAACTATAGCTACTATGTTTAATTTGAGTTTTTGCGTGATAATATTTCTTTTATTTCTCGGAGAGTAGATTACAATTAGTCATTCTTTTGATATCTCCCATAATTAATCATTTTATAACACATGTTAACCGCATCGATTGTTGTTTATAAGACACAGGAATTAGAGCTACAGACGGTTGTAGATTGTGCATTAAATAGCTCAATTGATACAATATATATTGTTGATAATTCACCTTCGAATGAGTTGCAGAAGTTGATTGAGAACTATCAATCGGACAGATTGGTGTATATCTTCGGGCAGGGGAATATCGGATATGGCGCAGCTCATAATATTGCTATCGATAAATCGCTCGAATTAGGCTCTGATTATCATATCATTCTTAATTCGGATATTATATTTGAAGCCGGTACTATAGAGACTCTTTACAAATTTATGGATAAGCATCCGGATATTGGCTCTGTGATGCCAAATGTTGTATATCCGGATGGAAAACTTCAGAGACTGTGTAAATTGTTACCAACTCCTTTTGATATTTTTGCGCGTAGAGTGTTCCCTAAATCTTGGGTAGCAAGGAGAAATAGAAGATTTGAAATGCACTTTATGGGTTACGATAAGATTTGGAATTGTCCATATTTGTCAGGCTGTTTTATGTTCTTAAGAAATAGTGTATTGAGACAAATTGGGGGGTTTGACGATCGTTTCTTTATGTATTTTGAGGATACAGATCTTATTAGAAGAATGTATAGAGTCAGCAAGACGGTATTTTATCCTTATGTAACTATTATACATGCTCATAAGGCAGAGCACAGAACAAATAAGACGCTGTTAAAGATATCTATTGAGAGTGCAATAAAGTATTTTAATAAATACGGTTGGCTATTCGATAGAGAGAGAAGAAAGTTTAATAAGGAGGCTTGTTCGTCTAGTAACGATCTTAGTAGTTTAGCATAATTTGGTTATGCCACAATGGCTATTTAAGTATTAATTAGTTAAATGTTAGTAGAGAAATTCTACTAACTTATTTTTTATAAAAATATCATTATGAATATCCGAGTAATAAGTGTGCTTCTTTGTGCTGTATGTTTTTGTTCGTGTGTGGAGCGGTCGGAATATTGGCATACGATTAAAAGTGTGGAGTCATATATTGAGGAGAGACCGGATAGCGCACTTGTTGTACTACAGGGTATGAATACAAGGAAGTTGTCAGAGGGTGAAGAGAGGGCTAAATATGCCCTCTATTTGTCTATGGCAATGGATAAAAACTATATCGACCGAACTGACTTCGATATTTTGCAGCCGGCTATTGACTATTACAAAGAGAATGGCTCGGAGACAGATAAACAGAGGACACTATACTACAAGGGTCGAATTTATCACAATCAAGGTGATGACGCAGCTGCTATGGAGTGTTATCTCAAGGCTTTAGATTGCGGAGTCAAATCGGACGATATAGTGACCAAAGCCAGAATATTGGTTGCTCAGAGCAATATATACTACTCTCTTATGAAGTGGGATAAGGTATGTGATGTCAATCTACAAGCTGCGGATATATTTTATCGTCTTGGTCGTATAAGTAGCTACATAAATTGTAATATGAAGGCTGTATGTGGTTTTATTCAACAAAAAGAGTATGGAACCGCAAAAACATACTTGGATAGATGTAGTAAGTATATAGAGGTGATGCCGGCAAAGACCTTAGGTAATTACTACTCGGGTTATATAACATATTTGATATACGATAATTTTCATCGAGATACCATATCTAAGGCTGTAAAGGGCTATGTAGAGTCCGTTCCTAAGGAGAATATTGATTATATGACATTGGCTAACGCATATATTAAGCTGGAAGATTTTGACAACGCTCTTGAGGCAGCCTCTAATTATAGAAGATATCGTAATACCGAGCCGGAACATCGTTACTATGTTTTGCTATCTGAAATATACCAAAAGCAGGGTAAGTATAAAGAGGCATTGCAGCACTATATTACATTTAACAAGTTAAATAGTGCCTCTATCACCCCGATATTCAAAGACGATACCCAATTTATGGAGGATAAACATATATTGGAGTTGCAAGCTATGAATGAGCGCAAGGACAAGAATATAGCAATACTGCTAAGTGCCATTCTGTGTGTGACAATTATCTGTGTGGCGGTGTATATCCGAAGTCGTTTTAGGGAGCGAGCTATGAAGCAGTCGTTAGCAGAGCAGGAGGCAGAGCGATACAGAATGCTCTATCAGCAGGTGGAGTATGAGAAGGAGAATCTATCAGAGTTACTCTCGCAGAGTTCTGATTTGGATAAGGAGACAAGAACGGTTGTAGCACAGCGATTAGAACTACTCAATAAGTTCTTTGCGGTCTATATTACCAATAATAGCGATATAAATCGTAGCGCAGATAAAGAGTTAGAGGAGCTGTTGGCAAATAAAGATGCCTTTATGTCATCGACAAGGCTCGCTTTTACGGGCAGTCATCCCGATTTTATAAAATATTTGGAGAAGCATAATCTGACAGAGTGGGAGATTGAGTATTGTTGCCTCTACGCATTGGGACTGAAAGGTAAAGAGGTTGGAACATATATCAAGTTGCGCAGCCATTACAATATCAGTAGTGAAATTAGAGAGAAACTTGGTTTGGGCGAGACAGATACCAATTTGGGTATATATATCCGTAAACTTTTAGATAGAGTATCATAGCCCGCCAATTTATATACAGATATGATAAAGAGCCTTGCAAAAGGCTCTTTTTTTGTGCTATTAAATGGACAATATGAAACATTATTAAGTACTTGTATTAAACAATTTACCCCCCCCATTGAGAATCAATGAGTTATGAGGGCGAAAATGAAACTTTAATTTGAGAAATGAAACTATATTGCCGTAATTTTGTGATACAAACCAATTAAATTAAAGCGTATGAAGAAGTATTTTATTCTTATGTTTATGGCTCTCGTAGGTATTAATTATACTTATGCAGCGACTCTGAATGAGGATGAGGGCGAGGATGTCTTTGTTGAGATTTATAAGAAGAAATTCAACACAGAGGAGTTTGAACGCTCTGTAGCGATGTTTGTTGTTGAGGCAACATACTACGCATCGACAGATGAGGTTGTAGTTGATTTGCACGAGATTGGTACAGCTACAGTTTGTATTGTAGATGCTAATGGTGTAGTGGTTGATCAAAGAGCTGTTGAGACTGACGCTCCGGCAACGGTAACACTCTCTACAGCACTATGTAGTGGAGACTTCTACTTAGTTGTTGATGCTCAGAAGGTCTATGCAGAGGGCTTTGTAACTCGATAGATAGTTGGGTTGAAAGATAAGGGACTTTGCGGTTCTTTAAAGCTCCTCCTGTCTGTTGGTTCCAAAGCATGCAGGGGGAGTACTTTTTTAATTAGAGACCTTGCCGGATATAGAGTTGTCGGAATTTGCGGGGCGTAGAGTTGAATCTCTGTTTGAAGAGCCTTATAAAATGCGAAGTATTGGCAAATCGACACTCTGTACATATCTGATCAATGCTCTTGTCGGTGGTCAGTAGTAGCAATAGTGCATGTTCGATATGTTGCTCTACAATCCACTTGTGCGGCGGTAATCCAAATATCTCTTTGAAGTGTTGTTTGAATGTCGTGAGTGACATATTTGTTAGTTTGGCAAGATCAGAGAGGGTTGCATCTGTGTAGAGATTGTCCATGATGGTCTTTGAGAACTTGGCAGATTCAGCTGTAATTTCACGCTGTATAGCATCGTATATCTCTGGTGTTTTGCTTTCAAGCATCAGATAGATAAGCTCACAAAGCCTTATGTAAGAGATGCTGTCAGATAGGTTATCACACTGATATAGCTCGGTGATAGGGTGTAGATACCTGTTATCAGTAGCAGGAATGATAATTGAAGAGTATAGAGTGTAGTTGGGGCGAGCTATTGTATCCGAGAAGTTACTCATAATGTACTTTAGAGTAAGGGCGGGTATAGATATAAGCAGTTCACTATATTGGTTATTACAATCTGTGGTATCACTGACGCAGTAGTTGCCATGGCGAAGAATAAAGAGTGTTTCCTTGGGGAGTACGATTCTACTCCTTGAGGTGTGTATTGTTTTATTACCGGCAAAAATAAAACCGACTGTAAAGTCGGTTATTGTCATATTGTATATTGTACTATTGCTGTTCTCTGCCCGTTTTAGGAGTTTAAAACCTAACGGTTGGGGGATACTAATTGTTGTTGTCTTTTTTTTTCGGGAACTTTGCTGCTGCAATATCTGCATTGCAACTGATAGTCGTCATCCTGTACGACAAAGGTCTAAAATTTCTCATATATTGTTTATTTAAAATTATCGAACAGCAATATGCTGTTCGATTGATACAAATATACTCAAAATTTAGCTATTTTGCAAGCCGTTTCGCTACTTCTTAAAGATGAAGAATACCGCGGCAACAAGGCAGGCGAAGCCCACGAGATGATTCCAGCGGAGGACTTCGTTTTTCATTACAAGCAGTACAATAACGGTAAATACTGTTAGCGAAACAACCTCTTGAATGACCTTCAACTCCCAAATAGAGAATGGTCCGCCATACTCTGCGCTGCCGAGACGGTTTGCCGGAACCATAAAGCAGTATTCAAAGAGGGCAACAAGCCAACTGATGCCGATAACCGCCAAAATGCCGATGCGCTCAAAGCGCGACTTAAACATAACCTGACCGTACCAAGCAAGGGTCATAAAGAGATTTGAACATATCAAAAGAGCTACAGCTCCGAGTCCTCGTGTAAGCATAATTGTATTATTTTGGTCGCAAAATTAGTTATTTTATCGAGAAATTGATACCTTCGCACTATGAAATTTACACTAATTACAGGCGCAAGTTCGGGTATAGGTGCTCAGTATGCCCGACAGAGTGCAGCGGCGGGTCAAAATCTTATTTTGGTAAGTAATCAGCCGCAGCCACTGCAGGAGCTATCTGCAAATCTTGCAGAGCAGTACGGCGTTACGGTCAAGAGTCTTGATATAGACCTCTCGGCTTGTGATGCTGCGCAGAGAGTGTATGATGCAGCAAGTGGCTGGGGCGAGGTGGACTGTTTGATATCCAATGCAGGCGTGCTGCACTTCGGTAAGTTTAATAATACCTCGACAGAGTATATAGATTTTATTACGGCACTGCACTGCACAACGCCAATGAAACTCTGCCGCCTTTTTGGTGCGGATATGGCGCGCCGAGGCTACGGCAAGATACTTATAATGAGTTCGATGACTGCGTGGACTCCATATCCGACAATGTCTCTCTATGGCTCTACAAAGGTGCTGCTCAAGAACTTCGCTCAGTCGCTTTGGTACGAGCTGCGCGAGTGCGGTGTGAGCGTGACAACTGTATTCCCGGGGGCTGTGGATACGCCACTCTATAACCTCGGCACATCGGCTCGTAAGTGGCTGCGCACATTTGGTGTTATGTCCACGGCAGAGAGCGTTGCCCGTAAGGGTCTGAGGGCTATGAATCGCCGCCGCAGAAGGTGCGTTCCGGGGCTGTTTACAAAGGTCGTGGTGGTTATTTGTCGTCTGTTGCCGGCGGTGGCACTTCTGCCTATTGTCAAGATACCGGCTATACGGAGAATACTCGATAGACTATAATAAAAATACAAGCACAATCAACCGATTGTGCTTGTATTATAGTTGTAAAGACTTCTACTTCGAGAAGTTCTTCTTCACATTCTCTGTTGCGCGGCGGAGTAGCTCGGCAGGGCAGCAGAGTGTGATGCGGACATAACGCTTACCCTCGGTGCCGAAGATGCCACCCGGGGTGAGGAATACATCGCACTTATCCATAACCTCGTCAGAGAAGTCGTAGCAGTCGCCCTCGTAATCCTCCGGAATCTCAGCCCAGATAAACAGACCCGCCTGATTTGGCTGATAGTGGCAGCCGAGTGCATCGAGCAGTGCAAAACCCTCCTTCTCGCGCTCGCGGTAGATAGCGTTAAGCTCTGTAAACCACTCCTCGCCAAGCGAGAGGGCAGTCTCGGCAGCAGCCTGAATAGGGTAGAACATACCCGAGTCCATATTGCTCTTGAAAGTGAGGATAGAGTCAATCCACTCCTTCTTACCCACAATAACACCTACACGCCAGCCCGCCATAGAGTGACCCTTCGAGAGAGAGTTCATCTCCATAGCCACATCTTTTGCACCCGGGATAGAGAGGATGCTCATTGGCTTGTCGGCATTGCGGATAAAGCTGTAAGGGTTGTCGTGGATGATAAGTATGTTGTGCTTTGCACCGAAAGCGACAATCTTCTCGAACAACTCGCGTGTTGGGGTCTTACCTGTCGGCATTCCCGGGAAGTTGGCAAACATAATCTTCACACCCTCTACGCCTGCAGCCTCGATAGCCTCAAAGTCGGGCATAAAGTCGTTAGACTTGTTGAGCGAATATGGGAGCATCACGCCGCCGGTCATACTTACCGCAGCCTTGTATGCAGCATAGCCCGGATTTGGCACAAGCACCTTGTCGCCCGGATTGATAAAGGTCTGACAGATGTGCATAATACCCTCCTTTGAGCCGATAAGCGGGAGTACCTCAGAGTTGTAGTCCAACTCTACGCCATACCACTTCGCATACCAATCTGCAAACGCCTTGCGCAGTACAGGCTCGCCCTTGAACGACATATACTTGTGAACATCAGGACGCTGCGCCTCTTTGTAAAGACGCTCTACCACAGCCGGTGCAGGTGGGAGGTCGGGACTACCCATCGCAAGCTTGATAATCTGACGACCTGTTGCCGCCTCAATCTCTGCAATCTCACGCAGACGACGCGAGAAGTAATATTCGCCCGTACCGTCCATACGGTGGGCACGCTGAATCTCTACTTTAGCCATATTTTTTACTTGTTAGCGGTGCAAAGATAGCGAAAAAAAAGTATATCTGCTACCCTAAACGCTATTTTGCCTATATTTTTCTAAGAAGTTGTTTGAATTTTATTTCGAGTATATTTAAGAGCCTCAAAGAAGCCGAAACATCTTCTCGCAGCAACGCATACTTATTTAATAAAATTCAAAACAACCTCTAAGTCTCTATAATCACTCCTAAAAGTCATACGGCTCAATATCGGCAGCATAATCGCTCCAATACTCTGCCGCCTCATACGCACTCTCCGACGCCCTCGGCACATAAATCTTGCGACCGGTGGCGTTGTTGTAGAACATATCATCACCTCCCTGTGGCGGTGTTGTAGGTGTTAAATATACGCTCTTAAGGCTGTTGCAATACAGGAATGCATACCATCCAATCTCAGTTACACTATCAGGGATAGTAACCGATGTCAGGCTGCTGCAAGCACAGAATGCCCTCTCTCCAATCTCTGTTACACTATTCGGAATAGCATACTCGGTAAGCCCACAACCGATAGCAAACGAGTTGAGAACACCATCTACAATAAGGCAACGCTTATCTGCCGAAGCAAATTTACCATTAAACTCAGTAAGTTTTGAGCAGCCTGCGAATGGATTTGTTCCCAAAGTAGTTACGCTATCAGGGATAGTAACCGATGTCAGGC
>JAFVIB010000008.1 GCA_017474235.1 Alistipes sp. | reverse complement strand
CTGTCGTAGTATTTTTTGTGGGACCTGTCGATTTACCCACACCTCTGTCATCATATCTAAGTGATGCCACTCCATTTTTGGCAAGAAAATCTGCTATAACCAGGAAAGGTTTGTGGTCAAAGAGTTCCTCATCACGATTCTGGTCACCACTTCCAGAAACCATCAAGACAACAGGAACCGTACCACTCTTGTACCCTTCATAATTTACAGGATATGTTAGTGTTCCCGATAGCTGGGCATCCTCGATTTCATTTGTAAATGATACCTCCTCTGTTGTGTAAGCAAAAGGCTCTATGGGCGTTTGAGGTCTTAGAGGTTTATACTCACCTCTTTTAAGCGTTAGCGGGAGTTTCAGCCCGCTTTGAGAGAAAGTTCCAATAAGTTCACCATTGATTAACTCTGCTTCATACGAAGCTCCGATAGCAGACACAGTAACCTTAATAGCCTCGTCGGTAAGGAGGTTTTTGTAGCACCCAATTCCCTTTACACCTTGGTCGGGACTGTCAAGAGTACAAACTACATAACCGTCTTGTTGTTCTATGTTAAGTCCAATATTTAATTCCCTAGAGCCGAAAGAGAGTTTACCAATCCAAGAACCTGCCAATGTAGTTGTATTGTTGACCTCTTGTGCTTGTAGAACCATATTCCAACAACTTAGAGCAAAAAATGCGGATAGAATAAAATGCTTCATATCGTTATATTTTTTAGTTAATCGCCTACAAATTTACCCCCCCCCACGAATTTTCCAAATTTTCGGATGAGAAAGTGAGATGTAGCGCAGTATTTATTTATACCACTTCGATAGCGTGTCAATATCTTTGACGCCAACAATAGGTTTGGAATAACCGTGTTTTGCGCAACTTATCATTGCTTTGGCGACCTCCTCGATAGTGTTTGAGAAACCGGGTATCCAAGTGAAGAGCCAATGATATTTGCCCCAGCCTTGAAGTCGCTTTTGACCTTTGTATGGTTTCATACCCGCAGGACGAAAACCGTATGCCGCCTTGAATGGCAATTCGCATAGTTCACGCTCGGTCTTTGCCTTTGTCTGCGACCAAAATTGGCGCGATGTTTCGCTTGTTCCAGCACCGCTGACATAGATAAAGACAAACTCGCGTTTCGGACCGATAGCCGCAGCAAAGTGCATCGTTATCTCGTATGAGAGGTGGTAGTAATCCTCTTTCGACATTCCGATATTACTCTTACCGGCACAGAAGAAGCAGGCGTCATAGCCCTGTAACTTCGGATCATTCGTGGGCAAACTCATAAAATCCCCCACGATATACTCTTCGAGCTTTGGGTGTGAGATTTCGCAGGGACGACGGCTTACACTCAGCACTTTTTCGATATCCTCTCTATCAAGGCACGCAAGTAGCACTCCCTCGCCAACAAATCCTGTCGCTCCTGTAAGAATTATCTTCATAATGGTTGTCTTTATATAATAAAGATACCTACGCCACTTACTATTGTAAGCAGCGTAGGTTTAAATTGCATAGTGTTACTCTGCCTTTGTGTCGCAGTAGTAGCAGCGGTGAACGCCGTTGTCAGCAGTGTAGAAGTAGCGCTCCATAGGCTCATTGTTTGTGATGCACTTATGATTAGGGCAGCGCATACCCTCAACTTCTGTTTTCTTGTGGCGCTCGACCATTTGCTCGCCCTTCCAGCGCATAAGAGAGAGGATAAGAGCCATACGGACAAACTTACCATTCTCAACCTGACGGAAGTATGCGGCGCGTGGGTCGGCATCAACCTCGCGGGTAATTTCGTTCACGCGCGGCAGTGGGTGGAGGACAGCCATACGCTCTTTTGCAAGGCTCATACGCTCGGCGTCGAGTACAAAGCAGTTCTTAACTCTCTCATACTCAGCCTCGTCAGTAAAACGCTCCTTCTGTACGCGGGTCATATAGAGGATGTCAAGCTCGCCCATAACCTCCTCGATGCTGCCAGCCTCAGAGTACTCAATGCCGTACTTATCGCAGATGTCGGTCTTGATATAGTCAGGCAGGCGAAGCTCCTCCGGAGAGATAAGCACAATCTTAATGCCTGTATAGCGTACAAGTGCCTTAATGAGCGAGTGAACGGTGCGACCATACTTCAAATCGCCACAGAAGCCGATTGTGATATTGTCTATATGACCAAGCTCACGGGTAATTGTCAGCAGGTCGGTAAGGGTCTGTGTCGGATGAGAGTGGCTACCGTCACCAGCATTGATAATAGGCACGGGAGATACAGATGTTGCAGCAAGCTGCGCGCCCTCGATATGGTGGCGCATAGCGATAATGTCGGCAAAACAACCAACAACACGCACTGTATCCTCAACAGTCTCTCCCTTGCTTACAGATGACGACGCAGCATCTGAAAAACCAAGCACATTGCCACCAAGCTCCATCATTGCAGATGTAAAGCTCAGGCGAGTACGGGTGCTGGGCTCGTAGAAGAGGGTAGCGAGCTTCTTACCCTTCATCTTCTCACTATACGCCTCACGATTGGCGATAATGTCGAGCGCAAGAGCGACAATATCATCGGTCTCCTTGCGACTCAGGTCGGTAGGGTCAATTAGGTGCCTCATATGGGTTGTGTTTTTTATTATTTGTTAGTAAGTGATTTGAATTTGTTTGCGAGATTATTTAATAGCTGTTTTGTGACGATTTGTCGCTATAATTTGAGGCGCATAGGGTGTCCTATGTAACAAGAATTATGGCGACAAAGTGTCGAAAACAGTATTAAAGAACGAAGTAAATAAGTTTAAATCAGTTACTTAATCCAAGACTCGTCTGAAGGGTTGTCGCGGAAAGCGAGAATTCTCTCCTTCCACTCAGGTGCGATATAACCCTCCTCTGCTGCAACCTCAACAAGTGCATCGAGGTTTGAGAGTGAGTAGTTTACAGTATTTGCAGCTGCGATACGCTCAACACCGCGCTTCATACCATAAGTAAAGATACTTACAATACCGAGTACCTCTGCACCAGCCTCACGAAGAGCATCAACAACCTCAATACAACTGCCACCTGTTGAGATAAGGTCCTCAACAACTACAACCTTTGTTCCTGGCTCAAGTTTACCCTCGATGCGGTTTGTACGACCGTGGTCTTTTGCGCCACTACGCACATAACCCATAGGCATATCAAGAATTGTCGCTACAATTGCTGCGTGAGCGATACCTGCGGTAGATGTACCCATAAGGCACTCGCACTCAGGGAAGTGCTTGCGAACAAGCTCTGCCAGACCTGCCTCAACCTTCTCGCGTGCAGATGGAGCAGTGAGAATAAGTCGGTTGTCACAATATATAGGGCTCTTAATGCCGCTTGCCCAAGTAAATGGCTGCTCAGGGCGAAGGAATACTGCGCTGATACTAAGCAACTCTTTTGCAATAATTTTCTCCATATCTGTTCTGTTTTTAGGTTATTCTCCAATAAACTCACGGCAGCAACGCTCATAAGCTGCTACAGGGTCCTCGGCTGCGGTTACAGGGCGACCTACAACGATAAAGTCAGAGCCAATTTCGCGTGCGCGGGCAGGGGTGGTAATGCGTACCTGATCGTCTGCTGCAGCATCTGCAAAGCGGATGCCCGGTGTGATAGTCTTAAACTCTGCGCCGCAATGCTCCTTAACGAGCTGTGCCTCAAGAGGCGAGCAGACAACACCGTCAAGACCTGCCTCGGCTGCATTCTCGGCATACTTAGCAATGGTCTCATTGATAGTTGCGCCGATAAGAAGCTCACGCTGCATACGCTCCTCGCTGGTCGATGTAAGCTGGGTTACTGCAATAAGAAGTGGGCGAGTGCCGTCAGGGCGTGTAAGACCCTCAAGGGCTGCGCGCATCATATCTACAGTACCTGCTGCGTGTACATTGGTCATATCGACATCCAAGCGTGAGAGTACACTCATCGCCTTGCGAACTGTATTTGGAATATCGTGCAACTTGAGGTCAAGGAAGATTTTATGACCACGAGCCTTAATCTCGCGTACAATATCCGGTCCACAGGCATAGAAAAGCTCCATACCAATCTTTACAAATGGCTTGCGACCTGTAAAACGGTCAAGAAACGCCAAGGTCTGCTCTTTGCTTGAGAAGTCACAAGCGATAATTACATCTCTCATATCTGTTCTATTTTACAATTCCAATAATATCTCTCAATTTCTCGATGCCGAGACGCTCCATTAATTTAGGCAGCTCTTCAATAATCTGCTTGCAAGCGTACGGATTGCGTAAATTCTCTGCGCCCACCTGAACGGCACTTGCACCTGCCATCATCATCTCGACAACATCTTCTGCGGTAGCTATACCGCCACAACCGATAACCGGTATCGAGCAAGCATTAGCCACCTGATAGACCATTCTTACAGCTACAGGGAAGATTGCGCGACCCGAAAAACCACCCATCTTATTGGCAATAACAGGGCGGCGGCGAGCAATATCTATCCTCATGCCGAGCATCGTGTTGATGAGTGTCAAACCATCTGCTCCGGCATCCTCGCAGGCACGCGCGATAGATACAATATCGGTTACATTAGGGCTGAGCTTGATAAATACAGGCTTTGTGGTTACAGCCTTGACTGCCTCAGTTACTGCCGCAGCACTCTCTGCCGATGTACCAAATGCCATACCGCCGTTGTGTACATTCGGGCAAGAGACATTTACCTCTATAATCTCAACCTGCTCCTCGCTATCTATTTTACGACAGCACTCAGTGTACTCCTCGATAGAAAAACCGCTAATATTGGCGATAATCGGCTTATGGAAACGCTCACGCAACTGAGGAAGTTCGTGGCTGATAACAGCGTCAATGCCCGGATTTTGAAGACCTACAGAGTTAATCATACCCGAAGAGCACTCTGCAATCCGCGGTGTAGGATTTCCAAAGCGAGCCTCACGGGTTGTGCCCTTGACAGATATTGAGCCGAGAATATTGATATCATAGACCTCGGACATCTCAAGACCAAAACCAAATGTGCCACTTGCCGGAATGACCGGATTGTCAAGCTCTACACCACAAAGGGTTGTTGATAAATCTCTTACCATAGTATCTCCTCCTTTTTAAATACAGGACCCTCTTTACATACGCGCTTTGGACCGGATGCAGTCTGTATAGAGCAACCCATACAGATACCAAAACCACAACCCATACGCTCCTCAAGGCTTATCTCTCCCGCAATGTCAAGTGCAGTAGTCAGCGCACGGAGCATTGGCAGAGGTCCGCAAGAGTAGAAGTAGTCGGCATCAACGCCGCTCTGTGCGATTGCATCAGTCACAAAGCCCTTGCAACCCTCACTTCCGTCGGCTGTGGCAACGAAAACCTTTGCACCCAGAGCCTCAAACTGCTCACGGTAGAATATCTCAGATGCGGTATTAAAGCCCAAAACCATAGTAACATCTTTGCCCTGTGCAATAAGGTTGCGAGCAAGGCGATAGAGTGGTGGTACACCCACACCTCCACCTACGAGCAGTGGTCGAGAGCAATCTACGCTATCGTTAAAGCCGTTACCAAGACCTGTCAGTGCATTTAACTTTGTTCCTGCCGCAAGCTCTGCCATCTGCGCAGTACCCTTACCTACAACCTTATAGATAAGTGTCAGCTCGTTGTTCTCATAGTTGCATACAGAGATTGGACGGCGAAGAAACAGACCCTCCAGCGAGAGCTCTACAAACTGTCCGGGGCGTGTAATTGCGCTACAATCGCCACGGAGTACCATTTGGTAGATGCTCTGTGTGAGTGGTCGGTTCTCTATTATCTCAAAAATAACCTCTTTCATACTATTTGTCGTAATCTGCGTCAATAGTCGAGACTCCGAGTGTAATCTCCTCAAGAACCTGAAGCAGTACGCTTACGGTCTCAAGAGATGTGAAGATGGTAACATTATTCTCAACAGCTGCACGACGAATCTCATAACCATCAAGGCGTGCGCTATGTTGATTAAGATCGATTGTGTTGATAACATAGTTTACATGACCACGACTCAGTGAGCGACGAATATCGTCACTACCCTCAATGAGCTTGCTCAGCTTACGAGTACGGATGCCGTGTGTACGGAGGAAATCTGCTGTACCCTTTGTAGCCTCAATGTTAAAACCGAGGTTGTAGAAACGCTCGATAAGTGGCAGAGCAGCCGCCTTATCCTTATCTGCAAGGGTTACAAGGATAGTTCCGTAGTTTACTACCTCCATACCTGACGCCTGAAGCGACTTGTAGAGTGCGCGAGTCATTGAGTTGTCATAACCGATAGCCTCTCCGGTAGATTTCATCTCTGGAGAGAGGTATGTATCAATGCCCTTAATCTTTGCAAATGAGAATGCAGGGGTCTTGACAAAGAAACGCTTACGCTCCTTGCCATAAACCGTTGTAATACCCTGCTCCTTAAGAGAGTGACCGAGCATTACGCGGGTCGCAATCTTTGCCATAGGGACATTGCAAGACTTAGAGAGGAACGGAACGGTACGCGATGAACGAGGATTAACCTCGATAACATATACCTTATCCTCATTATCGACAATAAACTGGATATTATACAGACCAACAATGCCGATAGCCTTACCAAGACGCACTGTATAGTCAATCATCTTCTGCTTAACGGCATCGCTAAGGCTGAATGAAGGATAGACGCTGATACTATCTCCGGAGTGGATACCTGTGCGCTCAACATGCTCCATAATACCCGGGATGAATACATCTGTACCATCGCATATTGCATCAACCTCAGCCTCCTTACCCATAATGTACTTATCTACAAGCACAGGCGAGTCCTCATTAATCTCAACAGCATTGTGCAGATAGTGGCGCAGAGCCTGCTCATTTCCTACAATCTGCATTGCACGACCACCAAGCACGAAGCTCGGACGAACAAGAACAGGGTAGCCGATAGCCTCAGCAGCAGCAACACCATCCTCAATCTCAGTCACAGCCTTTGCCTTTGGCTGAGGAATACCAACCTCGCGCATAATTGCCTCAAAGAGCTTACGGTCCTCAGCCTTATCGATAGCCTCAAGGTCGGTGCCGATAATCTTGACACCCATCTGTACAAGCGGCTTTGCAAGATTGATAGCTGTCTGACCTCCGAGAGTGACAATAACACCTTCAGGCTGCTCGTGGTGAATGATATTCATAACATTCTCTACGGTCAGAGGCTCAAAGTAGAGCTTGTCAGAGATTGTATAGTCTGTCGAAACGGTCTCAGGGTTATTATTGATAATAATAGCCTCATAACCAGCCTCGCGAATAGCCCAAATAGCGTGAACGGTAGAGTAGTCGAACTCCACACCCTGACCGATACGGATAGGACCCGAACCGAGCACAACAATCTTCTTACGGTCTGATACAATAGACTCATTTTCAGACTCGTATGTTGAATAGAAGTATGGAATATAACGGTCAAACTCACCAGAGCAAGAGTCGATAATCTTATATACAGGCTTGATGTCAAAGCTCTCACGAAGCTCAAACACCTCGCGCTCAGTCATACCCCAAAGCTGACCGATAAACTTATCGCCAAAGCCCATACGCTTTGCCTCGTAGAGTGCAGCCTTATCGCCCACAGCATCAGAGAGGCGACGCTCCATACGCACAATATTCTTGAACTTCTCAAGGAAGAGCATATCAATCTTTGTGCGGTCGTATATCAGCGAGCGGTCGATACCTCGGCGAAGAAGCTCTGCAATGGCGTAGATGCGGTCATCAGTACCTCGTGTGATATAAGAGAGCATCTCCTGTGTTGCCATATTGTCAAACTTCTTGTTGTGGATATGGCATACACCTGTCTCAAGTGAGCGCAGTGCCTTCAAAAGGCTCTCCTCGATAGTTCTACCGATGCTCATAGCCTCGCCGGTAGCCTTCATCTGTGTACCCAGCTCATTTGATGCCTCGCTAAACTTGTCAAATGGGAAGCGGGCAACCTTTGTTACGATATAGTCGATAGCCGGCTCACAGCAAGCAGGAGTACCCTCCAAAAGAATCTCATCAAGGGTCATACCTACAGCAACCTTTGCCGTTACGCGTGCAATAGGGAAACCACTCGCCTTTGATGCAAGGGCAGATGAGCGTGATACTCGTGGATTGACCTCGATAATGTAGTACTTGAAAGAGAGTGGGTCAAGGGCAAACTGTACATTACAGCCACCCTCAATCTTGAGCGCGCGGATAAGCTTAAGTGCGCTATCGCGGAGCATCTGGAACTCCTTATTTGACAGAGTCTGAGCCGGAGCAACAACAATACTATCGCCTGTGTGGATACCTACAGGATCGACATTCTCCATACTACAAATAGCAATGGCAGTATCGTTCTTGTCACGCATAACCTCGAACTCAATCTCCTTATAACCCTTGATACTCTTCTCGACAAGTACCTGATGAACAGGAGATACAGCAAGGGCGTTACGCATCATCTCGCGCAACTGCTGCTCATTATCCGCAAAACCACCACCTGAACCTCCGAGGGTAAATGCAGGGCGGAGAACAACAGGGTAGGTAATCTTCTTTGCTACCTCAACTGCCTCCTCAACCGAATAGACAATCTCTGACGGAATAACCGGCTCGCCGAGCTTGATACAGAGCTCCTTAAACAGCTCACGGTCCTCAGCCTGCTCAATACTCTGGAAAGATGTACCCAAAATCTCAACCTGACACTCCTCAAGAATACCCTTCTTAGCCAGCTGTACGGCAAGGTTAAGACCTGTCTGACCACCAAGCCCAGGGACAATAGCATCAGGACGCTCGTAGCGGATGATTTTGGCAACATACTCCAGCTTAAGCGGCTCCATATATACCTTATCAGCGATAAAGGTGTCGGTCATAATGGTTGCAGGGTTGGAATTGACCAAGATTACCTCATAACCCTCCTCTTTCAGAGCAAGGCAGGCTTGTGTTCCTGCGTAGTCAAACTCTGCTGCCTGACCAATGACAATCGGACCTGAGCCGATTACCATAACTTTCTTAATATCTCTTCTCTTAGGCATTGCTGTTACCCTCCATCAGTTTAATAAATTTGTCAAAAAGATATGCGCTGTCGTTTGTTGCTCCCGGTGCGCCCTCCGGATGATATTGAATAGAGAAAACTTTATCTTTGCGACACTCGATACCTGCAACAGCACCATCGAGTACACCCTCGTGTGTAACCTCAAGAGCTGTACCCTCAAGGCTGGCACGCTCAACAACATACTCCATACTCATACCAGTTGTCTCGATGCGCTTTGTGATAAGATTGCGTACCGGACGACCACTTGTGCGATTGCCACCGACTGTCTCCACAACATTTGCCCCGTATGAGAGAGCGATAAGGTGGTGACCAAGGCTGATACCCATAATTGGCAGAGTGCCCTTCAATTCACGGATAAGCTCGACAACCTCCGGAACAGCATAAGGAGAGCCGGGACCGTTTGAAACGAAGATGCCGTGAGGGTTAAACGCCTTAATCTCCTCGGCTGGGGTGTTGTAAGGAACTATGATTACATTGCAACCGCGACGGTTGAGCTCCTCGATAATAGTACGCTTAACACCGCAGTCGATAACCACAACATCGTACTTGTGATTTGGTGTGCGTGAGTACCAACGCTTGCGGCAGCTGACCTTACTAACAACATTCTCCTCAGCAGGGGTGTTCTCGATAAGTTTCAGTGCATCCTCAAGGCTCATATCTGCATCAACAATAGCTGCGCGAGTAGTGCCTCGGTCTCTTAAAATGCGAGTCAAAGCGCGGGTATCAACTCCGCAGATGCCCGGGATTGAGTTCTCTTCCAATACTTCAGCAATAGTCTTGGTAAAGCGGAAATTGCTCGGAGTGGTACAGTACTCGCGCACTACAAGAGCTCCGATGCTGACAGTGCGTGACTCGAAGTCCTCATCTGCAATACCATAATTGCCAATAACCGGATAGGTCATAACTATCATCTGGTCTGTGTAGCTTGGGTCGGAGATAATCTCCTGATAACCAACTACAGAGGTGTTGAAAACAATGGTGCATACAGCTGTGCGCTCGGCTCCAAAACCGTAGCCCTCAAACTCTTCGCCACTGCTTAATACAAGTTTTCTCTCTTTCATAGTCAAATTATATATTATTTACTCTTACTCTCTCCAAACTGCTTTGCCACCAAAGAGTGTCAGTCGGCAACGACCAAACAACTCCCAACCCTCAAATGGTGTAGCCTTACCCTTTGAAAGGAACTTGCTGCTATCAACCGTAAATGGGGTAGTGGTGTCAAAGACTGCAATATCGGCACGCTGACCTATTGCCATAGCTCCGCCCAAACCGAAGATTCTGCGAGGGTTTTCGCTCATCAGCGCAATAGCGTGCTCGATAGTGATAACTCCTGTGCGGACAAGGTGTGTATAGACCACGGCAAAAGAGGTCTCAAGACCTACAACACCCATTGCGCTGCCAGATAGACCCTTACTCTTCTGCTCGGCTGTGTGTGGTGCGTGGTCGGTTGAGATAACCTCGATAGTGCCATCAAGAATACCCTCGATAAGTGCTGCACGGTCTGCCTCGCCACGGATAGGCGGATTCATCTTAAAGCGACCATCCTCCTCAATATCCATATCGGTCATAGTGAGGTAGTGAGGGCAAGTCTCGCCTGAAACTTTAAGCCCAAGGCTCTTTGCATTGCGCAGAGCCTTAACACTACCCGCCGCAGACATATGACAGAAGTGGTAACGGCAACCTGTTCTTGCAACAAGCTCCATATCGCGCACAAACGGCAGATACTCGCTCTGTGTGCAGATGCCCTTGTGACCGTGGATTGCAGCATAGTCGCCGGCGTGGATATAACCACCGTTAAGCAGACTCTCATCCTCGCAGTGCGCAGCGATAATACCATCTACAGCTGCAATGCGCTTCATGGCAGCCTCCATAACCTCTACATTCTGAACTCCGCAGCCATCATCAGAATAGGCAACACATAGCGGAGCAAGAGCCTCGATGTCGGCAATCTCAACACCCTCACGATTTTTGGTTATGGTAGCCATAGGGCGCACCTCAACAATAGCCCCCTTGTCAATCATCTGCTGCTGAACAGTAATACCCTCAACACTATCGGGCGCAGGGTTGAGATTTGGCATAGTGAGTATAGTAGTCACGCCACCGTGAGCTGCTGCTGCTGTGCCTGTTGCGAAGGTCTCCTTCTCTGAGAAACCCGGTTCGCGCATATGTGTATGAACATCAGCTAAACCGTATGTGACGATAGCACCTGAAGCATCAAAAACCTCTGTATCTGCCTCAGCATCAATGGTTGAGGCGATATTGGCGATAATGCCGTCAGATACCAATACATCTGCTTGATAACTACTGCCACGGGCTACTACAGTACCTCCCTTAATTAAAATCTTACTCATATGACAAAAAACAGGCGACCCGCAGGTCGCCCGATAATTAAACAAAATTGGAAACAGAAACCATATGACCCCACTGCTGAGGCTTACCTCCTGACAATATGTTATGCAACTGTGTCATAGATTTCCTACTCTCATATTGGGTGCAAAATTAGTAAAAAATAGTCAATTATCAAAGTGTTTTTAACACTTTATCGCGGTAAAACACGATATTTTAACTTTGCATAGGCGCGTTCTGCCTTTTCAAGTGCCTTTTCAACTGTTTCATCAGTTGCAAGGATGACTCCAAAGCGGCGATGACCAACAACTTCAGGCTTTCCGAAGAGGCGAATCTGTACACCCTCCTCTGCAAGTACAGCGTCTAAATTCTCAAAGACAACCTTATCGCTATCGCCCTCAACTACAATTGCCTTACTTGCGCTTGCACCAAAGAATCTGACACTCGGAATTGGCAGACCAAGCACTGCGCGTGCGTGGAGTGCAAACTCGCTCAAATCCTGAGAAATCATCGTGACCATACCGGTATCATGTGGACGCGGAGATACCTCGCTGAAGATAACCTCATCGCCCTTGATAAACATCTCGACACCGAAGATGCCGTAGCCACCAAGTGCGCCTGTAATTTTGTGTGCAATCTCCTTTGCGCGAGCCTTTGCTGTCTCGCTCATAGGCTGTGGCTGCCACGACTCGCGATAGTCACCATCTACCTGATGGTGTCCGATAGGCTCAAGGATTGTCGTACCTGCGCTGTGGCGAACTGTGAGCATTGTAATCTCATAATCAAAATCTACAAATCGCTCTACAATAACTCGACCTGCACCGGCTCTACCACCCTCCTGAGCGATAGTCCAAGCACGCTCAATATCTTCCTCACACTTTACGGTACTCTGACCGTGACCCGAAGAGCTCATAATTGGCTTTACCACGCAAGGAATACCCACCTCTGCAACAGCTTTGGTAAACTCATCGTGGCTCTCGGCAAAACGGTAGAAAGATGTCGGCAGACCCAACTCCTCGGCTGCCAAGCGGCGGATGCCCTCGCGATTCATAGTCAGCAGGGCTGCCTTTGCTGTTGGAGTTACGCTATAACCCTCCTTCTCAAGCTCCACAAGGGTAGGGGTCGCAATAGCCTCAACCTCGGGGATAATATAGTCCGGCTTCTCAGCCTCGATGACCTCTCTAAGTCGCTCGCCATCAAGCATTGAGAAGACATAACTCTTATTGGCTACCTGCATAGCAGGAGCGTTAGGGTAGCGGTCGCAAGCAATGACCTCGATACCATATCTTTGTAACTCAATAGCCACCTCTTTGCCAAGCTCGCCTGAGCCACAAAGTAAAGCCTTCTTGCCGACAGATGTCATCGGCGTACCAATCTCTATCATAGTGTCAATATATTTGTATCAAAACCGACCGAGAAGTGTTCCTCAGTCGGTTTGGTTATAATTTCTGATAATGTTATCTTACGATTGTCTCCTCGCGGTCCGGACCAACAGAGATAATCTTTACCGGAACACCGCACTCAGCCTCAATAAAGGCTACATAGTCCTTAAACTGCTGCGGGAACTGCTCGAAGTCGCGTACATTGCAGATGTCGCAATTCCAACCCTCAAACTCGCGGTAAATCGGAGTGATGTTCTCGTCAGCCTCGTATGGGAAGTAGTCAACCTTCTGACCATTAACCTCATAGCCAACAGCAACCTTGATAATATCAAAGTCGTTGAGAATGTCTGACTTCATCATAATAAGTGCAGTAACGCCATTCATCATCACAGCGTACTTAAGAGCAACAAGGTCAAGCCAACCGCAACGACGAGGGCGACCTGTAGTTGCACCAAACTCGTTGCCAACCTGACGAAGAGTCTCGCCTGTTGCATCAAAGAGCTCTGTTGGGAATGGACCGCTACCTACGCGGGTGCAGTATGCCTTGAAGATTCCGTAAACCTCGCCAATGCGTGTAGGAGCAACACCAAGACCTGTGCAGACACCTGCGCAGAGGGTGTTTGATGATGTTACATAAGGGTATGTTCCGAAATCAATATCGAGCAGAGAGCCCTGAGCACCCTCGGCAAGAATTGCCGTATCCTGCTTAAGATAGTTGTTTACAACCATCTCGCTATCTACAAACTCAAAACGCTTCAGAGACTCAATACCACGGAACCACTCCTGCTCGTATGCAGTTGTATCTACCTGATAATCATACTGACGCAACTGGAAGAAGTGCTTCTCTTTGAGAGCCTGATAACGCTCCATAAAGTCCGGAAGAAGAATGTCGCCTACGCGCAGACCATTACGACCAGTCTTGTCCATATATGCAGGACCGATGCCCTTAAGAGTCGAACCAATCTTGGTCTTGCCCTTTGCTGCCTCAGATGCTGCATCCAAAGCACGGTGTGTAGGCAGAATAAGGTGGGCGCGCTTAGAGATTTTCATTCTTGAAACAACATCTATACCGGTAGCCTCAATCTGAGAAATCTCCTCTGCAAGAATCACAGGGTCAATTACCACGCCATTACCGATGATATTCATCGAGCCATCGCGGAAGATACCTGAAGGGACTGTGTGCAAGACAAACTTCTCGCCTCCAAAGTGGAGTGAGTGACCTGCATTTGGACCGCCCTGAAAACGCGCAATTACATCATAGTTAGGTGTCAAAACATCAACAACCTTTCCTTTACCCTCGTCTCCCCACTGAAGACCGAGTACTACATCAACTTTCTTCATATATCGATATATTTTGTATTCTTTTTTTCTGACCGTAAAGGTACATCACTTTTCGTGAACATCAAAATATAGGGTGTATTTTTTTTAACAATCTATTGACAAGAGGCGATTTTATCCTGCATAGCCTTGTTTGCTCTATTTGGCTCAAAAGGCTATTGGACAAAACAGTAATCATTTAACTCTTTGCTGCTCAGGGTATTAGTGTTGTGTCTGTGAATTGTCCGATTTACACAGGCAATGCTCTTTACAGCACTTGAAATGTTATGCACATCGTGCGACACCATGACAATTGTCATCTGCTTGTTGAGTTCTCTTAAAATGTCGTAAAGTTCGCTTTCAAAACGCTTATCTACAAAGTTTGTCGGCTCATCAAGTATTAGCAGTTTTGGCTCGGCAATAATCGCACGACAGAGCAGTACGCGTTGCATCTGTCCTCCGGAAATCTCTCCAATTTGCCTGTCAGCAATAGAACTAATACCCATATTATCAAGTAGTTGTAGCGCTTTATTACGCTCTGCTGTTTTGTATCTTCTACTAAAACCTTTTTGACTTTGGAGACCCGAAAGGACAACCTCTATAACGGATATAGGGAATTGTCTGTCGAAAGTTGTCTGTTGTGGTAAATATCCTATAAGTCGCCTGCCGTTGTCAAATAGGGTAGGGGATAGAGTAATCTCTCCGCTATATGGAACACTGCCGAGAATCGTCTTGATAAGGGTTGTTTTACCACCCCCGTTAGGACCGATAATGCCTATAAAATCGCCCTCGAAAATCTCAAGATTGGCACTCTCGATAGCTGTATAACTGCCGTATTTTACAGTGACATTTTTTAGACTTACAATGCTCATACTACTCTGTTATAAGGCTGACAATATTGCGGATATTTGTAAATATATCTTCACTTAAAGGGTTGATTTCTACTGCATTAGCTCCAATATCCTCGCAAATTACGCTGACGCTTGATTCCGGAAACTCACTCTGGTAAAATACCCTCTTTATACCATCTTTGCGGGCTTGAGATATGATTTGAGCAATGCGTTTTGCGCTTGCCTCCTTGCCTTCATCCTCAATGGCAACCTGCTCTAAACCGTAGTCACGAGCCAAGTAGGTCAATGCCGGATGGTAGATTATAAAGTAGGGTAGAGTGCTGTTGCTGCACATCTTTTCGACATCTTTATCGAGCGATGTAAGCCTCTCGCAAAGCGCATTGTAGCGAGTTGTGTAGTGTGTAGAGTCGGGCATTGCTGCAACAACTGCACTGTGGATATTGTTTGCCATTATGGCGAGAGTTTTTGGCGAACACCATATATGCGGATCTATGCCGTGATGACAATGCGCGTGATGATGCGCATGGCTGCAACTGCCTGATATTGTGTTAATTCCGTGACTTAAATCTATGACTTTACTTTGGTCATGTACGCGTGAAAGAAGCTGTTGTTCAAACTCCAAAAGTCCTGTTCCGAGGATAAGCCGTGCGTTGTTCAGCTCGACAAACTGTTTTGGCGTCGGCTCGAATGTCTCAGGAGATGCTCCAGCCGGAACGAGTACCTCAACAGTAAAATCATCGCCAACAATCCCCTCAACCAATGGTTTTATTGGAGCTATGGAGACATAGATTGTATTTGAATTGACTTTTTTGTCGCTTGCGCAGCTTATAGCGAGTGCTATATATATAAATAGGTATAGGAACTTTTTCATACAGTAAAATCTTTCTACAAAGGTAGTGCAAATTTACTAAAACGCCAATAGGTTGTATCTCTTTAACATAAGATATATAACCAATATTTTTTGATTGTATATTTACAAATTAATCTACCTCAGCAAGAATGAGACGCAGTATGTCAAAGAGCTAATCACGATTGATAATATTATGCCATACTTTGACCATAAAGTACAGCACAAACAAAATAGAAAACAGCATTATCAAATGATCCATAGCGTACAAGTAATACTTTTTATAAAAAACAGAATTAACAGTTAAAGGGGTAAATCCAATAAAATTATCGAAACCTATAAGTATCCTAAACACTTATAAGATATATAACAACACTATGTTAAAGTGCTAATGACGATCCAACCAATCTCTGAACATTCTCAAAGGGAGTGTAAGTAGCCAACAAAGACCTACCATAACACTAAACATAAGCAAAATATAGAGAAGTGTAGCAATCATAGCACAAAGGTAAACATTTTTTTTAAAACAAATTATTTATTAGAAATTTCTGCAACTCTTTTCCATAATAAAATTAACAAAATGGATAAAATAATAGATGTCAATGTAGATAGCTTGTGAATATTTAACATAATGTACATATTACATCAAAATTCTAAAATCACTCTTCTGGTAGGGGATATTGCAAATATCGGGTAAAAATCGTGTAAGATATTGATATATTGTAAGATAACCATTATTTTGCAATTGCTTTAACCCTCTGAGAATTGAATAAAACAGAAAATCCCGATTGTTGGTCGGGATTTTTGGCTCTATAAAGGTCAAAATGTGAATTTATTTGCGAGGAGTGAAAGTTTCGAAACTTTGGTCGCTATAGATTACAATCACGCGCTCAACTTCAGACTTTGCCTTCTCGGTAAGAATCGGCAGACTCTCTGTGAACTCTGAGTTGTCAGCCAAAGAGCTCGACCCATTTTTTAAATTTGGAAAATTTTTCTCCGGACTCTCTATTTGGCTCGATGATAAATTTTCATTCGCCATCGATGGGGTGGTAGAGGATGACACCAACTTTATCTCCGAGGAGCCGAGCCACCAGTAAGGGTTGTACTGCCTGAAGGTGGAGATGATTTTTGAGGTGAGCGCAAAACTTGGTTGGTTTCGCCCACTGAGTATGTGCGAAATTACCGGAGCCTTCACATCTAACTTTGCAGCCAGCTCTCCGACCCTAAGTCCGGTATCTTCCATCAAAATAGCTAATTTTTCCCTCATTTTGTCAATTTTTACAAAGGTAAACAAAATTTACAAATCTAACAACGATTTTGCCAAAATTAATAACTATTAACAGTTATTAACATTGTTTACAATTGTGAACAATAGATTATTTGTTAAATTTTGAAATCGGTTTTAATTAAAGCAAAACAGAGATTTCAACCTATAAATAGCTGATAATTAGTATCTAAAACCCACTTTTGAACCTCAATAATCGCAATTACCAAATTATAGCTCCGGCACCTGCAAAACAGTTAAAAACCATTTGCAATAAAAGATGTAAATTGCTGATTACCAGCAATAAACGATTAAAAATACAACATTTGAACACGATTATCACAGCGGAAATATTGATAATTTTTACAGCTTCAAAATAATTACAGATGTATTCAAAATTGAGTTATTAACAGTTGTCAAAGAGTGCTAAATTTACAAAAGTAAACATATCTCACTTTGATTCGTGTTACATTTGTAAATTACAACTGTAAAATAGTGAAATTTTGACAAATTTTGAGATATTCCGAAGAGGATTACTCCCCTTTTGCCATCTTTTTCGTAGATTTTGATATATTATGTTAAATATTGATTGTTAATAACAAATAATAAACCCCTATATCATTGGATATAAGGGTTTTACAAATTATCACTCTCTCCCCTATCGGTTGAGTTGTGATGCAATTTCAGAGAACTCTTCTGGAGTTAATTTGAGCTTTTCTTTGCGGAAATCCACATCATTTTCGGTGTTCATTGGGATTAGATGTATGTGTGCATGTGGCACTTCAAGACCTAAAACTACCATTGCTACCTTCTTACATCCGCTAAAATCCTTTATTTTGGCTGCAATCTGCTTGGCGAAAATGGTCATGCCTGCTAAAGTATCGTCGTCGAGATCGAAAAGATAGTCTGTTTCGCACTTAGGAACTACAAGAGTATGCCCCTTTGCAAGCGGATTTATGTCCAAAAATGCGAAATAACGGTCGTTTTCAGCCACTTTATAGCAAGGAATCTCCCCTGCTATGATTCTTGAGAATATTGTTGCCATAATTGTCTTATAATTGATTAAAACTCTTCATCTTTGAATTTAGGGGTTAAAATCTCTGAATATATGACCGCTTTTCTGAGATCGAATGTATTCTCATCTGAATCATCCGAGTTGATTTTAGCCCCGTTTTTAGCCTTTTTAGGGGTGATTGTAGCTACCTTCTTAACCTCTTTGCGGACAGGTTGCTGCACCGGTTTGGCAATTTCAGGAGGTGTAACCTCAATGTGAGTACATAAACCATCACTTGACATAGTTTGTGTACTACCCTCTATTTCAGGTGTTTGTTCGCTTTTGCCTTTTACACTGTCTATAATCTTTGTAACGCCGGCAATAGCTATAATTGCTGTGAATATAATCTCTGAAACATCCATAGTTACTCCCTATTTTCTATACCTCGTTTAACACTTTCGATGCCTCTGATGCTGCGGAACTTATCCATAATGGCGTTCAGAGACTCGGTATCTTGTACATAAATGCTTATATTTCCCTCAAAAATGCCATCGTGGCTGCGTATTGACACTTCGCGTATGTTTATACTAAAGTCCTCAGAAACCACGCGAGAAATCTCCAAAAGCAGCCCCATACGGTCAATTCCGCGCAGTTCTATCGTCGATAGATAGGATACGGCTTTGTGTTGCGACCACCTGATCTGGTCTTTGATGATATTCTTGCCAAATAGTGATGCAAGGCGGTTAAGCTCGTTGCAAGAGGCTTTATGTACTATAATTCGCCCTGTTGTGGGGTCTTTGAAGCCAACAACACTATCTCCCGGAAGTGGATTACAGCACCCTGCGATGACAAATTGATCATCTTGCGGCTTGACTTCGATGGTATCAATATCCCCCTCGGTTTGCTTTGGTTCGCGCCATAACTTCCAGAATTTCAGCATTTTGCTTGCCGAGCTGGACTTGATAATCTTCTCTATATTGTCTAAAGAGATGATTCCGGCACCGATTTTACTGTACAATTCGTCTTTATTATGGCAGCCGTGTGCCTGCATAACTTTGCGTAAAATGCTGCCACTGAGCGATATATCGAATTGAGCAAGCTTCTGCTCGAATAGCTCCTGTCCGTGCTTAATATTGTCCTCACGCTCTCGTTTTAGATAGCTGGCAATAGCCTGTTTTGCCTTTGTGGTGACGACAATATCAATCCATTCCGGTTTTGGAGATGCGTTGTCGGCTGTGATAATCTCGATTTGATCGCCTGAGTTTATCTGCTTGGTTACCGGCTCGATTTTGTGGTTTATCTTGGCTCCGATAGCCTTGTTACCAATCTTGGTATGGATGTCGTATGCAAAATCTAAAGCGGTTGCTCCAAAAGGTAGTTTTCGCTGTTCACCCTTTGGTGTAAATACCGTAATTTCAGATGTATATAGCGATAACTTAAAGTTATCCAAGAACTCAACTGCGTTCTCTGTTGAGCCACTTAAAGCCTCTCTAATCTTGCTTAACCAATTGTCAAAAGCATCCTCGTTTTGCGAAAGAGTCGCTTGCTTATATTTCCAATGGGCGGCAAATCCGTGGTCGGCAATCTCCTCCATTCGCTGCGTGCGAATTTGTACCTCTACCCAAATGCCGTCTGCGCCCATTACGGTCGAATGTAGTGCCTCATAGCCATTTGCCTTGGGCATACTTATCCAATCGCGTAAACGGTCGGGCTTAGGTGTGTAAATGTCTGTTATTGAGGAGTATATCTGCCAGCACTGGGTTTTTTCTGAAGGGAAAGGCAGTGCTTTGAACACTATGCGAATGGCAAAAAGGTCGTATATCTCTTCAAAAGGTATCTGCTTGCGCTGCATCTTTGACCAAATCGAATATACGCTCTTTACCCTACCGGATATCTCATATTCGATTCCGTTCTTTTGAAGTATTGCGTGAATTGGCGCGCAGAACTTGTTGATATACAGCTGTCTTTCGGGTTCTGTTTCCTCGATTTTTCGTTGTATTTCGTTGTACTCCTCGGGGAAACGATACTTCATACACAGGTCCTCCAACTCGCTCTTGATTGGGAATAGTCCAAGTCTGTAGGCGAGAGGAGCAAATAGGTGGATGGTCTCTCCTGTGATTTTAATCTGCTTATCTTTAGGCATATAGCCCAAAGTTCGCATATTGTGGAGTCGGTCTGCAATTTTAATGAGGATTACCCTCACATCGTCAGAGAGCGTGAGTAGTACCTTGCGGAAATACTCGGCTTGAGCTGATGTATCGGCATTAAATACGCCAGACATCTTTGTCAGTCCATCGACCATAGAGGCTATTTTGTGCCCGAAAATGCGCTCAATATCCTCTACGGTGTAGTCTGTATCCTCTACTACATCGTGCAGTAACGCCGCTACAACCGACTTTACGCCCAAACCAATCTCTTCGATGACGATTTTAGCTACAGCAATGGGATGGAGAAGGTAAGGCTCTCCTGAACGGCGCCTTACCCCCTGATGTGCCTCTTTTGCAAGGAAGAATGCACGATTGATGATTTGCCTGTCATCTTCGCCTTTGCAAATCTTGTTGCAAGAGAGCTTTAAATCTTGCCAAGCCTTATCAATAAGTATTTCATCCTCTTTGCTATAACTCATATTACATAAAGTAATACTTTATCTACTTTGCCATCATTGTTTCGCGGACTTTAGCCTCTACCTCTGCGCAAATCTCTTCGTTTGAAGTGAGGAAATCCTTCACGGCATCCCTGCCCTGTCCAATCTTTGTGTCGCCATAAGAGAACCAAGAGCCGGACTTCTTGATAATGCCGTAGTCCACTGCAAGGTCAATAATCTCGCCAAGTTTTGAGATTCCCTCGCCAAACATGATGTCAAACTCTGCCTTCTTGAATGGAGGTGCTACCTTGTTCTTTACAACCTTGACGCGTGCGCGTGTACCGAGCTGCTCCTCGCCATCCTTAATTACAGATGTACGGCGGATGTCGATTCTTACGCTGGCGTAGAACTTCAGTGCATTACCACCTGTTGTAGTCTCCGGGTTGCCGTAAACTACGCCAATCTTGTCACGCAGCTGGTTGATGAAGATGCAGACAGTCTTGGTCTTTGAGATGCTTGCTGTAAGCTTTCTGAGTGCCTGAGACATAAGTCGAGCCTGCAAACCCATCTTTGAGTCACCCATCTCGCCCTCAATCTCAGCCTTTGGAGTAAGGGCGGCAACAGAGTCGATAACAATAATATCGATAGCACTTGAGCGAATAAGTGAATCGGCTATTTCGAGAGCCTGCTCGCCATTGTCAGGCTGTGAAATGAGCAAATTATCTACATCTACGCCCAACTTCTGAGCATAATAGCTGTCAAAAGCGTGCTCTGCATCGATAAATGCAGCAATACCGCCCTGCTTCTGAGCCTCTGCAATAGCATGAATTGCAAGAGTGGTCTTACCTGATGACTCAGGACCATAAATCTCGATTACACGACCCTTTGGATAACCACCAACACCGAGCGCAACATCAAGAGTGATTGAACCTGAAGGGATTACAGGTACATCAGTTACCTGCTCACTGCTCATACGCATAATGGAACCTTTGCCAAAATCCTTCTCGATTTTGTCCATTACTGCCTTGAGAACCTTTAATTTCTCTGGATTAACTTCTGCCATAATAGTCTATTTTTATTCAATTTCAAATACTTGTCCAATAAGTGTTGCCATAAGTAGGCAACCGAAAAATATTACAAACAACATTTTGCACTCAAAGTTAATGATTTTTTCTTAAATTACCAAGTCATTACGCTCTCAATTTGCGACTCAAACTCCGCCCTATTGCGGTTTACGCGCGTCATACACGCAGGACAGAGTATCGCTACCTCTGTGTCAATGTTGCACTCGCAACCTACACAGGCGCGAATAACACCAAAATCATCATCTGCAATGTGCATAAAAGATGTGCCACAATTCTTACACTTAATACTGTAACTTGCTCCCATAGCTGTAATTTTTTATTGGTTTGTTTTACATTTCTGAGTGCAAAGTAACACCCCTTTTGTGACAAGTTGTGACACAGATAAAAAGAGTGCAAAAAAATGTGCAACTTTTTTTGAGTTGCACATTTTTCTGTTCTATTTTCTCTCTAATCGTTCAAGGTTGCAATGGATTAGACATTCGTTATTGTCGTAGAGGTGCATTCCGTTGCCGTTGCAGTATCGCCACGATGAGCAGGTGGCACATCTGCCCTTTCGAGCCCAACTGCGGTCGCGGTACTTCTCAAAGCGATTGTTCCAGACCTCCCAAAGGTTGTCTTTGTATATATTCCCTTGGTCAAAGTTTGAGCGGATACTCGTGCAGCCCGATATAGAGCCATCTATGCGTATGCCCGCGATTCCTATGCCCGCCATACAGCCGAAGAAATTATCGCGCACCTCTGCCTCATAGCCGCCTAAAAAGCCCTCGCAGGCGTATGAACAGGCTATTTTGCCCTCTTTGCGGGTTGCTGCAATAAACTCCATCAACTCGCGGTATTGCTGTGGGGAGAGCTGTAATTTATCATCCTCAGCAGCTCTGCCGACAGGAAAGACCGTGAATATGCGCCACGCCTTGCAACCTTCATCTATAAGAAGAGTCTTGAAATTTGAAAGAGTGTCAAAATTGTCAGGTGTTACGCAGGTGACCACATCGTAACGAATGCCGCTGCTTACTATTGCACGGAGTGCGCGAATGGCATTCTGAAAGCTGTGAGGGTTGCGACGGATGGCATTGTGCTGCTCCTCAAAGCCGTCAAGAGATAGTGTGATTGCATTAATTCCGGCACGACATAGCGACTCCATCTTTGATTTGTCAAGTAACATTCCGTTAGTCACAATACCCCACTGATATCCGCGCTGATGCAAAGATGCTCCAATCTGCTCTAAGTCTTTGCGTAACAATGCCTCTCCGCCTGTTATCGTAACCAATACTTGATGTGGGTTAAGGTGTGGAGTGAGCGTATCTACTGCACGCAAAAAATCCTCTGCCGGCATATCCTTTACATCGGAGACCGCGCGGCAATCACTACCGCAGTGGCGGCAGTTCAGGTTACAACGCAGTGTACACTCCCAAAAGAGTACTTTCAGGTCGTGACTCTGTACCAAATCTTTGCGCACAGAGCGGAATAACTCCAAAGCAATGCGCTTGCGCAGTGAGATTTTAGCACTCATTAATATACATTCTGTCGCAAAGTGAAGTTCGTGTCGTGATTGTCAAGACTTGTGACAAAGGCTGATGAGTTAAGATATAGACCTCCATTTTCTGTACCATCTATATCTTTGGCAGTAACCTTTATGGCTCGGTTAAAGTGGTAATCAAGAAAATATCTACCTTCGCTATTGGTTGTAGAGCTTACGGTTGTATTAGCATCAGGAGTTGCGAAAATTTTAATCCCCGCGATAGGCTCGCCTGTTTTGGCATCATAAACACCTCCGCTAATACCGTCAAAAGGGACATTGTCAATAGGGTCTTGATACGGCATACCGTAACAAGCTGTCAGCATTGGAGTTGCTGAAAAGCCGAGCAGATACATCGCTGCACGCTTGATTTTGACTTTGAGCGGCTCTTTCATAGTTGTATAGATTTAAGTATCTTCCACAAAACTAAATAAAAATCCCCTATAAAGCAAATTTTACAGGGGAAAAGAGTAAAGTAAACTTTACTTTTTCTATTTTGGCATTGATGCAGCTCTAACTCTAAACCAATTGGTATTACTGTCGGTACTCTCCCAAAGGCGATATTCCGAGTGGTTACCCCAATAAGCAGGTCGGTCTTTAATTGTACAATCCTCGCCTGTGTCGTTATCGACATATCTCTCTATCATTGCGTGCCAAGCCTTGATGCGGGCGATAGATTTGGTGTAGTGGAAGTCACTTGTGCTTGAGCTGAGCTGGCTTAGTGCGTCGATATATATCTTCTTAAAGTCGTCAAACTGCAAAATTTTGGCAATCAGTGGCGAAACACTACCATCTCCCCACTTTAGAGGGTCGTGGCGACCGGCATCTGTTTGAACACCGCAGTTATTGGTTGTTCCCAAAGTGTTATCATAGTCGTACGGCAGCAGATAGAACTTGTATTTCTCTGTATCGGTAGAGTTGAAGTAGATGTAGTAGTTGTTTGTATTGTTCCAATAATCATCCCACATGCCGACAGCGACATTTACTGCGTATGTTCTTAGTAGTAGCTCTATATCAATAGTTTGCGCTAACCAATCGTGCAGCTTGTCGCCCTTCAAATCGCGGAGCTGTTTCATAAAATGTAGTAACTGTGCTTTGGAACTGTTAAGGTCGTCGATGCCCGACTCCTCAAGCTCGTAGGTGTGATCGACCGTATTGTCATCAATGCCAATATCTGCATTTTTATCTCGGTCGTAGTTTAGCGACGCACCCCAACGACACTTCCAAAGATTGCCTTTGTGGCTCTCAAAACCATCTTTGCGCATCTTGAGGAAGGTATCGTCAATGGTTTCATACATTCCATATACACCGTAATATGCCGGCTCGTCGTCGCCCTCGATGTGTATCCATAGGCGGCAATAGCAGCTCTCGGCAGCAGTCCAGATACCAAAACGGCGGAAAAGATCGTAGCTGTATATCTCGCGGCAGTATGCTGCATCGTCCTTAAACCACTTAAGATGCAGTTTTCTTACGCCACGCAGTGTATGCTCCTCATCTTTGTTGTACTTGCGGAAGTTGAATTGGAAGTGGCAATGTTGCCAATCAGCTTTATTCTTAATGTGTGTACCACTGCCCGCTTCAGGACGACGGCGCGAGGTGTTGCCCTTCAGACGCACACCGGCATCGGCAATTGAGTACTCTTCGCCCTTGAGGGTTATATCTACATCGCAGTGAAAATACTCATTTGTGTCGTTATTACGGTCAAACTCCGCCAAGAGACGATTCCACTCGTCAAGAGACATACTCATTCTAATCTCCGGCACGGAGGTCATATCGAATACATAGCTACGCTCGTCACCCCACTCTTTGGCAGTATTGTCTTTATTGTCCTCTTGTGATTTATTGTCTGTACTACAAGAGCAGAGGAGTAAAATTAGTGTAAAAACAAAAGAGATTAACATTTAAAGTATTGCTTAATGTAAGTTGATATATAATCTTTCAGTTCAGGCGATTCTATAATCTCAATATCGTCCATAAGCCCGATTACAAAACGCCCCACTCCTTGCAGGTTGGCAACCTGTGTATTGAGCAGCCAATGGTCTTTGTCCAGCGTACTGATATACCTCTCTGCAAGGGGATATTCCTCCATAATAAGGTTGTAAGATAGGCGACCAAGTTTGAGCTTTACGGCAATTAGTTCGCTGTCGGAACTTGTAATCATACGGAAAATATCGATAAAGTTCTCTTTGTGTTGCTCGCGGTGTTGCCACTCGATATCTGATAGCTCTACGCTGCCAATACGGGCTGTTTTGAAGATTTTGCAGCAGTTGTCCTCTATATCGTAGCACCACACATTTACATAGTTTGTAGTAAATGCAAATGGCTCGACTATGCGGTCACGAACAGAGTGAGATGATTGGTAGTTGTGCAGAATTACCTGCTTGTGGTTCTCAATAGCCTCGATAAGAGAGTGTACATTGCTCGAGTTTTGCCCCTTGACAATAGTGTCGGCAAGAGTGCCACTGTCGTAAACCGAGTATAGCTTGCGTTTGAGGTTCTGCTTGAGGAGGTTTGTGTCGTCAATACTCTCAATCGCGCGACGCAGAATTACAGCCTCCTCCTCTGTGAAGTGTACCAACTGCGAAATATCTTTGAAATGAGGCGACTCCTTGTCTAATCGAATACAGTTACCCCTCTTTTTGATAACAAAGCCGGCATCGCGAAATGTGTCTATATATCTGTATATAGTTCTGCGCGACATATCGAGTCGCTCGGCAATATCATCTACCGAGTACTCTACATTGGCAGTGAGCATCTTCATCAGACGCAATAATCTCTCAATTTTAGGCTGATCCATATCTACAAAGGTAGTGATTTTTGTAGATTAAACAAAAATCGGCATAGAAACCTATGCCGATACAACTCTCTCGAGCTCTTCTACTTGGAGTTTGAACGCCTTGTCTGTCTCCATAAGATTGGATATCGTCTTGCACGAGTGCAGTACCGTTGCGTGGTTACGATTGCCTATCGCGGCACCGATAGCTGTGAGCGGTATCTTTGTCAGCTGCTTAGCAAGATACATAGCCAACTGTCGTGCAATTGCAACCTCGCGTGTACGCTCCGAAGAGTTCAGACGCTCCTTGTCGATATTCATCTCTCGGCAGACAGTGTCGATGATATGCTCAATAGTTATCTCCTTCTGATAGAGAGATATATATCCCTTCAGAATATCTTTTGCAAGCGATATTGTAATTCTCTTGCCCATAAATGAGGTGTTGGCAACAAGCGAAGATATTGCACCCTCAATTTCGCGGATATTCGCAGAGATATTGTCGGCAAGATAGTTGATTACATCGGTTGGAATTTCAGCTCCTAAACGAGCCGCTTTTGCCTTGATAATCTTAATCTTGGTCTGGAAATCAGGAATGTGAATCTGCGCAGAGAGACCCCACTTGAAACGGGTGAGCAGACGCTCCTCTATATCCTTCAACTCTACAGGTGGCTTATCAGAGATAAGAACGAGCTGCTTGCCCGACATCTGAAGGTGGTTGAAGATGTTGAAAAATGCGTTCTGAGTACCCGGCTTGCCCGAAAGCTCCTGAATATCATCGAGGATAAGCACATCTACACCCTGATAGAAGTGGATGAAGTTCGGGATATTCTTCTCTATGGTCGCTGCCTGAAACTGCGACTGGAACTTGCTCATAGCGACATAGAGAACCTGAAGCTCGGGGTGACGCATGCTAATCTCGTTTCCGATAGCCTGCGCAACATGGGTCTTACCAAGACCTGAATCACCATATATATAGAGAGGGTTGAACGGCGTGCTGCTGCCCGGGTTGATGGCTACTGCCATACTTGCCGAGCGTACAAGACGATTGCACTCTCCCTCAATAAAATTCTCAAAAGTATAGTTGTGGTTGAGCTGTGGGTCAAAGCGCGGTGTCATTTTCTGCACAATACCTGGGATAATTAGCCCGGGATTTTGTATATTTGCAGGGTCGATGCGTGTAGGGATACTCTGCGCATCGCTATTGGCAGCTGAAGGTATAGCCTGCTGCTCGCTCTTTGGCACTGCATAGCACAAACGGGTCTGACAGCCAAAAGACTCGGCGATAAGCGGACGGAGTACATTTATGTAGTGACTCTCAATCTTATCAACAAACGATTTGCTCGGTACACGCAGACGCAACTTCGAACCATCGAACTCAAGAGGCACGATGGGAAGAAACCACTTGGCGAACTCTTCAGCAGATGTTTGAGCCTGTATCTGGCTGAGGCAATTTTGCCAAGCGTCTTTGTATGCAACAGAAGTAGCGAGCATGTTGTTGATAATCAGTCTTTTATAGTTTGGGTTTTGTGTCGGACGCCCCGCTTATTAACACGGCTTTCGTTTTGACATTGCAAAGTTGTGAATAAAATTGTATTAAAAAAAATGCCCGCCCTATTGTTTATTTGAAATTTTATGTTATAGAAAAGCAAAACTAAAATTAGATTGAAAATTTAACTCGCTGATAATGAATAATAGAAAAATTTTCACTATATTTGCATTTAGAGAAATTAAATATAACATAGCATTTCGTTATAAGAAAAACCTATATAAAAATTAATAACAAAAACCTAAAATGAGTAATTTAGATTCTTTAGTACAGAGTAAGGCTCAGGCGTGGCTCGATGGAGACTACGACGAGGCTACAAAGGCGCAGGTGCGTCATCTTATGGAGAACGACCACAATGAGTTGGTTGAGAGTTTCTATAAGGATCTTGAGTTTGGTACAGGCGGTCTGCGCGGTATTATGGGTGTTGGTACTAACCGTATGAACAACTACACCGTGGGCTTTGCAACTCAGGGATTGGCTAACTATCTGAAAATCAATTTCCCAAGTCAGGAGATTAGAGTTGCTATTGCGCACGATTCTCGAAACAATTCGCGTACTTTTGCAGAGCGTGTTGCTGATATTTTTGCAGCAAACGGTTTTAAGGTATTCCTCTTTGATGCGCTTCGTCCAACTCCGGAGTTGAGTTTCGCTATCCGTGAGTTGAAGTGCCAGTCAGGTGTTATGGTTACCGCTTCTCACAACCCGAAGGAGTACAACGGTTATAAGGCTTATTGGGAGGATGGCTCACAGGTTACCTCTCCGCATGATACCAATATTATTAAAGAGGTTGAGAAGATTACTGAGGTAAGTCAGGTGCTTACAGGTGGTAATCCGGAGAATATCACTATTTTGGGTGAGGAGTTTGATAAGATTTACCTTGCAGCAATCAAGGCTCTTTCTCTCTCTCCTGAGTGCGTGGCAAATAATGCCGATATGAAGATTGTCTATACTCCACTTCACGGTGCGGGTGTAAATCTTGTTCCTGCATCTTTGGCAAACTTCGGCTTTAAGAATGTTATTACAGTTAAGGAGCAGTGTGTTCTTGATGGTAACTTCCCTACTGTAGCCTCTCCAAATCCTGAGGAGCGCAAGACTATGCAGATGGCTATCGACCTTGCACAGGCACAGAATGCAGACCTCGTACTTGCTACCGACCCTGATTCTGACCGTCTTGGTGTGGCTCTTAAGACAGGTAAGGGTGACTATGTACTTCTTAATGGTAATCAGACTTTGGTGCTCATTATGTGCTATCAGCTCACTCGTTGGGCAGAGCTCGGACTCATTAAGGAGGGCGACTATGTTGTTAAGACTATCGTTACCTCTATGATGCCTGATGCTGTGGCTGCACACTATGGCGTTAAGTGCTACAACTGTCTTACAGGCTTTAAGTATATTGCAAAGATTATCCGCGAGCAGGAGGGTAAGCACACCTATATTGGTGGTGGCGAGGAGTCATTCGGTTATCTTGGTGGCTCTTATGTACGCGATAAGGATGGTGTTTCTGCTTGTTCGCTTGCTGCCGAGGCTGCAGCTTGGTGCCGCGATACAAAGGGTATGACACTCTACGAGTGGTTGCAGGATCTCTATGTTAAGTTCGGTTTCTACCGTGAGAGCCTTGTAAATGTTGTTCGTAAGGGCAAGGATGGCGCAGAGCAGATTCAGAATATGATGGTTGAGTTCCGTGCTAACCCTCCAAAGACTATTCTCGGTTCTCCTGTTGTTCAGGTCTATGATTATAAGACCCTTGAGGTGCTTGATACCGTATCAGGCGTTAAGTCTCCTATCGAGGGTATCGAGGATAAGAGCAATGTTCTCCAGTGGGTAACTGCCGACGGAACAAAGGTCTCTGTTCGTCCATCAGGTACTGAGCCAAAGATTAAGTTCTACTTCGGTGTTAAGGCTACCCTGCCATCTGTTGAGCAGTTTGATGAGGTTCAGGCTGCGCTTGATGCTAAGTTTGAGGCTATTAAGGCGGAACTCAATCTGTAATTTTATCGTGATAGTGGCGCATTTCCATCGGCTAACTAAAAATCCAACAAAGGGCAGTACGATTAGTACAGCCCTTCGTTGTCTTTTTAGCCGAGCCTTGTAAATACCCCACTCTGACGATAAAATTGTGCAAGGAATGGGCGTAGTACAATTCGGAAAATTATCGAGCCTTGGCTCATCTTTGATGACCCTTCACTGCTACGCCTCGGTAATATCAGTCGCAGTGCAAGCACTTCAAAAGTCGAAATTGAAAATCAGTGAGCAAGCTCCCGTTTTCAATTCTCGTCTTTTGCACCTACGGTGTGCGACTGCTGCTCCCTCGGCTTAATCGCAGCGTTGTAAATGCCCCACTCTGACGATAAAATAGTGCAAACTATGAGCGGAGTGCAAATCCTGACGATAAAATGGTGCAAGGAATGGGCGGAGTGCAAAAAAAATATGGGCTGTAGTACACTACAGCCCATATCTTGCTATCTTGATGTGTAAGGTCCGTGAATTGATTTTACACGATACTCAAAGTCGCCATCGTCAAGCATATAGACATAGAACTTATTACCTCCGGGGGCTACTCTGAGTACGAGATGACCGCCATAGTCGGTAATTTGGTCGATAAGCTCCTTGTGTTCCGCTGCAATATCGGGATGGATATTGGTTGCAAAGAAAGCCTTGATACGAGGTAAAATGTATGCAAGTGGCTCCGGATAAGGCTTGTTGCTTGCAAAACTATGGCTCAAAACAACTTGTGGGTCGAAGTTGAATGTGCGCATCATCTTTCCCCAGCCGTTGTGAGCTAAGTGGTGGTTAGTTTTGCAGACATCGAGAGCGTTATTACCGATATAGTCACGGAAATAGAAGGCTGTCATATCTTGTGATGTCCACGAAACATCGCCACAAGCCACATAGTCAAACTTGCCGTACTTAAGATGGAAACCGCAAGATGCAGGATTACCACCTCTGTATGGCTTACCGCCGATTAACATTCCGTTGCCGGCATTATCTTTACCCCACGCAAAGCCGTTAGCGCAGATATTAAATACAGAGAAGTTATCATACTTGTCGGCATTGTTAAGAAGAACAATCTGCTCCTTTCCCGGGGTAAAACGCTCTGCGGTAAACTTACCCTCATTGACACCCCAAGTGACAAATGTAGCCCAATCTTTTGAGAGCTGACCCTCTAGCTTTGGGGTTACGCTATCCTCTGTATATGTTGGGTATGCTCGGTCGAGGATGTGCTTGTATGCAATTTGGTCATAGATGGCTGTAAGACCTGACTTACGATAACCAGCCGGTGCTACTCCTGATACATTCACACTGCTGCCGATATGGTCAGTATGGAGGTGTGTCGGAAGGCAGTAATCAATTGCTTCTGCACCATTAGGTAAAAAGTGCTTGATATACTTTGTGTATGTGATATATGGGCGAGTCTCTCTGTTTGGACGCTGTGCCACACCCTTGTTCTTGTCGATTACCTCGCCTGCATCAACGAGCAGAGTTGTGCCGTCTGGGAGTATGTAAAAACAACACTCTCCTTTGCCGGAATTGATAAAATGAATATCGAGGCAACCCTCACTCCAAGCGGGGAGTGTCTGACCTACTTGAGTATCAAAACTCTTGTTATTACAAGCAACACTGAGTAGTGCAATAAGAGGTAAAATGAGAATATATTTTTTCATAATTGTAAGTCTGATTATTTAGAGATATAAGGTCCGCAAACAAATTTGACTTTGTACTCGAAGTCGCTGTCATCGAGCATATAGACATAGAACTTCTCGCCCCCGGGAGCCACTCTGAGGACTACATGACCATTAAATGCGGTCATTTTATCTATCAGCTTATTTGCTTTGACATCTTCATTTACAAAGATGTCAGGGTGTATGTTCGTTGCATAGAAACCCTCTGTAAAGGTAAGAACATGCTTAAGTCTATCGACATGAGGCTTGTTGTTTGTAAAGCAGTGGTTTAGAATAATTCGTGGGTTGAAGTTGCACTGCTGCATCTGTGTACCCCAAGAGTTGCCTGCTAAGTGGTGGTTGCACTTGAAAGCGTCGAGATTACCATCTCCGATAAAGTCACGGAAGTAGTAAGCCAAACGGTTCTGTGGAGAGCCTACCAAATCACCGCAAGCAATATAGTCAAAATTACCATAGTTGATATGGAAACCACAAGAAGAGGAGTTACCGCCACTCTTTTGCTTCGAGCCGAGTACAGCAGTGTTACCCTCCTTATCCTTGCCTACAACAAAACCATTTGCGCAGATGTTGAGGATAGAGAAGTTATTGTACTTCTCGGCATTGTTGAGCATAACAATCTGCTCCTTGCCTGCAGTGAAGCGATCGGCTGTAAACTTACCCTCTTTTACGCCCCAAGTGACAAATGTAGCCCAATCTTGTGACAGCTCGCCGCTGAGTGACGGAGTTTTGTCATCCTCTGCGTAGGTTGGGTATGCTCTGTCGAGAATGTGGTTGTATGGCACTAAATCGTAGAGAGCCAACAATCCTGACTTGCGATAGCCCACAGGAGAGGTCTCGGTTGCTGCATCCTTGCTTCCGATATGGTCGATATGGAAGTGTGAAGGTGAACAGTAGTCAACTGCACTCTTGCCCTCCGGTAAAAAGTGCTTGATATACTTTGCAAATGTGATATATGGTCGAGTCTCTTTGTTTGGACGCTGCTCGACGGTAATATCATCCTCAACAACCTCGCCGGCATCTACCAAAAGGGTTGTTCCGTCGGGAAGAATGTAGAAACAGCACTCGCCACGACCTGTGTTGATAAAGTGGATGTCAAGACAACCCTCACTCCAAGCCGGAAGAGTCTGATCTACAGTAACGGCAAGGGTTGGTCTGTTATTGTCAGTCGCTGTGCGGCTGTTATTGATACAAGATATGCACAGTAAAGCACATAGAGAAAGAAAAATAGTTACTCTTTTCATAGTGTTTATGGTTATTTAGATTTATAAGGTCCGTGAGTGGATTTTACGCGATACTCAAAGTCACTATCGTCGAGCATATAGATACTAAAGCTACTGCCACCTGCTTCTACACGAAGAACGATGTGACCGTCATAGCCATTAATCTGCTTAATAAGGTTATTGCTAACAAAGTCGCTGTTTGCCACAATCTCCGGATGGAGGTTGGTTGCAAAAAATCCATTCTTGATAGGCAGTACATAGAGCAGCTGTCCTACATCCGGCTTAACTGTTGAAAAACAGTGATTTAAGATAAATCGAGGATTGAAGTTGAGCTCTTGCATCTCTGAGCCCCAGCCATTTGATGCTAAGTGGTGGTGACACTTGAAAGAGTCCAAATTACCATCACCGATAAAATCTCTGAAATATCTGGCAACCAAGTTCTGAGCAGTGCTTACCAAGTCACCGCAAGCAATATAGTCAAACTTTCCATATTTCACATGGAAACCACACGATGCAGCATTACCAACACCGGATTTCTTTCCCAATATGATATTTTTGCCATTGCTGTCTTTGCCTACAACAAAACCATTTGCACAGATATTGAGAATAGAGAAGTCGCTGTACTTGCTCGGATTGTTTACCATAACAATCTGCTTCTCGCCCGGAGTAAAACGCTCTGCGGTAAACTCCTTCTCTTTTACGCCCCACTTAACAAATTTACCCCAATCTACAGCCAACTGACCGTCAATTCGAGGAACTGTCTCGTGTTTGTCATCTGTAGGATAGTCCGGATATGCACGGTCTAAAATATGGTTATACGGCACTAAATCGTAGAGAGCCGTAAGTCCTGACTTTCTGTATCCGGCAGGAGCTGTCTCTGTAACCATATCCTTGCTACCTATATGGTCGGTGTGGAAGTGCGAAGGGGCGCAGTAGTCGATAGCTGTCTTACCCTTCGGCATAAAGTGCTTGATGTAGTTGGCATAGGTGATGTATGGGCGTGTCTCCTTGTTTGGAGTTAGATTCATAGCACTATCGCCTTCAACCTCTCCGGCATCTACGAGCAGAGTTGTGCCATCTGGAAGGATGTAGAAACAACATTCGCCTCGGGCAGTGTTGATAAAGTGAATGTCAAAGCAACCCTCTTCCCAAGCAGGTAGTTGCTCTCCGACTTTTACCTTCTCGGTGTCATCGCCGCCAATTCCCGGACCGTTGTAAGCCCCTTTGCCTTCATTGTCGCAGGAGGTGACCAGCAGAGCAATGAGTGACAGATAGAATGTAAATTTTTTCATAACGATTGTTTTTAGGTTTTGTATAATGCAAAAGTATGCAAAAGATATTAAAAAAGCAAACAATCGTAAAAAAGATTGTTTGCTTTTGTTGTTTTTAGTATGTCGTAGCTTTGCTATACGCAACCCTGAGCCATCATAGCCTCGGCAACCTTCATAAAGCCTCCGATATTTGCACCCTTGACATAGTTTACATATCCATCCTCCTCTGTACCATATTTTGTACAAACCTCGTGGATATTCTGCATAATAGAGTGCAGCTTCTCATCAACCTCCTCGGCTGTCCACTTGATACGCATAGAGTTCTGTGACATCTCAAGACCCGAAGTGGCAACACCGCCCGCATTTGAAGCCTTACCCGGAGCATAGAGGAGCTTATGTGTTAAGAATACCTCGATAGCCTCAGGTGTAGATGGCATATTTGCGCCCTCGGCAACGCAGAAACAACCATTGTTTACAAGAGTTTGCGCCTCCTCGCCATTCAACTCATTTTGAGTTGCACAAGGCAGAGCGATGTCACACTTTACTGACCAAGGACGCTCACCGGCAAAGTACTGAGCTGCAGGATACTTGTCTGCATACTCCTTAATTCTGCCGCGATATACATTCTTAAGTAGTTTTACATACTGAATCTTCTCCTCGGTAAATCCATCGGAGTCATATATGTAACCTGAAGAGTCTGAGAGAGTTACAACCTTTGCACCTAAGCGCATAGCCTTCTCGGCTGCGTGCTGTGCAACATTTCCGGAGCCCGATACACACACTCTCTTGCCCTCAAAACTCTCGCCGCGAGTTGCGAGCATCTGCTGTGTGAAGTAGCACAGACCATATCCCGTAGCCTCGGGACGAAGCAGTGAGCCGCCCCATCCAAGACCCTTGCCTGTAAATGTGCCTGTAAACTCATCGCGCAGACGCTTGTATTGACCAAACATATAGCCAATTTCACGACCGCCAACGCCAATATCTCCTGCAGGAACATCTGTATCTTGACCGATATGACGATACAGCTCTGTCATAAAGGACTGGCAGAAACGCATTACCTCGTTATCTGAGCGACCCTTTGGATTGAAGTCCGAGCCACCCTTTCCGCCACCCATAGGCAGGGTTGTAAGGCTGTTTTTGAATGTCTGCTCGAAAGCAAGGAACTTCATAATACTCAGATTTACAGAGGTGTGGAAACGAATACCGCCCTTATATGGACCCAACGCGCTATTCATCTGCACACGGAAACCGCGGTTAATCTCTATCTCTCCACGGTCATTGAGCCACGGCACGCGGAAGATAATCACACGCTCCGGCTCTGCGATGCGCTCTAAAATCTTAAGCTGCTGGAGGGCAGGATCTGCAACAATATACGGTGCCAGCGACTCTGCAACCTCGCGTACAGCCTGATGAAACTCCGGCTCATTTGGATTTCTGGCGATAATCTGCGCCATGAAATTCTCAACATACTCTTTTGCTTGTCTCTCCATAACTAACCAAAAATTTTTCGACGCTACAAAATTACTCTTTTTCTCTATTTGTTGTACCGCAAAGAGCGATTTTTATTGACATTTTATTGACCAAATGGCTACTTTTTGGGTTTCAATCGCCAAATGACACCCTCTATAAAGCTGACCCATATATCGCCATCACTGTCGGCTCGCAGGTCATTTGCTGCCGAATTGGCAAATTTGCCGACACCCACTCTTTCACCACTCTCGGTCACTGCAGCAACCTTGCCACGACGATTTGCCATATAGACAATGCCATCGCTAACCGTCAGAGGACAGAAGTTGTGGTCATAACCCCAACCAACATCCTTGCACCACTGCTCCGTGTAGCTGTTTGCGGTCATCGGCACAGCAATCATCTCACCATCCATTGTCTTGGCATAGAATATTTTACCGTCGCTACTTAAACCTGTACTTTCACGAACTTTACGCTGCTTTATTCGCCAAATTGTCTTGCCCGTAGCAAGGTCAATATTGGTCATATATCTATCCGGTGCAACAATCATCACTCTTCCGTCGGCTACTCTTGGTATGATATGACCGGGGGAGAAGAGCTTGTTTTGAGAGCCGTTATTCCAACGCCATAACTCTTTACCACTCTGACAATCAACACAATATAGGTGACAATCCCACGCACCGAAGAGTAATTTGCCCTCAGCCACTGTCGGTCTGCCTTGAGGATGTTGGTCAGAGAAAGCAAATTTCCACACGGTTTTGCCGTTGATGCAATCTATCTTGCGCATTACCCCCTGCGTACCTATATATAAATAGTGGTCCTCCACAATGCCGTTGCCGATGTAGCTGTTGCTGTCGTTATTGCGCCACACTACCCTGCCGTTCTCTCTATTTAGAGCCACGATGCCTTGACTGAGCGTAGCTACAATGATAAGACTGCCATCTATTACCGGTGTCGAGTATATTGGGTCTTTAAATAGTTTTGTCCATATAAACTCCTTAGTATCAGTGTTGTAAGCCTTGACCTCGCCGGCAGAATTTCCGTAGTATAGCACTCTATCGACCACTTGTGCGGCGGTGTATATGGCTGCATTGTCTGATATTACGCGCTCTGCCTTGAACTCCCCTTCGGATAGTGGCTCGGGCAGTGGGTCGCACTCCAAGCTATTCACACGGCTGTCTGTGCGCTGAGAAATGGCGTAGCAATCGGTGGCGCGCTGACCGATGAGTTTTTCGGCAACAAAAATCGAGTCGTTTTTGAGTGTCAGCACCGTATATCCGTAATTGCGCTCCTTGCCCTTTGGCAGCATAAGACTGCGCCCTACAATGCACGGCAGAGAGTCGCAATTCATCAGTCGCGGCTCGTGGTAATGTCCGGCAAGTGAGGCACTTACACCATATTGCTTGAGTAGAGATACAATCTCTTGTCGGTTTGTCAAATCATCATTGAGTGGATAGTGACATACCGAGATAATACCCTTTTTGCCACCCTTTTTGAGCTGTTTTTCGACCCAAGCAAGGCGTTGCCCATCTTGCGCAGTGCCATCAGCCATCTTGACGAATGGTCCGGCAGGGTATGCTACAAAGAGGTATCCTCCTACCGATGCGGTTGTGCAACCGTTGTGACCCCAATACTTCTCAAAATCTTTACCACCACTTTGGCTCCAAGTGGTTTCGTGATTTCCGTGTGTGACAAGCTGGCGATGAATTATGCCTTTTAGGTGGTTATGGGCGCACTTTAACTCCTCATCGCTACCCATATTGGTAATATCTCCTGCAACGACTACAAGGTCGTACTTCTCGCTATTTACATCATCTACAAGGGTCGGCATTATGGAGTCGTTGTAATTCTCCGGCGAGATATGCAGGTCGGCAAGCAGAGCCACTTTTAGGGGCTTATCTTGTGCGTAAACGACTGATATAGAGCATAGTGCGGCTATATATAAAATTAGTCGTTTCATAGGCTGATACCCTTACGATGTTCTATAATATCCCCGGGCTGACAGTCTAATGCCTCGCAAATGGCATCAAGGGTCGAGAAGCGCACAGCTCGTGCCTTGCCTGTCTTGAGTACCGACAGGTTTACTATGGATATATCTACCCTCTCGGCAAGTTCTGAAAGGGTCATCTTGCGTCGCGCAAGCATCAGATCAAGGTTTATAACGATTGCCATAACAGATTGTATGTAATTACTCAAAGTCGTACGGTTCAATAGCCGAGGCATAGCCACTCCAACCTAAAGCCTGCTCATATACAGCCTCAGAGGTGCGCGGAACATAGAAGGTGCGGTTTGGAGCGTTGTCACTAAAACTGTCTGCTGCCACAACAGGTGGTACTGTTGGGTGACAATATACACTCTCAAGGGCACTACAGCCACTAAAAGCAGCTGCGCCGATAGACTCTACATACATAGGTAAGTCTATGGTTTTTAGGCTGCTACAACCATTAAAAGCGTTGCTGTCAATGATGCGTACTCTGCCAAATGATACATTTTCAAGACTTTGGCAGCCATAGAAAGCAGAGAAGCCGATATTTGTTACACTATCAGGCATTGCAATCTCTTTCAGCGATTCACAAGCAAAGAATGCTTGGTCTCCGATTGTGGTGAGAGTGTTGCTGAGTGTGATATGCTCCAACTCGTTGCATAGGCAGAATACAAAGTCGCCAATTGTGGTGATGCCCTCCGGAAGGGTATATTCTCTAATCGCAGCAGGGGCAAAGGCGATAATAGTGTTGTCCATAATAAGACAACGCGAATCTGTCGAAGCAAAAGGGCTGTCAAAGGAGTTCAATTTGCTGCAACCCACAAATGCAAGGTCGTCAATCTGAGCTACACTCTGCGGAATGGTTATGCTCTCCAGATTTGCGCAGTAGTAAAAGGCGTACTGATGAATACGCTTAACACTGCTACCGATAGTGATATTATTGACACTCGTGCAGCCATCGAGTACAAAGCTGTTTATCTCAGTAACCCCCTCAGGCACAATAAGATGTGTTACCTCATTATCCCCGATAAAGAGTCTGCCGCCATTGCTGAGCGGATTGGCATTAGACTCAGAGAACTTATTACTACACCACTCTGCCAAATCTTCGATATGAACAGCGTTGAGGCTGTTGCAGTTGTAGAATGCTGCTGCACCAAAGTTCTTGACACTGCTCGGGATAGTGATACTTCTGATACTTACGCAGTCTTGAAATGCGCTCTGGTGAATAGTCTTGACTCCACGACCTAAAGTGACCTCGGTAAGGTTTGAGCAACCACGAAAGGCGTTTGTGTCAATCTCTGTAACGCTGTCAGGGATAGTTATACTCTTCAGCTCCAAACAACCATAAAAGAGTGACTCTCCGATTACTGTGATGTTATCGTCAAATGTCATCACGCCCTGACCGTCACGATAGGTGTTAGAGATAAGAATTGCGCCAAACAGAGCAGGCTCGGTTGTCTGAGGAAAGAGCTTGCTGCCGTTGGTAGTTGTGTAGTACAACTTGTTGTGCAGCAACTTCTCCCCCTTTGAAATGGTTATCACACTCCCGTCTGTAAGAGTGAGATATACAAACTGTTCATCTTCTGTTACTGCCGAGAAGAAGCTGTCGCCATCTTCTCCATTTGCACCGTGGTAGATGGTTATAGGCTCACTCTGCGTAAAGGTCATTGTATAGCCCACCTCTACCCCATCAATAATAATCGGCGTTACCGAGGTCACGGTGTCACTCTTCTGCAAGGCACTGATAAGAGCCTGCAACGACTCTATATCGCTGTTCATCTCTTTGCACAACTCCTCCAACTTGGCAATCTGCTCGTCGCGCTTGCTCAGATAGTTGTCAATATAGTTGGTACAGCCGATATTGAGAAGTATCGCTACAATGGCTATAATGAAAAATCTATTCATAGAATGGTTATTTTACTCTTATAAGGTTTATGCCGTCTCGAATAGGCAAAATTACATTCTCAACACGCGGATCGGCACAGACAGCAGCATTAAAGTCGATAATTGCCTGTGTCTGTTTATCTCCCTTTGCCACAGGCTCTACAACCTTGCCGTACCAGAGAATATTGTCAGCCATAATCCAACTGCCGCTCTTCACTAAGTTGTTGTCAAAGAGCATATTATAGTAGGCTGTGTACTCCCTCTTGTCGCCATCTATAAAGACAAGGTCATAGAGTTCGCCTAACTGCGGAGCAATCTCCAAAGCCGAGCCGATATGGAGTCTGAGACGCTCTGCGTATGCTGAACGGGAGAAGAAGTCGAGAATCATCATCTCTAACTCATCATCCACCTCGCAGGTGTCAATCACTCCCCCTTCAGGCAGTCCGGCAGCCATCGAGAGTGCAGAGTATCCGGTAAAAGTGCCAATCTCAAGCACTCGTTGTGGGCGAATCATACGGACAATCATCTCAAGGAGTTTTCCCTGAATATGCCCCGAAATCATACGGGGATTGAGTACTCGCAGATAGGTCTCACGCTCAAGTTCGTGCAGTAGAGCATCCTCCGGAGAGGAGAGAGCCTCGATATATTGGTCTAATGCGCTCATCGGTAGATAAGTGTTGAATTGTTTGTAAAAATCTCGTTTGCAACCTCAAGTATCTGACTTGCCGTTACAGCGTTTATCTTCTTGTAAGCCTCCTCAAGAGTATCTACTTCGCCGTGTACAAGCAGACTGCGACCTACACCGAGCATATAACCCTCGTTACCCTCAGTGGAGATTGTCATTTGGGCAATATACTGTCGCTTTGCCATTGCAAGGGCTCGGGTAGATAGTGCTGTCTGTTGGAGCTTGCGTATCTCGTTGTCGATAATCTCTCGGCAGTGGTCGGTATTGCAATGCTCTGAACTGAAGTATATTACAGCCATACCGCAGTCGGAATACGGTGTGTAACTCGCCTCAATATTGTATGATAAGCCGTTGCGCTCTCGAACATTGACATTAAGGCGAGAGTTGGCGCAAGGACCACCTAAAATGTTGATAAGCAGCGAGAATGGAAGTCGCTTGTCCTCAGTAATGCCGTATGCACGGTTGCCGATTATGCAGTGCGCCTGATGCGTGTGCTTTATAACCTCGCGGTCAAATTGGCTGTATGCCTTTGGTGCGGTGCGTATATAGCTGCGCGTTGAGGCTGGCTGGGATGCAAAATAGCGATGTGCAATCTGCTCAATGCGGCTGTCAGAGATATTTCCGATAGAGGCAAAGACCATTTGGTCTGTGGTATGGGTGCGATTTACAAAGCGGTGCATAGCCTGACTGTTATGACGCATCAAATCTCTCTTGCGACCCAAAATATTATGCCCCAACTCAGAGCCCTCAAAGAGCATATCCTCAAAGGTGTCGTAAATCATATCCATTGGCGAGTCTTTGTAGGTATTTATCTCATCTACAATAACTTCGCGCTCTTTGTCAAGCTCCTTATCCGGAAATGTAGAGTGAAAAACAACATCAGAGAGTAGCTCAACAGCCTTGGTAAAGTCACTGCGCAGGACCGTTGCGTGGACAGTAGTGTCCTCCTTTGTGGTGAAGGCATTTAACTCGCCACCCAAATTCTCTAATCGGCAGTTTACCTGATACGCCTTGCGATGCTCTGTACCCTTAAACAGCCCATGCTCGGCAAAGTGGGCAATGCCATACTCTGTCGGTAACTCATCACGACTTCCGGCACCAATTATTACAGCACATCGCGCTGCACCGCTCTTGACCTTGCGGTGAATACCTCGGATGCCGTTTGGGAGAGTATATGTATAGAATTCCTCTTTCATTACTTCAAGTGTTGTTTTAGATAACTGCCTGTATAGCTTGACTTGCAGTCTATTAAATCTTTTGGTGTACCCTCAAAGACAACCTCGCCACCGTCATATCCCGCCTCAGGACCTAAGTCGATAATATGGTCTGCGCACTTGATAATATCCATATTATGCTCGACAATAACCACCGTATGACCATTGGCAATCAGGGCATCAAATGCCGCCAAAAGTCGTTTTATATCGTGGAAGTGCAGACCCGTTGTCGGCTCATCGAAGATAAAGACAATACTGCCTCGACCTGTATCCTTTGTAAGGAATGAGGCGAGCTTGACGCGCTGGCTCTCTCCGCCTGAGAGTGTTGAGGAGGACTGTCCGAGTTTGACATACCCAAGACCGACATCTTGCAGCGGCTTTAGCCTATCGACAATGCGACGGCAGGTGTTATTGCTCTTGCTATCTGCACCGAAGAACTCGATAGCCTGGTCAATGCTCATATCGAGAACATCGCAAATATCCTTGTCACGGTACTTTATATCGAGAATCTCTTGCTTAAATCGTCTGCCGTTGCAGGCATCACAAGTGAGGGTCACATCTGCCATAAACTGCATACCGATTTTGATAGTACCCTCGCCCTGACACTGCTCGCAGCGACCTCCTACCATATTGAACGAGAAGTGGCTCGGCTGTATATTTGTGCGCTGTGCGTATGGCTGGTCGGCATAGAGGCGTCTGATTTCGTCGTATGCCTTGATGTATGTCACAGGATTTGAGCGGGAAGATTTACCAATAGGATTCTGATCTACCAGCTCAATACCCCTAATCATCTTCATATCGCCACTCATGCCGTCAAAGTCGCCCGGATTCTCGCCCGTCTCCATAATAGCTCTGCGAAGTGCAGGATACAATATACCCTTCACAAGCGAACTCTTACCCGAGCCACTGACACCTGTAATGCAGGTCATAACACCGAGCGGGATTTTGACCGATATATTCTTCAGATTGTTTACCCTCGCACCGTTTATGCAGATGTAGTTGCTCCACGGACGAACAAACTGTGGAGCCAAAATGCTCTTTCTGCCACACAGATAGTCTGCCGTAAGGCTCTCTGTGGCTTTGCACAGCTTGTCATAATCGCCACTATAGACAACTTTACCGCCATTCTCGCCCGCCTGAGGACCTATATCGACAATATAGTCGGCTGCGCGGATAATCTCCTCCTCGTGCTCTACGACAATGACCGTGTTACCCAAATCTCGTAACTGCTTGAGGACTGTTATCAGACGGGCAGTATCTCTCGGGTGCAGACCGATGCTCGGCTCGTCCAAGATGTAGAGTGAGCCGGTAAGGTTGCTACCCAAAGAGGTCGAGAGGTTTATGCGCTGACTCTCGCCTCCTGAGAGCGTAGAGCTGAGACGGTTGAGTGTAAGGTAGCCTAAGCCTACATCGCTCAGATATTGCAGTCGGTTTTTAATCTCGACAAGTATGCGCTGTGCCGTTGTGGTGTCGTGCTCGTCAAGGGAGAGTGTATCGAAAAACTCAATGAGAGAATCGACCGTCATTGCAGCCAATTGGGCAATATCTTTACCGCCAACCTTGACATAGAGAGCCTCAGGGCGTAACCTTGCACCGTTACAAGCGGGACAGAGCGTCTTGCCGGTATAGCGCGCTTTGAGGATGCTGAACTGCGTCTTATGTCTCTTCTTCTCGCGCTCCAAGTAGTCAAAAAAGGCATTCAGACCATCGAAGTACTCATTTCCCGTCCACAGCAGGCGTCGCTGCTCCTCTGTGAGCTTATAGTATGGCTCGTGAATAGGAAAATCGAACTTGTAGGCGTTCTGAACAAGCTGATTGCGAAATCGGCTCATAGACTCACCGCGCCAGCAGGCTATGGCGTTGTCAAATATCGAGCGCGACTTATCGGGAACAACAAGATTCTCGTCAATACCCGTAATTCTGCCGAAACCTTCGCATACGGGGCAGGCTCCAAGTGGGTTGTTAAAGCCGAAGAGATGCTCTGAAAGATGCTCAAACTCGATGCCGTCGGCACTCATAAGGGCTGAAAACTCAACGAGTTTGCCATCTGCTATCACAACACAACTGTTAGTGCCGTAGCCAAATGCACCCGAAACAGACTCTCGCAAGCGGTTGAGAGTATCATCATCTGTTGCGACCTTCAATCTGTCGATAACAATGTATGTATCAGCCGTAGAGGTACTCTCTGTAACGGTAGGGATAAAATCCTCAAGTAGAACAAGCTCCCCGCCAATATAGAGTCGCAAAATACCGTCGGCAACGAGCTGTAACAGCTTATCAATCAGACCCTGACCACTCTTGAGGCGGAGCGGCACGGCGATATATACCCTACTACCCTCGCCAAGTGCTGTGATATACTCGACAACATCATCGGTCGTGTAGCACTTAATCTCCATCCCCGATACAGGCGAGATAGTCTTGCCGATACGGGAGTAGAGAAGTCGCAGGTAGTCGTAAATCTCCGTTGTAGTGCCAACCGTAGAGCGAGGGTTGCGACTGCTCACCTTCTGCTCGATAGCCACAGCCGGAGCAATGCCCGTAATAATATCGACCTCGGGCTTACTCATCCTGCCCAAGAACTGACGAGCGTATGACGAGAGTGACTCTACATATCTTCTCTGACCCTCGGCAAAGATGGTATCAAAGGCAAGGGTACTCTTGCCCGAGCCGGAGAGACCCGTGACAACAACGAGCTTGTTATGCGGAATATCAAGCTCTATATTCTTGAGATTGTGGACTCTCGCCCCCTTTATGTAGATTGACTTATAGTTCATTCTCAATTACTTCTATTGTCGCACCACTGACCTTGCTCAACTTGCCGATAAGCGTCTGGGCTTTGCTCTGTCTGATTGCGAGGGTCATTGAGCAGAGGTTGTCAAATATCTGTTCGCGGATTTGAGGATTCTCATCCTTGATTATGCGCATAATGTCGTTCATAACCATATACGAGAAATCTACGCGCAGAACCGTATCGACCGTCTTTTCGATAACATCGCTCACTGCAATAACATCTGCCGCAGCCTCCTTGTACGCCTGAATAAGTCCCGAAACGCCCAACTTCGTGCCGCCAAAGTACCTCACGACAACAATCAGGCAATCTGTAATATCGTTTGACAGCAGCTGACCCAAAATCGGCTTGCCGGCAGTGCCCGAAGGCTCTCCGTCGTCGTTGGCGCGAAAATGCTCGCCGTGGGGACCTAAACGCCAAGCGTAGCAGTGGTGTGTGGCGTCGTAGTACTGCTTGTGCAGGGTGTCAAGGTGCGCTCGTATCTGCTCCTCATTTGTCACGGGATAGGCATACGAGAGAAACTTGCTACTGCGCTCACGCATAGCACACTCTGCCGGTGCAGAGATAGTCAGATAGCTATCTTTTAACTCCTCCACAGCGTTATCTTATCTTTTTGAACAATCTGTTCCAACGAATACCGTTCTCATCCTTCGAGAAGGCGATAAACGATGCCTTGCCGACAATGTGGTCCTCAGGAACAAAGCCCCAAAAACGACTGTCAGCAGAGTTGTGGCGGTTGTCACCCATCATCCAATAGTAGTCCATCGCAAAGGTGTAGGTGTCGCTCGGTTTGCTGTCAATAATAATCTGATTATCAGCTACTTCGAGCTTGTGACCCTCGTACTTCTCGATTATGCGGCGATAGAGTGGCAGGTTTTCTAAAGTGAGCTCTACTGTAGCACCCTTTGCCGGAATCCACAGCTTGCCAAAGTTATCCTGAGTCCAATTATAGCCATCGCTATTCGGGTAGAACTCACTGCCGCCCTGCTGGTTGTCATACTTGACCACAGAGGAGACAATCTGCATCTTCTCAACCGCAGCAGCAGCCTCGTCAGTCATTGTCAGGTAGTAGTAAGGCGCATTTCCGCCCCACTCTCTCACACCGGCTCTATTCATCGCATACTCTGTCAGCGGAGCTGTGGTCTGCACGAAGTAGATGTACTGCTGTGTCGGGAGTGTCGCCTGCTCTGTGCCGTTCACATAGAGCTGTGTGCCTACAATCTGAAGAGTGTCGCCCGGAATGGCTACACAACGCTTGATGTAGTTCTCGCGCTTATCTACAGGGTGTGCCACGACCTTATAGTCCTCATAAAGACGCTTGCGACCCTCTGCCTTGCCGTAACTCTGCTGATAGCTGCGCAGGGCGTCATAGTAGCTCGCCCCGGGAGCGGGATAGAGACGCTTGGCTTGGAGTACGGTATCTCCCTCGGGGTAGTTGAACACCACAACATCGCCACGCTCAATGCCTCTGATACCCTTCAGGCGGTGGTAATCCCACTGTATAGCCTCGCAGTAGGACTTCTGAGTGTCAGACCACGGCATAGTGTTAAAGACAAACGGCATCGCGATAGGTGTGTTAGGCACCTGCGGACCATAGGTGACCTTGCTCACATAGAGGTAGTCACCGATAAGGATAGTCTTCTCCATAGAGGAGGTCGGCACCTTATAGAGCTGAAAGACAAACAGATGCAGCAGCGTCGCAGCCACCGTAGCCCACAATATCGCATCTATCCAGCCCCAAATGCTCTTGTAGAGCGGAAAACGCTCACACAGCTCGTCGTTATAGTGCCAAACATACTTGTAGAAGAGGCGTGAGATGTAGATGTCGTAGATAATCGGCACACCGAAGAGCATCCACAAGTTGCCCGTCCATACCACGCACAGCAGTATGTACAGCACCGTTACAACAGAGAACTTAACCCACTTATTGCTCCAAAACTCTCTCATAATTACTCCTTGAATAGGTCATCCATAGTAAATACACCACGCTTGCCGCATATAAACTCGGCTGCAATAACCGCACCCGTTGCAAGCGCACTGCGGCTCTTGAGCGTATGCTTGAGCACCAGCGTATCGTCCGCAGACTCGTAAGTGACGGTGTGAGTACCCGGAACAGTACCCTCACGCAGCGATGTAATCTCGATGCTCTCGGCGGTCGCCTGACTCTGCTCCCCCTTCTGTGGCTCTATGCAGTTCCAGCGCGTCTTGCGGTCAAGGCGGGCAATAGCATCCTGAGCAAGCGTAATGGCTGTGCCGCTCGGAGCATCCTTCTTCTGAGTGTGGTGAATCTCCTCAATGCGTACATCGTAGTTGTTACAGCCGTTCATCAGCTCCGCAAGGCGACGATTTATGCGAAAGGCGATATTTACACCCAGAGAGTAGTTTGACGAGTATATCATCGCGCTACCCCTCTCTACGCACAGCTGCTCAAGCTCAGGCAGACGCTCTGTCCAACCCGTTGTGCCACTGACAATAGCCACCCCCGCCTCTATGCAGGTGCGGATGTTATTGTATGCAGTCTGTGGTGTGGTAAACTCTATTGCTACATCAATACCTGCCAACTTCTCGCTGTTCAGGTCGGCGATATTATCTTGGTCTATAATCAGGCTCACAGTATGCCCTCTCTGCACGAGGACCTTCTCAATCTCGTGACCCATTTTGCCGTAACCTATAATTGCTACATTCATAATTTGTCGGTTTATTTTGTTATCAACCCGCAAATATACTTTAAAAAGTATAAACTTCCAATTTTTATTGTGATAGTGGTGCATTTCCTGCCGCTAACCTTTTTCTCCTCAATGGGCAGTACCGTAAGTACAGCCCATCGACTCGAAAAACGCCGAGCGTTGTAAATGCACCACTCTGACAATAAAACGGTGCAAGTACAGCCCTTCGCTGTTTTTTTACGATGCACCGCAACTGCACCACAGGACGGACGAAACACTAGCAATCCGTCCGTCCGGCCACCTGCCGTCGTAAAGATTTTGTAGTTTGCGTTTTAATTTGTACCTTTGTGTATGCGATATTTTGTCGAACTCAGATATGATGGTTGTGCATACTGCGGGTGGCAGCGTCAGCCCGATATGCCTACGGTGCAGCAGACTATTGAGGATGCGCTGACACGGTTGTTGCGTACCTCTACCGAGATTGTCGGGGCGGGTCGTACCGATACGGGCGTGAATGCTTCGTACTATGTGGCACACTTTGATAGTGATACGGAGTTTGATATCGCGCAGCTGCTCTACAAGCTCAATATGATGCTGCCAAAGGATATTGCGATACTCTCCATTACCCCTGTTTCGGCAGATGCACACGCGCGATTTGATGCACGAGAGAGGGAGTACACCTACTTTATCTCGCAGACAAAGAATCCGTTCCGTCGCTACTCAGCGTGGCTCTACTATGTGCCACTCGATGTCGAGAAGATGAATCAGGCAGCGGCTAAGTTGCTGACTTATAGCGACTTTACATCGTTTGCAAAGCTCAATTCGAATAACAAAACCAATATCTGCCGCATTATGGATGCCCATTGGCGGGTCGAGGGTGACGGTGTGTTGCGATTTACGATTAGAGCCGATAGATTTTTGCGAAATATGGTGCGCTCGATTGTCGGAACGCTTGTTGATGTTGGTCGTGGGCGATATACGGTCGAGGAGTTCTGCCACATCGTTGAGGCGCGAGATTTGTCACGCTCAAGTGCCGGTGCTCCTGCTGAGGGTCTGTTTCTGAGCGATGTGGTCTATAATGATGAAACTTTTATCAAAATAACTGATAATTAACACTTTAAAACATTTACAATTATGATTGCTTGGTTAATTGGAGTCGTATTTTTCTGCTGGGGCGTCTATTGCGCGTATGACCTGTTTACAAAGAAGCCCGCAACCGATTTGGTAATTAAGATTTTGGTAACGCTGCTTATCTTCTGCACAAACTTTGTCGGCGTTCTTATCTACTACTACTACCTGCGCAACAAGCTAAACTAAAACAACCCCATTTACGCAAAACTCCCGAGCTTGAAGTCAGGCTCGGGTAGTCTTTGTAACAATATTTTCGCTTTGGAGGAGATTGGGATAAAGTTGTGACTTACTTTTAATTTGTATCTTTGACATATCAAATACAGTTGCTCTCGTAAACAATGTTTATGAATATCAGTTGTGATTTGCTTTTAAATTTGTATCTTTGACATATCAAATACAGTAACCTACAGATCTACAACCGAAATACCGTAGTTGTGATTTGCTTTTAAATTTGTACCTTTGACATATCAAATACAGTATTGATGGCAGCAGCCTTGAGTTCATCAATGTTGTGATTTGCTTTTAAATTTGTATCTTTGACATATCAAATACAGTTAAAATATGCGGGATTGCCGAAGTAGAGAGTTCTCTTAATCATATCTCTGTAATTTTACCAGTTATGCTAATATGAACTTTATGGGGGTTATTCTCAAATAAAGATTTTTTACTTAAACGCTTCATTTTACCCATATCTTTAGCAATACTTGAATTGTCATCAACAGTTGTTTCCAAATGATGGCGGAAATAATAATCTCCCGCTGCAATCTTCTGCACTCTATACAAATACTTACTCAACAGAGCATAATCGTTATGGCTCATAGCATCTTGATACAACACCTCCTCCATGCCGAGGATAAACATCTCATTTTGTTGTAGCGAGAACTTAAATTGCCAAGTGGATTTTGGTAGTTGATCGACAAACTTCTTAGGCATACTTTCGGGCACTCTATCCCAAGCTTTCTCACAATTCTTAATAATGACATCAATTCCATACTTTTTACGCTCAACAGCATGCCATAGAGTTACGATGTTTTCTTGCCACTTGCCATTTTTATCTTCATAGATTGCAGCATGATGATTGTTACCAGGTTTAGCAAAGGCAATAGCTTTCCCATCCTCATTATAGTGCAGAGGCTCTAATGTTTTTAATCCCGTCTTGCATCGTACACTACAAATCTTGCATCCTTGATGGTCGAGTAACGGCTCTGCGAAAGCCTCCTTCAACTTCCCCTTATATTGCTCCAATCTCATGATGACTCTTTCTCTGATGTTTTTGTCAATAATAATATCAGGTTTCTTTGGAGATTTGCCATCAACAAATGCAGATAATGGATATTTTATAACATAGAATTGTTTAGTCTCATCCTCTTCTTTGCGAGGAATACGACCGTATATACTCTCCTCGCTTAAGGCTCCACGAGGGATGATAATATCGCGCTGTACACAGATTCGCTTACCGTTTTTGTGTATATATCTTTTACCTATCGTCGCAGAGCGTTTACCGCTTTTAAATGATACGACAATACTAGAAACAGCCTTTTCCACTTCTGCTATTGAGAAATGTGGTTGCATTTTGATATATCGTTCCAAACGAGTTAGCTTTTGTATGGTATCTTCACTTTGCTTTGTATCTTTAAAGGAGATGAATGACACCTGTTTTAAAGAATTGAGGTTATTGATACGCTGGATATATCCCTGTTTGGTGCAAGCAATAGTAAGTGCATCAACAGCATGATGACGGTTATCCATTCGCTTAGACCAATCTTTGATTCGTTCTACCTTAACCTTCTTACCGTTTACATCTCGTTCTACCATTTCGGTAAGACCGGCATTTTTGTAGCGTTGGAAATTTAGCGAATGTAATACTTCGTCCCAGCCCCAAATGTGGCGGATAAAATCGGTGATGCTGCCACTTGTCGAATAGACATTATGACATATTGATTGTAGCATATCTTTTGCTTTTTTTGCTATGTATTGACTCTCTTTGAGCTGTCTTGCAATAAAGTCTGTAGGCAGTTCACTAGCAGACATAAGCAGCTTGTCACGCTTAGTTTTAGATATTCCACAATCGTAGTCTAGTTTTGGATTATACGCCTCGGCTAACTGATTAATACGCTCAATGTAATCGTTATACGCTTTATCTCCTTTACTCTTCATGTAATCATATGCCGTGTTATTATCTTTTTCCTTGTTACACTCTCGGCAGGCACACACCTTATTTGAAAAACTATCGTCAAACAATACGGAACGAGGAATTATATGCTCTCGCTCAACGCCAAAACCCAACAAGAATTCTGCTATATTAACCGTTTTACCACAATAGACACATGTATTTTTAGACTCATCCCATAATCGATACTTTTGTATGCGGGAACGGGTTGGCGTAAAGCCAAGTTCTTTTATTTTCCCAGCTGCTCTCTCATTTTTCTTATTATTGTTACTTATGGCTTTTGTGGCAAATTCACGCTCCTTCTGATTTTGCTTTAGTTCACGGGCAAGTTCCACTCTAATTTCATCGAAGCGACCATACTCCTCCATCAAAGCATTAACTAGGTTGACCAACTGATTGATAACCTTTTCGACAACGGGCTGACGCAATTCACCTTTTTGTATTGGCTGAAGTCGTTCTACAAGCTCTCGAGCCTCATTCTGCGCTTTAGTTGGAGTTATATCATTATAGCCAGCAGCCAATTTTGCATCATAGTATTGCTCTCCATCCTGTAGGTATGGTAATATTTTGCGCATGGCACGCGAGGATTTATTGCTGTATCCGCTCTTTACAAAATCTATTTGGCAGAGACGATTGATAACCTCATCATCGTTTATACCAAAATTCTTTTTTAGAACTTTTTGCAACTCTTCTATATTTGAAATAGAGTATAGTGTATGCCAAAGTGTATATAGTGGTTGTTGTTCAAATGATTCGTCTATTATTTTAAATAACTCGCCTGTATCGGGATTAACAAGACCGTCAGTTGTAGTTATTTTAAATTTTAACAATTCCTCCTTTTTAGGGTAATTGCCAAGAGCCTGATTTATTGCACAATAGGTTGTATTGCCTTGAATTCCAGCCCCCACAGCCTTGCTAAATAACCACTCTTTTCCTTTTATGCCAAGGAGCGTTTTTAAAGTAGTTGCGTTTAATTTATCATTGGTGTTTAGATACTTAAATATTGCTTGTTTCTGTTCCAATGATATAAAAAGAGTGTCATTGGTTTTATTTTTGACCTTGATATTGTTAATACTCTCCCATATTTTACAAACTTGGGATAATGGGGAGCTGCGTGGAGCAACTTTTGGACCACAATTAATAATTTTACTACCAATAGTTACATTATGACGCTCCAATTCACATTTGCCAACTAAATGTTTACATGACTTGAGAGGTCGTTGGTGAAAGATGATATTATTACGAATATAATCAATAGTTTCATCTGTCAGAATATTCGGATAGAATCTTTTCTGGCAAGATAAAATTGCGTCAAATTCTTCTATGTATGCATTGCGAGGATATACAATATCTTTACATCGAAAAGCTATGTTATTTTTTAGATTACTATATAGGTATTGACCTACAGTCATCCCCAAATCATGCAGTTGAGCGTGATTTGATATAACTTTACCCACATATGCACCAAGCTTCTTATCTCCGTAATCAGATTTTGCTGTACGATAACCTCTCTTCTGATTAATATGACATAGTACACGACCAAGTTCAAGCAGAGAAATCTGCTCGGAAACGGATTTTGACCTTAATTCCCATAATTTTAATTTAGAACAATGGAGTGTTGTACCATTGTACATGCCTAAATTTCTCAACTTATTTTGCAGTGTGTATCTGCGTAGTTGATAGCGATCATAGCCTTTGCGTTGAGTTCGTTTGGCTGTTCTATCCGCATTTTTTGAAATAGCTTGACCTTTTGAAAATTGAGTGCTCTCTTCGGTTGAGAGAGGTATAACACGACTGCCAATCGCGACTATTTTATCCTGATTAGGACTAAGGATATTTTCATTGCTCGTTATTTCCTCACTATATTCATCAACGATAGCCCAACCGATACTTGAGGAGCCTAAATCAATGCCAAGAATTCGTTTCATATATGTACAAATTTAAAAGAGTATTACAAATTTATAAAAAAGTTTGGACTTTAACTAATTATTTTATACTTTTGCAGTACAAATTTAAAAGCAAATCACGATAAGGATTTTTTCCGTTGTGAAAACATGCAAGGTGGGGTACATCCTCGCCTTTTTTATTTATATAAAAATAGCCCTCAGAATTGATCCGAGGACTACATCATGAATATTTTGTTTTACTATGCGTGTATTGCGCAGCCGAGAGCCTGTTCGGCAGCTTCGGCGATGCCTTCGTACATTGCAGGGTGTGCGTGGATGGTGTGCGCAATCTGTTTTGCGGTGATACCCAGCTGTTTAGCAAGTGTTACCTCACCTAACATTTCAACTATATTTGCACCGACGATATGTGCGCCAATAACGCGTTTTTCTGCGTCGAAGATAATCTTGACAAAGCCGTCGCGGTCACCCGCAGCCATAGCCTTGCCCGAGGCTGCAAATTGGTATCTGCCGACGGTGTGTTCTATACCCTGCTCCACTGCCTGCTTCTCGGTGATACCCACAGAGGCAACCTCCGGAGTGGTGAAGATGCAGGAAGGTATTGTTGAGTAGTCCATTGGCTCAGGATTAAGCCCGCAAATGCCCTCTACACAGCGCACAGCCTCAGCTGAGGCTATATGTGCAAGTGCCGGAGTGGCAATAATGTCGCCGATGGCATAGACAGTCGGAACGGTTGTTCGGAATGTGCTATCTACCACGACTTTATCGCGTTCAACCGCTATGCCGAGCTGCTCAAGACCGATATTCTCGATGTTGGACTTAATGCCGACCGCCGAGAGTACAACATCTGCTGTAAGGGTCTCAGCCCCCTTCTTGCCCTCAATCTCAATCTGACACTTGTCATCCACCACCGTTACACTCTTGACTGTTGTAGCGGTCATAACGCCAATTCTCAGACGGCGGAACACGCGCTCCATACACTTTGCAACCTCTTCATCCTCAAGCGGCATAAGCTGTGGCATATACTCGATAACGGTCACTTTTACACCCAACGAGGCGTAGAAAAATGCAAACTCGCTGCCGATAGCACCCGAACCCACAACGACCATTGTCTCGGGCAACTTCTCGAGCGACAGAGCATCTTTTGAGTTGATGATATGGGTGTGGTCAACGGGCATAAACGCCATCTCGCGAGGACGAGCACCTGTTGCGAGAATGATGTTATCTGCCTGATATAGAGTGCCATCCACATCCACCTCGGTAGGAGATACAAGGCGACCAAAACCTGCCAAAATATCGACATTGTTGCGCTTGAGCAACAGCTGTACACCCTTGTTCATATTGCTTGCAACGGTGCGTGAGCGGGCAACGATTTTTGCCAAGTCAGCCTTCGGTTCGCACTCCATATCGACGCCGTAATTTGCAGCACTCTTGCAGTAGCTGAACACCTGCGCACTCTTGAGCAGAGCCTTTGTCGGAATACATCCCCAATTAAGGCAAGTGCCGCCAGCCTCAGCCCTCTCTACAAGAGCCACTTTTTTGCCAAGTTGTGAAGCTCTTACAGCTCCAACATAACCGCCCGGACCACTGCCGATGATTATCAAGTCGTACTTCATATAATCGTTGTATTGTCTTGTTATTTAACTACTTCAAGTATTCTGCCATTGTCTGCTGCAACAGCTCTCTTCCACTTCTCGCTGTAACCCGGCTGCTGGATTTTGTCAGGAATATCCTTGCCATTGCCGTTGTCGATAAAGCCGTTATTGTCCTCGCTCTTGACATTGCCGTCGATGTATTTTATCATCAGATATTTATCGAGTTCTACCCACTTGTCGAAGAGTTGTTGCGCACGATTGAGCGTATATTTTGTGGCAATTTTAGCCTTTTTCTTTGCGTTAGGAGCAGTAGCGATAGCATTATCGACACTCTCGACATCCTTAAGCATATTGTTCTCCCAAGCGTCAACATTCTCGCGCACCTTCTTGCCGATAATATCGTATCTGAGGTATGCGAACTGAGCCACGCGGTTTGTAATCCAAAACATTGATGTATCTGAGTACTTGAGCATTGAGCCATTCTCCTCGCTCAGGCACCACGGACACTCGGTTGTATTTACATATATAGGTGTCAGAGCCGATGTAGCAGCATCATCTGTGCCAAACCACAGAATACCCACCTTATCCTTGCGAGCCTGACCGCAGAGCCAAAAACCGGTCTGCTGTGTAGCTGTTGCGCGCTCGTTGCAGTACTCTACGCCATCTACGGTAAAGTACATCGGACGCCAACGGTAAGGCAGGGCGTGACCACCTGCGCCAATATCGGTTGTCATATCTATCGGAGTACCCTCGTAGTGGTCGCGCATTGCGTCGAAGAGAACCTTTGGAGAGACCTTTGTGCGTGGCTTAACCCATAGCGGCATCTTGTTCTGAGGGTTTACGCCCATAGCAAAGTCGATATACTTGTCCATACCGTCAGCAACAGTGCGGAAGAAGCTCCATACACGCGCCTCGCAGCCACGCATACCGCCGAAATCAATCGGTGCATAGGCATCGCAGAAGCTGAACTCCTCGTCGCTACCGCTGAAATAACCCCTCTCGCGAGCAAAAGAGATAACATCCTCTGAGTAGAGACAGTTCTCAGGGTCGTTGAGCGGGAATGTGGTAATTCGTGCCTGATTTGCGTGTGCAGAGACATATCCGTCAGGAATACGACGCGCCACCCAAACAATACCCTTGCCGTACTTACCTTTGCTAATCAGCTCCATAATCCACGCCTCGTCAGCATCGGCAATAGAGAAGCTCTCGCCGCTTGAGGCATAACCGTAAGTGGCAGTAAGGTCTGCAATTACAGCAATAGCCTCGCGGGCGGTCTTTGCACGCTGAAGAGTGATGTAAATTAGTGAGCCATAGTCCATTACGCCATTGGCATCCTCTAACTCTGCACGACCTCCGTATGTTGTCTCTGTGATGATGAGCGAGTGCTCGTTCATATTACCCACGGTAGTGTAAGTTGTAGGAATCTGTGGAATGTCACCCAAATATTTGCCGGTATCCCATTCATCCACGCGCAACATTGTTCCGGGCTTGAAGTTGCCCTTTGGGATAAAGTATAGTGCGCCATAGAGCTGATGCGAGTCGGCGGCATAGGTAACCATTACCGAGCCATCTGTCGATGCGCCCTTTGTTACGATAAAGTTTGTGCAGGCATAGGCGGTTATCGCTCCGACTGCAAAGGCAAGTGTAAGAATCAGTTTTTTCATATCTCGTTTAGTTTTGTTCTTATTGTACAAAGATAATAATTTTCTTTGAAAATTTTGCATCGGCGCGGAGTTTGAGCTATCTTTGTCGTACAAAAGTTTGAAATTATGTCTGTTGCATCGCAAATATTGGATATACGAGCCTCGCTGCCTGCGGGCGTGGAGCTTGTTGCTGTCTCGAAATTTCATCCTGCTGAGGCTATTTTGGAGGCTTACGACACAGGTCAGCGCATCTTTGGCGAGAGCCGCGTGCAGGAGCTGAAATTGAAGGCTCAGAGCCTGCCAAAAGATATAGAGTGGCATATGATAGGTCACCTTCAGACTAATAAGGTGCGTACCATTGCTCCGTTTGTGTCACTTGTGCAGTCTGTTGATAGTCAGCGACTTATAGAGTGTATCAATAGCGAGGCAGCCCGCTGTGACAGGGTTATCGACTGCCTTTTGGAGGTGCATGTGTCGTCGGACGAGAGCAAGAGCGGCTGGGAGATAGATGCTCTGCGTGATTATTTGGCTTCGGGGGCTTTGAGCGCGCTGAAAAATGTCCGTATTCGCGGCATTATGGGTATGGCGACCTACACAGACGATACCTCCGTTATTCGCGCCGATTTTGAGGCTTTGGCGGCTCTTAAACGCGAACTTGAGCCGATGTTTGACGCCGACTTTAATATCCTCTCTATGGGAATGTCGGACGACTACCCTATCGCTGTTGAGTGTGGTTCAACGATGGTGAGGGTTGGCTCGCGCATCTTTGGAGAGCGCACCTATTAAAAACAAAGTCTCGCAAATCTGCGAGACTTTATTTTTTTACTCCCAGTCGGAGGCGGTGTAAGTACTCTTCGGCGCATTTGGCACATTCACAAAGAATGTAAAGCCTGTGAGTTGTTCTATCTCGGCAACTGACTTTATCTGTGGCACGGCTTTGGAGCTGTTTGTCACCCAATATCCGGCACATATAAGCTCGTCTGCGCTGCACTCCTGCACCTTTTTACCCGTATTGCCACTCTTTGTGCGAAGCATTACTTTGAAGTAGTGGGTCGGCACGGGACAGGTCTTGCCGTCGCGGTTTGGAATAGTGAAGTCGTAGTTGTCAAAGTGACAGCCCGATACCATATATAATGTATCGTTACACATCCACTCTCCGCGCTCCTTTGCCTCAAGCTGCTGCCAATTCTGCTGATTTAGCGACCAATATTGTGGTGTCATATTGGTATAGTAGTTTGTCTGCTTGCGGGCAAGATCGGTCACTGTGCGCTGCGCTTTGGCTATCTGATGACCACGGTCGTAGTCTGTCGTAGTGCCATTGCCTGTATCAACATCGTAGCTGAATGTCCAGCCTATCTGCTCGTCAGTCGTAAATGACGGGTCTTGGTAGAACTCAGCATCGTTATAACTTCCCGATGTGTAATAACTGTGCATCGGATATGCTACCCAACGGGCAACATAATGCGTTGCATCGTAACAGAACGAGTAGTTTCGCGGATAATAACCATTGCTGCCTTTCGCCGCATCGGTTATAATCTTCACACACTTAGCCTCCTCCTCGGTCCAACTACCCTCTTTGGTAGCCGCAGGCAACTCTGCCCACGGCTTCCCAAAAGCGGGTGTTACTGTTGGAGTAGATGGAGCTCACTCTGTATACTCGTATAAGTCTACATAATAGTACTCTGTACCATTTAAATTAGATGTCTTATATCCTCCAAACTGATTGTAATCATTGCTTCTAAATAATAAACCTCTGTCAGTGGTGGTTGTGTCTGTAATAGCAAATGAGCCATACTGTGCAGTGGTTGTTATGTTCCAAGTATTTTTTGCAGAAGTAGTGGTAGATAAGTTAGTGCTACTTGAATAATACAAGTAGTAAAGGGTGTCATCTATAGTATAACTTATTGCGTATGTAGAACCGCTTGCTGATATAGTAACAGCATATTTGTCAATGGTAGAGGTTGATACTATACCATTCTCAGTAATAGTAACATCTGCACTTGCAAGCTTTTTACCGGATATGCTTGCAGGAACTAATGCTTTATTTAGACCACCTCCTGTGATAATATATTTCTTACCGCTTGTAATAGTATTGACCTTTCTGTACAACTTAGAGCTTCCGCTAACAACAGCGTCTTGAGAGACTGTAATCTTTACCTCGACGCTGCCACCCTCAAGTGTGATAGAGCCCTCGCGAGCCTCGCCGCTGTTTGCAGCTACTGTGTAGGTAAGAACATTGCCGCTAACAGATGCAGCAGTTACAACAGAACCATCAGGAGTAGCAGTAACAGATGCAATACCTCTTACTACAATATTTGCAGTCGCATCAGTTACGCCAGCATCTGAGATGTTACTGATATCAGAAGCGATAATCTGAGGCTCGATAGCAATCTTTGCGCCACCATTAGACTTGTAGTAGAGAGCTACATCCTTTTGAGTGCCGGCATAGCAAGCAAATCGAGGAGTATTGCCATTGTTGTAGTTGTACTGCATAACTTTACTTGTACCCTGAGAAACTACCTTTGCTGCACCGGTTGTTGTATCTGTGATAGTGATATCCCAGTAGCCATTAGCATCGTTAGTAGCCTGAGTAGCAAGGTTATTATAAGTACCGGTTGATGAATCATAAAGATATGCATCGTCGTTAGAAGCATCCTTAAATGCATAGAGGTTTGTGCCGGCATCGTGTACTGTAAAGATACCTACGGTTGTTGTTGGAATAATGGTGTTACCATCCTTTGTGATAGCAGTAGCAGGACGGTTATATCCACTATTATCTGTACTGATTGCATAGTCCTCATCAGCAGATGCGATAATTACATTGTCACCCTCTGCAAGTACAGAGAGGTCGGTAACGAGTGTATATACATCAGGTGTAGCGATAGTCTTACCTGTCATATCTACATTGAATGTAGCTACAACACCGCTCTTAAACTCCTTATTCACAGCAACCTCCTTAGTGATAGCACCCTTGTCTGTGTTGATAGTAAATGTCAGCTCTGACACAGCAACAGGAGCAAGAGCAACCCATACATTATTAAGTTCAGAGGTAGTAGTAGTAATGCTCTTTACAGCACCGCTTGCACTTCTCAACTTACCTGCTGTATAGCTATCATAATCAGCAACCTGATAATAATGCTTACCAGCGATATACTGATCTGCAGTGATAGTGATAGAGTTTACTACAGCCTCGCCAAGAGTTACATTTGTGAAATTAATCTTTGCATAAGCTGTAAGATGCTCAAATTTCATATCTACGCTTGAAGGCAGAGTCTCCAAAGCTTCAGTCTGACCAACTACAACCTGAGCTGCAGGGTCGCAAGATGTAGCAGAAGGCTCCTGAGAATCAGGAATAGTAATAGTCCAGTTGCAGTATTGATTGCTAATGCTGCTCGCTACATTTGCTGGGCTGATTGCATAGATAGTATATGGAGCTGTTGACTCGTTAAGGCTGAGCTTGAAAGATGCGGTAGTACCGTCATCTGCAATAGTTGTCTCTGTAGAGTTCTTGGCAGAGGTCATATTCAAAGACGCCTTAACCTTATCAGTCGCATCCCAAAGAGTTGGGTATTTGCCCTCGTTGAGGTCGCCAAAGTGTGTACGAGAGAGGTTCTCAACTGCATTAATCTGCACGGTGAACTCCTGTGAAGGGGTTACATCCTCTGTAAGATCGTTTGAGCAAGCTGTGAATGACATTGCTGCTACAGCAATAGCCATCATTGATTTAAACAAGTTTTTCATAGCGCACAAAGATTAAAGATTTTCCCAATTTTCAATAGTTGCATCCTCAATAAATGCGCCCTCAAGGCTGGTCTGAAAACCGCTCTCCACAGCTGCTGCGTAGAGCTCAAGTTCGGGTGCGGTATAAACCCCCCCCCTTGCAGAAATTAAATTCTTCATAAATTTAGTAAAAAAATTAAGTAATATTAAATTGGTTTAAGGATTATATTAAATTTCTCCGCTTGTAATAGTACAAACTCTCACAAATGTAGCGACTTTATTGTTAATAAACAATATGTTAAGTGATTTTGTCGAAATTTTTGTGTGGAAATTTTAGTTTTTTAGCAGAAAATATTAAATTTGAAGTCAATAATATCAAATTAACTTACTATGAAACGATTTATTCTCTGTATCGCGTTACTTTTTGTCCCGTTGGCTCTCTATGCCGAGGGTTTTGGCGGTCGTGCCGAGTGGCATTTTGGTAAGAAGCAATCGGCTTTGGCTCAGCAATTTACAGAGTCGGGTCGCTACCCTAACAAGGTCGGCATTGAGGGTGCAACGCTCTCGTTTCATCATCGCGGCAGGCTGATAAAGGCGCAGCTTGACAGCAAGGGTTTTCCCACTGCGCACTCCGTAAAGGGCGATTATTGGCTCTTTGAGCTGCCTGTGGAGTCTATTGCTGCGGGCACTGCGATAGATGTTTTTCTGCCATTTACGGGCAACGAGGGCGAGAACAACAGCTTTACGCTTGAGTATCGTGACGGCAAAAAGTGGCTCTCGGCGGTTGAGATTACCTCGACAACCTCGCACAAGCACCTGCGCCGTCTGTGGCATACGGTTGTGCTAAAGCAGCCGATTGTCGGCAAGGGGCATATAATGTTGCGTCTGCGTCAAGCCGAGAAGGCAGATGTCGAGTTTACTGTTGCCTGCCCGTCGTTGCGTGGTCAGCAGCCGCAGATTGTCATCTACAACAACGCTCCGGTGCGCGACACAGTAAAGATGTTGTTCCTCGGAAACAGTTACACATACTATCACACTTATCCTGTGATTTTCAAAGAGTTAGCGTGGAGCGAGGGTCACTATGCAGATTGCAAAATCTTCATTTCGGGCGGCTACAATATGGCGCAGCATCTTGCCAATCCGCACTCTGTCGAGTTGGTCGATATGGGTGGCTATGACTATGTGATGTTGCAGGACCAAAGTGTACAACCCGTGCTGAATGGAACAGCCGACGATGCAGCCTCTGCGGAGAACTTGCAGAAGATGGTCGAGAGGGTTAAAAAGCACTCGCCGACATCTAAAGTTTTTATTGAGATAACTTGGGGCAGACGCTTTGGTAACAATAATTTAGGCAATTATGAGCAGTATGCCGACAAGTACCCTCATCTATTTGCCGATTACGACGCGATGCAGGGTCAGCTTATCAAAAACATCACTGCCGAGGCTGAGCAGTGCGGCATATCGCTCCATCCGCTTGGCTATGCGTGGCAGATTGTGATGCACGAGCGTCCCGACATCAATCTATACCACTCTGACAACCACCATCAGTCCTATGCAGGCTCTTATCTGTCGGCGGCGGTGGCTTATCTTGCCATCTATGGCGAGCCGTTCAGCAGTGGTGCTGCAAATGGTAAGTTGGATGCCAAAACAGCAGAATATCTCCGCTCAGTGGCGCAGAGAGTGGTTTTGCAGGGCGAAAAGTGGGGTGCAAAATAAAAATGGTCCAATCGGTACACCATATTTAAAAAATGACTACCTTTGTAAGGATAATGGAAAATTTGTTTCATCTAAAACATAAAAAGCTATGACAATTAAGCAAAGAATGGACAAGGCACTTGAGATGGCTGGTCAGACCAAGGGTGCCGAGATTTCGCAGGGTGCGCTTAAGAGTACCCCTGTTCTGTTCAAGAAGTTCTTCCCGGGCAGAAAGGCTGTGGTTATTACCGACCACTTCGTATGGACAGCTGCCGGAGAGGATGTTTACAACATTATGAACGCTGAGGGCGTTGAGTGCGAGAAGTTCATTATTCCTGACAAGAGCTTCCACGCAGAGTGGAAGTATGTCGAGATGATTGAGGAGGTAATGAAGCAGTATGACGCTATCGCTATCGCAGTAGGCTCAGGCGTTATCAACGATGTTTGTAAGCTCGCTTCACACCGTCTTGGTCAGCGTTACATCTGTATCGCATCTGCTGCATCTGCTGACGGTTACTCGGCTTCAGGCTCTGCAATCGTTAAGGATGGCGCAAAGCAGACCTTCACCTGCCCTGCTCCGCTGGTAATTATCGGTGACTCTAATGTGCTTTGTAATGCTCCTGCACGCCTCACTACCGCAGGTTATGCTGACCTCGCTGCAAAGGTTCCTGCAGGTGGCGAGTGGATGATTGCCGACCTGTTTGGCACAGAGCCTATCCGTGACGACGCTTGGCATGTTATCCACGATATGCTTCCAGAGGTTCTTGCTGATGCTCAGGGTATTGCAGACCGCACTCCACGCGCAGTTGAGAATGTATTCGCAGGTCTTACCCTCTCAGGTGTGGCTATGCAGATTGCAAACGATACTCGTCCGCTCTCTTGCGCCGAGCACCTCTTTAGCCACTACCTCGATATGACTCACCACACATTTGAGGACCGTATGGTACTCCACGGCTTCCAGGTATCTGTTGGTACTGTAACTATGTGTGCATTCTTCGATGAGTTGCTCAAGCTTGACCTCTCAAAGCTCGATGTAGATGCTTGCGTTGCCGCTTGGCCTACAAAGGAGTCAGAGGTTGCACGCGCAACAGAGCTCTTTAAGAACTTCCCTGTACCTGAGCTCGGTCCTACTGAGATTGCTAAGAAGTGGCAGAGCCCTGAGGAGGTACGCGAGCAGCTTAACCGCGTAAAGGCAACTTGGTCCGAGTTCAGCCAGAAGCTCCGCAATCAGGTATATTCATTCGAGAAGATGCGCGACCTCTTCGTAACTGCCGGCGCACCTGTTGCACCTGAGCAGATTGGTGTTTCTCGCGCTCAGTGGAAGAATATGACCAACTTTGTACAGCTTATGCGCTGGAGAGTAAACCTCTTCGACCTTGCTAAGCGTACTCAGACCTTCGATACCCTCGTAGGTAAGGTATTTGGTCAGGGTGGTGCCCTCGAAATCTAATTTTGTAATGAAAAGGCAGCATTAGCTGCACATCCCTCAACTCCCCGAATGGGAAATACGCATAGTATGTCCCATCCGGGGATTTTTCACGATGCACACCTACTACTACCTTTTGATTACAAAATAGTTGGTGGTGTTGCGTTGTATCTGCCACACTCTGACGATTAGATTGATGTGCTACTACCTTTTGATTACAAAATAGGCTATACCTATATATAATAATAACATCGCTCCGGATGGGGCGATTTTTTGTTTTATTATTTTTGTTAATAAACTAATTTTGCTATATTTGTGCTGGGATTGCAAAATATGCAGTTCTTTAGATGGCATTTAGGCTGTTGCTTTACTGAAAAAACGACCAATTTATTAAGTACACAAGCAATAGGCACGCTAAATGCTCACGCTCGTATATACGGCGTGGGTTGTGCTTATGTGTACAGGTGCTTGGTCGTACCTTCAGTATTAAGCGTGACCCGCGTTTCTCTTTTTTTGAGTTAAACGGTTGCTATCTGACAGCATTGACACTTATTGTTTAACTTAAAATTAAAAGTATTATGAAAAGATTTTTTAGATTGATGTTACTGTGCGCAACAATGTTTGTTAGCTGTTCTCCTATTGAAGTCCCTAATGCAGGGAATAATCAAACGAAAGAACTTGTTTACACAGTTAATGTGAATATAGGTCTAAGTGAGATGGCAAGTAAATATGGTGCTACAGCTACATTGAATGTTGTATTTATGGAGTATAATGACAAAAATGAGAGAATCAATATACAAAACTGGTATAATGTTAAGGATAATGCTACAAAACGCCTGACTGCGCATAAATTGGCGACAAAAATGGTTGTTTATATTGAGGTAACGGCAACGGCGAATGGAAAAACTGCCAAACAGGATTATTTCATTGCCCAAGTTTATTATCTTGAGAATAATATGCAAATAAAGATAGATGGTACTTGTCGTATAAGCGAATACAATCCTATATAGTTTAATAAAAGAGCGAGAAAATTTGCATTCTCGCTCTTTTGTCTCATAGAAATTTCTACTCAAAGATATACTCCTCTGCGCTTCGGAAGCCGAGGAGGAGTTCTTTGATTTTAAGGCGTTTTTTGCCGGCGATTTGGATATCTTCGATATAGACAACTCCATCGGCGCAGGTAACACCCATATATTTTTTACCATCGGTAACTACCCTGCCAACCTCTGTAATACCCTCTTTAGGCTCGAATCGTACCTCAAAAATCTTTGCGCTACCCGCCTCTGCACCATCTTTAGTAAGTCGGCTCCACGCTGCGGGGTATGGAGAGAGTCCGCGCACGAAGTTTACGATGTCAGCTCCATTTTTGCGCCAATCTATTATGCAATCATCCTTAAAAATCTTTGGTGCAGGGCGCAGGTTGTCATCACTCTGCGGTTGCTCTATAGGTGTTATATCTCCCTCTGCAATGCGGTTTACGCTATCAAGAACAAGGTCTGCGCCAACGGTCATCAGTCGGTCATAGAGCGAGCCTACGGTGTCTGTGTCGGCGATTTTCTCGCGTACCTGACCGATTATAGCACCCTTGTCTATCTCGTGGTTGAGCAAAAATGTTGTAACGCCGGTCTGGGTATCGCCATTGATAATAGCCCAATTTATAGGGGCTGCACCGCGATATTGAGGCAGTAGTGATGCGTGGAGGTTAAATGTACCAAAGCGAGGCATACCCCACACCACCTCGGGCAGCATACGGAAGGCGATAACGATACCTAAATCGGGGTTTAGCTCGCGCAGAGCCGCCAAAAACTCCTCATCGCGCAACTTTTCAGGCTGGAGAATGGTCTGAATACCCAACTCTCTTGCTGCCACCTTGACATCGCACTCGTGAACTTTCAACCCTCGACCTGCTTGACGGTCGGGAGTGGTAACTACGCCGACAACATTATATCCGCCCTCCACAAGGGCTTTAAGTGAGGGTACAGCAAACTCGGGCGTACCCATAAATACTATGCGAATATCCTTTGGATTCATACTACTTCTTCTTATTGAGTTTATCCTGCCAAGATTGCGGCAACTTTGCGACAATAATCTCTTTATAGTGCTTGTATTTGCCTATATACCAATCAAAATCGAGCAGAGCAGAGTCATTTGTCGCCTTATGGGTCAGATAGACGGCAAGCGGGAATAGCACGATAGACGATATCCACATACCGAGCAGTGAGCTCCAGCTACCCTCTTTTGCCATCTTCTCGCCTGAGATACTGATGATGTAGTAGATGACAAAGAATATCACAGAGATAACAATCGGCATACCGAGTCCTCCCTTGCGGATAATTGCACCCAATGGCGCACCGACGAGGAAGAAGATAAATATAGATACGGGCAGAGCCAACTTGCGATGCCACTCGTTTTTGCTACGATATAGTTGGTTTAGAGCCTCTTTAGAGGTCGATTCATCAAAAGAGAAGCTGTTTCTTGCAGCCACAGCACTCTGACGCGCATTTGAGTAGAGTCGCTTCTTGTCTCGCGTGGTCATTGTCTCGATAGAGTCGAGAAGATATTTTGAATAGACCTTCGCTGAACGATCTATAACAACGGTATCCGGAGGAGAGATAGCATCAGGGTCTTTGATAAAGATCTGGTCACGCAGCAAAGGGTTGTAAGCCATTGTAGTAGTGCGGTTTACGACGGTCTCCAAAGAGTCGATATTGTGCTGAAGCTCCATGATATTCTGAGTTTGGCTGCTACCGCTAAACAGATTTTCGTCAGAACGCTCAAAGTCGAAACCCGTCATCGGAATCTGACCATCCTGACGCTCAAAGGCGTGGCGGCGCATGGTGCTTTTGGTGTACCACTGACTGTTGCGCGTATGCTCGTATGTAGAGCCGTTGAAGAGCGTTACAAGCAGATATCGCTTGTCGTCGCTGAGACGGATATAGCCCGAGTCTGCAATTGTCGTGGTCATATTTCCGCCACTTGCGCGGTTATCATAGATAAGTACGCCTGTGAGCAGCTTTGTCTCGGGATTTTGATGCTCTACGCGGATACTCATATTGTCGATGCCGTTAAAAAAGAGCCCATCTTGAAACTCCAAAGCCTGATTTTGCTTCTGAATATCGTGGATGATGCTGAACATCTTCTTGTTTGAGTACGGGGCTAAGTTGTTGATAATAAAAAAACTACCAATAGAAATAAGTGTTACTACCAGCACTAACGGACGCACGATTTGTAGCAGTGACATACCTGCCGACTTCATTGCCAGCAGCTCGTAGTTCTCGCCCAAATTACCCATTGTCATAATGGTAGCCAGCAGCACCGCCAACGGCAGACCCATCTGAATCATATTTACCGTAGCGTAGCATATCAGCTCGATAATTACCGCAGCATCAAGACCCTTACCGACCAAATCCTCGATATAACGCCACACGAAGTTCATCATCAGAATAAAGATGACGATGAAAAATGTAGCGACCATCGGTCCGAGGTACGACTTGAGTATCAGTTTATCTATTGTTTTCATCAGTTCTAAGTGACTTATTCGTCTGCAAAGATAATAGTTTTACTATTATCAACACCAAAGTTAGCACAAATATTATTGCAGGACCCGACGGAACTTCGAGATAATAGCTCACAATCACGCCTAAAAGTGCGCAAATGGCGGCTATAACAGATGACCAAAGGGTAATTTTTTGGTACTGCTTGGTTACACTGTTTGCAATTACCACAGGCAGAGTCATCAGCGATATGAGTAGCACAATGCCCATCACTCTGATAGACAGCACGATAGTCACTGCGATAACTACAGCCATAATGTACCCCGCAACCTTAGTCTTAACCCCTGCCGAGCGTGCAAAATCGCGGTCAAATGCCAGATACATAATCGGTTTGAGCCACAATAGCGCACCGACAGTAAGCGCAAGAGTAAGAATTGCGAGTAGAATAACATCTTCAGATGTTACCGATATTATGTTACCAAACAGGAAACTCGATAAATCTCCCGAGGTGTACCCGGGCTTGAGACTCATAAAGAGCGCGCCGATAGCCATTCCGATACCCCACATCAGACCTATCGCAGAGTCCTCACGAATCTTGGTGCTGCTGCCTGCATATTCGATGCCCAAAGATGAGAGAATAGCAAACGCTAAAGCACCCCATAGCGGGTTTATACCTGCGTAGAAGGCTATTCCGAGACCTCCAAATGAGGCGTGAGTGATGCCGCCGCTGAGGAAAACCATTCGGCGAGCGACGATATATGTACCCACAATGCCGCAAGTTATACCCGAAAGTATGCAGGCTATAACGGCATTGAGCAGGTAACGATACTCAAATATGTCTGCGAAAAAGTCCATAAAGGCTGTCAGTAAACTCTGTTTAAGTTGCAAAAGTACACTTTTTTTGCGGGATTTGGTTACTTAACCCACCTTTTTTGTATCTTCGCACAATAATAGAGTACAAAATGAGTAAAAAAGTCAATTTTCATACCCTCGGTTGCAAGCTCAACTTCTCGGAGAGTTCGACTATTGCCCGCCAATTTGAGCAGGGCGGTTTTGAACGAGTATCCCCTACCGACGCTGCCGATATTTGTATTATCAATAGCTGTTCGGTTACTGAACACGCCGATAAAAAGTGCCGTAATATCATCCGTAAATTGCACCGCAGAAACCCCAATGCAATAATCGCGGTTACCGGTTGTTATGCACAGTTGAAACCTTACGAAATTGCAGAGATAGAGGGCGTCGATATAGTGTTGAGTAACAATAATAAAGGAGAGACATATCAACGAGTACTTGAACTGACATCGAAGGGCAAAACTCAGGTCTTTAGTTGCGAAACAGAGCAGATTACAAACTTCTTTTCTGCCTTCTCGAGTGGTGACAGAACAAGAGCCTTTTTGAAGGTGCAGGATGGTTGTGACTACTGCTGTTCGTATTGCACTATTCACAATGCACGAGGCAGTAGTCGTAATATTCCGATTGCGGAGGTTGTTGCGCAGGCGGAGGCTATCGTCGCAGCGGGTCAGAAAGAGATTGTCATTACAGGCGTAAATACGGGCGATTTTGGTCGTACTACAGGAGAGAGTTTTGCCGATTTGTTGAGGGCGTTAGATGCTGTTGAGGGCGTTGAGAGGTATCGAATTTCGTCAATAGAGCCAAACTTGCTAACTGACGAGATAATAGATATTTGCGCACGGTCATCTAAATTTCAACATCACTTCCATATCCCTATACAGTGCGGCTCAAACAAGATACTTGCACTGATGCGTCGTCGATATACGGTAGAGAAGTTTGCAGAGCGCATTGCAGCCGTTAAAAGTGCTATGCCGGATGCCTTCATAGGTATTGATGTTATTACCGGCTTCCCGGGCGAGAGTGATGCCGATTTTGCAGATTCTCGTAACTTTTTGGAGAGTATCAAGCCAGCCTTTCTGCATATCTTCCCCTTCTCGGAGCGTGCCAATACCCCTGCGGTGACTATGCCGAATAAGGTGCAGTCTTCGGTATCTACTGCCCGTGTTAAGGAGTTGGAGGCTCTCAGTAGTGCTTTGCACTACGATTTTTGCTCTCGCGCTGTGGGTAGCGAGGCGGAAGTTCTCTTTGAGAGTACCGAGCGAGGAGGTTTTATGACAGGTTTTACAGGTAATTACATAAAGGTTAAAGTTCCTTATAACCGCAAGTATATCAATCAGATAGTAAAAGTTCGCCTTGTCGGTATTGAACCAAATTGTGATGTTGTGGGCGAAATTGTGGGATAATTGCAGAAAAATTCTTATATTTGCGTAATTTGAGATAATATTATGAAAGGTATAGGAAAGAGAGTTACAGTAGGATTTCTCGGTATAGTGGTGCTGTTGTTTGCCTCTGGTATCATCTCGCTCTTTGAGTTGAGTAATTTGAGTAACGATACAGAGGATATTCTTGCAGCTTCTCGTAGAAATATGGAGATTGCTAACGATATGCTCCACTCTGTGCAGGAGCATAGTCAGGCAATGCTCCATATTGCTGTCTTTGACCCTCAGGCAGATAGAGATGTCTATCGTCGTGCTATGGGCGATTTGGACGGCAAGGTGGCAGCTGCGCGTAGTGAGGCGGTAGATGCAACTCGTTTAGACTCTCTGTCTATGAGCGTTTTGCGCCTGCGTGAGATTTCGGAGCAGTTTGTCTTCTCCTCGGCTATAGGTAATATAGATATTCCGCTTATGGCTGTGCCAAGTTCGGAGGATGGTGCTACGGCATCATCACAGAGAGGTAAGGCGTGGTATGAAAACGATTATAAGCCTGCGTATGACAATGTTGTGGAGCAGATACAGAGCTATATGACCCACACCCATAGTTCGTTGGCTCCTCGTGCCGAGCAGTTGAGCAAAAATGCCTACCGCTCGGTTGCACCTGTCTTTATATCGCTTGTGGTGATGATTGCCATCGTGCTGATGTTCTACTACTTTGTGATGTTCTACGGAGTTAATCCGATATTGAAGATAAACCGTTCATTATCAGACTTTTTGACCTATCGCCTACCGTTTAATGTCAAGGCGGAGTTGCTGGATGAACTGAAGGAGGTTGTGGATAATATCGAGAAGTTGATAGGCTTGTCAAAGCAGAATAGATAGAGTTATGCGAGAGAGTGTCATATTGAGATATGTGGGAGCTGTAATGCTCTGTGTGTCGGCATTTATGTTGGTGTCGGCAGGTATCTCGTATATGAACAATGTCGATTCGGGCTTCTATCCACTGTTGCTCTCGGCTCTGCTGACCTTTACTTTGGGTGGTTTCCCGCTGCTCTTTGTACCTCGCGCCAAGTCTATATCGAATAAGGAGGGCTTTACTATTGTAGTAGGCTCGTGGGTGCTTGCGAGCGTTGTGGGTATGTTCCCATACCTTATTTGGGGTGGTGAGTTTTCGCTTGTCAATGCGTGGTTTGAGAGTGTTTCGGGCTTTACAGCAACCGGAGCTACGATACTAAACGATATAGAGCGACTTCCGCAGGGTCTGCTCTTCTACCGCATTACGACAAATTGGATTGGCGGTGTCGGAGTTGTTATGTTTTCGCTGGTTATCCTGCCGTCGTTGGGAACGAGTAAAATGGCACTGTCAAATGTAGAGCTGTCGTCACTTGCAAAGGACAACTATCAGTACCGCACACAGGTTATTGTTCGTATTCTGCTTGTTGTCTATGTCGGTCTTACAATGATTACTACTCTGTCGCTCAAACTTGCCGGTTTGCGTTGGTTTGATGCTCTTACTCACGCTATGTCAGCCTGTGCAACTGCGGGATTTAGTACTAAAAATTCAAGTATCGCATTCTATGACAATGTAGCAGTTGAGGCTATACTCGCTGCGGCAATGCTTATATCGAGCCTCCATTTCGGATTAATATACGCTACTTTTTTGCGTAAAGGTAATAATATCTTCCGCTCCGAGGTTGTCAGAACATACTTGGCAATAATTGTCGTGGCAATAGTGCTTGTTACTATAAGTATCTTTAGTGCAGGAGTTTACCCTACGATATGGGAGGCTCTGCGCTACTCATATTTCCAGGTTATATCGCTGATGACATCAACAGGTTATGCTACGGCAGATACAAATATGTGGACGCCGTTTGCGATAATAATCCTGATTTTTGTATCAATAGTCTGTGCTTGTGCCGGCTCAACATCGGGAGGTATGAAAATAGATAGATTGCTTATATTCTGCAAGATTCTTTGGGCAAGAATACTCCGTCAGCAGCATCCAAACGCAATTATCCGTATTCGTGTGGATGGTGTGGCGCAAGATGCAGATATGCTCAATAGTGTTGTGGTTTTTATCGTTACATATATAGCATTGATACTTTTTGCGACGGTCAATAATACTCTGTTTGGTCAGGACCTTATGACTGCCTTCTCGTCGACTGTGGCGTGTATAGGCAATGTTGGTCCGGGCTTTGGAGCGGTCGGCTCAATGGGTAATTTTGCAGATATACCGGCGATACTGAAGCTTCAGAACTCGTTTTTGATGCTTATGGGTCGTCTTGAAATATTTGGATTTATACAGTTGTTTTTCCTTAAATGGTGGAGATAATGAAGAGATTTGTAACACTACTGTTTGCATCATCTGTTGTTGTGATTTCGGCTCTTGCGCAGTCGCCGGATGAGAGATATACGCAGTTGGAACTTTCGGTTAATCAGGTGCAGGGTCGTGTTGATTCGCTCAATTCGCTCATTAAGTCGGCACGCCTTCGATATGCTAATCATCCGGAGGCTCGAGAGCAGATTGCCCGACAGATTACAGCAATGGAGATGGAGGCTGTGACCCTTAAGAGGGAGTATGATAAGGTTTTGACGGAATTTACTGATTATCAGCAGTATATATATGCACAGACAGTAAATGCAGAGAGCAACCTCGAGCAGGTTGTAGCAGAGGATACTGCTTCGGTTGTGATAAACTATACCCCTCGTGCCAATTTGGTTGATAATGGCGTTTTTGAGGCATCTATGTCGGCAGCAGACCTTAAGATGCTCAAAGCTGCGCAGCGTGATGAGCGTACGGTTGTAGCCAAGATTAAGGAGTATATGCGCAGTTATGACAGAATGGTCTCATTGCAGCTTGAGTATGAGCGAGTAGATACTCAGGAGGCAGCAGATAGTGTGCTTAATCTGTTGGACTCTGTGCGTGGCGTGGCAGCAAAGGTTGAGGATGCAATCTACGATAAGTGGCACAATGTTTTCGATAATAAGGTCTATGCCTATAACCTTATGATGGAGAAGGAGGGTCATCTCGACCTGCTTACAGCCGCTGAGGATAGTCTGTCGAAGGCTATGTCGGAGAGCGAACAGAGTGTTGATAATTGCGAGTCGAGCGTGCTGTGTGAGTATTTCTATCGCAAGCAGGCTCTGTTGGGGTATGAGAGCCGTGTTTCAGAGGTTTTGAAGCTGTCAATGGCAAAAGACTCTCTGAGTAAGGTGCAGAAGAGTATCAATAAGGGCGACTATTGCCTGCCGAGGGTCAATATTGTGCGCCGTTCATTTATTGCGCACGAGCCACTGAAGGTTATCAAGCCTACTATCTATACTCCGAAAAATCCTATTCCGCATACCCATATATACGACTATGGTACTGTTTATCGTATCCGTATCGGAATATTTACAAATCGTCCAAATCTTTCGGCTCTGCGTGGTATTACGCCGCTCTCATATACCGATAAGTACCACAATGGTAAGTATGCCTACTTTGTCGGAGGTTTCCTTACCGAGGAGGATGCTCTCGAGGGTGTTGCATATCTGAAGAAGTTGGGCTTTAAGGCTCCACAGCCTGTAATGTGGGTTGATGGAGAGTATATCTCTAACATTGAGGAGTGGAAGAGAAAGAATATTGGCTTCAATATTGAGATAACGGGTGTGACAACCCTCTCGGATGAGGTTAAGACCCACATATCCATTAGAAACGAGAAGTGCCAATTCTCGCGTATCGGTACGACATTTATTGTTGGCACATTTGCTTCGCAGAGCGATGCAGAACTTGTTGCATCGGAGATTGTGGCTATGGATAGTGGTATTAAGGCTGAAGTTAAGTCTGTAAAGTAACATAAATTAAAAGTATGAGTGCTATGTGGTATATTGTTCTGTTAGTATTGCTCGGCATACTCTTTTTGTTGGCAGAGTTGCTTCTTCTGCCGGGTCTGTCTATTGGTGGTGTGTTGGCTATGGTCTGCTATGGCGGTGCAATATGGTATGCCTTTGACTCTATGGGAGTTGCGGCGGGTATTTGGACTATTGCTGTAGTTGGATTGGTGTCGCTTGTCTCTCTGATATTCTCGCTCAATGCAAAGACTTGGCGTCGTTTGACTCTCAAACAGGAGATTGATTCTACAAGTATGCCAAAGCCCGAAAATGAACTTACTGTGGGTGCTACGGGTACTACAATATCTCGTTTAGCACCAATGGGTAAGGTGCAGATTGGCGGTAAGATTTACGAGGCAAAATCTGTCGATGTATATATTGACCAAAAGCAGGATGTTGAGGTTGTCGGCTTTGAGAACTTCAATGTTATAGTTCGCAAAATCAATTAAAACAGAAAAACATATGAAACCTATTGTAAAATTACTATTGGCAATGGTAACACTATCATTGCTACCAACTGTTGTATCTGCAAATGAGGTACCTAAAGCTAATGAAAAGGCTGTTGTAGTAGCCGGCAATGCCCGTTTTACAGTCCTTACTCCGCAACTTATCCGTATGGAGTGGAGCGAGGATGGCATTTTTGAGGATAGAGCAACACTCACCTTTGTAAACAGAGAGACTGATGTACCTCAGTTTAAGGTTACAAACGGTCGTAATAAGGTAGTTATCCGTACAGATAAACTAACTCTTACCTACTATAAGAGTGGTAAGTTTACACCTGAAAATCTCTCGGCAGAGTTTATCCTTAATGGTAATAAGGTTGTTTGGCACTATGGCGATGTAGATAGCGAGAATCTTATGGGTACAACCCGTACGCTTGATAAGGCAGATGGCTGGAATCTCAACCCTTCAGACCCTATGGAGCCTGGTGTTATATCTCGTAGCGGTTGGAGTGTTGTAGATGATTCTGACAGACACCTGTTTGTAGATACTCCGACACATTGGCAACAGTGGGTGGAGTGTCGCACTGATGTTGAGCGTCAAGACCTATATCTTTTTGCTTACGGTCACGACTATATGCAGGCAGTGAAGGACTATATCTCTATTGCAGGTCGTATTCCGTTGCCCCCAAAGTACGCTTTTGGCTATTGGTGGAGCAGATATTGGCAGTATTCAGACAATGAGTTGCGTGACCTTATCGGTCAGATGCGCAGTATGGATATTCCTATCGATGTGCTGATTATAGATATGGATTGGCACGAGACTTGGAGCCTGCGTCGCAAAAATGCAGTTGAGGATGAGTTTGGTCAGCGAGTAGGTTGGACAGGTTATACTTGGAAAGAGCAGCTCTTCCCTGCCCCTGCATCGCTCTTTGAGTGGTGTCGTAGTGAGAATCTCAGAACTGCGCTAAACCTCCATCCTGCTTCGGGTATTCAGCCGTTTGAAGAGCCATATAATCGATTTACAGAGGCTTACGGTTGGACTGAGAAGGGCAAGGCAGTGCCGTTTAAGATTGATGAGCAGAAGTGGGCTGATGCCTATTTTGACACTGTTCTCTCTCCGTTTGAGAATATCGGTGTCGATTTTTGGTGGCTCGATTGGCAGCAGTGGAAACAGAGTAAATATACAAAGAACTTGAGTAACACATTTTGGCTGAACTATACATTTAATCGTCACGCAGAGCAGCGAGGAGATGAGCGTCCGATGATTTATCACCGTTGGGGTGGTTTGGGCTCACACCGTTATCAAGTGGGATTTTCGGGCGATGTGTGTATCACTTGGGAGTCGCTAGCTTTCTTGCCGTGGTTTACAAGTACAGCGTCTAATGTGGGCTATGGTTATTGGGGTCACGATATTGGCGGTCATATGTTCAAGGAGAGAGGGTCAAAGACTGATCCGGAGCTATACTTGCGTTGGTTGCAGTATGGTGTGTTTACTCCGATATTTAAGACACATTGTACCAAAGATAGCTCTATCGAGCGTCGTATTTGGCAGTTCCCTGACCACTTCTTCTTTATGAGAGATGCAATTCGCCTGCGTTATACCCTTGCACCGTATATCTATAACGCTGCGCGCCAAACTTTCGATACAGGTATCTCTATGTGTCGTCCGATGTACTACTACTATCCGGAGTGCAATGAGGCATACGATATGAAGGAGCAGTATATGTTTGGCGATGACCTGCTTATCTCTGCTGTTGTTAAGCCGATAGATAAGGTTACAGGCGTTGCAGAGCGTGATATTTGGTTTCCGGAGGGTTTGTGGTATGATATGGTTAGCGGAAAGCTTATCGAAGGTGACAAGGTTGAGACTCTGAGCTATACCCTTGCCGAAAATCCATATTTTGCCCGCGCAGGAGCTATTATCCCGATGAATCCTGCAACCGTGGAGAGTCTGCAACAGCCTTGTAATACCCTTGTACTTACATTTGTGCCGGGTGCAGATGGCGAGTTGTCGCTCTATGAGGATGACGGTGTCTCTAAGGATTATGCAGAAAACTTTGCGACAACAAAGGTGGTTAAGCAGAGTGCAGAAAACTCTATTAGAGTGGTTATATCTGCCCGTGAGGGTGGTTATAAAGGTGCAGCGGATAAGAGAAATTACGAACTGCGCTTCCCTGCACAGATGCCTCCTGTGGCTGTTAAGGTAAATGGTAAAGAGTATCCATATAAGCGTTATGCAAGCATTGGAGAGTGGAGTTATGACGGTTATACTCTCGCACCAATAGTCCATACAGAGTTGTGTGATTGTGATAAGGATTGTGTTGTGGAGATTCTCTTTGATGAGCAGTTGCAGCAGCATCAGCCACGCCTCTATGGTAAGCAGGGTATCTTTAACCGTTGCGTGCAACTTACTCCGGAGTTTAAGGAGCGTTATGCGGTAAGTTATGACCCATATCCACTCCTTCCGGATGAGTATATGAATGTATCGCAGAGTCCTAACTACATAATCGAGTACCCGCAGCGTATTGTTGAGTGGTTAGACCGATATGATAAGAGCTTTGAGACTTGTATTCCGGCATTGGAGGGCTCGGGAAATGTTGATGCAGAGTTTATTCAGAAATTAAAGGCTCAGTTTAAGTAAAAAGTGTAAATTATTAAAATATAGTATTATGCAGATTGGTATTATTGTAGTTATAGCAATTGCTTCACTTATTGCTATTTGGGTGGTATTCTATTTTGTACCGGTAGGTTTGTGGTTTACTGCGCTTATCTCAGGTGCGCATATTTCGCTGTTGCAGATGATTCTGATGCGTTGGCGAAAGATTCCTGTATCTGCTATTGTTTCGTCGATGATTGAGGGTACAAAGGCGGGTCTGAAACTTAATCCTAACTCTCTTGAGGCGCACTTCCTTGCAGGTGGTAACTTTAGAAATGTTGTCCACGCCCTTGTGTCGGCACAAAAGGCGGGTATTAATCTCAATTTTGAGGAGGCTACAGCTATAGATTTGGCAGGTCGTGATGTATTTGAGGCTGTGCAGATGTCTGTAAATCCGAAAGTTATCAATACCCCTCCTGTAACTGCTGTGGCAAAAGACGGTATCCAGCTTATTGCCAAGGCGCGAGTTACTGTTCGAGCAAATATCCGCCAACTTGTCGGTGGAGCCGGCGAGGAGACTGTTTTGGCTCGTGTAGGTGAGGGTATTGTATCGTCTATCGGCTCTTCGGCTTCACATAAATCGGTACTTGAAAATCCCGATTTTATCTCTCGCGTAGTGCTTGAGAAGGGTCTGGATGCGGGTACAGCATTTGAGATTTTATCTATCGATATTGCCGATATTGATGTCGGAAAGAACATCGGTGCGCAGCTGCAAATGGATCAGGCAGAGGCTGATAAGAATATTGCTCAGGCAAAGGCTGAGGAGCGTCGAGCTATGGCAGTTGCTCTTGAGCAGGAGATGAAGGCAAAGGCGCAGGAGGCGCGTGCAAAGGTTATCCTTGCAGAGGCAGAGGTGCCGCTTGCAATGGCAGAGGCATTCCGTAGTGGTAATTTGGGCGTTATGGATTACTACAAGATGAAGAATGTGATTGCCGATACGCAGATGCGCGAGTCTATATCTAATCCAAAGAACGATAAAAAGTAGAGCTATGATAACTATTGAGTCTATAACTGCTGCCCTATCGGAGGCTGTGCGTAGCTCGGAGCATAACTATGTCTCTGAGAGTATGGCACTTACACCGGAGGATGTTGGTAAAAGACTCTATGACGACCCTATTATTGCCATAGGCTCGGCTGATGACCCAATGTGGGAGGAGATGAAAGCTCCTCAGGCTGTGGGCACGCTGTTTCGTACTCCAAAGGAGTGGTTGCCACAAGGGCGGTGTGTAGTGAGCTATTTCGCCCCTTTTAGCGACTTTGTGGTCGAGGGTAATAAGCAGGATAGAGTCGAGGTGGGCAATGGTTGGCTCTATGCCCGAGTTGAGGGTCAGGCTTTTCTGACAGAGATTAACCATTTTCTTGAGCAGTGGTTTGAGAGTCAGGGGGTTAAAGCTCTATCTCCGTATGCGAGTGAGGAGTTTAAGTATGTCTTTGAGGCGGGTAGCTGCGATGATATTGCCGATAAAAGTCTCAGCTTTACAAGTAATTGGTCGGAGCGTCATGTGGCATTTATCTGCGGACTCGGCACTTTCGGGCTCTCTAAGGGTCTGATTACAAGGCGCGGAGTGGCAGGTCGTTTTGGTAGTGTTATTGTTGATGCGCCACTTGAGGTTACGCCTCGTCCTTATACTGAGATATACGAGTATTGTACTATGTGTGGTGCCTGTATGCGTTGCCCGGGAGAGGCGATAACGCTTGCAGAGGGTAAGTCACATACACTTTGCAGTGCTTATGTAAATACAATGCGTGTAAAGTATGCTCCACGCTTTGGTTGCGGAAAGTGTCAGGTAAATGTTCCTTGTGAGCGAGGAATACCGAAAAAGTAGATGCTCATACTCTGTTAAAGCCCCGAAGGTCTATGCTTTTGGGGCTTTTTTGTTGATAGATATACTAAAAGAGTGTAAAAATCGTTGATAAATAGTGTAATTGAGAGCTAAAGATTTTAAAATTTGCAACTTTTTTGATAAATTTGCGCCAATATTTGTACCCGTATAAAATAGAATGAAATTATATATGAAACATCTGAAATTTTCTCTTTTTGCCATCTGCGCTCTGTTGCTGCTTGGAGGCTGCTCTAATAAGAAGGAGATGACGCTCTCTTTCTCTGAAAGTGCGCTCTACTTCCAGTGGGGTGGCGAGGCTCAAACAATCTCTTATACAGCGACAAATCTTGCCTCTATCACAGTTAAGAGCAAGACTGCCGGTTGGGAGTGTGTACTCAATACAACTGCTCAGACAGTTACCGTTACCCCGCCGAAGGATCCGGGAAATGTAACTGACAGAGATACTATGCGTGACTGCGATATAGTCTTTAATCTGACAGCAAAGAATGGAGATACATCGACCTCTACATTTGACTGCTATATTATCGGCGACTCGATGATTTTTGTCAATGAGGGTGGTAAGTATGCCAATAGCTATGTTCTGACCTCTCCAAAGTCGGCTTATGTGATTGATGTCTCAAAGAATGGTGGTGGTCAGCCTCTGTCGGGTGTTGTAGATGCTACAATTGTTTGGCAGAGCCAAAAGGCTGCAATCGAGCACCTTGTATATGATGATCAGAAGAAGACCATATCATTCTATGTCGATGCAGTTAAGGATGAGAACGATACGAATATATACATCAAGGAGAATGATGACTATGTGATGTATGAGGCAAACGCTGTTGTCGCTGTTGTAGATGGCTCTGATAATATTCTGTGGAGCTGGCACTTGTGGTTCAGCAAGGAGGCTAATAACCCGCTGAAAGATACATCGACATACTCAAACGGTGTTACATTTATGAATCGTAACCTCGGTGCTTTTGCAAATAGCAATGGTTCGACTGATCAAAAGCTAATTCTCGGCAGCTACGGTCTCTATTATCAGTGGGGTCGTAAAGATCCGTTCTTGCGCCCATTCTACTACAACTGCGCAAATAACGAGGAGGAGATGGCTTATACCGGTGCAAGCAATGCGATAGAGACAGAGTTTGCAGAGTGTTCTGCCGAGACAGGTACTGTTGAATATACTATTGCGCATCCAATGACATTTATTACCAATGCTGCCAGCGTAGATGCTGAGAATGGCGATGGTATAGGCGATTGGATGTACAGTCCGAACAGCTCATTGTGGAGCGATACAACAAAGAGTGCATACGACCCTTGCCCATACGGCTGGCGTGTGGCATCGGGTAGTGATTTCGACTGTCTGAAGCTTACCGCAGAGGAGGATCAGATGCCGCTGTCAAGTGCCCGTGAGCGATTTGGTTGGAATTTGAATGATGGTACAAATAGCTACTTCTATACAGGAGCAGGCTTGCGTAGCTACTACGACGGACATATTCACAATATGAACCATAAGGACGGTGTCTATCCGTCACAGCCTGAGCCTTGGGAGGGCTACTATTGGACCACAGGCGTTACAGCAGACAATAAGCAGTCAAAGTGTATGTACTTTGATTTGACTACAACCAGAACAATAAATAAGTTTAACCTCAATTACCCATCGAAGCGTGCAAATGCAATGCAGGTTCGTTGTGTAAAAATTGACTAATTGGCTATGATTCTGCGACTTAGAATGCTTAGCGACGAAAATGATAATTTCGTACGCGATTTTGAGGTCTCTCACGAGATGACACTCCTTGAGCTGCACAAGTTTATTATTGAGTCTATTGAGTACGATGACTGTATGGCGTCATTCTATACTGCTGATGAGCAGTGGAATCCTATGCAGGAGTTCTCGCTGATGGATCTTGGCGAGGAGAGCTTTGAGGGCGCACCCGTGGCTATGGATAAGGTTACACTTGCAGAGTTGGTCGTGTCAGAGTGCAATCGCTTGATATATCAGTTTGATATGCTTGCAGATAGAGCATTCTATCTTGAGGTTGTAAGTGTAAATCAACCAAATCCGGAACTTGACTATCCGCGTGTTTCGTTTGAGAATGCCCGTGTGCCTGATCAGTATGATCCGGATGCGGTGCCGGCAGACGATGGCTCGATTTTCGACGAGATAATGGATGAATTTGGAGAGTTTGATGGAGACGACAACTACGATGACGAGTACTAAAAGGGTTATTGTTGTCGTTGGTGCAACAGCTTCGGGCAAGACTGATCTGAGTATCGCTCTTGCCCGAAACTATAATGCACCAATACTCTCTATGGACTCCCGACAGGTGTATAAGGGGTTGCCTATCGGCACTGCTTATCCGTCTAATGAGCAACTACAAGCTGTTGAACATCACTTTATTGGAGAGCTTGAACTTACGGAAAACTTTAACTGTGGGGAGTATGAGAAAAGGGCTCTTGAGAGGCTTGAAACGCTCTTTAAGCATAGCGATACCGTAGTGGCTGTCGGCGGGTCAGGACTCTATGTGAAGGCGTTATGTGAGGGTATGGACTCTCTTCCCGAGGCAGATGACACTCTTCGTGCAGAACTTGCGGAGCGTCTTAAAAATGAGGGTGTTGAGGCTCTTGCAGCAGAGTTGAAAGTTCTCGATTCTGACTATTATGAGGTTGTAGATAGGTGTAATCCTGCCCGAGTGATGCGTGCGTTGGAGGTCTGCCTTGTTAGCGGAAAGAAGTATTCGGAACTGCGTAAATCTGAGCGTAAATCGCGTGATTTTCAGATTGTTAAGGTCGGTATTACTATGCCGCGAGAGGAGCTGTATGAGCGCATAAATCGTCGTGTGGATATTATGGTTGCAGAGGGTCTTGAGGCTGAGGCTCGCGCAGTGCTACCCTACCGTGATTACAACTCGTTAAAGACGGTCGGCTATGCGGAGATGTTTGACTATTTTGATGGTAAAATATCTTTTGAGGAGGCTGTGGAGCTGATAAAGCGCAACTCTCGCCGCTATGCAAAGCGTCAGATAACTTGGTTTGGACGCGATAATGATATTGCGTGGTTTAATCGTGGCGAAGAGGAGCAAATTATTAAATATATTGATGCACAATTTGGATAATCAGATATAAATTTGTACATTTGCACCGCAAAAGAAAGGCTGCTCGAATGGTGGAATAGGTAGACACGCCGGACTTAAAATCCTGTGGACAGAAATGTCCGTGCCGGTTCGATTCCGGCTTCGAGTACAATAGAGGAGGACAGAAATGTTCTCCTCTATTGTTTTTACTCTCGCCGAAATCATTCAACCTGTGGCGCCTCGGCAGACTTGTCTTGCTTGTATGTTATTTGCAAAAGCAAATATTCGTGTTTGTGTAACAAGTGTGTCTGAAAATAAATTTTCGCCACCTTGTTCCCCAATCACGACAATCTGCGATTGTAACATCCAAGCTGCGGTCTGCTCTCGGCTGCTGCGGTCGCTCGATTCCTCGGTTGGTGGAAATTGTTGTGTGGTGTCTTGGTCGTTGAAGATATTGCATATCTTCTTCAACCTGTGGTGTCTCTGCAGACTTGTCTTGCTTGTATGTTATTTGCAAAAGCAAATATTCGTGTTTGTGTAACAAGAGTGTCTGAAAATAAATTTTCGCCACATTGTTCCCCAACCACGACAATCTGCGATTGTAACATCCAAGCTGCGGTCTGCTCTCGGCTGCTGCGGTCGCTCGATTCCTCGGTTGGTGGAAATTGTTATGAGGTGTCTTGGTCGTTGAAGATATTGCATATCTTCTTCAACCTGTGGCGCCTCGGCAGACTTGTCTGCATATCTTGACAGGGATTGCTACGCAATAGTTTGTGCCGATAATAATCTTGT
>JAFVIB010000007.1 GCA_017474235.1 Alistipes sp. | reverse complement strand
TTGGCGCGACTACGGCTTTAACCCGCCATATACGGGTGCTGTTCGCAGTTATCGCGAGGCGGCAATTCTCGGTATGCTCTATGTGCATACAATGCCACAGATTCAGAAACTCGCAGAGTCATCAGAGCCCGATATGAGCTATGTCTATTTTACATACCCTTGTAAGATTATCGGTGCTGTAGTTCAGATGGAGACCCTGTTGGCACAGACAGCACCGGCTTATGCCGATAATGCACTTGCAATAGCTAAAAATGCGGCAAAGTTTCTTATCGACCACGCTCGCAAACCGGACGAGAAGCTTGCATACTTCCCACCAACCTACTATAAGCAGTATATGGCGTCTGCTTTCCCTGAAAATCAGGGCAAGACAATGGCTATGGAGGCTGCAAGTGCAGGTCAGGCTTACCTCGACCTCTATAATGCTACGGGTGATAAACTCTACCTTGAGCAAGCCCTCGGTATCGCTGACACATATCTGCGCCTTCAGTGCGAGGATGGCTCTTGGCATATCAAGTATGATTTCGCTACGGGCGAGCCTGTGAATGAGGTTAAGGCGATGTTACACCCGCTGCTTAACTACTTCCTCCGTCTTGAGCAGGAGTATGGTCAGACAAAGTATGCGCAGGCGCGTATTCGTGGCGAGAAGTGGATGGCTGAGCATATCCTCGACAAGTTTGATATGACAGGTCAGTTTGAGGATGTGAGCGTGCTCAATCTACAACCATACGAAAACCTTACAAACTGCACCGCAGCACCTTATGCTTCGTATATCTTAAATCGCGGAGCTTCAACAGAGGAGGTTGCAACAGCCTATGAGCTTGTACGATTCAGCGAGGACCAATTTGTCTATTGGGATACTCCGGTTAATCAGAGTGGCTATAAGACCGATGCTACCCCTTGTGTATTTGAGCAGTATAAGTATGCTATGCCTATCGATAATAGCACCTGCAATGTCTCAAATGCGATGCTCGATATATATGAGCAGACGGGCGACTGCCTGATGAAGGCAAAGGCAAAGGCTCTGATAGATAATATCACAGTTATCCAGTGTGTCAATACGGGCAAAATCCTCACCTCTTGGCGCGTGCGCTTTAATGTCGAGCCGTCATATTGGATTAACTGCACCTACGACTCTGTCTGCGCTCTGCTGCGTATGGAGAAGATGTCGGAGTAGATAGCGTATGATGGTAAAAATAATGATGCAGGAAGCACCGCTTTCTGCATCATTATCTTTTGTAAATATCCGATTAATACTTCTCGCTGTGGTTGAGCTCGTCGGTAGTGAGAGATTTTTTATCCATTTGACGCCAGAAGTAGGCGATATAGGCGACGACAAATGGGATAATAAGCGATACGACAGCCATTGTGCGCAGGGTAAACTCGCTTGAAGAGCTATTGGCAAGTGTCAGCGATGATTGGAGGTCGGCGATTGAGGGGTAATATGCAGTATTATTATAACCCACAACCATAAAGAGTGCCATAACCGCCAGCACTGTACCCGGGGCTGCAAACCAAATTCCGCGTTTGAACTCCTTTCGCATAAGCGTCATAGCAACACCTGTGACAAGCAACACTGCACCGATGAGGAGCATTATCAGCACAACAGGCATCTGAAGAAGGTTTGTAAAGTACTTACCACTCTCCATAGTAACCACTCCGGCAGCATCTACAGCAAAACCCTCCATAGTTACAAGGTGATAGCATATAACAAGGAAGAGCACCAAGAATAGACTGAAGCATATGCACAGACTACGGCGCAGTTGTGATGCCAGCTTCGCATTATCGATATTATTTATCAGATACAGCGCGCCGAGCGATATTGCAAGGAACATAACCATAAGACCCAGCTCTACATTGAATGGAACTGTGACAGCCTCAAGACCGTGCCAAGCATTGCCCCAACGGCTAATGACAGGAGAGGCGATGTCGCCCACCGCGCTCTTATTTACCGTAAAGTCTGAGCCTGTGAAGAATGTGCCTACAGCAGTACCTATCAGCAGTGGTGCGAGGCAGCCGTTGAGGGTAAGGAAGATACGGAAGGTCTTTTTGCCCAAAACATTGCCTGCTTTACTCTGAAACTCGTATGATACTGCTTGGAATACAAATGTTACGAGAATTAAAATCCACACCCAATATGCACCTCCGAAGCTTGTGCTATAGAAGAGCGGAAATGAGGCGAAGAAGGCTCCGCCAAATGTTACAAGGGTAGTAAATGTAAGCTCCCACTTGCGTCCTGTAGAGTTTACAATAAGCTGACGCTCGTCTTCATCTTTGCCGGCAAAGAATATCAAGGCATTACCTCCCTGAACAAATAGCAGAAATACCAGCAAACCGCCTAAAAGGGCTATAAGAAACCACCAATAGTGTTGTAAAAAGTCGTAAGTTATCATCGTCGTATGTTTTACTTAGTTTCGATATTCGGACCTTGCTTAACAGCTTTAATCATAATGCGCATCTCGATTACGAGGAAGAGTGTGAAGATAGCTACAAATAGCCAGAAGGTTGTCTGCACAGCAGCTACGCTGACACTTGACACTGCCGCTTTAACGGGCAGCAGACCCTCAATAACCCAAGGCTGACGACCAACCTCGGCAACAATCCAACCCGCCTGACCTGCCAAATATACCAACGGCACAGACAGCAGAGCTATCCACTGCAACCAGCGCATACCTGCAAGACGATTTTTATACTCAAACCACAGCACTGCAACCATAATCAGCAGTAGCAGTCCGCCAATACCCACCATTGCGCGGAATGCCCAATAGATAAGTGGTACAGGGGGCACAAGCTCTTCCTTTGAGTCTATATATCCGTAACCAAAATAGTCGATATTCTCATCAAGCGTCTGTCGAGCAACTGCCGCAGCGGCAGGGTCGCTCTCCTTTAGCTTACGATAGGTGGCAAATGACTCGATAGCCGTCTTACCGCGCTCAATCTTCTCCTCGGCAGAGGGATGATATACCCCGTCAGGAGTGGTATAACCATCGAGAATATTGTTTATGCCCGGAACATATCCATCAACATCGTGAGTAGCGAGTATTGACAGCATAGCCGGAATTTCTACCCCGGGAACTATCGAGAAAGGAGCCCTCTCTCCGCCATTCTCCAAGCCTTCGGCTGCTGCGAGCTTCATAGGTTGATACTTTGCAGCGTGAACACCTGAGCTGTCGCCGCTCAACATAACGGCAAAAGTGCCTAAGATGCCGATAATAGCCGCTACGCGGATACTTGACAGCGCAAAACGCTTTTCTCGACCCTTGAGCAGATACCAACTGCTTATACCTATGACAAATACAGCTCCTGTCATCCAACCGCTAAAGACAGAGTGGAAAAATTTTGATACGGCAACAGGATTTAGTACCAAAGCCCAAAAATCGACCATCTCGTGGCGCACCGTATCGGGATTAAACTCCATACCCACAGGATTTTGCATCCACGCATTGGCGATAAGAATCCATACTGCCGAAATAGCCGCTCCTATGCCCGTGAGCCAAGTTGCTGCAAGGTGAAACCGCTTGCTGACCTTCTCCCAACCAAAGAACATTACGGCAAAGAATGTTGCCTCCATAAAGAAGGCAAAGATTCCCTCTATGGCAAGTGGAGCACCAAAAATATCACCCACAAACCAAGAGTAGTTGCTCCAGTTGGTACCAAACTCAAATTCGAGAATAATACCCGTAGCAATGCCCACTGCAAAGTTTATGGCAAATAGCTTCATCCAAAATTTTGCCACGCGCTTCCAAAACTCGTCGCCCGTTTTTACATAGATTGTCTCCATTGTCGCCATAATTACCGCTAAACCCAAAGTGAGCGGAACAAATAGCCAATGGTAACCAGCCGTAAGAGCAAACTGCAACCTCGACCAATCTACTAATGCTGTCTCTACCATAATTGTCTAATTTTTAGAATGTTTATAGTTTGGATTATTTGTTAGCTGATTGCCAATATAATCAATACATTGCTGCTCATCTTTGCCCGCGAGTGTCGGACGGAAAAAGAATACTCGCAGTATGGCAAATAGAATAACCACCTTGAGCAGTATTAACCACCATAACTGCCGACCCCAAGTCATAGACTTGAAGCCCTCAATGTAGAAGTTCCATATCGCAGTAAATAGTGCCTTCATTGCAAGATAGTTCTATATCTCCATACAAATATAGTGAAAATAAAATACAAATACAAATCAGTACAATATATAATATATATTTCCCACTAAATGATAAAAAAAGATTGCGATTAGGTGTAAAAGGTGCTTTGAGGGTCTTATAACTAACGCACGAGTTATTGTAAGTTTATCTCGCCGTACTTATATTATGATTTAATTTGGTTTTTGGCGATTTTTTTCTTACCTTTGTAAAATATGGGACAGATTTAACACATTAAACATTTTTTTTATTATCCAATCTAAACAATCAAACCTTTTTTTATCATGAGAAAATTTGCATTTTTTCTGACTTTGATGATGGGTCTTGGTTTCGTAGCTTGCGACACCAATACAGTTCCCGATGAGGGTCCTGTTGATCCAATTTATCCAGCACCTGAAGCTGTTATTGTGGACGACGAGGCGTACACAAACGGCTTTATCTCTCTGCTCTTTGATGGTAGCGCGGCAGTTAAAGCCGGTGCGAAGAGCTTTACATCTACGCTCACACCTGATAATGGTGAGCAGCCAATCACTTTGACCAAAGATGCAACAAGCGCAGATGCTTGTAATCACATTCACCGTGATCTTCCGGGTGGTGTATATACAGTATCTGTATTTGCAACCTACACTGAGGAGATAAACTCAGAGGTTGTATTTGCAACAGACTCTAAGGGTGTGGCTGCAAAGTATAGAATCGGTGTTGCACTTACAAAGCCTGTTATCACATCTGCTGTTGCTACAACGGACAAGATTATTGTTAAGTGGGACAAGGTTAATGGTGCTACAGGCTATATCCTTGAGTACAAGGAGGAGGCTGCTGCTGAATATACTGTAGTAGAGCTTGAGTCTGTTTTCGAGTACACTATCGAGAACCTGAAGGGCGAGACTAACTATATGATTCGTATCAGAGCGGTTGAGTCTATTTCACAGAGTAAGTCTGAGTACTCAGATGTTGCACAGGCAAAGACTATTACAAAGGCTTCGTTCCCATTGGCTGCAAGCAATGCTGACGAGTTTATCGCAATTCTGAGCAAGGGCGAGCAGTTGCGTACAGCAGCTATTACTGATGAGATTCAGATTAAGGGTAACCTCGACTTTACAGGTAAGACACTGCCAGCAGCTCCTATGTTTACAGGTACTGTTAATGGTAATAACTTTACTATCAGCAATCTTAAGGCAGATCACCCTATCTTTGCAGCTATTGGTAATGCTAAGGATTTGACTATCGACGAGAGTTGTGCAATCTCTGCTTCTAAGGCAGGTGCAGTGGCTGCTCTTGCAGGTGAGGCTACAGGTACATATATTACAAATGTAGTAAACAAGGCTGCCGTATCTGTTGTAATGACAGCGGCTACTGATGCTACTGTTGTAGTGGGTGGTATTGTGGCTATCAGCACTGCTAAGATGGAGAACTGTAAGAACTACGGTGCTATTACCTACACTAACCTTGAGGCATCACACGGTGCTCTGATTGCAGGTCTTGCAGGTTATTGCGATGGTGCAATTGCTAAGTGTGAGAACCACGGTAATATCACAATGTCTATTCCGACACTCTCTAACCACGGTCTTGTTAAGAATACAGATCAGATTCCTGTTCATATCGGCGGTCTGGTGGCTAACCTCGGTGTTGATGCTCCTATGACAGAGTCTGTGAACAATGGTAATATTGATTACGATATTACAAATATCGAGGATCTTGCAGTATCTTGCGATGTTAACCGTCCTCGTATGGGTGGTCTGGTAGGTATGACTCGCAGCAGCATCACATCTTGCGTAAACAACGGTAAGGTTGATGTTAATGTAGCTACATCTAACGGCACTACTTACTCATCTAACGAGTATCCAATCAATGTCGGCGGTATCTCTGGTGGTGCTCCTTCAGACGAGACCGGTGCATCGGGTGCAGATATTACAGAGTGTGTAAACAATGGTGAGGTTACTTGCGTTACATACTGTAAGGGTATAGAGCCTACTTGCGGTGGTATTGTTGCATATCCGGGCTTCTTGGATCCATCACAGACTAACCTGATTACTCGTTGCGAGAACAAGGGCGTAATTAATGCGACTACATTTGCTATTGCTCGCGTTGGTGGTATTGCAGGTTGCTCAGGTAATGTAACCTACTGTAAGAATACAGGTGATATCAATGGACGCCTCTCTATTGAGGATGGTAATATCGGTGGTATCATCGGTTGGTTGGATAAGGGTCACAAGTTCGAGTACAACGAGAGCTACTGTAAGTTGAGCAACACACGCGTCGAGGGTACAAGCGGTACTTCAGAGGTTGGTGGTCTTGTTGGTCAGCACGGTAACTATGACAGCTGCCCGGGTGAGGGTCGTGGTTGTATCGTTCAGTGCGACATCTCTTACGACTACTCTAACGAGAAGTGGTACGGTATGATTTTGGGTTACTTCTGGAGCACTGCTCATACAGTTGTTATGGGTACTCCTGAGGAGCCTATCAAGGTTCTTGGTGGTAGTATGACCTACTCAGGCGGTACAACCCCTGTTACAGCTGAGAACTATACTCAGTACACTAACCACAGCTCAAATGGTGGTAAGTCAGGTAGCAAGCCATTTACTGTTCATGTAAAATTTGGAAACTAAGATTATGAAAAAGTTATTTTATTTAATGATGTTGGGTCTGTTCGCAGTAGCGTGCGAACAGCCCGCTCCTGAGAATAATGAGCCTACTGTAAGTGATTCATCTCTCATTGTTGTATCTAAAACTATTGGCGACCACCAGGCTGTTGTTATCAAGCCTTCAGAGTTTCAGCGCAGTGCACCTGTTGTAGTTGTGCTTGCTGATGATTTGGAGCTTCGTACCCGCATGTCTCCAGTTTCGGAGACTCCGGAGGTTAACTTCAAGGCTGCAGAGCACTGCCTTATTGGTGGTTATACCCTCTGCATCATCGGTGTTGATAGCAAGGATGACCTTCTCTTCCTCAGATCTATTAAGAACGAGTTCCCTTACGCAGCAAAGCTATATCTGCTCAGCTATCGTAACGGCTTGGCATATACAGCAGCTATGCAGATGCCTGAGATTTTTGCAGCATTCGGTTGTGTATCCAGCGCAATAGATGTTGAGTCTTACAAGACTAACAGTTTTACTAAGCCTGTATCATTTGTTCATGTACACGCTACTGAGAACCCTGAGTTCAAGTGGACCGGTGTTGAGAATAAGTCTGCCTCTATTCCTCTTAGCGTAGGTGCAGTGGTTGCTGTTGACGAGTGTACACACTACACTACCGGCAAGCTTCTTCCGCGTGATGGTAAGGGTGTTGTATCTTATACCAAGTATCTTGGTGGTAAGGATGGTCACGAGGTGGTTCTCTACTCTGTTGAGGGCGCAAATGCCGGCTGGTGTGACGAGGAGTTTGAAGTATATAACCAAATTTGGAATTTCTATAAAGTTCATTAAGCGATATGAAGAAGTTTATAATCTTATTTGCAGCACTTCTATTCTGTCAGGTGTCAAGTGCTGCTACAGTGCAAACACAGACTATTGAAGATCAGGGTCTGACAAGAAAATATTTCCTCTATATTCCGGATAATCTTCCATCAGGTGCTCCGCTTGTGTTTATCCTTCACGGTTACGGTGGTAGTGCAGAGTCTTATGTAAATAACGCTTCACTTCCATTCAAGGCTCTTGCTGATGAGTATCAGGTTGCATTGTGCTATCCACAGGCAGCAGCTGACCCTAAGAATAAGAACGGTTGGAATGTTTACTACCCTTGGCAGATAGATAAAATGGCTATTGATGATTGCCAGTTTATCTGCAATCTGGCAAAGCACTTGCAGACAACATATAATCTGTCGGCAAAAAACACATTCTTGACCGGTATGTCAAACGGTGGTGAGATGTGTTACCTGTTGGCTTATCGCAAACCAAAGGAGTTTGCAGCTATCGCTTCAATGGCAGGTCTTACACTCGTTGAGATGGCAAAGCGTCACGACTATACTGAGCCTATCGCATTTATGGAGGTACACGGTACCGGTGATACGACCTCTCGTTGGGAGGGCGATCCTACAGGTCAATATGGTTGGGGTGCATACCTTGCAGTGCCGTTAGCTGTTGGTGCAGTTGTAGCAGGAAACAAGTGTGTATATCAGGAGACTACCGAGCTTCCTCAGGTGAAGAATAAGGTTATCTTCCACCGCTACTATGGCGCGCCATCCGGCAAGGAGGTACACTTCTACGAGGTTCGTGACGGTGGTCACAACTGGGCAACCGACTCTTTCGACTCTTGCCGTACCATCATGGAGTTCTTCAAGATGAATATGTCAAAGTAAATAAGCGTACATAATAGTAATAGACCCCAAAAGTTTAGGCTTTTGGGGTCTATTATTATTAGGCTCTTAAAGTTCTTACAGACCAAACTCTGCCTTGATAGTATCGACAGCGTCGAGCTTCTCCCAACCGAAGAACTCTACAGGGCGGATAACCTCCTGACCATTCTCGATAAATACAACATCCTTTGTATATGGTCGGTTTCCGAAGTGACCATAAGAGGCTGTAGCCTCGAAAATAGGGTTCTTCAGTCCGTAGCGGCGGACGATACTTGCAGGGCGAAGGTCAAAGAGCTTTGCTATGCGGCGAGCAATCTCGCCCTCGCTGATAGCAAGGTGGTTTGTGCCGTATGTATCTACATATACAGAGAGCGGCTCGGCAATACCGATAGCGTAGCTCAACTGTACAAGCACCTCATCAGCAACACCTGCTGCAACCATATTCTTTGCAATATGGCGCGCAGCATAAGCAGCACTGCGGTCAACCTTAGATGAATCCTTGCCTGAGAATGCACCGCCACCGTGCGCACCACGACCACCGTATGTATCCACGATAATCTTACGACCTGTAAGACCTGTATCTCCGTGCGGACCACCGATAACGAACTTGCCGGTAGGGTTTACATGGAGGATATACTCCTCGCCAATGAGTGATGCCAACTCGTCGTGTGCGCGCTCAAGGCGAGCCTTAACACGCGGAATGAGTATTGTACGAACATCCTCCTTAATCTGAGGTGCATCGACATTGTCATCGTGCTGTGTAGAGACAACGATTGTATGCACGCGCAATGGATGACGATTGTCATCATACTCGATAGTTACCTGACTCTTTGCATCGGGACGCAGGTAGGTCATCACTTTACCCTCGCGGCGAATATCGGCAAGCTCCTTAAGAATGACATGCGAGAGGATAAGTGTTGCCGGCATAAGCTCGCGGCTCTCACGCGTTGCATAACCGAACATAATACCCTGATCGCCGGCACCTTGCTCCTCCTCAGTAGAGCGAACAACACCCTGATTGATGTCTGATGACTGCTCGTGAATAGCCGACAAAATACCACACGATGCTGCGTCAAACTGATACTCGCTACGGTTGTAACCTATGCGGTCAATAACACGACGAGCAGTCTGCTGTATATCGACATACGCCTCTGAGCGTACCTCGCCAGCAACGACTACAAGACCTGTTGTACAGAGAGTTTCACAAGCGACCTTTGACTCGGGGTCACGACGCAAAAACTCGTCAAGAATGGCATCCGAAATCTGATCGGAGACCTTGTCTGGATGTCCCTCGGACACCGACTCTGATGTAAATAAAAATCCCACAGTTTTATATTTTTTGAATTAAACTCCAAAATAGTTTTAATACAAACGCGGGAAGATAGACTGGTAGTATAAAGAATTGCTGGTTTAGCGATTTTTTATTGTGGTTGCAATCAGTCCAAATCTCTCCACATTTGCGCAGCAAAGGTAGTAATTATTATTGATAGTGCCAAATTTTTGGTTATTCTAAAATTATTGCTAACTTTACGGCGTAATAGCGACTAATGATAAAAGTAGATATTTATGAAAAAGTTAATTGTTTTACTCTCTGTTGCTCTTTGCCTTGGTTGTGTGAAGGATAATATAGAGAGTGTATCTGTCAGCAAGCCCGAGTTGGCAAAGATTGTTGCCCTTTCAGATGACAATGTTCAGGGTAGTATGATTGTCTGCTTTGATGAGCAGGCTACAACTCGTGTTGAGGCAGGTGTAACTCGCTCGGGCGCTACCCGCTCGGGCATAGAGAAGTTTGATGGTGTTTTGGAGCAGATAGGTGCTATCCGTATGGAGCGTATATTTGTCTCAAACCGTTTTGAGGAGCGTCTGCGCAGTGAGGGTATGCACCGCTGGTATGTTGTCTATTTTGATCAGGATGCAGACCTTAACAAGGCTGCCGAGATGTTTGCAGGTGTGGCTGAGGTTGAACTTGTACAGTACAATGCCCGTATGCAGCACATCACTGAGCCTACAGTAGCAGATGTATCAACTACTACAACAGAGCAGAGTAATGCATTGACAAATCTGAAGCCTTATCCTGCATTTAACGACCCTGACTTGGGTAGACAGTGGAACTATATCAATACAGGTCACACCGCTGTATTCTCAGGTGCAAAGAAGGGTGCCGATGCCAACCTTGGCGATGCGTGGGATATTACCGGTGGCGACCCTCGCGTTATTGTTGCTGTAGTCGATGGTCCTGTGAAATATGACCATCCCGATTTGGTAGATAATATGTGGGTAAACAGCGCCGAGAAGAACGGTGCTGCCGGCGTGGATGATGACAATAACGGATATATTGACGATATCTACGGAGTAAACTTTGTTACCTACACATACCCTAAAGGTAATAAGGAGACCGAGCTGAAAGAGGGTTATAATGACCACGGAACTCATGTGGCAGGCACTGTAGCGGCTACAAATAATAATGGTCGTGGCGGTTGCGGCGTTGCCGGTGGTACAGGTAAGGGCGACGGTGCGCGCCTGATGTCTTGTCAGGTATTTTATGACATAGACCCAGATCCGGACATAGAAGGTCCTGCAGATTGGACTTCAGGCACTGAGGTGGCTACCTCTCGAGCTTTCCAGTATGCAGCAGACAATGGAGCTGCTATTGCACAGTGTAGCTACGGCTACCGTTCGAAGATGATCTCTGATGCTGCATATGCAAGAGGTAGTGCAGAGAAGGCAGCTATAGACTACTTTATCAAATATGGTGGAGGCGATGTTATGATAGGCGGTCTGCCAATCTTTGCAGCAGGAAACAATCAGAGCAACTATGCAAGTTATCCGGGTGCATATCGTGACTATGTCTGCGTTACAGCTATGAGTTGTGACTTTACACCCCCATATTACACTAATTTTGGTCCGGGTTCAAACATCGTAGCCCCCGGAGGTGATTATTTACAAAAGTACTATACTGACCGTACAGGAGAATTAGACTCGGAGATATATTCTACGACATTCCTTGATACTTCGGGTTATGGCTATAAGCAAGGTACATCTATGGCTTGCCCTCATGTTTCGGGTATTGCTGCGCTTGCAATATCACATTCGCTTACTATTGGCAAGAAACTTACTGCTATAGACCTTCGTAATATCCTTCTCGGCTCTACACACGATATTGATCGCTACTGTGTAGGTACAAAGACGGGACTTACTACAGGCGGTATGGTTGAGACAGTGCAGTTAGGCAAGTTCAAGGGCAAGATGGGTGTTGGCTATATCGACGCCTTCAAGGCTCTGATGCATGTTCAGGGTATCCCTTGTGTTACTGTCAGCACAGGCGTTAAGCAGAATGTCGATATCGCTGATGCTATCGGCGGTAATCCTGCGACACTGACCTTTGTCAATGGTGGCGTATCTATGTCACAGGCAGAGCGCGAGAAGTTGGGCGTTGAGGGAGATGTAATCATCTCAGCAACAGGTAAGTTACAGATTAAGTGTAACAAGACCGGCTCGGCAGTAGTCAAAATATCATTTATCGCTGGTGGTACAGAGGTTGGTACTGATGAGGCTACAGGCGGTATGGTTGTAACTCGTGAGGTTGCTATCCTTTCACGCGGTTTTGCATCAAATGGTGGTTGGTTGTAAAGAGTAAAAGATGTTAGAGATATGAGAAAGATTTTAAATATAGCAATTGTGCTGCTTGCAGCTGTTGTCGCAGTGGGCTGTGGTCCGAAGGTTAAGGAGAATCCGCTTGAGAAGGGAATGGTTGCCCAGTGGCATCTTACAGAGTCCCCACTCCTTACAGAAGATACTGAGGATATTATCGATATATATGTAGAGTTTAAGGAGGATAAGAGTTTTACACTCTATCAGAAGGATATGAACTCTCCTATATACTATAATATATATAACGGTACTTACCTTATCACAGAGGATGTTGTTACAGGTCAGTACTCTGACGGTAAGAGTTGGGGTGCAAAAAATGGCTATAAGGCAACCCTTGATACTGCATTGGGAACTCTTACCTTTGTCAATGTAGATATGCCGGATGATATTTCAGTCTTTACAATGACTGCCATTCCGGAGGATGTTACGGGCGGTGCTGTCCGTATGACCACTCGTGGCGAGGAGATGTTCGAGATTGTTCGCTACCTCTAATTGAAGAGTCAATGTCGGAGGTTAGGGCAAAAAAGGCACTTGGTCAGCACTTTCTGACCGATTTGAATATCGCGCAAAAGATTTGTAACTCCCTTACTGTGCGCACAGAGGCAGAACCCGAGGCGGCTCTTGAGGTCGGACCGGGTATGGGTGTGCTTACACAGTATTTGCTCCAACGCACAGATATTGTTACCTACGCAGCCGAGATAGATGGCGAGAGCGTAGAGTACCTCAATGCCCACTATCCGCAACTTACACCACGACTTATGGCGGGCGACTTTCTGAAGATGGACCTTCAGACCATTTTCCCGTCGGGCGTGCGTGTTATTGGTAATTTTCCTTATAACATATCGTCGCAAATATTCTTCAAGATTATCGAGAATCGTGATATCGTGCCGCAGTGCGTCGGAATGATTCAGAAGGAGGTCGCTGTGCGTATTGCCGAGCCCCCGGGCTCAAAAGAGTACGGTATTCTGAGTGTATTGCTTCAGGCTTGGTATGATATAGAGTACCTCTTTACAGTCTCTGAAAAGGTCTTTAATCCCCCTCCAAAGGTAAAGAGTGCCGTCATCCGACTAAAGAGGAACTCGACAACAAAGCTTGATTGCGACGAGAAATTGTTTGTAAAGGTTGTGAAGGCTTCGTTTGGACAACGCCGCAAAATGCTGCGTAACTCGCTCAAGGCAGTCTTTGGAAACTTCGGCGGCGCAGAACATCCGCTCTTTACAACTCGCGCAGAACAGCTCTCTGTTGCACAATTTGTGGAACTTACCAATTGGGTTGCAGAACATATCTAATAGCCTGATTTGCAGTTGATTAATATGCAGGGTCAATAAAATGTGTAATTTTTTTGCTAAAAAAGTTACAAAAAAGTTTGGATATTGAAAAATTTGCTCTATCTTTGCACTCGCAATAAGACCAATGGTGGATTCATCTAAGGGCTAGGATACGTGCCTCTCACGCACGACATAGGGGTTCGAATCCCCTATCCACTACTAAAACGGACAACTTCGGTTGTTCGTTTTTTTTGTTCTTATCCGCAATGGCGTCGGGCTATGCCCTTCTGAGATCACTTGCAAATAAGGGCGGCTAATCTTTAGCCGCCCTTAGGTTATAGTCAATCCTGTTTTAGAAGAGATAGCCGGTGTTGATATAGAAGGCACCTTTGCCGTCCTGCTTGCTATATTTGCCAACAGGTTTGCCGTACTCAAAGGCGACGATGAAGTTCTGATTCATAATGAAGCGAAGACCGGCACCGACGGTGATATGTGGCAGGTCCTTAGGCTGACCCTTTGACATATACTCATCGTACTCTGCACGATACTGCTCTGCGCCCTTGAAACTCATATCACGACCCCTTGTTACATATGTTCCGTCGCTAAATGCGCTCAGACCGAAGGCGATATTCTGCTTCCAAAGTGTAAAGTTTACAAAACGCCAACGAATCTCGGCATTATATGAAGCCACATCAAGACCCTGCACACGGTTACGCATAATACCTCTGACTGTTCGATAGCCACCCATACCGTCACGGTCATACAGAGGACCTACGGTTGTAAGGTAAGGGCATACATAGTATGGCGCATTCTTGCCGATAGTACCTTCATAGTTGAGACGATATGCGATAGTGAGAACATCGTTCTTAATGACAGGGATATAGTGGCGGAAAGTTGCCGAGTAGCGGTAGTATGGATTGGTTGTTCCGAGCCACTTCGGCGCAGCTATGATGTGAGCCTCTGCCCATATTCCGCGTGAAGGCGCACCCTCCTTATCGCGGGTATCGAAGAGCAGACCGAGGCGAACAGTGCTATTGATACCGCCATTTGCCTCCTGATCCGATATAAGACCCCACTCGCGATACTGCTCAAAGAGGGTCTTTTCTGTGTCAGGGAACATCTTGTAGTCTGCCTTATTTTTGTTAATCTTCTCGCGGTTAATTGCACCCTGCTTGAAGTAGCTGAAGTGGTAACCTGCCTCCCAAAAGAGCTTTTTCTGCCAAATATTGCCGACAAAGTCGCTCTTGAAGAGGATAGCAAGGCGGTTTATACGATACTTAGGGGTGTAGATATACATCTGCTCATTCTTCTTATCCTTTCCGGCAGCAACCTTCTCGTGGTCAAAGTATGACATATAGCCGTTAAAGCCGTAGAAGTCCATAGCCTTATCGTTAAAGATTGTAAGGGCTGATGACCAACGCACGCCCGGGATAAGGAAACGGTTATCATACGAGAGGATATACTGCTGTGAGCCCTTTGTGAAGAAAGAGGCTTCCATATACCACTGCTGACGGGTGTTAGGGTAGGTGCTACCGTCGCCAAAGTCATAGATATTGAGCAATGCACCGAGCTGGAAACCCTTGTCGGCATCAAATGCCACTGCGGGCAGCGGACCAAAGTTATATCCGGTCTTGACAATCTCTGACTTCTCTGTATCTGACTGAACTTCAGCCTTCTTCTCCTTTTTGGCAAAGGCTGTGCCGGCTACAAATAATAGTATTAGAAGTGTACTGACAAACTTTCTCATAGTGTTAATTGTTAATTATTAAATATTATCTCTCTTATCTCTCTATATTTTGCTCTTAGTGAACTGCTTGCCAACAGCTTTATATCAGAGCCGAAGAGTCGGAGCAGTCTCCAAGTCTCGTGGGCGATGATAGGAGCAGGTAGCAGTGCAAGGGTTATAGGAAGTGCCCATTGCCAAGGTAGTGTGCAGTATGCTACAACAGCGTAGATAATCATCAGCAGGGGCCATAACACAAGGTTTGCAACAAATCGTATAGAGTTACGGAATGCGTGGTCTTTAATCTTTGTAAATATATAGTTGCAAAGTGCAATAATCGGCAGTGCCAAAAGCGATGCAGGGATGGAGTATGGCAACGATACAATGACAAAGAGTGTCTTGAGTATGCGTGACAATACAGGGAAACGGACTGATATAGAGGCAAGGCTTATTCGCTTTGACTTACGAAGTGCCGACGCCTCATTTCCCAACTGTAGAAGTCGGGCAGCAAGCTCCGGTTTGTCACTCTTAAGTCTCTCAATCTGCTTGACTGTAATATTATTCGCCTCAAAGTGTGCATCAAGGCGGTTTTGACCACGCTGCTTATATAGCTTTGCCTGCTGCTTTACCGTGGCAGCACAAATCTCATATACTGCGTTGTAGTTCTCGTCATTAGGGATGTAGAATATCGCCTCTTTGATACGCTCGGTAAGCATATCTTTCATCTGCACCATCTGCTCCTGTTGGGTGAGTTGGCTATGGCTGTTGATATACTCGCCCACATTTATCGGCTCTCCGATTTGTACGCGCACAGTTGAGCGGAAGCGGAAGAAGTTGCCGTATCGTATGCCTATCGGAACTATGTAGAGCGGCATATCGGGCATCTGCTCCTGAGCCTGAAAGGCTATGCGGAATATGCCTTTTGAGAGCGGCAGAGTCGAATATTTTGCTTGATGTGTACCCTCCGGAAAGATGCAGAAAGGAATCTTGTCGCGTAGTACATCTACAGCTCTATCAAATATCTCCTGATTCTTCTTTACCTGTTCATAGCCATCGCGCATACGCATAATCGGCATAATCTTGAGCCAAGTGAGAATCTTCGCCAACTTAGGGTTACGGAATATATCGGCACGAGCTACAAAAACCTTCGCCTTACGGTTCATAGCCAAGATTACCAAGGCATCCATAAGGGTATTGGTGTGGTTTGGAGCATAGATAACCGCTCCGTCTTGCGGAATGTGTTGAGTGCCGACATATCTCACTTTGCGGTATGAGAGTCTGACGGCTAAATCAACATAGTAGCGCAGTAGGTTGTACAGTGGATCGTAGTCCTGTACCTTCTTTTTATTTGCCATGTATTATTCTGTGAGCGGTTTTCTGCGGAACAGATAGGCAACTGTAAGTCCTGAGACGATGTGCCAAATTCCCCACCAAGCAGTGATGAGCAACATTCCTCCATAGTGGCTATGCCATACCTCAGGAGGGAAGATTGCAGGGTTGAAGAGCAGAATAAGACCCAAGCCGGAGTTCTGAATACCAACCTCTACGGTTAATGAGCGGCGATCTCTCTGCGGAAGCTTTGCAAGTGTACCACCGAGGTAGCCTGTGCTAAGTGCGCAAGCATTGTGGAGAAGAACAATAAAGAAGATGTAGATGATATTATCTACAATAATCTGGAAGTTCTGTGAGAATGATACGATAACCATTCCGATAAAGAGCAGGATGGAGATAATCTGCGCAGGCTTTGTAATCTTCTTTGTAGCATTTGGGAAATACTTTGCAAAGACAAGACCCAACACGATAGGTACACCGAGCAGGAGTAAAATCTGCTCCAACATAGGCATAAACGGAATATGTAGTGTCGGAATCTGTGCCCTGATACTTACGATTTGGCTGTAAAGATTACCCCAAACAAAGAAGTTTAGCGGAGTGATAATCGGTGCAAAGGCTGTCGAAACAGCTGTCATAGAGACAGATAGCTCGATATTGCCCTTTGAGAGCGATGATATAAAGTTCGAGATATTACCACCCGGGCAGCAGGCAACCAAAATCATACCCAACGCCACCATTGGAGTAATTACCGGATTGAGAATCAGGCAGACAATAAATGTCACTGCCGGAAGACCAATCCACTGCATTAACAGACCTACAATTACAGACTTCGGATTTCTGAATACATCTTTGAAAGTCTGTGTCTTGATGCCGAGAGCCACGCCGAACATTACAAAAGCGAGGATGATATTGACAATCATCATTCCGCCTTCGCCAAAATTAATGGTTACGCTACTTAAGCTCTCTAATTGTTCTTTCATTCCCATAAAAATCAGTACATTAAGAAAAACAATCGTAGTGGCATATATGATAAATTCACTCTCTCATACCACCCCACACTAATTCATTATCGTTACAAATGTATCAAATTATTCTGTAATATTGCGACTTTTTGTACAGGAAATAGGACTTTTTATGCCATTTTTCTAATATTTTTAATAACTATAGGTATAAATACCTATGAAAAATATGCAAAATTGCACATTATTTTGATAGTAAAAAGCAGAAAAATAAAAATTTTTACTACCTTTGTGCAATAATGGCAATATATTTGTCGTTAGTATAGTAAATAACTTAAAGATTTAGTGTATGAAAAGAATTATTGCAACAGTCGCTCTTCTTGTAAGTGTAGCCTTTATAGCAAAGGCAGATGAGCGTCCGATAGAGGTAAATAGTATGCCAAAGGCGGCAGTTGAGTTTATTAATAGCCATTTTGCTCAGGTTCCGGTACTCCTTGCTACCGTAGATCGCGAGTTGATGGATACTGACTATGAGGTACGATTGGAGGATGGTACCAAAATCGATTTTGACGGCAAGGGTCGTTGGGTAGAGGTCTCAAATAAGAGGGTAGGAGTTCCTGCGTCGGTTATTCCGAAGAGTGTTGCTACCTATTTGGCAGAGAAATATCCAACTGCAAAGTGCTTGTCAATCGAGCGTAACCGCCACAGCTACGAGGTTAATTTGACAAATGGATTGGAGCTTATCTTCTCGTTAGAGGGTAAATTAATAGGTTTTGATGATTAAGAGATTGTTTCAGGTTTAAAAATTGGTTTATGTTGTTGGGCGCGGACGGTAGTTCGCGCTATTTTTTTGGCGGCTATTTGTTGAGAGTAATTTATTTCCTAACTTTGTGGTATGCTAACCCTCTCTGTTGCAAATATCCGTGAACGACTCGGTAGAATGCCGATGTTTGTGGTGACTCTTGCCCTTATTGCAGGCATTGTCACTGCCAATATTTGGAGTATAGAGTGGTTTGTGTGGCTACTGCTGCTCGCATTGTCGGCGGTGCTTGCGCTATTTAGGCATCGGATTGTGGTAGTGACTCTCTTTGCCCTTGGGGCGATGCTATATCAGCTCAATAGTTATCAGATTTTGCCACACTCTGTGCCGCTGAGGATGGTTGTGAAGATTACTGATGATGTGGTGGATTATGGGCGTTTTGGCACTTGCGCAGCGCGGGTGTTGCAGTGTGAGGGGAGTCATTGTAGGGCAAGGGTTAAGATTACAACAGACTCTCTGCTCAGACCTGAGCGGGGTGATATTATAGAGTTGCACGGTTATATCCGCCCATTTACGCCGCAGCAGAGTAGTTATGCTCAAGCGATGCATCGTCAAGGCTTCTCGGGTAGGGTGACGGTTAGCGGAGGTCGTGTTGTCAGTTATATTCCTGCACCTCGTTCTACGCTGCATAGTTGGGCAGTGGAGCGTATAGAGTCGTTATTGCCACAAAGTGAGGGCAGGGATGTGGCTATATCGCTCAGTTTGGGTGCAAAAGCAATTCGCTCGGCGGAGCTCAAACAGAGTTATTCGTATAGCGGTATGTCGCACCTGCTTGCAGTCTCGGGTCTGCATGTCGGTATGGTTGTGCTGCTGTTAAATCTGTTGCTACTGCCTCTGTCGCTCGTTTGGCGCGGGAATATTGCACGCTCGGGTATTGTTGTGGTGCTGATATGGTGTTATGTGGCTCTGTGTGGCTATCCTACAAGTGCAATTCGTGCTGCGGTGATGTTCTCGGTGTTGCAACTCTCGCATATGGCAAGGAGTAGATATGCTGTAGAGAACTCTCTCGCCACCACGGCATTTGTTATGCTTGCCGCCGAGCCGACAATGCTCTTTGAACTGAGCTTTCAACTCTCGTTTGTAGCCGTTATGGCGATAGTATTTGTCGGCAAACCTCTGATGGCTGCCATAGGTCGTAGCGAGGGTATTGTGGGTGAGATGATAAGCGGAGTGGTAATATCTACCGTATGCGTTGTGGCAACAGCTCCGCTAATTTCGTATAGTTTTGGAATTGTGTCGTGGCTCAGTATCATTGTCACGCCACTTGCACTTATCACAGCGCAGATTATCATAATCAGCACCTTTGTAGCCCTTCTCTCTCCACTGCCCATTGCACATATCGCCGCGCAGGTTGCTCAGTGGTGTGGCACGGTGCAGAATAGGTTTGTGGCGTGGTCAGTCGAGTCCGGTATTGGTTATACCGAACTGAGGATTGATTTTATGACACTTATGGCTGTCTATGGTCTGATGGTTCTGCTGCTAGCCCTTATGCTCGGCATAAAGTATCGAGCCCCGCACCATTAGATGCAGAATCCGATACCGATATTGCCGTAGAACTTCTGATCAGGAGAGTATATACAACCTCCTGAGAGCTGAAAACCCTTGAGATTTAAGATTATACCGGCATCAAAGGCTACCGAGTGGAATGAACCCTCGGGGTTAAAAATGCTATCTTTGTGACCGATAAACTTATAGTAGCACTCCTTCTCGGCATAACCTGAGCCACCATAGAGATATATCTGCTTGCAGAGTCTGATAAGCAGACCGGCTGTATAAGATGTGTAGTTGAAATCGCGCTTGCCTACCTTACCACCAATAACCTCATAGTAACCCCAAGCAAAATAGCTGTTGTTTGTGCTGCTATAGAATGGTTTTGTAGATGCAGCCTTTGCATACAGACCTACCTTACCGCTCCAGCCGATCATAAGACCTATCGACGGCTTGAAGAGCTTATCATCTGCCTGAACAAGCTGCGCAGAGATGAGCCAATGGTTTGAGAAGGTGAGTTTATTTTGGCTCAGCTTAACATGCATCTCCGGCTCAACATGCTTATTTTCACTTCGATAACCGCCATATACAAATCGCAAATTCTTCAACTTACGGCTTGCCGGCAGTGAGAATGTGCCATCAACACTTGTCACGGTCGATACAAAGTGCTTCTTTGACGAGCCTTTGCGCTCTACAAGCACGCCCGGGATAGGGCTGTCATATTTATCGACCACAATACCTGTAACAAGTTCCTGCTCAGTAGTCTGATTGCTGTTTTGAGCTGTGCTTGTTGCAGAGCCGATAATTGCAAGTGAAAATATTGCTAAAGCTACTCTTAATACCTTTTTCATAGCTATCTCTTTTTATTGTTTAGTTTAAGTGTTCTCCAAATTTCGGACATCCTCATAGATGCTGTGGTTGTAGGGTTCTGCTCCTTGCGGTTGAGCTTTACGGAGTTGAAGCGTACATTGTCGTGAATGTAAGAGGCTAACTCACCCAGAGTCACCTCGCCCTTTGACTCCTTTATCTTTTTAAGCAGGAAGTATGTAAACATACCGTGCGACTTCTCCTTGTATGGCAGTGCAGTCTCGTCACCCGACGCCGCTGAGAATACCACCATATTGCCCACCGGTGCGGCAGCCTTTGCCTTGAGGTTGATAGCTCGGGCGTCGGCAAACATTGTTCCGCCGTCACGCTGTCCACCGCTGAAGCAGGCATCTATAAATAGTGTCACATTGCCTGCACCGAGATTTCCCAGCTCCGAATAGAGCTTGCTTAGTGGGTAGCAGACATCTGTTATACGACCACTTGCATCGGTAGGGACAAGGAATCCATCTTTTGTACTCTCATTTGGTACACCGTGACCGGAGTAGTAGAAGATAATATTCATATTTGCAGGGTTTGGATGGGCAGCAGCAAGTGCCTTGACCTCTGCGATAATTCCGACCATAATGCCGTATGTGGCATCTTTGATAAATGTAATATTGTTCTTTGGTAGTCCCAGTGTAAGCTCACAATACTGCGAGAAGGTGTTTCCGTCGTTAATTGCCATAGGAACAGGGGCTACCTGCGTGTAGTTCTCGTTGGCAATAATGATGGCGTATGTATTGTCATTGACCGTAGTTGTTCGCGGAATATCCTGATCGACATCTGACGCTCCGAGGTTGATAGTCTTATGCTCAATCTTAGGCTGATTTGTGCCGGCTTTTGCATACTTGTCCAAGTCGATATCTGAGAATGTAACCTCAACATTGGTCTGCGTGTAAGCCAACTTCTTCTTGTCGTCAAAGGTATAGTGCTTGCCATTTGGGGTCTCGAAGGTCAGCTGTGCCAACACAATCTTATTATCCACAACCTTATAGACAGGGTTACGGAACTTTACGCCCAACCAACTCTTCTCAAATATTTGAGCCTCATTATTGGTGCGAGGTACAGGCACAACAATACCGCCATACTCCGACTCGATATAGAATGTTCCACTATCTGCATCGTAAGGGTGTAGCTTCATATCGCGCAACTTCGCACTATTGGCATATACGGCAATGTAGTTTCGCTCTGCCTGTGCAAGCAGCTCCTTCTGCTTTGCGACCTGATTCTCCTTACTGCAACGCTTCAGATAGTCGTCAGTAGTCTCATACGGGTCTTTGGCAGCCCACTGATTGTAACGCTCGCCGACATACTTCTGAGCATACTCAGAAAAGTTCTCGACCACATCGCCCGTATCGACTCTACTCTTTGCCAAAGCACTCTGCTCACGCTCCTTCTCAAGACCCTCAGATGCCATAATTGCCGGAGTTGCACCGTCGCCGATAAGCTCGATACCTCCGAGTGTGCGAATCTTGTCGTTTGTAGCTGCCAGATTCTTCTCATCTCCGAGGGTGTGATATATCGCCGCCAAACTCTCCAAAAACTCGAGGTTTTCAGGGTCGGATATGACAATGCTGTTGAATGTAGGCAGTGCATTTCTGAAGTAGTCGAGAGCTGTGTTCATATATTGCTCAGCCTCCTGCTTGTTTTGAGTGGCACTGCTACGATTCAGATATACCGTTCCGAGGTTGTAGCAGTTACGAGCCAAATGTTTTGCCACGCCGAGGTTATTTGGACGCAGCGCATTTAGCTTGAGGTAGATGTTGTATGCCTTGGCATAGTCACGATTATCTTCATAGAGCTTACCGAGGTTGCTCAGAATACCGACATCATTCGGACGCAACTCTCTCGCCCTTGTCAGATAGCTCTCCAAAGCCCCATACTCGCCACTCTCCATACATACGCTTATGGCGTTGTTGTAGAAGATTATCTCGGTAGGGTAGTAGGCTATCGCCTTGTCAAGAGTTCTTAACGCATCGTTATAGTGACCAATCTCCTTCTGTGACAGATAGAGGCACTGCAAGATAAATTGGTCCTTAGGATTTACCGTGTCAAGGTAGAGCTTCGAGTACTTTATGGCGTTGTAGAAGTCCTTGATATTATAAGAGCGGGAGGCTGCCAAATTGATAACTATCGGGAAGTTGTCTCTGATAGTCTTGCCGCCACCTGCGCTTGTGTTGAGCATCATCTCGCGCTCCTTGGCAAATATATCCATCAGCGGAATATCTACAAAAGCACGGGCATACTCTGCCGTATTCTTATCCGATGTCTTTTGGTAGAACACAACACCGTTGAACAGATGACTCCATATATGTTTGAGCAGCTCCTTTGCCTCGTTATAATCTGCCGAATCGGGAGTTCTATTTTCGACAATACTCAGACACTCCAAGTAGCAGTTATATACGGCTGCATACTTTTGATTGTTCATCCCCGAGTTATGCGCCTGCTCAATGGCTCCGGCATAGGCGCGGGCTTGAGATATTGACTGACAATATCCCTCTCCGACAGACAGAAGTGTCAATATTGCTGTTAAGATAACTAACCGCTTCATTCTACAACGCATTCAAGAATTTAAACTCAACAGTTATACGGCGATACTCGCCACCCGACTGCTCGGCAACCTTGATGTTGTACTTATAGTCAACCTTCATGTCGGCAAGTGCAGGGAGATTATTGACAATAGCCTCCTTAAGACCTGCTGCGCGGATAAGAGCCAGCTCCTCGTTATTACGGATACCGGTAGAGCGAGAGACTGTGATAAACTGAGTGCCACCATTTACCGGATGCTTGATAAACTTGCCGTAAGAGCCATCATAGACCATACAACTTACAACCTTCATCTGGTCTGCCATACCTGTTACGGTAACCTGAAGCTCTGCACCAGGCTTGATATACTGTGCAAACTCGCCCTGGAATGCGCGCTCGATAATCTGACACATAGACTGCGCCGAGCCCGAATCCTCGATATGGTACTCTCCCGGAGCAAAGTCCTCTTCGGCTGTAAACTCGGCTGCAACATTGTATTGGAAGCGGATGATGTAGTCGATAGTATTATTTCCGTAGCGGTCCTTGCTATTCTGCATATCGGTAGAGATGTCGATATCGGTATTCTCTGTGATAACCTGCTGCTCGATAGCCTGTGCAACCACATCCTGCTTAATCTCCTCAAGTTTTTGCATCTCGGCATTGTGGAGCAGCACCATATCTACCGGCATAAAGCCCTCGTCACTCTCCATATACTTGAGCGATTTGCGCTCACGGTTGTCGAAATTATAGGTCTCGCCTGTCTTCTTGTTATATACATCGATGTAGAGCAACTCAAACTCGTCATTCTCGTTCACACCATAGATAGCGTTGCTGAACTCGAGGTTTGAGGTGTCGGTAAACATACCTACATCTTCTGTCGGCACATTGAGGTAGAAGGTCGGCATTGTACTTACATTGACAGCAAGGGTGTTGGTCTGCATATTGAAGTTTCCGAGTGTAATATCGGAACTCGCAATAAGATTGTCGGCAAGTTCTGTCGAAATCTCCTCCTCGTAGAGCTTACGCTGTGCAGAGATGCTCTGGTCATTTACACGGAGCTGATACTGCTCTAAAGACTCGCCCTCCATACGCTGTGCCCAAGCCTCCATACGGGTATCAAGCTCATCGTTAAGGAGCATTGTGTAGTTTGGAAGTAGGTCACTAAGTGGTTGATAAACAATGGAGTTTGATGTGTTGTACATCAAAAAGTCCATACCTTTGCTATCCTTGACAAACTTTACATCGGTAATACCGCCGATATTGTTGTCATAGTATGTTCTGTCGTTATCGTTGTGGATATTGACAACGGTTATACGCTTGCTGTCTGTCACAACGGCAAGGTACTTTTCGTCTATATGCAGGTCGCAGTCGCTCGCAATGCCGAGGTTTTTGATATTTTTTGTTACCGAGAGGCTCTTTACATCGTAGAGGGTAAAGAGGCTGTCGTCGGTAAGGATAGTAAGAGTCTGATGCTTATCTGTAAACTCCATACTCTTCACTAAACCCTTCAATTGGATACGATCGACCATCTGATTGCTCTCTACATCCCACAACTTTACCGTATTTCCCGAAGCGGTTGCCAAGTAGCGAGAATCTGCACTCATAGCCAGCGCATCTACAAGGTCACCTACGGGGAGGTGCTTGCTGAGCTTGAAGTTATGGTTGTTGTAGAAGTAGATATTGGAGTCATAGTCGGCAATAAGCAGTATATCGCCGTTGAAAGAGTAGCCTACCGCAACAGGGTAGTGCTCTTTATTTGACTTGAAGAGTCGCTTTGAACGCTCCCAAAGGTCGCCGACATGGACATACTCTCTACCATTATTTGCAGTGTAAATCACAGCCATACTCTTGCCATTTGGACTTACTGCGAGCTTTTTGATAGTTCCATTCAGGTCGCACAGAATGCCCGACTTGACATTGTATATACGACCACCGTTACTAAAATAGCCACCCGAACTCCAACTGTCAAGATTGTGGGGTGTGACCTCTTGCGAGAAGTTGTACGCGGTCTTATTTACGGTGTTGATGTTTGCATATACATCTTGTGAAGCGCATAATGCAAACAGAACTGCTATTGGGAGTATAAGCGATTTGTTCATAGTATTATTTGCTTATGGTAATTTGGATCGGTTTTACATAAAATCCGTCATCCTGAGCCTTGCCCTTTGTGTACCACCTCTGAAAGTCGTGGTAGTTCAGCGAAGGGATGGCATCATTACTATCCATCGGAATTGTGAAGTGGTGCGGAGAGAAGACGATATAGAGCATCTCAAACTCTTTCTCTTTCTCGCACGAGAGGGTAAACTCCGGAATCTGATTTATATCGAAGTGCTGGGGAACATACTTGCTGTTGGTGGTAAAGAAGATGTACTCCTTCTTTGCCTGAATCTTCTGCTCCGGAGTGCAGGTGTATGGCAGTAGGCGATGTACCTGCTCATTTAAGTCCCACAGATATACGGCGAGATAACCATCTACCGGCGACTGGAAGTAGAGAAACAGATCATCTCCGCTTTTGAAGTGTTCGGTAGCCGCGTGCAGGTCGGTTGCGTTGAGGGTCTTTACCGTAAACTGCGGACCTGTGTGGTCACGCTTCAACTGTCGCATCGTTCCTACAACGGTGACCTTGACAATCCACATATTGCTCGCCATATCGAAGTCGCACTTATCAATGCGCTCGGTTGCCGACTCTACCCACTCGCCCCTCACATGACTCTCGGCAAGTGAAAGCATATCGACCGAGGAGTTGGCGCTTGAGTTCTCGGCGCGGGTAAAGTTTGTCATCTCGATATCTGTTCCGAAACTCTCCTCTATAAGTTTGAGCTTCGCCTCGGCAATAGCCTTCTTCTGAGCATCGACGGGCGAGATGTTTGACGGATAGTAGAATGTAAAAGAGCCGGAGCCTCTTTCACTCCTCTGAGCGAATAGAGACCCCTGACTTAAAAGCATGAATGAAATGAGTAGAAATATAAATTTCATCTTGTTTGACAGACAGAGCTTTGTATTTGTGGAAGAGGTTTAGAAACCAAGAGCCTTATCAAGCTGCTCGTGAATCTTGTCACCCTTCTTCTCCAACTCACTACGAATAGCCTTCTTTGCGCTCTGGAGAGCCATCTCGGCGTTGTAGAAGATAACTACACGAACCTCCTTGCTCTTGCGAGGCTTGTCACGATAAACCTCGACAACAGTCATTACGCGACCGATATTCTGAGAGATAAGGGTCTTGCTGGCAGCAACGGTCTCGGTTACAGACTCAGCCTGCTCGCGTGAGAGCTGTGCATTTGATACGGTGTTATCTACAATAGTTGAAATCTGAGACTGAACTTTGCTTACCATCTGCATCTTAGCCATCTCCAAAGCCTGCATCTTGGCAGCGTCGTAGTTGTTACCTATAGACTGACCCTCGCCACTTACATACTTCTGATAGCCATTCTCGTCAAGCTCTATCATAAGCTGGAAAGATCTGTCGAGCTGACGCTCAAGTGGCAGCTGACCCGGAGCGACTACCCAACCCTCCTTCTTATACTGCTTTGCCATCTTGGCAGCATCTTTAGAAGCCTTTGCGTTCAAATTTACAGCTGTGTTCTGAGCATTAACTGTCAAGGCAGAGAGCAATGCTGCGCATACAAAAAGTGCAATCTTTTTCATAATGTAATGTTTTTATGTTGTTAATCTTAAAATCAAAAAATGACAAATATACTAACCGTTTAGTATAAGTCCTGAGCTAAATGTGTCTTATGAATGGTATATTTAGTTGCAAATATAGCATAAACTATTGGAAAAAGCAAGAATATAAACAGCTATTATAGGTCAGATGTAATAAAATTGGTCAAAATAGTAGGAAGTTAAGGTATTCTTCTTAATTTTGTAAGGACAAAATAGTTTTACGATTATGGATGTGCGTATTGCAGAGGATTGGAAAGCAATTCTTGCCGAGGAGTTTGAAAAACCATATTTTGCAGCTTTGACAGAGTTTGTGCGTGCAGAGTATGCCGCAGCAACGGTCTTTCCGAAGGGTAAGAATATCTTTAGAGCCTTCGATAAATGCCCCTTTGACAAGCTGAAGGTGGTAATTATCGGTCAAGACCCCTATCACGGTGAGGGTCAGGCAAATGGTCTCTGCTTTTCGGTTGGCGAGGGGGTGCCATTTCCGCCGTCGTTGCAGAATATATTTAAGGAGGTCAATTCGGATACGGGAGCCCCTATTCCGCAGAGCGGAGAGCTTGACCGTTGGGCAGAGCAGGGTGTGTTGATGCTCAATGCTGTGCTTACTGTTCGCGCTCATCAGGCTGCATCTCACGCCGGCAGAGGCTGGGAGCAGTTTACAGATGCTGTTGTAAGGGCTATTGCCGAGCGCAAGAGTGGTGTTGTATATATGTTATGGGGTAGCTATGCTCAGCGTAAAGGTGCTATTGCCGACCCGAATAAAAATCTGATACTCAAGAGTGTACACCCCTCTCCGCTATCTTCATACAGAGGTTTCTTTGGTTGTCGTCACTTCTCGAAAGCCAATGAATATCTAAGGGGTATCGGCAAGAGCGAAATTGTGTGGTAGTATGAAAAAGAGAGTTGTTGTTCCATATATTCCGTTGCTCGATACGATGCCTGCGGAGCAGTTGAGAGAGACTTTGGCGGAGTGCGGTGCTGCTGTTGCAGTTGATAGCCATAATTGGGCAGCAGAGTATCCGTATGCCCCGACAGTGACTGCCCGAATAGGGTATAGTAATCACTCTTTGGCTGTGATGTTTGATGTGGCAGAGAGCCATACGAAGGCTGTCGAGATGAGTGATAACGGTGCGGTATGGGAGGATAGCTGTGTGGAGTTTTTTGTGGCTAATCCTGTGGGCGAGGGGTACTATAACTTTGAGATGAATGCAGCGAAGACCCTGCTTGCAGCCTTTAGATTGTCACGCAACTGTGCTACCCATTTTGATAGTGAGCAGTTAGGCTCTGTAAAGCGATATGGCTCGTTTGAACACGAAGTGATAGATATTAAGCAACCTTGCAAGTGGTGGGTAGCTGAGGTTATACCCTTTACCCTTATAGGGCTTAATAGCGCACCCAAGTCACTTAATGCCAACCTCTATAAGTGCGGAGATAAACTTGCAGCACCACACTTTATGAGCTGGTCACCAATAGCACTTGATAAACCAAACTTCCACTGTCCCGAGTTTTTCGGAACGCTGATATTTGAAGAGTATGAATAGAGAAAAATTGATGGAGATTGCGGCTCTGTTTGCCTTTGAGGGCGAGGTTGAGTCCGTAAGTCAGCTCGGCGAGGGCTTTATAAACGACACCTATATTGTCCATACCGCAGGTAGTGCGCCGACCTACATTTTGCAGCGCAAAAATCACTATGTCTTTCCTGATGTTCCGCGAATGATGGAGAATATCGCGGCGGTAACATCGCATATAAAAGGTAAGGTCGCGGAGCCTATGCGTCAGACACTTACGGTCATTCCGGCTCGCGATGGCAAACTCTATGCCGAGGTGGAGGGTAACTTCTGGGCTGCCTGCCTATATATCGAAGGGTCGCAGTGTTATGACCGAGCAGATAGCCTTGAGCTTGCCCGTCAAGGCGGCGCAGGTATCGGTCGTTTTCAGACCCTGTTGGCAGACTTTACCACACCGTTACACGAGACAATCAAGGGTTTTCATAATATCCGCTATCGCTTTGAGCAGTGGGATGCAGCAGTGGCAGCAGATTGTGGCGGCAGAGTGGCGGAACTTGCGAAGGAGATTGGCTGGATAGAGTCGCGCCGTGAGAAGATGCTGACATTTTGGAGCCTTGTCGAGAATGGGATAATCCCTACGCGCGTAACGCATAATGATACCAAAATCAGCAATATCCTCTTCGATAGTCAGACAAACGAGGTGCTTTGCGCTATCGACCTTGATACTGTTATGAGCTCTACATCGCTCAATGATTTCGGAGATGCTATTCGCTCATATACAAATACCGGTGCTGAGGATGATAAGGATTTGGACCGCGTAAGTATGAATATAGATATGTTCCGCGCCTATGCCGAGGGCTACCTCTCCGAGCGTAAAGATACCCTTACGCAGAGCGAGTTGGAGTGGCTTGCCTTCTCCGGTATATATATTACCTTCGAGCAGGTGCTACGCTTTCTGATGGACTATATCGACGGCGATAAGTACTATAAAGTCGCATATCCTGACCATAACCTTGTCCGCACCCGCGCGCAGTATCGCCTGCTTCAGAGTATGGAGAGTCAATACCCTCAGATGCAGAGAATTATATGCGACCTGACTTTCTATTAAGCAACATTACCAAAAAAAGTAAGGCTACCCAATAGGTAGCCTTATCTTTTCCGAGAACAGTAATCTTACTTGTTCTTCTTATCGTAGCGCTTTGCGTAACGGCTCATAAACTTATCGACGCGACCAGCGGTATCAACCAACTTAATCTTACCTGTGTAGAATGGGTGAGATGTGTTGGAGATTTCCATCTTATACACGGGATAGGTTTCGCCGTTCACCTCGATGGTCTCTTTTGTCGAAACGGCGGACCTGCACAAAAACACGTGGTCGTTAGACATATCCTTAAACGCCACTAAACGATAATTTTCCGGATGAATTCCCTTTTTCATCTTTCTTTGTGTTTTTAATTAAGTACTTAATGCGGGTGCAAAAGTAGTAAAACTTTCTCAAATAACAAACATTTCCGTTAAAAATTAGCGATTTTTGTTTCTGCGACGCTTGGTGATTATTGCAACAATGCATAACAACAGCACTGCACCGACAATAGATGCGATAAGTATTCCCATCAGGCTTACATCTCCATAGCTGAATAGTTGTACTAACCATCCGCCCAGCAGCGAACCTATAAGACCTATGATAAGATTGGCTATAAGACCATAGCCGTCACCCTTGATAACCATATTTGCCAACCAACCGGCAAACAGTCCGATAATAAAAGACCACAACATAACTTCATCTTATTTTTCTTCCTCTGCAAGACAAATATTGAGCCATCGACTGCAAAAAATGTAAAATGTGTGACCAAACTTGCCAAATATGATTAACTTTGCGGCATGAAAAAGTCGTTATTTATACTTGTTGCCTTGGTTGCACTGTCATTTCAGTCGGCAACAGCTCAGGTCTATGCAAAGATTAATGCACTATATGCCGTTGTGGGTGTGGCAAATCCATCTGTTGAGGCTGCCATAGCTCCACACTCGTCATTCTCTATTGATGCTACATTCTCGCCGTGGCGCAGTGTCAAGGGTCGCCACCTGTTCTTCGGAATGTTCAATGGCGAATACCGTTATTATATAAAGAGGGCTACCGAGGGCTTTTATGCAGCCTTTAATGCCGGCGGTATGGGTTTTGATATTAATAAGCCATACCTCTTTAAAGGTGGTAAGTTACTCGGTTTTAATGTAAACTACGGTAAGGGTTTTGGTCTTATTGTCGGATTGTGCGCCGGCTATCAGCACCACTTTGCCGAGCGATGGACTGTCGATGCCTTTGTAGGTGTTGGTTACCTCCGCTCGTGGTATAACGGTTATCAGCCTGATGGTACAATCGTGATGTCGCCACAAGGTCACGAAGACTACGAGAAACCCGACCCATTCAACGGTTCAAGCGAGGTTATGCCATTCAAAGCCGGTATATCTATTGGTTACAGGATATTCAATCCAAATAGGCACAAGTAAAAAAAGACCGCAAACAGCGGTCTTTTTCACTTATTCCTGTTGACTAATCTAACCACTCCGAAGCGTGGGCATCTGACGGCATCGCCCAGCTACCGCGAGGGGAGAGTGACACTGCCGTAACTTTTGGTCCATCAGGAACTGCCGAGCGTTTATACTGCTGGCTGAAGAAGCGTCTGAGGAACACCTTGAGCCAATGGGTAATTTCATCCTCTGTATAGCTACCCTTAAAGGCGATGTCTGCAAGCAGCAGAATCTTATTTGGAGTAAAGCCATTGACAACAAAGTGGTAGATAAAGAAGTCGTGCAACTCATAAGGACCGACAATATTCTCGGTCTTTTGAGCTATATCGCCATTTTCATCTGCCGGTAGCAGCTCAGGGCTGACAGGTGTATCGACAATATCCTTAAGTGCTGCGGCAACCTCGCTATTTGTCTGATGTGCTGCAAACCACTCTGTAAGTTTGCGCACCAAAGTCTTTGGCACAGAGCAGTTTACATTGTACATCGACATATGGTCACCATTGTATGTTGCCCAGCCGAGTGCGCTCTCGCTCAAATCGCCCGTGCCGATAACCATACCACCCACGGCGTTGGCAATATCCATCAGTATCTGTGTGCGCTCGCGTGCCTGCGCGTTTTCGTATGCCGCACTGCGGTCGGATGCCGATAGCCCGATATCCTTAAAGTGTTGCTCGCATGCAGCGCATATAGATATCTCTCGAAGGGTAATGCCGAGTTGGTTAATCAGTGTTATGGCGTTGTTGTATGTTCTGCCGGTAGTGCCGAAGCCCGGCATTGTAACGCCCACGATACCTTTGCGGTCGAGTCCGAGCATATCAAAGGTCTCAACAGTAACAAGAAGTGCAAGGGTAGAGTCCAAACCGCCCGAAATGCCGATAACGGCACTTCGGCAGTGGGTATGCTCAAGGCGTGCTGCAAGGGCAGATGCCTGCATCTGTATAATCTCTCGACAACCGTTATCCAAATCTTTCGGGATAAATGGCGCGGCATCGACACTTCGCTCTATCTGGCTATCTACAATAGCAGTCGGAAGTTCCAACACTCGGTAGCAGTCGCAGAGAGTAGTACTGTTTGCCTTTAACCTTGCAGCCTCTATCTGCTCGACATCTATCTCGGCAACGGTAAGGGCTGGTGTGCGGCTGAAACGCTCTCTCACTGCGAGCACCTCGCCCTGCTGCGCGATAATTGCATTGCCGGCAAATACAAGGTCTGTCGAAGACTCGCCACAACCCGCCGAGCAGTATATATGACCACCCACAATACTCCTTGAGTGGCTGCTGATGCGCTCCTCTACCTCTGTATAACTGCCGCTGCACTCAGGCATAGCGTCGAGAGTGAGGGTTATGGCTGCGCCCGCCGACGCGAGTTCTGATGATGGAGTGATAATCTGCATAGCATCTTCGCCAATCTCAACTCCAAACTTCACTCCGTCAAGAGTAAAGATAAGGTCGCTGCCGAAAGGCACCATCTGGTCACAGAGGTTGATATATCTGTTCTCTGTACCTCTGCCCGCAGTAAATATCGGGTTAGATGAGTAACTCTTTGGCACAACACCATAGATAACCCCCTCTGAAATCACTACTGCACAATCGTAAAGATGAGAGTTATACCTGATAGGCATACCTACCACCGATACAATAGGCTCAAAGTGTGTCAAAAGGCTCTCCAATGCAGCCTCGGCTGCATCAAGAAGTTGCCCTTGGCGAAACAAATCGCCACAAGTAGCTCCTGTAATAGATAGCTCCGGAAAGGCAACAACGCTCACGCCTCGCTCTGCTGCCGAGGTTATAAGAGAAGATATAGCCTCAGCATTTGCAGCGCAGTGTGCCACCTTTACAACGGGTACAGCAGCGGCAACTTTCAAAAAACCACCTCTTATTCTGCCCATTTTTTAGCAATGTTTATAATAACTTTTACAGCCTTCTCCATAGAGTTGAGCGAGCAGTATTCAAACTTACCGTGGAAGTTCATACCGCCGGCAAAGATATTCGGACAAGGCAGACCCATAAATGATAGTCTTGCACCATCTGTACCACCGCGAATAGGTCGAACAATAGGCTCTACATCAGCCTCTCGCATCGCTGCAAGGGCATTTTCGATAACCTGTGGATGTGGCTCGACCATCTTGCGCATATTGTAGTATTGGTCTTTAAGCGTAAGGGTCAGTACACCCTCGCCATACTTGTTGTTCAGCATACCGACAATATTGTGCATCCAAACCTTCTTCTTCTCGAACAGGTCTGCATCGTGGTCGCGGATGATATATGAGATAGTTGCATTCTCAACAGTACCATTAAAGCCTACGCAGTGGTAGAAGCCCTCATAACCCTCGGTAAACTGCGGACGCTCGACTGCCGGAATAAGGCTGTTAAGCTCACAAGCCACCTCGATAGCGTTAATCATCTTATTCTTTGCATATCCCGGGTGAACATTTCTACCCTGAATAGTGATTTTTGCGCCGGCAGCATTGAAGTTCTCATACTCCAACTCGCCCTCGTAGCCGCCATCCATAGTATATGCAAAGTCGGCACCGAAAGCCTTGACATCGAAGAAATCTACACCGCGACCAATCTCCTCATCGGGTGTAAAACCGATTCTAATCTTGCCGTGCTCAATCTCAGGATGCGCCATAAGATACTCAGCTGCTGTCATAATCTCTGCCACGCCCGCCTTGTCGTCTGCACCGAGCAGTGTTGTGCCGTCGGTGTGGATAAGGGTGTGACCGATAAACTTTTGCAGCTCAGGGAACTCCGCAACCTTCATTGTAAGGGTGTTGTTGAGAACAATATCTTCGCCGTCGTAGCTCTCGATAATGCGTGGGCGGACATTCTCGCCACTCATATCGGGAGATGTATCTACATGGGCAAGAAAACCTATTACAGGCGCACCCTCCTTGCCCTTTGTGGCAGGAATGGTACCCATAGCATAGCCATACTTGTCAATTGTAACATCCTCCAAGCCGAGTAGCTTCATCTCCTCTACAAGTAGGTTGAGCAGATCCCACTCTGCGGCTGTTGATGGGAAAGTGTCGCTATTCTCGTCACTGCGAGTGTTGATAGCAACATATTTCAAAAATCTCTCTTTTAGTTCCATAATTACTCCTCCTTTTTAGCTTTGAGTGTATGAACGGTAAAGTATATCATAATAAGTATATACATCACAAGTGCAGTCCACTCGGCAGATGATGATGCAGCCCAATCTGCGGCAAACAGATCTACGCCTGCAAATTTAAGAATTGCCGAGACAACGCCCATCAGCGCACCACCGGCGATAAAGCCTGATGCGATAAGTGTACCACGGTCGAAACGAGCCTTATTGAGTGCCTCATCCTTAGAACGGTTAGAGACAAACCAAGCGATAAGACCACCTACAACCAGTGGAGCATTGAGTGACATAGGGATAAACATACCCAGCGAGAATGCAAGTGCAGGTACGCCAATCCAAGTGAGAACGAGTGCAAGCACAGCACCTGCAAAATAGAGCACCCACGGTGTCTGACCACCCTCCATAAGAGGACGGATAACGGCTGCCATAGCATTTGCCTGCGGTGCAGCGAGGGCATTCTCGCCAACAAAGCCGTAGGTCTTATTAAGGATAATCATAACGCCGGCAACAGTAGCTGCTGAGACGATTGTTCCGAGGAACTTCCACTTCTCCTGCACTGCCGGTGTTGTGCCGAGCCAGTAGCCAATCTTTAAGTCGGTAATAAAGCCACCTGCCATAGAGAGTGCTGTGCAGACAACGCCACCGATAATCAGTGCCGCAGTCATACCCATAGTGCCGTTAAGACCGATAGATACAAGAACGAGCGAACTGAGGATAAGAGTCATCAGTGTCATACCCGAAACAGGGTTGCTACCAACAATAGCAATAGCGTTTGCAGCAACGGTAGTAAAGAGGAAGGCGATAACAAATACAATCAGCAGCGCAACAATAGTCTGCAACCAATTACCAAGAACGCCAAACTGGAAGAATACGAGTGTGGCAACGAGTGTTGCGATGATGATTGTAAGGATTGTCTTCATTGTAATATCACGCTCTGTACGCACAGCCGCCTGACTGCTCTTCTTTCCGCCCAGCTCATTTACTGCAAGCATTGCTGCATCCTTGATAATGCCAGCCTGACGGATAATGCCGATAAGACCTGCCATAGCGATACCGCCAATGCCGATAGGGCGACCATAGGCAACAAAGAGGTCGTTTGCACTCATAGTCGCAGCCTCCGCAGATGCGTAACCTACAAGTGGTACAAGCACAAACCATACAAGGCAGCTACCGGCTGTGATAATCACGGCATACTTAAGACCGATAATATAGCCCAGACCGAGCAGTGTCGCACCTGTATTGAGAGAGAGCTCAACCTTGAACTTATCTGCAATATCTGCGCCCCATGCGGTCATCTTTGTCGAGATTGTCTCTGCCCACGCACCGAAGGTAGATACAGCGAAGTCGTAAACACCTCCGATAAGACCTGCAAGTGCAAGAACAATAGTCTGCTTACCGCCCTTCTCGCCCGAAACAAGCACCTCGGTTGTCGCAGTAGCCTCAGGGAACGGATACTTGCCGTGCATCTGCTTTACAAAGTACTTGCGGAACGGAATAAGCAGCACAATGCCGAGAATACCACCAAGCAGTGACGATAAAAATACCTGATAGAAGTGTGCTTCAAGACCCAAGATGTAGAGAGCCGGCAGGGTAAATATCGCACCGGCAACAATTACGCCCGAAGTGGCACCGATACTCTGAATAATGACATTCTGACCCAGCATACTCTTGCCCTTGTGTAGTCCGCCAAGTCCTACGGCAATAATTGCGATAGGGATTGCTGCCTCAAAGACCTGTCCGACCTTAAGTCCAAGGAATGCCGCTGCAGCAGAGAAAATAATCGCCATAACAATACCTACAGTAACCGAGTATGGCGTAGCCTCGGCTGGAACTGTATCTGCCGACATTATCGGCTTGTACTCTTCGCCCTCGCGCAATTCGCGGTAGGCGTTTTCAGGAAGTGATGTTTTGCTCATAACTATTTGATTTTATATATTGCCACACTAATAGGTTTCATTGTAAAGGAGTGTAACTCCTTGCTGCTCTTGCACTTTGCAAGTGAACGGTTATTGCCGAATACCCACTCCGCTCGTTTGCCCATAGCAGGGATTGAGCCTGTGACGGTGCGGTCGGCAGGGTTGAAGACAACCACATACTTCTCATCTCCAAGGGTGCGGGCGTAAATCATAGGGTAGGGGTTGTCCATATCGCCAACATATTTCCACTCGCCCTCTACTCCAAGAGCTGGGGTGGCTTTACGCAGGGCAAGAAGCGCTTTGACATAGTTCAGCACAGAATTGGAGTCGGTAAGTTGCTCTGCGACATTAGGGAATGTTGGAGCATTATCCACTGGCAGGTACAGCTTTGCTGGGTCGGCAGTAGAGAAGCCCGCATTTTTATTAGTGCTCCACTGCATAGGGGTACGACAGACCGAGCGGTTGCGTGAAGAGACGCTACCCTCCTTGGCTGGCGCGTACTCAAGGTTGCGCATACCAATCTCCTCGCCATAATATACAATTGGCGGTGTAGGTAGGGTAAGGAAGAGGGTTATAGCCACCTTCTGCTCCTCGGCAGTTGTGCGGTTCATGCGCGACAGACGCCAAATATCGTGGCTGTTTGTCGGCATAGAGGCGTAGCCACCTATGCGGCGGTAGGTGTTATAAATTTCTGTGTACTGCTCCATAGCTGCTCGCACCTGACCCTCGCCCTTGCGGTTGAAGTAGCAGACTGTCGGTACCATCTTGTCTGTAGTCTCACAGACGAGCGGACGATAGACCTTACCACCTATGCCGTTGTGTATCAGCAGGTCGATATTAAAGCCTGCCGAGAGTGACTGCTCAGGGTCAGACCACTCCGAGAGCATGATATTGTTTGGATATGCGCTGTTGTACCACTCAAAAATCTCGTTCCACAGGCGACGCACGCCATCGCGGTTTTTATTGTCGCTCTTGACAAGTGACTGCGCCATATCTACACGGAAACCATCAGCTCCCATATCGCACCAATAGGCGATAATATTCTTCAGCTCCGCGCGCACAGCCGTAGGACCTGGGGCGTCGTAGCCCTGCTCCCAGTGGTGGTTTGGCTTGGGGTTGTAGTATCCGTAGTTCAGCGCTGGCTGACACTCGAAGAAGTTTTTGATATAGTAGCCGTCTCGTGGGTAGTTGTTATTGACAAACTTTGGACCTGGCTTCTTATAGTTCTTGCCTACGGTCCAGATGTAGTAGTCGGAGTATTGATTTCTCTCCGCCTTACTCGACTCTTTAAACCACGGGTGCTTGTTTGATGTATGACCTGCAACAAGGTCAAGCAGCACCTTAATACCTTTGCTGTGTGCTGTATCTATAAGGGTCTTCAGGTCGTCATTTGTACCGAAACGGGGATCTACTTTGTAGTAGTCTATAATGTCGTAACCGCCATCCTCCCAAGCACTTGCGAAGCAAGGGGACATCCATATACAGTTAAATCCGCACTCTCGGATATAGTCCAGGCGCGAGGTTATACCCTTTAGGTCGCCAATGCCGTTACCATCGGAGTCCATGTAGGTCGATGGATAGATGTGGTATATAACTGCATTTTTGAGCCAATCAGGCTGACTCTTTGCTGACGCGGTAAGGGCAAAGAGCAGATAGAATATGGTTAATAGTCGTTTCATAGTACACCGATAAGTCTCTCTAATTTAATACCTCGCGAACCCTTGAGCAGAATAACGGTATCGCTAATCTTGCTCTGTGCTACCCAATTTGCCGCCTCGGCGCTGTCAGTGCAACAAGTAGCATCTATGCCTAATGCGTGGGCAGCCCTTAAAAACTCCGCGCCGACGAGCAGTAACTCTGCATTCTCAACATGCGCTGCAAGGTGCAGTATGCGACAATGTTCGTCAAAGCTCCACTGACCAAGCTCAAGCATATCTCCGAGAATGAGGAGCTTGTTTTTCCCGACTCTTGAGGCGATATTCTCGATAGCCACCTCCATACTTGACGGGTTGGCGTTGTAGCAATCTATAATCAGAGTGTTGTTGTGCGGAGTTACAACCTCCTGCGAGCGGTTATTATCGGGTGTATAGCCCTCTATCGCCTCGGCAGCCTGTTCTGAAGAGATGCCGAATAGTGTTGCAACAGCAACGGCGGCTGCGATATTGAATCGGTTATAATCGCCCGAAAGTTGGCTCTTATAGCCCTCGGCAATGGCGCGAGAATAGTACTCGACTGCCATACCTGTTCGCTCTTTTGCCATCTCTACAAGCACTCTATCCTCTGTCGGCACAATGGCACGACCTCCGTTAGCAGCCAAAAAGTCGAACAACTCGCCCTTGCCTTTGCGGATACCCTCCTTGCCACCAAAACCCTCAAGATGGGCATTGCCGATGTTGGTTATAATGCCGTAGTTGGGTTTGCTGATAGAGCAGAGTAGCTCAATCTCTCTCTGAGAACTTGCGCCCATCTCGACAACTCCAAACTCGGTACTGCTATCCATTGCAAGCAGCGTCAGAGGTACTCCGATATGGTTGTTCAGATTACCGCGGGTTGCATAGACTGCATATTTTTTTGCCAATACACGGCTTACAAGCTCTTTTGTCGTTGTCTTGCCGTTACTGCCCACAATACCTAAAATAGGGATTGCCAACTGCTCACGATGATGGGCAGCAAGGCGTTGTAATGCCGAGAGTGTATCATCGACAAGAATCAGACGCTCTGAAAACTCGCTATTCTCCTTTACAACAGCCTCACAATCTACCACAGCATACTCTGCACCATCCTTAAGAGCCTGAACAGCAAATAAATTGCCGTCAAAATTCTCTCCGTGCAGTGCAAAGAAAATCTGCCCCTCGCTAACTTTGCGAGAGTCTGTAGTAACACCTTTGGACTTGCAGAAAAGGTCGTATAATTGATTGGTATTCATTACGAAAACTTATCCCCCTGATTAAACTTTATATCGTCGATATACTTCTTGAGATTTTGCTCCTCCGAGCGAGGACATATCATCAGTACATCGTCTGTATCGACTACAATATAATCTCTTAATCCGCTGATTATCGCCACTTTATCTTTTGGTAGTGAGATGATTGTGTTGCGGGTATCGTATGTATAACAACCCTCCGCCGGCTTGACATTGGCATACTTGTCTTTGCGCGAGTGCTGGTATAGAGAGCCCCAAGTGCCGATGTCGCTCCAACCGAAGTCGCCACTGTGTACATAGACATTATCGGCACGCTCCATCACTCCGTAGTCGATAGATATTGCGCGACACTGCGAGAATATATCTGCAATAGCCTCAGCCTCTGCTGCTGTGCCAAACTTGTCGGCTGCCGAGACAAAGAGTGAGTGCATATCAGGCAGATAACGCTCTATGGCAGCGAGTATCGAGCTGGTTTTCCATATAAATATGCCTGAGTTCCACAGAAACTCGCCGCTGCGGATAAATGCCTGCGCAACCTCAAGGTTAGGCTTCTCTGTAAAACACTTTACAGGCGAGAGTGCCGCGGCAGAGCTGCGCTGAATATATCCGTAGCCGGTCTCAGGGCGTGTAGGATTAATACCTATAGTCATCAATACATCGTTTGCATCGGCAAAAGCGGTGCAGTTGTCTAAAGTCTCGATAAATCGCTCTTGGTCAGCTACATAGTGGTCAGACGGCGTTACAACCATAAGCGAGTCAGAAGATTTGCTGTTGAGAAAATGTGCGGCATAACTGATACACGGAGCAGTATTGCGACCTATCGGCTCGCAGAGAATCTGACTCTCATCAAGCTCAGGCAGATGCTCAAGCACAAGAGATTTGTAGCTTTGGTTTGTAACGACAATAAAATTTTGTGCCGGTATTCGGGTGGCAAAACGCTCGAAAGTCATTCGGATAAACGACTTGCCCGTGCCGAGTATATCCAAAAACTGTTTTGGCATACTTTTACGGCTCTTGGGCCAGAAGCGAGTACCCACTCCACCTGCCATAATTACACAAAAAATCTCTCTTTTTGCAGACATAAATTTATCGTTTTTGAACTTCATTGTACAAAGATAAAAATATTTTGTAACTTTGTCGGGTTAAAAGCACTTAAAAATGAAAATAAAGTTATTTACAATACCCAACTTTATCACATTGGCAAACTTGCTCTGTGGTTGTGGCTCTATTTTGAGTTCACTCGTATTGGGGGATTTCAAACTTGCATTTGCATTTGTTGTAGCATCGGCTGTATGCGATTTTTTCGATGGCTTTACGGCTCGACTGCTCAAGCAGTATTCCGATATAGGCGTTCAGCTCGACTCCCTTGCAGATATGGTCTCTTTCGGAGTTGCACCCTCTGCGGCGATGTATGCCTTTGCGGCTCAGAGTGGCGCAACGCTCTTCACTCTGCCGTCGTGGGTAGTTACAACACTTGTATTTGTGCCATTTATTATGGCAGCCTTCTCGGCTCTGCGCCTTGCAAAGTTTAATATTGACGATACTCAGCACGAGAGTTTCTCGGGTCTGCCAACTCCGGCAAATGCTATCTTCTGCCTTTCGTTTGTTTGGGCAGTGGCTACAGAGGGTAAAGTTGTTGAGGTTGAGTGGATTGCACTTATCTCGGTCATTATGGCGGCACTGCTTGTCAGCCCTATCCGAATGTTCTCGTTCAAGCTCAAGAGCCTCTCTTGGTCAGCAAATAAGAGCCAATATATATTCCTTGCACTTGCGCTTGTTGCACTTTTGACGCTCGGAATATACTCTGTACCGACAATTATCGTTATATATGTTGTAATATCAACCATAGGTTGGCTCTTCTGTAAGAGATAATGCATAGAAAAAACTATATACTCATACTGCTACTGTTTGCCTTCTCGTTACTGAGTAGTCACGCCTCGGCACAGCTTGATGCAAGTGCGTTGATGCGTGGTCAGCAGAATGCTTCGCGTGGAAATCCATTGGGTGGCGGTATGCAGCAGCAAAATGGCTACGGCACAAACCCTTATGATACGGGCGAGGGCGAGGAGGGTCAGCAGGGAGAGCCGGCAGACTCTACAAAAAAGAAGAAACGACCTCGCAAACCTCTGGAGTCATACTTCTTCTCTGACTCTATTCGCGCTTTGAGAAACTTCCAGTGGCATATTGACCGTAATACAAACCGTGTAAATGTCGAGCCGATAGATACCACACTCGCTCTGTGGCGTCTTGACTATCCGCACTACCATAAGCGTCTTGGTAATAACTCTACCGGTGGTCTTGGTCAGGCTTCGCAGGAGGTAAACTACTTTGAGCGTACCACTTCGCGCGATTTTACCTTTGCACAGCCTTATGACACCTACGCTTACAGCCTTGAGAATGCTCCGTTCTACAATATGAAGCATCCATATATTTGGATGACATATTTGGAGTCGGGTCAGAAGCGTTATCGTGAGGAGCACTTTGAGATTACCACATCTCAGAATATAAACCCTTCGACATCTGTATCGCTCAACTATAAGGCGCGAGGCTCAAGGGGTAAGTATGACCGCTCAAGGATTAAAAATCAGAACTTTGCAGGTACTTTTGCCCATACAGGTCGCCGATACTCTGTGCATGCTGCGTTTCTGCATAACCATATTGACCAGCAGGAGAGTGGTGGTGTTGTAGGCGAGTGGGCTATTGCCGATACCGTCTTTGAGATGCCGTCGGGTGTGCCTATGCGTCTGGCGGGTGCAGAGGCGAATAACCTCTATCGCAACTCCTCATTCTTTATCAAGCAGTCTATCGGTATCCCGCTCCAGCGAATGACCGAGCGCGACTTCTCGATGGCAGAGCTGTCGGCTGTATATATCGGACACCTGTTTGAGTATAACTCGTGGAACAAACGCTACACAGATAAGTTCTCGACATATACCGACGAGCGTTATGAGCGTAATGAGGATGGAACATTTAAGCCTCATACCGATACCTACTACAAAGATTGGTTCCTCAACCCTAATGAGAGCCGTGACTCTATCTGCGAGCGTATTATCACCAACCGCCTCTTTGTTCAGGCGCAGCCGTGGAATCGAGATGGCGTTGTCGGAACAATCGACGGTGGTGTGGGTTTAGACCTACACACCTACTCGCAGTTTGCACTTAAAGACTACCTTACAGGTAAGCTCGAGCGCGTCAAGAAGAGTTCGTGGTTTGCTTATGCAGGCATAGATGGAAAAATCCGCCGATATGTCGATTGGGGCGCATCGTTTAAGCTCTACCCGTCGGGCTATCGTGGCGGAGACTTCGATTTGCGAGCCCACGCAGCATTTACAGCCTTCATTAAGGGTAAACCGTTTACACTCTCGGGCGAGTTCTCGCAGAGTGCTATCTCTCCGGGCTATTGGATGAATAATTGGCTCTCAAACCACTATATGTGGAGTAACGACTTCGGTAAGGAGAATGAGACCCGTTTTAATGTGTCATTTACCGTACCCGACCACGGTATCGAGTTGGGCTTTTGGCAGAGCGTTGTTACCAATAAGATATACTACGGCGCAGATTGTCGTCCCGCACAGCACGATGGCACTGTCAGCCTGACAAGTATCTATGCACAGAAAAACTTTAATATCAAGGGTCTGCACCTCGACCACAGAGTCCTTGTGCAGCTGACCTCCGATAGAACTGTCGTGCCTGTGCCGTTGGTCTCTGCCTTCCTCTCATACTACTACGAATTTTGGGTCAAGCGTGATGTGCTGCGCGTGCAGATAGGTCTTGATGGTCGATTTAATACCAGCTACTATGCACCGGGCTATAACCCCGCACTCTCAGTCTTCTATAACCAAAATGAGGTCGAGATAGGCAACTACCCATATATAGATGCCTTCGTCTCTGCAAAGTGGAAGCGAATGAGAATCTTGCTCAAATACCAGCACCTTAACAAGGGTCTGTTCGGTAATGGCGAAGCTTTCCAAATCGCCCGTTATCCGCTCAATCCGGGAATGTTTAAGTTTGGTATTTCGTGGGCATTCTACGATTAATTTTGAATTTTATGAGGTTTTTACTGCCGCTAACTCGATATGTCACCAATGGGCAGTACAAGTAGTACAGCCCATCGGCTCCAATCGAGCCGAGCGTGGTAAAAACACACCTAAAATTCAAAATTGTGGAGAAGTGAGGTTTTTGCTGCCGCTAACCTTTTTCTCGCCAATGGGCAGTACCGCAAGTACAGCTCATCGCCTCGAAAAACGCCGAGCGAGGTAAAAACACTCCTAAAATTCAAAATGTAGGAGGTAGAGACTAAAACCTTAAAGAGTAATAATGATAGATATCCAAAAAATAAAGAGTTTTCTAAAAAAGTATCACCACCTTGTGGCGATGGCGGTTGTGCTACTTATACTCGCTGTCGTTCCTCTGACAAGGCGGGGCTTTAATGTTGTCGATATGGAGCCTGAGGCTCTGTTGGCAGAGGGAGAGTATCAGATTTCGCCCTATGATGATATTTTTCGTCGTGTATGCCGTCGTCACCATATAGATTGGCGACTGATGTCTGCCATAGCCTATTGCGAGTCCCGATTTAATGCTCAGGCTCGCTCTCCGCGTGGTGCTGTGGGGCTTATGCAGGTTATGCCACACATCGCAAAGCATTGGGATGTTATGGAAGAGGAGTTGCTCGACCCTGCAATAAATATAGATGTCGCCTGCCGACTCTATAAGTCGATGCAAAAGCAACTACGCCTCCCCAAAACCATCTCTGATTACGACCGTGCAGCCTTTACTATTGCAAGCTACAATTGCGGAGCATCAAGAGTTACAGATGCGCGAAACCTCGCAGAGTATTACGATGAACCTAAAGACGATTGGACCGCCGTCCGTGAGTATATGCTGCTCCTCTCCGAGGAGGAGTTCTATAACCACGAAGCCGTTCTATATGGTCGATTTAAGGAGCCTCATATTACTGTGGCGTATACGAATAAGGTATTAAATAGATATACAAACTACTGTAATTTGTCGTTATAAGGGCATACCTGTTTCCGCTAACAAAAAATGCTGACAATGGCTGTACGCTTTAGTACTATCCATCGTCAGCATTTTTTTGCCGAGCGTTGCATCTACGCCCTTCTAACGACAAATTGTTGCAAGGAATGAGCGTAGTGCTGTTGGTGTAATCCTAACAAAAAAGCAAGAGCGACTTTAGATAAAAGTCACCCTTGCTTTTTGCGGATACAAGACTACTAAAGCTCTGCCATAGAGTCTGCTACATACTCGAATGTACCTGTACCTGTTACTGCGAATGCGCAAGTGTAGGTAGCGTTAGGACCGTATGCGTAGAAGTTGATAACAACCTTCTTATACTCCTCCGGAGTCATTGTAGGATATGCATAGCCCAAAACGGCTGCGAATACCTCTGCAGTGTGCTCCTTGAGCTTTGCAGTAATTTGGTCGTCTGTAAGGTCGCCCATACCTGCTGCGGTAAAGCCACCCTTAACGGCAGATACACGCCAGTCCATATTGCCATAGTATGCAGATGCACCTGTATAGAACTCGTTGTTACCGTAGTTAGATACCCAATAGTCGCCTGTTGGCTTTGCACCTGAGATTGTAACGATGTCGGTAGCTACGATTACGCCTGCATTATCACGAGCAGGTGCGCCCAGAGCAACATCCTTGTTATCATATACCCAGTTTACGCAGTACTGGTAGAATGCCTTTGCACCTGCGTCGCCGTTAGGGAAGTTGAGCTCGAGTGTACGGTCGATATTCCATACGCCCTCAGCCTTACGGAATTGGTCGGTCTTAGTCTCGAAGTAGCTAACCTTGCTCCACTCTGTACCAAATGTATAGTGGTCAACAGCGAAGTTGGTAGCACCACCTGCATAGCAACGGAAGCCTACATAAACCTCGTCACCCTCAAGTGCATAAGGGTACTTCTGAGCAAGGAAGAGTGGCAGGTAGTTATCCTGTGCAGGGCTTGTGAAGTTGTTGTACTTACCCTGACCCATCTCTGCGTAGTCTGCAGGCTGGAGTGTAAGAACATTGTTATCCTTCTCAAATGAGCTGCCGTTCCACTTATAGAGTACATAAACCTTCTTGCTATCAACTTTTGGCTTGATAGTAGGCTCCTCGGTAACAACGCCATTGTGCTTGTAGAGTGATGGGAGAAGACCCTTCTGAGTGTTATAAGCACCATAAGAGTTGTACTGAGTGTCATACTGCAACCACTTGTTTGTTGTAGCATTAGTAATAGTGAATGTGCCGTCTGCATTTACTGCGAAAGTATAGCCATAGCCCTCTGTGCCGAGGTCAGCAGATACATTGAAAGAGTTGTAAGTACCCTTCATATAGTGGTATCTGCCATCTGCACCCTTGAGTGTATACTCGTTAGCATTTGCAGTAGCCTCAACTGTCCAAACAACAGCTGCTGCATCCTCATCATCAACGATTACGCCACCCTTAACAGTTACTGTACCTGGGTTGAGGTAGCCGTATGTCTTATCAGCAGCAACAGGTAGAGCAGGGTAGAAACCGTTCTCGTCAGAAGCTGCGATGATATACTTACCTGCGCCCTCGAACTTAGATACCTTAACATAAGCAGGCTCATTGCCGGCAGAGAGTGTCGCTACATTTACATAAGCAGTACCGGCATCGTTGAGTACATATACAGCAGGCACAGCACCACGGATATCAGGGTAAGCACCCCAAGTGTTGTACTGAGTATCGAGCTGCAATGACTTGTTCATTGTCGCATTTACGATAGCGAAAGTACCATCCTCATTAGGTGTGAAGGTATAAGCATAACCCTCTGCGCCAACCTCCTTTGAGAGGTTGAAAGAGTTGTAAGTACCCTTCATATAGATAAAGCGACCATCAGCACCGCAGATAGAGTAACCTCCGTCCATAGCGGCAACTGTCCAAGCAAGAGCGTTGGTAGTGTCGTTTGCAGCAATCTGATCAGCAGCGATAGTAACCTCTGTACGACCAAGGTAACCGTAGCTCTTATCTGCACCAAGTGGAGTAGCGGCGTAATCAACACCACCTACATTTGCTACGAAGAGATACTTACCTGCGCCCGGGAAGGTGATAACAGGCTTGTTTGCCTCCTTTACAGCCTCCTCCTCAGCCTCGAAATCAGGCTCTGCCTCAGAGTAGTCGTAAGTTACAAATACATAGTCGCCAGCCTCAAGACCCTCGGTTGGGATAAACTGTGTAAGGCTACCTACAGTTGCAGGGGTAAATGCAGCGGCATAACGCTTCTCATTGCCCCAAACTGCCTGATAGTTCTTATCCTTAAAGTCGAAAGTTGTAGCTGCGTTGAGCTTCTGTACATTCTCAGGTACATTTACAGCTGCGGTATATGTTACCATAGCCACAGAACCATTGTCGAATGTAGGGTAGAGTTGCGATAAGTATGCAGGGATATATGTCGCTGCATCATCTGCAGAGGCAAAATACTGATTCTTAGCAACAGCTGACAGAGCTGCTACAGCATCCTCACCGGCAGCCTCTGCGATAGATTTGTTGGTGCTATTCTTTGAGATAGCCGAGTAGTGATCCTTATCCAAAGTGAGATCTACGGTGTGAACATCGACAATCTCGCCATTGTTCTCGTAGTCATCAAGATAGTTCTCGTTGTAATAGTTGGTCTCACAACCCCAGCACATAAGAGCTACGGCAGTGGCAGACAAAATACTTTTGATAATATTCTTATTCATAGCTGTAGTTCTTTAGAAATTAATTTTAAGACGGAGTGTGTATGTACGACCGAATGAGTACATTACAGCGTAGCAGTCCTGCCAGCCCTTAGCGTCAGTTGCGCACTGAGCATCCATAATGTAGTTGTAGTCATACAAGTTATTTACATTACCATAGAGAGTTGCACGAACCTTACCCATCTTGAATGAGTAGCTTGCAGAGAGGTCAAGCTGGTGACCTACTGGAATCTGCCAAGGGTCGTTTACAGTTACAGCAGTGTTTGTTACAAGGTTTGAACCGAGGTAGAAGTCAGCGAAGTTACGACCATAGAGGTTCCAATCTGCACTTACGCGAAGACCCTTCAATGGGAAGAAATCAACACCTACAGCAGCAGTAGTCTGTGCAGAACCTGCTACATGGATACCCTTCTGCTTAAGCTCAATCCAAGCGTGGTCATCAGCCATGATACCTGAAGCAACAGTACCGTCGAGCTTCGAAGTCATAGGCTGACCCTGTGAGTCGTAGATATAACCACGAGTGTCGCTTGACCATACCCAGTCACCCCAAGAGATCATACCGGTAATATTTACCCATGGAGCCGGCTTGTAACGCAAGTCAACCTCGATACCTGCGTGACGAGCATCTACACCTGTCATATTTACACGAGCATAGTCGCCATTTGACATCAACTTTGAACGAACATCAGACTTATCCATCCACAGTGTGTAGTATGCATTCACATTGATAGCGAGCTTCTGTGAACGAAGACCGTAACCGAGCTCAACTGATGCAACCTTCTCGTTTACTGCGTCAGGGTTAGTCATATGGCTGGTTGTTGACTGCAAGAATGCACCACCAGAGAAGAATGGAGCACGAGAGATATAACCCAAGTTGAGGAAGAAGTTAGAGATCTTTGAAACATTGTAGTTTACACCACCCTTTGCAGTGAAACCGAGGAAGTTGATAGTCTCTGAACGCTGGTGTGCAGCATCATAGTAGAAGCGGTCAACACGCCAGTAACCTGTATTTGAGAATGAACCTGAAACAAATGCATTCAGACGGTTCTTTGTGTACTCCAACTGTGCAAATACACCCTCCTGGTGAACATGACCGTCATAGTCACGATATACAATATCACCAACAGTGAGCTTCTCGTTTACCCAGCTTGGATCAGCCGCAGCTGCATTGTTCTCAACCTTTACATTCTTACGGTCGGCGTCGTCGATAAAGTACTGACCACCATAGAGGTCGATAATCTCGTTGGTGTGTGTACCTACATAGTAACGAGCATCAACACCGGCAGAGAGCTCCAAACCTGGGAGCAACTCGTTGGTATATGTTGAGAGCAGACCGTACCACATATGGTCGTTTACAGACTTCGACATTACCATATTTGAACCTGTTGCACTTGCAGCATTCTCGTCCTGAATCTTACCGTAGTCAAAAGTTCCGTCAGCCTTACGATAGTCTGTAAGCAGAGTACCGTTTGAAGAGCCGTTCCACTTAGCACGCCAAGCAGAAGTACGACCCTGACCAGAGTAACCATAACCACGACCGATAGATACATAGAGTGCTGTTGAGAGTGATGACTTGTGGTCAATCTGCCACTGGTGGTTGAGCGAAATCTGTGGCTTGTGGTAGTGGTTTACCATAGAAGAACGCTCCTTGCCATTGTTGTCAAAACCATAGATAGCGTTGTAGCGATACTTGTTCTCCTCGCCCATCCACTTTGCAACCTTATCCCACTCCTGAATTGAAAGACCTGCATAGAGTGGCTTACGCTGGTTGTGAGTCTGTGGAGCACCGAATGCGGTGAGTGAGAGCTGATGCTTTGAGTTGATACGCTTTGAGATGTTTGCAAACCAGTTGTAAGCCTCATAGCCTGTACCCTGGATATAGCCGTCACCCCAACGCTTTGCAAACAATACGCTCATAGCCCAACCACTCTTTGAAAGACCTGTAGAGAGGCTGAATGACATTGTGTTTGCACCGTCATTACCAATACCATAAGAGGCTGTTCCGCCCTGCTTAGCATCGATAGAGTTTGTAACGATGTTGATTGTACCACCGACAGTTGGAGAAGATACCTTAGAAGCACCCATACCGCGCTGAGTCTGCATTGAGCGGGTTACATCAGAGAGACCTGCCCAGTTTGACCAATAGACGCCACCCCACTCCATATCGTTTACAGGCACACCGTTGATCATAACAGCAACATTGGCACTCTTAAAACCACGCATGTTGATCTTAGAGTCTCCAAAGCCACCACCATCCTTAGTAGCGTAAACACCCGGAGTAGATTTGAGTACCTCAGGGAACTCCATACCGCCAATCTTGAACTCGATTTCGTCGAGTGAGATTGTTGATACAGCAACCGGAGTCTTGCGTGACACAGCTACAGACTGTGTAATCACGATATCCTCCAAAGTCAGAGCCTCGGCAACCAGTGTGATAGTACCCAAGTCGTACTTAGCACCGGTGATGTTTGCCTCGATAGTCTCTGTTCTGTAGTTGATGCAGGTAATCTGAACCTGCTTCGCAGTACCGCGTACCGAGAATGAGAATGTTCCATCTACATCGGTGCTTGTACCCATAGTTGTTTCGGGAACAAATACGGATGCACCGATAACTGGAGCACCTGCCTCATCGACAACTGTACCCGATACGATGGTCTGAGCATTGGCAACAAAACCAATGAAAAGACCGCACATCAGAAGTAAAAGTTTCTTCATAAGCAATTGTTTAAAAATTAGAAATTGTCTTTACAGCGCAAAGATACGACTTTTTCTGTTAAAAACATAGTTTTTATTATAGATTATAACGAAAAAACCGACTGTGGTTTGAAAGCCAAAGTCGGTTGTGAAGAATAGTTGCTATTTTTTGTTACTCTATCTCCCAATCGAAGCCGTCTTTGCGGTCTTTAACTCGGATGCCGATAGCGGTAAGGTTATCGCGAATCTGGTCTGACAGAGCCCAATTCTTTGCAGCCTTAGCCTCAAGACGCATATTGAGCAACATCTCTACAAGTGGAGTGACCATATCCTTGCCACCTGATGTTGCAGCCTTCTCGTCTTTCAGACCGAGAATGTCGAATACCCAGCGGTTTACAGTTGCCTTAAGGCTCTGCAAATCCTCGGCAGTTGCAGTGTGGCTGCCGTCGGCAAGAGAGTTGAATATCTTTACATAGTCAAACAGCGCAGAGATTACCATTGGAGAGTTTAGATCGTCTGCCATAGCTGCCTCGCAACGCTCTGCAAGCTCTGCTGCGTTGAAAGATGTGGTAGCTGACGGCTTTGCCTTACCAAGTGCCTCAATACCCTTCATCAGTCGGTCAAGACCCTTCTCGGCAGCCTTGAGAGCCTCATTTGAGAAGTCGAGAGTTGAGCGGTAGTGTGCCTGAAGGATGAAGAAGCGAACTGTCATCGGGCTATAAGCCTGCTCAAGGGCATCGTGCTGACCGTTGAACATCTGCTCGAGGGTAATAAAGTTGTTGTAACTCTTACCCATCTTCTTGCCGTTGATTGTAATCATATTGTTGTGTACCCAATAGCGAGCCGAGTCGTGACCGAGGGCTGCTGTCGATTGTGCAATCTCGCACTCGTGGTGTGGGAACATAAGGTCCATACCGCCACCGTGGATATCAAACTTCTCGCCGAGGTACTTTGTACTCATAGCCGAACACTCCATATGCCAACCAGGGAAACCGTCGCTCCAAGGGGACTTCCAGCGCATAATATGCTCAGGCGACGCCTTCTTCCAAAGTGCAAAGTCAAATGAGTGCTGCTTATCCGACTGACCGTCTAATGTTCGGGTGTCGGTAACAATATCATCAAGATTTCGACCCGACAGGCAGCCATAGTGGTGGGCAGCGTTGTACTTCTCTACATCGAAATATACCGAGCCGTTTGATACATAGGCAAAACCAGCATCAAGAATCTTCTGAACAAAGTCAATCTGCTCCATAATATGACCCGATGCGTGTGGCTCGATAGATGGCGAGAGTACACCCATCATCTCCATATACTTGTGGTAACGCTCTGTGTAGTAGTGGGCAACCTCCATAGGCTCAAGCTGCTCAAGGCGAGCCTTCTTTGCAATCTTATCCTCGCCCTCGTCAGCGTCGTGCTCAAGGTGACCCACATCGGTAATATTGCGTACATAGCGCACCTTATAGCCCTCTGCTTGAAGGTAGCGGAAGAGCAAATCGAATGTAATTGCCGGACGGGTATGACCCAAGTGCGGATCGCCATATACTGTCGGACCGCAGACATACATACCTACGCGATTAGGATGTATTGTCTCAAACTCCTCCTTACGACGGGTAAGGGTGTTGTAGAGTGTAAGTGTTGGTTTCATATCTATTTAGTGTTATTATTATCTGCATCAGGGTTCATAAGCTCCTCATCTGTAAGCCCGAATGAATCTTTGTAGTACTCGTTGAAACTGCGGACAACCTCCTTACGGTCGGCAATGCCGGCAAGGTAGTAGAGCTCCGAAAGTTCGCCGAGCTTCTCGTCGATAATATCGGTCACAAGGTCGCCGTAGAAGCCTTCAAATTGTAAGTAGTACTCGATATAGCTTATCAGCGTATCTGCGTATGCCATAAGCAGATTATCGCCCTTTTCATCAGCACCGATAGAGTAGTAACCCTCCAAGAATGGATAGGTATTCTCCATAGTAAATCGAATCTGATTTACAGGAAGCACCTCCAAGCCTCTGTCGAGCAGCTCCTCTGCGCGGGCATACTCCTCCTGCATAATATACTGCTTTGCAACTCTTGCAAAAGCCTCACGGGTGCGGGCAACCATAATATTGTGGTGCATAAACGAATCGACATAGACATCAGGGTTTGATACTCCGCCGTGCTTTGTCTTATTCATCAACACATCGTAGGCATAATCTGCATCTACGCGACCTACCTCCCAACTATCCTTGAGTGGTGTCAGAATTGGCACAAAACGGTATGCGTAGCCGTCAAATTGCAGATAATCAACAAGTGAGAAGTTGTTGAGCATATATGCCTGTGTGAAGTAGATAGGTCGCTTCCAATCAAAATTGGCAAACATATCGAGCAGCATCAACTCCGAGCGTGAAAGTGAACTCTTCTTAAGCTCGATATATACCGTATCTACCATAAGGTCACGGTCAGACTCCTTGACAATTCCTGATGCTATAGCCGCATCCTTATCTACCGGCAGGGCAATACGCTTTGTAGGGATGTAATCTACAGGCTCCTCCATACCAATATCGTACATCGTACGCTTGTCGTTGCTGCGGATAAACTCCATAACCTCCTTTGCATCAACAGGACGCTCGAGCTGGTCGATAACAGGAATCCAATCGTTACGGAATGTATATTTCTCGCGAGGCAGAGAGAATGGAATACCGTCAGCATCATTTGCCTTGCACTTCATCTCATCTACATACCACTCGCCATCAAGGTAAGAGCTGTTCATAATGCGAACATCGGTACGCACGCCATCCACCTCCTGAGCAAACCATACAGGGAAGGTGTCGTTATCTCCGTAATTGACAATTATCGGGCTTACGCCATCGACCTCGACAATGCTGTTGAGGTAGTTGTGTCCCGAGTCACGCGCCCAAGTGCGATTAGAGCGGTCGTGGTCGTCCCAATTCTCTGCGCAGAGTATGCCTGGAACAACAGCTGCAATAACTGTGGCTGCAATAGCTGCACTGCGCTCTCTGCTTTTCAACAATCTGCACAGACCATCGTAGAGGGCAAGCACTCCGAGACCTATCCATATCGAGAAGGCGTAGAATGAGCCTGCATATACATAGTCACGCTCACGCACCTCTCCCGGGGAGGAGTTGAAATAGACCACAAGGGCGATACCCATCATTATAAAGAGCCACATAACGACCGTAAAGCCGCGCTTATCTCGGTTGAGCTGGTAAATAAGACCGATAAGACCGAGGATAAACGGCAGGAAATAGTAGGTATTTCGGGCGCGGTTGTTCTCCATCTCCGCCGGCAGATTATCCTGCGGACCGAGGTAGAGCTCGTCAATAAAGTCGATGCCCGAGAGCCAATTGCCGTGTGTGAGGGTTATTCCCTCTGCCTGTATGTCATCTTGACGACCTACAAAGTTCCAAAGGAAATATCGCCAATACATATAGTTGAGCTGATAGGAGAAGAAGTAGTGAAGATTCTCCATAAATGTCGGCTCAACGATAGTCTTTGTCTCATAACCGTCGTAGTAGCGCACAGCCTTGCCGTAGTCCATAACTGTCTGACGCACAGGACGACCCGTCTCGTCGCGGATAATCTCGCCATTCTCATTGCGGGCAATCTCCTCCTTTGTGCGATAGGCTGCCCACGGCTTGTAGTCGTGCTCCTTCTTCAGGTAGTTCCACATACGAGGGAAGAGGTGCATAAACTTGTCTGGATAGATATAACTATCGACAGTGGTCATCTTGTCGTAGCTCTCTGTGGCAGGGTTGTAGTTATACAACTCCTTCTCGGTATAGCTCTCAATAGGTGCTGCGTATGATGCTCCGTAGATAAGTGGGCGATTGCCATATTGGTCGCGGTTGAGTACCGAGAGCAGGGCTGCCGGATTATTCGGATTGTTTGAGTTCATCGGCGGATTGACCATTGCACGAATGGTAACCGAAGCATACGACGAGAAGCCTAGCATAATCATCGTTACGCAGACCGCAATAAGATTCCAAATCCTCGCACCGCGCTTGTGTGTATAGTATATTGCATAACCCAAACCGGCAAACATCAGCAGCACAAAGCATACAATGCCACTATTTACAGGCAGTCCGAGTGAGTTTACAAACCATATATCGACCAACATACCCAAATATACAGTATAAGGGATGATTATGCCGTTGATAACAAGCAGTATAGCACCTGCGGCAAGGGTAGCTATGCAGAGACCTTTCCAAGTCACCTTACTACTCTTGCGGAAGTAGTAGATAAATACCAAAGCGGGAATTGTGAGCAGGTTGAGGATATGCACACCGATACTCAGACCCATAAGGTAGGCAATAAGGATTATCCAACGCATAGCGTGGGTATCGTCAGCCTCCTCCTCCCAACGGAGCATAAGCCACACAACAAGGGCTGTGAACATTGACGAGAGGGCATAGACCTCACCCTCAACTGCCGAAAACCAAAAGGTATCGGTAAATGTATAAGCCAATGCGCCTATAACGCCTGCACCAAGCACTGCGTAACCCTTACCCGCAGTAAGAGCCTCGCCTGTGCGGGTAAATAGACGGCGGGCGATATGAGTGATGGTCCAAAAGAGGAACAGAATACAGAAGGCACTTGCTAATGCATTCATTCCATTGACCATATGCGGTACATAGTGTGTAGATGGTGCAAATAGGGTAGCGATACGAGCCTGCAGCATAAAGAGTGGGGCTCCAGGAGGGTGACCAACCTCTAACTTGTATGAGGTGGCAACAAACTCGGAGCAATCCCAAAGACTTGAGGATGGCTCTAATGTAACCAGATAGACAACGGCTGCTATGGCAAATACTGCCCAGCCAATCCATCTGTTGAGTCGGTTAAAATATTTTAAATCCATAATTTTCAGTCAAATTATCGTGCAAAGTTAGTCAAGACATTTCAGAATTCAAAATTCGAAATTCAAAATCGTTACATAAACGATTAAATTGACAGGCGATAAGACGATTTGAATGGAAGATAGAAATGGTTAGTTACAAATTCCCCCCCCCGAAAAATATAGCAATCCAGCAAGCCAAAACAGAGCGTAAAGTCTTGAGTGCCAGCGTAAGATGATTCTCGACAGTCTTCTTTGAGAGGTTGAGTGTAGTGGCGATAGTCTGATTATCCATACCCATATAACGGCTCATCTCAAAGATACGACGACGCTGCTCGGGCATCTGACAGACGGTAAGGCGAATGATAAGCTCCTTCTCACGAGCATAGTAGTCATCCTCGATAGAGAAGTTCTCGGAACGATTTACAGTATCCTCTACCAACGGAGTAATGCGACCCGTGCGGCGGATGGCATTGATAGCGGCATTTCGAGACATGACATAGATATACTTGCCGAATGATTGAACCTCTACACCAAACATCTCGCGACGCTCCCAAATCTTGACGAATATATCCTGCGCAATATCCTCAGAGATGGTGTCTGACTTGACAATGCGGCGGATAAACTCATATACGCGAGGGTAGTAGTGCTCAAACACGACACGAAATGCGCTCTGATCGCCTTCAGAGAGCCTTTTTATCACTTTCGGATCAATGTCAAATGCCATACTTGCTTACACTTCATTACAAATATAGACAATTTATTTAATATTTACTCCTAAACGATAAAAAATTTTTTACGATTGGGTGTAGAAGGCTCTCTGAGTGTCTTACATATACTAATGCGCGAATTATGGAAAGAAAACACAGAATAGTAAACAGTTATTTGTTGCACCAATACCCTGAGCAGGTGCAGAGTGAGTTTGCGGAGTGGTTTGCAGCTCCGTATGACACCGAAGCGAAGGATGGTGCGATGAGAGAGCAGTGGGAGAAGCTTGAGCCTTCTCTAAATGGTTTTAAGACTCGTTGTAGTTATAAGACCGTGCTTGAAAAGATTCAGAAGAGCGAAGCTCGTGTTCGTCGTACAGCAGTTATGCGCTCAGTGTTGCGCGTAGCAGCAGCTGTGGTTATGGCTTTTGCGCTGATAACCTCTGTAAAACTCTTTGTAGAGTCAGAGCGTCGAGTAGAGTGGGAAGAGGTCTATGTTGCTAACGGTCAGAGCAGGGAGGTAACTCTCAATGATGGCTCTGTACTCCGTTTGGCGGCAGGTTCAAGGCTTATCTACCCGACCGAGTTTGATGGTGATGTTCGTCGTGTATATCTCTCCGGAGAGGCTTATGCAGATATTGCAAAGGATGAACACCGCCGTTTTATCGTCTCTACAGAGCAGGTTGATGTGGTTGTACACGGTACAAAGTTTAATGTTCGCTCGTATGAGTCGAATAGTGAGGTCGAGCTGATGCTCCTCGAAGGTGCAGTGGATATGCAGACCAAGAGTTTGAGTCAGAATCGTGTGATAAGTATGCGCCCGGGAGACTTCTTGAAGCTCGATAAGCGTTCCGGTCGTGTAATTTACGAGAGCGTTCCGAAGGATATGTTCAGCCAGACCCCGCTCACGCAGAAACTTACATTTATCAACTCCCGCCTCGGTGATATATCGATGCAACTTGAGCGTCTTTTCAATGTGCGCATCATTATTGATCAGGCGGAGCTTGCAGAGGAGCGTTACTACTCGGCGTTTGTGAACAACGAGTCGCTTGACCGTATTCTCTCGACACTTGAGCAGAATGGTAGAATGAGCTACTATTGGAAGAGCGGAACGATACACCTATGTTATAATAAATAAGAAATAGTATTACCACTATTTATAGTTAACCTATTTTTCTAATCAAAACTTAACACTATGAGAACAAAAGTTTCCTCTCATCGTCGTTTGTGGACCATTCTGCTTGCGATGTGTGTGATGTTGACCCTCCCGCTCTCAGCAGAGGCGCAGAAGGTCAGCTTGAAGTTGAAGGATGCAACTGTTCAGCAGGCGATTCAGTCGCTTCAGAAGCAGGGCTATTCAATTTCTGTTAAGCTCAGCGATGTCAATATGAACGCCGCTGTGTCAATTGATGCCAAAGACGAAGAGCTTTCAGCAGTTCTGGGCAAAATCTTTGCCGGTCAGAATGTTGAGACTACCGTTGATGGCAAAAGTATTATTGTTACTAAGCGTGTAGCTGCTGCCGCTTCAACTCCGGCTCGCACCACTACAGTAACAGGTCAGGTAAAGGATGCTGCGGGTAATCCGCTCATCGGTGTTACCGTTTGGGTTGAGGGTACTACAACAGGTACTACAACCGATATGGCTGGTAACTACTCAATTACCGCAAAGAACAATCAGACTCTGGGCTTCTCTTACATCGGTTATACCGATATAATGGAGGCTGTGGGTAGCCGTTCAGTTATCAATGTTGTCCTCAAGGAGGCTGCAACATCTATGGACGAGGTTGTCGTTGTAGGTTATGGTACCCAGTCTCGTCGTACTTTGACTACTGCTGTATCTAAGATTGATGGTGCAGAGCTCTTCGATGCTCCTGTATCAAATGTGGGTGATGCTCTGAAGGGTAAGGTTGCCGGTCTGCGTGTTCAGACTGCCGATGTTGCTTCAGGTGCTGCTCCTCGTTTCTTGGTTCGTGGTGGTTCTTCTATCAACATGTCAAATGACCCTATCGTTATCGTTGATGGTGTTCTCCGTACAATGGATGATATCAACCCTAACGATATTGAGTCTATCGAAATTCTGAAGGATGCTGCTTCTGCAGGTATCTATGGTGCTCGTGCATCTAACGGTGTAGTACTCATCACTACAAAGAAGGGTGCTATCGGTCAGGGTCCTCAGATTGTATTTGATGCTCAGGTAGGTTGGTCAGAGGCTTCTCGTAAGTGGGATCTGATGAACGCTAAGGAGTTCCTTGCTTGGGTTCGTCCGGCTCTTAAGGATACCCGTTCAGGTGAGACATTCCTCACAGGTGCAAACGCTGCTGGTACAGGTAATACTTTAGGTACAAGCATGTTTACCACCCGTTATCTTACTGATGGTGAGGAGGTTGCTCCGGGTTGGGATTGGATGGTCGATCCTATTGACCCAACTAAGTATCTGACATTCCGTGATACAGATTATCAGAGCCAGTGGTACTCTCCAGCTCTTTGGCACAAGGAGTATGTAGGTGTTAACGGCGGTAACGACAAGATTCGCTATGCAGCATCTGTTAGCTACCTTGCTGATGACGGTTATATCGCAGGTACAGGTTACAATGTGTTTACAATGCACGGTAATACAACCTTCAAGATTTCGAAGCGTTTGGAGGCATCTACTACATTTGACCTCTCTCGTTCAGTTCGTCAGGTTCCATTCAGCGACTACTTTACATCTATCGGTCGTGGTTTGATGATGGGTCCTACAACTCGTAACTTCGATGATGAGGGTAACTACATCACCGGTGGTACTAACAAGTTCCAGCAGATTGCTTGGTTCTATGAGAACTTCTTTGACCGTGAGGCTGCAACTACCCGTATGACAGGTAACTTCAACCTCAAGTGGAACATCTGCGACGGACTTACTGCTACTGCACAGTATGCTATCTTCGACAACCAGTATCGTGGTAGCTACTACAACCGTGGCGAGTTCGAGGGTCACAAGAACTTCGTTTATGCAGACCGCTCGACTACAGAGACTCGTACTCAGACCCTGCGTAACACATTCCAGGCTTATTTGAACTATAATAAGACCTTCAATGATCTTCACACTATCAACGCTACTGCAGGTTATGACTATATGCACCAGCGTTATTGGTATCTGACTGCAAACGCAACCGGTTCAGTATCTGATAAGGTGCCTATCCTCGACTCAGGTGTAAACTTCACTGCTTCTAACGAGGACGAGAGCCAGGCTCTGATCTCTTACTTCGGTCGTGTAAACTATGACTATGCTAACCGTTATGTTGCATCATTTACATTCCGTGCCGATGGTTCATCTAAGTTTGCTAAGGGTAATCAGTGGGGTTACTTCCCTGCAGGTTCAGTAGCTTGGATTATCTCTGAGGAGCCATTCTGGGATTCAGATAAGAGCAAGATGAATACCTTCAAGTTCCGTGCATCTTACGGTCAGACAGGTAACAACGGTATTGGTCTGTATGATACTTATGGTGCATTTGCATCAGGTCTCTATGCAGGTCAGAGTACAATGCTCCCAAGCGCGATGGTTAATAGCGGCATGAAGTGGGAGACCACTACTCAGCTCGACTTGGGTCTTGATATGGGCTTCTTTAAGGATCGTCTCCGCTTTGTAATTGACTACTACAACAAGCGTACTGACAATATGCTCTTCTCAATTACCCTCCCTGATACAGGTTCATTCAGCTCTGTTAAGGCAAATGTAGGTAGCGCACGTTTCTACGGTTTCGAGGTTGAGATTAGCTCTGTAAATATTCAGAAGCCAAACTTCACTTGGACAACCGACTTCACTTACTCATTCTCTAAGAATAAGGTTCTCAGCCTTCCTGAGGAGTATGCATACGACGAGCTCGATATGTATGGTAATGAGACAGGTAAGAAGGCATATCGTATCGGTGGTTACACAATGTCTGAGACAGGCTACCGCTTTGGTGGTACTGCAGTAGGCGAGGAGCTGGGTCGTATCTATGGTTACAAGATCTCTCATATTATTGAGAATCAGGCTCAGGCAGATGCTGCTTACTATGACTCACAGGCACACGGTCACCGTCGTTCAGATAAGCTCTCTGATAAGGACGATGCTAAGTACAAGGGTCGTAAGGATATTGGTGACTATGAGTGGATGAACCGCTACGGTTCTGCTCGTCGTCCTGATGGCTCTGAGCAGATTGATGCTGAGGATATGTACCACCTCGGTAATGTTGTTCCTCACTCTACAGGTGGTTTGAACAATACATTCAAGTACAAGAACCTCACACTCTCAGTTTATGTTGACTACGCAATCGGTCACTCTATCTACAACTATATGAAGACTCGTTTCTTCCAGAATACTCTGGGTAACAGTAACTCAAATGTTGATAAGATGGTTTATGACTGTTGGACACACCCAGGTTGCGACTACAAGTACGCTCGTTTCTTCCCGAACGATGCTGACTTCGGTAACCGTAACTTCTCTCGTGCATCAGACTTTAATGTTGAGCGTGCTGATTATCTCTGTCTTCGTGATGTGTCACTCTACTATGACCTCCCAAGCAAGTGGACAAAGAAGGTAGGCATTAAGAAGGTAACTGTTGGATTTACAGGTAACACACTCTGCTACTGGACAGGTGTAAGCGGTGGTGCTAACCCTGAGACCGGTATCAGCCGTGCAAGTGGTTCAAATATGTACTCTTCTTCAAACAATGCTGATGCATCAGGCGGTACATTTAACCCACCAGCTCGTAAGTTCTTGTTCAATGTAAAACTTACCTTCTAATTGGGTGCTGTAATCAATAAAAAATTAAAAGACTATGAAACTTAAGAATATAATGAGATTGGTCCTGCCTTTAGTTGCTGGTGCTATGATGGCTACATCTTGCCACGGCGATTTGGATATTATGCAGGACAACCGACTCTCTGCATCCAACATGTGGCAGGATGCAACTGATGTGACACAGTCCACCTACGGTATCTACGAGCGTATGCGTTCTTGCTTTGTGAACACTACTTGTAATGTTTTCTACTGGGGTGAGGTTCGTGTGGGAACCTATATGTGGGGTTCTTCTATCGTAAACTTGGCACACGATAACGATATGATCGGTGTTGAGTCAAGTACTATGAATGGTGCAAACGCTTCTACAAACTGGTCTGCACTCTATACTACTATCGATCAGGCAAATGCTGTACTTAAGTATGCTCCACTTGTTGAGATGAATGAGAAGGAGCGTGGTTATGCTATCGGTCAGGCTTCATTTGCTCGTGCATACTGCTACTTCTGGGCTGCTCGTCTTTGGGGTGATGTACCTTTGAACCTGGTTCCAATCGAGTCTGTATCACAGCCTGAGTGCTATCCGGAGCGTGCTCCTAAGGCGGAGGTTTATGCACAGATTGGTAAGGATATCGAGACTGCTCTCGAGAATGGTGCTTACCTCGGTACTGATTGCTACTTTGCAACAAAGACCGCTGTAAACCTGCTCAAGGCTGAGTATGCACTTTGGATGTACACTAATCAGAAGGGTGGCGACAGCTACCTGACACTTGCTCAGGATGCTCTCGATGCACTTGATCTTACAAGCGGTGCTCTGCTTGACGATTATGGCAAGGTATTTATCAATGCAAACAAGAAGAATAAGGAGATTGCATTTGCACTTCACAACAGCCAGGATGAGAAGCTGACAGGTGGTTTCTACCCATACTTCTACTTCGGTAACTCTACAGTTGCTCCTGCATATCAGAACAAGCCTGTTCCGATGAAGTCAACTCAGTGGTGGGGTTATCAGCCTCCATTCATGAAGCGTCTTCGTGACAGCCGTGATATTGAGGGTGACAAGCGTGTTGCAACTAACCTCGGCGATGGCGACTACGGTGCAAGTGGTGAGAACCTTACTTGGTGTAATAAGTATATCGGCGATCAGAGCGGTGCAATCGCTATTGAGGACTGCGATATCCCTTACTACCGTACAGCTCTCGGTGTTATGATGGCAGCAGAGTTGGCATACTACAAGAAGGAGTACACAAAGGCTCTTGGTTACCTGAATGTTATTGCAAAGCGTGCATACGGTAAGGATAACTACTACAAAGATGCTACTCAGAGCGGTGTTCTTAAGGCACTTGAGAATGAGTACTTCCTCGAGTTCCCTGCAGAGGGTGTTATTTGGTGGGCACTGATTCGTCTCGACACTATTTGGGATTACAACGATTATCTTAAGCAGCAGCGCGCAACAAATCCTAACATCCTGTTGTGGCCAATCTCTAACTCTGCTCGTAACAAGAACTACAAGTTGGTTCAGACTGAGGGTTGGAACTAGTTTAACAGACAAAAACAAAACAAGCTATGAAAATATTTAAGTATTTAGTATTCAGTGTAGCTCTTCTCGGTTTTGCTGCGTGTCAGGAGGTTGATATCTCAGAGCGTGACCAAGCAACCCGTGTTACACTGTCGCCGCTTACTACAACTTTTGATGCAAAGGCAACTACTTATGTTGCTGCTGTACAGGTAAATAGCGGTAGTCAGCTTCTTGAAACCTCTTGGAATGCAGAGGTTACCTCTTCAACTCCTTGGGTTACCCTTTCAAAGACATCTGTTGAGCAGTCTTATACAGGTACTTACGATACTGAGACCGTTTATACCTCTAATGTAGAGGGTATCTCTGTCTCTATCGCTGCAAATACAGAGTATAAGCGTACTTTCGAGATTACCGTAACTACTGCTGATGGCACTGCAGTTCCATTTACCTTCACTCAGAAGGGCGAAAAGGCAGATGCTAAGGTTACTACCTCTGTAAAGAAGGTTGAGTTCCTTGCAAATGGTGGCTCTGAGGTTGTATCTTACTCATCTAATATGGGTGATGTTGTTGCTTACTCTTTCAAGAATGGCGACGGCTCTGCTGCTACTTGGCTTAAGGCTGAGACTGTTGAGGCAGGTAAGGTAAAGGTTACTGCAGAGAAGTATGAGAATAAGGAGGCTCCTCGTTCAGCTACTATGACTATCACAGTTGGTAGCGCAGCTACTTCACTTGCATCTGTTGATGTTCCTGTTACACAGCTTGCTGCTGAGGATCACTACTTCGTATATGGTGCATCTGTTGCCGATATCGCTATCGAGAAGGCACTTCAGATGGATAAGACCGAGAAGGATGGTGTATTTATCCTCAAGACCTTCTTCAACGAGAGCGCAAACAATGCAGTTGTTATCAATAAGGATTCTCGTGAGCTGACTTATCCTTGCTTCGCACTTGCTGCAGAGGGTAAGGTTGTAAAGCTTGAGAATAAGGACGCTAAGTGGACAGGTCCTGCTATTGAGGCTAACGGTGTTCGTACCCTTACTATCGACTTCAATGCCCTTACTTGGTCTTGGGAGCGCGTTACTAACCAGTACGCAATGCCTGACGAGCTGATTAAGGACTACCCAACTAAGGAGTTTATTGCTCGCGATGGCTCTAAGAAGGTTTGGATGGTTAAGCACATGGCTTGGGACGGTGGTAACATCAATCCTAAACTTGGTTCTGGTATGGTTAAGCATGAGGCTGCTGGTGCAAGTGGTTCTGGTGGTTATGCTGCTGCTGACTTCCCTGCAACTTGGAATGCTTCAACTCTTAACTCAGCTTGGGAGACCAAGGAGAGCGGTCTTGGTACTCTTGAGACCTACTCTGATGACGGTCGCGTATATGCATATCATGAGATGCTTGGCTATGAGGCTCGCTTCGGTATCGGTTATGCTCGTTATGAGCAGGGTCCTTGGGTAATCGGTGAGAAATACACCGATGCTCGTGGTATTACCTATACAATTGCAGAGGCTCCAATTAAGGCTCAGATTGATCAGTACACAGGCGACGATGCAAAGGACGAGGAGAAGTACCCAATGCTCCGCGTTCAGGCTCAGGGTATCTGTCCTTATGGCTGGCATGTTGCTAATGCTCAGGACTGGAGAGATCTCTTCTATGCAATGGCACAGGCTTCTAAGACCGGTACTCACACTTATCCGGTAGATGAGGCAAAGTGTACTTACAAGCAGATGGTTAACGGTGGTGTGCCTAACATCAACGGTTGGTTGCGTAACACTAAGTATTGGGGTGATAAGTACATTGACGAGGGCGCAGACGAGTTCGGCTTCAATTACTATCCACTTGGCTTCCGTTATATGACTCAGGGCTTCCAGTGCTGGAGCATGCGTTGTCAAATGTGGGTTCCACTGCCAATGGCTGGCTCTAAGCCTGCAGATTATCCAAGCGCAGGTGGTGGTCGTATCAATGTTACTATCAAGAACAATTCTACTATGACTACTGCTCTTGCTAACCTTGATATTGGTCAGGCAATTTGCCCATTCCGTTGCGTAAAGAACTATAAATAAAAATTCTATAATTGGGGTGGCGGTAGCCACTGCCACCCCTTTTTAACAAAAACCAATGATGCTTAGAAGATTTTCAATTTTATCGCTTGCTGCAGCAGCTATGTTTTTTGTGGGCTGCGATACTGAGGATGGACCGGACTCTCCATGGGGTCCTAACAATGGAGGTGGAAATAATGGCGGTAATGAGCAGAAACCCGAGGTGGTCGTAAAGCCTATTGAGAAGGCTGACAATATTGTTGTTGCTCACCGTGGCGCAGTAAAAGAGTTTGGCGGAACTCCCGATAACTCTATCGCGTCGTTGCGTAATGCAATTAGCTTGGGTTGCTATGGCTCAGAGCTTGATATCTATTGGACAAAGGATAATGATGTGATTGTTGCACACGCTGACGGTAACTGCCAAATCAACCGTATGTATCCGTGGGAAAATACCGTGGCAGAGTTGCGTCGTGGCGGTGTACTCTCAAACGGCGAGGTGCTTCCAACACTTAAAGAGTATCTCGAGGTGGCTGTTACTGAGGGTAAGTGTACCAAACTTGTCCTCGATATCAAGAATATCACATCCCCTACATCTATCGATGCTACAACCCGTGCTCAGTATTGTATTAACGCTTGTAGGCGTTCTATTGAAATCGCTCAGGAGATGGGTGCCGAGGAGTGGATGGAGTTCATCTGCACCGGTAATGCAACCGTTATGGCTGGTTGCGCACCACTCTGCGAATCAGCTAAAATCCCTATCGGATGGATGGCAAATAAGGCAGCTACAGAGTATGATCGACTCGGTAAAGGCTGTCAGTATGCATACCGTTGGGCAAATCTCTCGCTTGAGTATATGAACGACGGTTTTAGTGGCGGTAAGCGTACTATCGACGAGTTTGTCAATCTCGGTATCGAGTTCAGCGTATTCAATACCGATACCGATCAGCAGATGGACTACTATGTCAGTCAATCTCACAAACTCAAGTGCATCTGCACCAACTATCCGAAGAAGCTGTTGAGCAAGATGAAAAACTAATTGAAAGGTAACCATACCTTATATATGCAACAAAAATCAAGGGAACAACTGACCTTCTGGTTGATACAGAACTTTGGCGTGTTTCCGGGGAGGGGGATATTTGTTCTGCCCTCTCCTTTATTTTATCGTGATAATGATTTTGTTGTGAAAAGTACGCATTTACTTCCGCTAACGCGATATGTCAGCAATGGGCAGTACGCTTAGTACAGCCCATCGCCTCCAATCGCGCCGAGCGTTGTAACTACGCACTTTTGACAACAAAATAGGTGCAAGAAAGTATCAGAGTGCAAACTCTGACGATAAAATAGGTGCGAACTATAAGCGTAGTTTAGAGGTAATTAGTGGTAGATAGCGAAAATATTAATAGCAACATAGCTGCTGATATGCACCTCGGAGCATAGGAGGTCAGATTTCTCTGCCCGCCTATGCGACAAAGCCTCCCTTTTTCAAAGGGAGGTTTGGAGGGAATGTAAATATTTTATAATATACTATCGGCGAATTGTTTTTTTTCGGTTTTCAGAATCTCCGTAGGAGATGATAAAAAAATAGTGCTGACTACAAATTTATTTGCAAAGTCAAGCACTATTTTTATCAACAGCAGTGCTGTCTGAAAACCGCTACGATTGCCTGCTTTTTCTCGAAAAAGCGGGCAGTACACGCTTTCTGCGTAGCTATAACTATCCCAAGTACGATTTGAGCAGTTTGCTACGAGAAGAGTGGCGGAGGCGGCGGATTGCCTTCTCCTTAATCTGTCGCACGCGCTCGCGGGTAAGGTCGAACTTCTCGCCAATCTCCTCGAGGGTCATCTCTGAGCAGCCGATGCCGAAGAAGTAGCGGATAATATCTCGCTCGCGCTCGGTAAGTGTTTCGAGGGCTCTATCGACCTCGGTTGCCAGCGACTCGTTAATCAGTCCGCGGTCGGCATTTGGCGAGTCGGGGTTTACGAGTACATCGAGCAGGGAGTTATCCTCGCCGTCAGCGAATGGTGCATCTACAGAGATATGGCGACCGGCTACGCGCAGGGTATCGGTAACCTTCTCACGAGGCAGTTCGAGCTCCTGAGCAAGCTCCTCCGGTGATGGTACGCGCTCATGCTCCTGCTCAAAGCGTGCAAATGCCTTATTAATCTTATTGAGTGAGCCAACCTGATTGAGTGGCAGGCGAACAATACGGCTCTGCTCTGCGAGGGCTTGAAGAATTGACTGGCGAATCCACCACACGGCATAAGAGATAAACTTAAAGCCTCGGGTTTCGTCAAACTTCTCGGCAGCCTTGATAAGACCGAGGTTACCCTCATTGATAAGATCGGGCAGGCTGAGTCCCTGATTTTGATATTGCTTGGCTACTGACACTACAAATCGTAGGTTTGCCTTTGTGAGCTTCTCGAGAGCCTCTTGATCTCCTTTGCGGATTCTTTGGGCGAGTTCTACCTCCTCCTCGACTGTGATAAGGTCCTCCTTACCAATCTCCTGCAAGTACTTATCCAGTGAAGCACTCTCACGATTGGTAATAGATTTTGTAATCTTTAATTGACGCATTTTATAAATCTATTTGTTATCTCTTTCAAAAAATAGCCCTTGCTTATGACAAGGGCTATTTGGCTCAATTGCAGATTGTTACTCCACAACCATATAGCTTGCAGCTCTGCCGTCCGGATATACTCCGTCAATGCTGCGCACCTTGTCTGTAATGGCATTTAGGTCGGCAATGGTGCTTATGGCTTTATCGTTGATATGAGTGATTACAAAACCTGCTCTTACTCTTGCTCTTGCGAGCAGACCATCTGCATTAACCTGAACAACCTCTATACCTGAGCGGATATCAAGCTTTTTGCACAATTTTGAGTCAGCCTCGACAAAGCGACCACCCAAAACTTTGGCTACATCAACTGCATCCGCAGCAAGCAACTCTGCTTTTCCCGCTTTATTACGCAAAGTAGCCTCAAAATGTTTCACATTTTCGCCTCTTTTTACAGAAATTTTAACTTTGTCATTTGGACGGTGTTTGCCAATCTGCTCTCCCAACTTTGAAGGGGCGTCGATGGCTACTCCGTCGATGCTGATAATCACATCTCCCTTGCGCAGACCAGCCTCTGATGCAGCACCACCCTCGACTACTGAAGCCACATAAGCTCCACCGACGCTCTTGATGCCTGTCTGCTCGCCCATACGGTCGATAAAGTCTTGGTCGATATACTGATAGCTTACACCAAGCAGTGCGCGCTGCACAACACCATACTCTTTAAGGTCATCGACAACCTTTCTGACGATAGTCTCAGGTACTGCAAACGAGTAACCGATATAGCTGCCTGTAGATGACTTGATAACGGTATTGATACCTACCAACTCGCCGCGTACATTGACAAGCGCACCGCCTGAGTTACCCGGGTTTACCGCTGCATCTGTCTGAATAAACGACTCGATGCGGAAGTCGTCAGGTATAACATCGAGCTGACGAGCCTTTGCACTCACAATACCTGCTGTAATTGTTGATTGCAGGTCAAATGGAGAGCCGATAGCCAGCACCCACTCGCCCAAGCGCAGGGCGTCAGAGCTACCAAAGGCGAGGGTTGGCAGATTCTCACCCTCGATTTTAATCAGAGCCACATCTGTTGCAGGGTCTGTACCGATTCTGCGGGCATCGAATGTTCTGCCGTCATTGAGTTTGACGCGCAACTTTGTAGAGTTCTCGACAACATGGTTGTTGGTAACAATATATCCGTCGGTCGAGATAATCACGCCTGAGCCACCTGAACGCTGCTGATGTTTTCTTGTGCCACCCGGCTGCTGAGGAATACCGAAGAACTCGAAGAATGGGTTGTAGCCATTTGGTACAGCCACCTCTGATATAACTTCGATATTTACAACCGCCTTAACGGCATTCTCTGCCGCGTAGGTAAGGTCGGGGTAGTTACCCTGCTCGTATGATGTAAAGTGAGCACCTAAAGATGGTGTACGCTCAACAATAGTCTCGACAATCTGTACATCCTCTGTACCTTTATTGCCGACTACATATACTGCTGCTACTGCGCCAACAATGGCTGACAGAAGCGCAAGTCCGATAATTGATAGTGTTCTTTTCATAATAGTCGTGTTCTTTTTTTCGCAAAAGTAACGCAAATATTAATGGTAATATTGTATAGATAACAAAAAAGTTTGCAAGAATTATCCTGCAAACTTTTCTGCTATATAGTCAATCTGTTACTCCTCGTAAGCATCACGCTTCATCTTCCACATAGGAACGAAGATTAACGCACCGATAATTGCCATTACAACCATCGCTACAAATACTCCGTGCCAACCGAACTTTGAGTCAGCAATAATACCGAATCCCAAACCTGATACGATAGGGCTGATATAGCTTACAAAGCCGATAAGACCGTTTGCAGTTGCAGATGCCTTACGGGTTGCGTGGTTAGATGCAATAACTCCGATAAGTGCCTGTGGACCGTAGATAAACATACCGGCAAGGGCAAGAACGAAGAGAAGGAGTACAGGACTTGCGCCTGAAGTCTGGAGTGTGATAAAGCCGATGATAGCGAGCAGCGCACCAACCATACAGAAGAAGCAGGTACGAGCTGCGCGACCATTGAATACCTTATCAGAAATCCAACCTGCTGCAAGCATACCAACAACACCGAAGAGCTCGAAGATAATAACTGTCATAGCAGCCCACTCAGGCGACATGCTACAGTGCTCGCGGAGGAATGTTGGACCCCAATCAAGAACAGCAAAACGGATGATATATACAAAGAAATCTGCAAGAGCGAGTGCCCAAATAACAGGGTTCTTCCATACATGCTCGCGGATAAATGCAGAGATCTCTGCCTGACTCTCCTCCTTTACAGGCTCATTGCTGTTGCTATTGCTGTTGCTCTCCTCAGAAAGCTCAGGGAGACCTACGCTCTTAGGAGTATCGCGCAGGATAGCTGCTGTGATAAATACACCGGCAGCGGCAATGAGACCCGGAATGATAAATGCCCACTTCCACGCGCCTACATGCTCTGCTGCAGAGATAACTGCTGGGTCGGTAATATCCTTGCCGAGGTTTGTTGCGATAGTTGCCACCATCTCAGGGTCGCCTGACATATCAACACCCATATAAGACATAATGAATGTACCGCAAAGCAGACCTGCAAGACCTGCACCGATAGAGTGTGAAGTGTTCCAAATTGACATCTTTGTCGAGAGCTCGTTAGAAGGGACCCAACGAGGAATCAGACGAGAGCATGGAGGGAAACCACAACCCTGGAAGATGTTATTTACAATCCACAGTGCTGAGAGCAGGATTGTAAACTTGCCGACAAACTCAGGTGTAGAACCTGCCGGAACGCCTGTAAGTGCAGTGATAATCTCTGCGCCAAAACCGATAAGGATTGCAGTTACTGTACTTACGGCAAGACCTGTAACCATATGCCAACGACCGTTAATACGGTCAGCGAGCATACCATTGAGGAGCTTTGAGAGTCCATAGAGGAAACCTGCAGCGGTAATAACCGCACCAAGGCTGGTCTTGCTGATACCAAACTCTGCTGTAAGACCCGGCATGAGGAACGAGAAGTTCTTGCGGATCAGATAGAAAAAGATGTAGCCAATCATAGTACCGGCAATAGTACGCCACTGCCAATACTTAAACTTTTTTTGCTGTTCTGCAGTCATTTTATTGTTAGTTTTTAGTTAGTTTTAGATTTAGGGGTTAGTTGAGTCGCTTCTCTACCTCTGCGTATGCAGCAACAATCTGATCGAGAATAGGTGCATCTGCCTCAAGAGATGCGAACTCTGCAACAGCAGTCTTCAGACCTACCTCGGCAATGCGAGCCTGCATTGTTACACTCTGTGGGTCCTCTGCATTGTTATAGTGCAGAGCAGCACCGATACCGAGCAGCAAATCAGGAGTCTCTACGCCTGCACGCTGAGCTGTAAGGGTAGGGTTGATAAGGCGGTCTGATGCTGAGAGCTTACGCAATGGCTCACGACCTACGCGGGTAACATCGTCCTTAAGATATGGGTTCTTGAAACGACCGATAATCTTGTCAATATACTTGAAGTGAGCCTCCTTATCAAAGCCGTGCTTTGCAACAAGACCAAGACCACTCTGCTGCATTGCAGACTTTACAATCTCATAAATCTGAGGGTCGGCAATACTCTGGTCGATAGTCTGAAGACCCTTCATACAACCTGTGTACGCTGTAATGGCGTGACCTGTATTGAGGGTAAAGAGCTTGCGCTCGATATATGCAATAAGGTTGTCTGCCAAGTTCATACCTGCAATCTGAGGAACCTCGCCTACAAACGATGCCTGCTCGACATTCCACTCGTAGAATGCCTCAACAACAACATCGATAGGGTTTTCGCTGCGTACAGGAGGAACGATTCTATCTACAGAGCAGTCAGGGAAACCAACCCACTTCTCGCAGTAAGCCTTATCCTCGCCCTCGAGCAGTGCAAGCACATGCTCCTTAAGCTGTGAAGATGCACGAACTGCATTCTCGCAAGCGATAATATTGAGTGGCTCCTCAACACCTGCTGCACGGCGAGCTGCAATACCCTTTGCAATAGCCGGAGCGATGCGTGGAAGGATAACAACACCTACGGCGGTTGTAATAATCTGCGCACCTACAATCTGCTCGATAACAGCATCGGTAGTAGAGTTTACACCTGAGATGTTTGTAATTTTCTGTTCAACACACTCTACATCCATTACATGAACAGTGTAGCAGTGATCCTCGTTGATTTTGTCGATAACAGCGGCATTTACATCGGCAAAAACCACATGATAACCCGCTTGCTCCAACACTGCACCAATAAAACCACGACCGATATTACCGGCACCGAATTGAATAGCTTTTTTCATAGTCTGTATTATTTTTTAATATGAATATGCGTTACTAATCTACAAAGTTATCTTTTTTTGCTTAAAAAAACAAAAAAAACGGTCAAAACTTATCTTTAGACCGAAATCTAATCATCTTGGAGAGTTTTGCAACAGATTGTGACCCTTGAAGGAGTAGCTCTCTGTTGAGGTGATGATGATATGGTCAAGCAGGGTGATGTCAAACAGCGCAGCTGCCGACTTTATACGATTTGTAAGAGTAATATCTGCCTGACTCGGCTCGGCTTTGCCCGAAGGGTGGTTGTGTGCGATAAGTATCTGTGTTGCAAGTAGTTCGAGAGCCCTTTTGAATATCAGACGGTTATCTACCACTGTCGCTTGCAGACCACCTTGGCTTACCCTGATTTTATCGACTATGCGGGCAGATGAGGTTAGGAAAAGCACCCAGCACTCCTCGTGTTGCAGCCCGTCAAAGATAGGTCGCAGAGCCTTTACAGCGTCGGCACTGCTTGTTATATGGGTTACGCTCTGTGAATTACTCTTTGCTGCACGGCGAGATAGCTCCACTGCGGCTGCAATCTTTGCCGAGCGGGCAAGACCCAGCCCCTCAAACATCCTCAGTCGTGCAATGTCGCCACCAATTATATCTTTCAGTTCGTGTTTGGCAACAAGACGCTCGGCGAGAGATTTATCGTCGATAATTATCCCGATAATCTCCTCGTCACTAAGAGCAGATGCGCCGTAAAGTGATATTTTATCGTGCAGGCTCTTCATTACTCCAACGCCTCTGCCACAACAAATGTACTACCACCAATATAGAGCATATCATCGCTATTTATCTGCGATTTAGCCATCTCGACAGCTCTCTGCACACTCTCTGCACACTCAAAATCAAGACCGCACTCTGTTGCCACCTCTGCTAACTGCTCTAACGATGCTGCACGGCGAGATGCGGCGCGAGTAAAGATGTAGTGTGCATCTTTTGGCATCAGTTTCAGGATTTGGGCTATATCCTTATCCTCGCAGAAACCCAAAACGCAGAAGAGTCTGTTGTACTCCATCTTCGAGAGTTGCTCTGCTACTTGCTGCATACCGTGCGCATTGTGTGCAGTATCACAAATTACGGTCGGATTGCTTGACAACCTCTCCCAACGACCCCTGAAACCTGTCGATGCAACACACTCTTTAAGTCCCTCAACAAAGGCACGGCGGCTTATAGAGAGTGGTGTATTCTCGTGCAGATAGTCGGCAATAGTACAAACTGTTGCCACATTCTGACGCTGGTACTCGCCCAATAGTGGCAAACGAAGGGTATATTGCTGGTTGTCGCGGGTACGAATCATATCGAAGAGTTGGTATTCGCCCTCGCTGCTCTGTCTGGTACACTCAAAAGCCTCTTCGGCATAGATTACCGTTGAGCGAACATCCGATGCGATATCCTCAATAACAAGATTATAGGCACTACTCTTCTCGCCCATAATAACAGGTATAGACTTCTTGATAATTCCGCCCTTCTCGCGAGCAATTTTTGGGAGTGAGTCACCAAGCAGGTCTGTATGCTCAAGACCTACATTTGTAATTACGCTCACTGCCGGAATAACGATATTTGTTGCATCTAAACGACCGCCAAGACCAGTCTCGATAACTGCAACCTCGACATCGTTCTGTGCAAAGTAGTCAAAAGCAAGGGCTGTGGTCATCTCGAAGAAGGAGAGGTCAAGCACCTCCATCTCCTTGCGATACTTGCTGACAAAGTTTACAACCTTCTGCTTTGATATCATCTCACCATTTATGCGGATACGCTCACGGAAGTCTATAAGGTGTGGTGATGTATATAGACCCACCTGATAGCCCGCCTGTTGAAGTACCGACGCGAGCATATTTGATACAGAGCCCTTGCCGTTTGTGCCGGCTATATGGATTACAAAATAGCTACGCTGCGGATTACCTATCTTTCGGCAGAATTCGCTCACGCGCTCAAGTCCGGGCTTATAAGCCGACGCACCGACCTGCTGAAAAGAGGGCAGGGAGGTGTATAGGTAGTCAAGGGTTTCGGTATAGTTCATAGCTTCAGGTATGTTTAGTTTAGATAAAATCTCTTTTTAGCAACAACAGCTACGGTATATAGCAGGCAGAGCAGAGCCACATAGAGTGACAGCCTGCCGATATAGTCGCCATAACGGGTGTAGAAAGTAGTCTCGTTGTTCAGGCGGAGAGTTGCGCTGATACTCCCCTGCTCGTTCCAACCGAGGGTCTGCAACTTGTCGCCTCGGGAGTTTATAAAGCCCGAAATTCCGGTGTTGGCACTGCGTACTACATCTCTACGATGCTCTATCGCTCGCAGACGGCAGTATGCAAACAGGTACTTATAGCCCGGGGTATCGCCCCACCATCCGTCGTTAGATACAACGCCAAAAATTTGCGAACCATTACGCACATACTCGCCCATAAAGTCACCATAAAGACCCTCATAGCATATTGCAGGGGCGATTTTCATATCATTGTGCTTGAATGGTTTTGCAGTTTTGCCGATGCCCAACTGACCGGCAGTGCCCCCTAAATCAACGCCAAACAGACCACCTGCACGGAACCACGCAGGAAGGGTCTCGACACCAATAACAAGCTTTACCTTGTTGTGTATCGGAATATTCTGAATATTACTACTAATGCCGATAGACGAATTAAAGATGTCGTAATAGATACCACCTGCTGTCTTTCGGTTTGTATCGCTCTTGCGGCGAGTGCCGTATGGCATAATGCTCTCTGTGCCGGCAACTACCATAGTGTTGCTGTGACTTGTGGTGAGCTTTGTGGCAATGCCCTGAACGATGCGTGTAGCTGCAATAAATTGCTCGTTTACAGTTGCGGCAAGAGCTGTCTCGGGCATAAGTATAAAGTCAGTACTATTAGGTACCTCCTCAAGCATCTGTATAAGTTGTTTCTGTTGTGTGGCACTGCTTATGTCAAACTTTTTGTAACAATCGACATTCGGCTGGATAGCAGCAACAGAGACACTCTCTCTTGAGGTGTATCTCTCTGATGATGGCGAGTTTATGCCGTAGAGTACAAGCGAAAATATCAGTGGTAGAGCCGTAGCCAATATAGGCTTTACCCAACGCTTTGCCTGTATAGCCTCAAAGATAAGGATATTTACAACAAGCACCCATAACGAGCCGCCCATAACGCCTGTATATTCATACCACTGCACCGCCCAAGTATCAAAGGCAAATCCATTACCGAGGGTCAGCCACGGAAACGACATTGCCGGAGCCTTCATGTAGATATACTCGCAGGCAATCCATGCAGTCACAAGCAGCGTGTACGCAACACCCTTAGGCATTCGCTTAGAGACGATATGGAAGAGCGTAAATGGCAGCAGGCACCACCACGAGCCGATAATTGTTGCGGCAATAGTGCCTATCGCAGCGGCGTTCCATACCCACCAAGTGGTAGCCAAGTGCCAGAGTATAAAGGTAAGAGTTGCCCATAGTGCCACCTTTACCGTATCGCGTGCCGAGCCTGAATAGTTGTGGCTTATGATAAGCAACGGCACAATAGCAAAGAGTAGCGAAAATCCGCTAACACACACCCATCCCAAACTCAACAGCAGTGCTGAGAGCAGTGAGAGCAATAGCAACTTTTTACCCGAAAGTCTCTCCATAATTACTTTGTCTTGTATGAACAACGATACTTGCCCTTTGCAAGGTTTAAAATCTTGCTCTTGAGCAGATTACGACGCAGCGGAGAGAGGTGGTCTGTAAAGACCTTGCCCTCAATATGGTCGTACTCGTGCTGAATTACGCGCGCAGGGTAACCGTCAAACTCGTCATCATGCTCGACAAAATTCTCGTCAAGATAGCGCATCTTAATCCTTACAGGTCGTGATACATTCTCATGTATTCCTGGCAGTGAAAGACATCCCTCCTCAAAGAGGTCGGTCTGCTCACTACGCTCGTAAATCTGAGGATTGACAAACACGCGGCGGAAGTTCTCCAACTCCGGATCCTCCTCTGCCCAAGGTGTGCAATCGACAATAAACATACGGATATTCTTGCCAATCTGCGGTGCGGCAAGACCCACACCACTCGCCTCGTCAAGAGTCAAAAACATATCATCTACCAACTTCTTGAAGTCGGGGTAGTCCGGTGTAATATCTACTGACTGATTTCTCAACACAGGAGAACCATATATAACGATTGGATATATCATCGTAAAATTATTTTATGAGGCTTTTGCCTCGTTATACTCTGCTGTAAAATTATAGTATGCTGCGCTTTTACATCTATCGAAAGCCTTGCAAAATCACTCCTAAAAGTAATTTTACATTATTTTAGTGTATGAGGCTTTGCCTCGTTTGTTTCTTGCTATTGGCTAATACTGTCCATATAGGACTGTAAAATTATTGTTGCAGCCACGCGATCGACAATTGCCTTATCGCGTCGAGCCATCTTGCCAATACCGCTCTCAAGGATTGTGCGCTGCGCCATAACCGATGTAAATCGCTCATCGTAGAGTACAACCTCCTTGTCGGGGTAGGCTCTGCGCAGGCGGGCAACCAGCGGCTCGATATATTTCATCGTCTCCGAGGGCTGACCGTTCATCTGCGATGGCTTGCCGACAACTATTGTTGAAACGGCATTCTGCTCACAATATTGTGCAATAAATCGCTCTAACTCTTTGGTAGCAACAGTCTCAAGTGCTCCGGCAATAATGCGCAGAGGGTCAGATACAGCCAACCCTGTGCGCTTAACTCCGTAGTCTATTGCTAGAATACGCGACATTATGCCTTAATCTTCTTATAGAGTGGACGGAAAGATACTGCCTCACCGATAATTGTGTGCAGGTCGGCAATAGCTACTCGCTGCTGCTCCATAGAGTCGCGGTGGCGAATTGTAACTGTGCCACTCTCAAGGCTGTCGTGATCGACCGTAATACAGAATGGAGTACCAACAGCATCCTGACGGCGATAACGCTTACCGATAGAGTCCTTCTCGTCGTATGATACGGCAAAGTCGAACTTAAGGTCGTCGATAATCTGACGAGCAAGCTCCGGAAGACCATCCTTCTTAACAAGCGGCATAACAGCAACCTTTGTAGGTGCAAGACATGCAGGTATGCGAAGTACTACGCGCTCCTCGCCACTCTCCATCTTCTCCTCGCAGTAAGCTGCAGACATAATCTGCAAGAACATACGATCTACGCCGATAGAGGTCTCGACAACATAAGGAACATAGCTCTCGCCACGCTCAGGGTCGAAATACTGAATCTTCTTGCCGGAGTACTCCTGATGGCGACCAAGGTCAAAGTCGGTACGAGAGTGGATACCCTCAACCTCCTTAAAGCCGAATGGGAAGTTAAACTCGATATCGGTTGCTGCATTTGCATAGTGAGCAAGCTTGTCGTGGTCGTGGAAACGGTACATATCGTCACCAAAGCCGAGCGCACGGTGCCAAGCCATACGGGTATTCTTCCACTCGTTCCACCACTGCATCTCTGTTCCTGGCTGTACAAAGAACTGCATCTCCATCTGCTCAAACTCTCGCATGCGGAAGATAAACTGACGAGCTACAATCTCATTGCGGAATGCCTTACCAATCTGCGCAATACCGAATGGGAGCTTCATACGACCTGTCTTCTGTACATTGAGGAAGTTTACAAAGATACCCTGTGCAGTCTCCGGACGCAGATATATTGTGCTTGCACCCTCGGCAGTAGAGCCCATCTGTGTCGAGAACATAAGGTTGAATTGGCGTACATCTGTCCAGTTGCGAGTACCTGAGATAGGGCAGACAATCTCACAGTCGATAATAATCTGCTTCAGCCCCTCCAAGTCGTTCTTATCCAACGCCTCAACAAAGCGAGCATGAACCGCATCGCGCTTTGCAGCTATATCGGCTACTCGTGGAGATGTAGCACGATACTGCTCCTCATTGAAAGCCTCGCCAAAACGCTTTTTAGCCTTATCGACCTCCTTCTGAATCTTGTCATCCTGCTTTGCCATCCACTCCTCGATAAGGACATCGGCACGGTAACGCTTCTTCGAATCCTTATTGTCAATCAACGGGTCGTTAAACGCAGCCACATGACCAGATGCCTCCCAAGTCTTTGGGTGCATAAATATAGCCGCATCAATACCTACAATATTCTCGTGGAGCTTAACCATAGAGTCCCACCAATAACGCTTGATGTTGTTCTTCAGCTCAACGCCATTCTGACCGTAATCATATACAGCACCAAGACCGTCATAAATCTCGCTCGATGGGAATATAAAACCATACTCTTTGCAGTGAGCAATCAATTTCTTAAAGAGTTCTTCCTGTGTCATAGTTGTTATATCTTTTGTTTAATTATTGTCTAACCGACAAAGGTACGAATAAAAAAGCAAAATCTAAAATTTATTTTATCGTGATAGCGGGGTATCTACTTCCGCTAATAAAAAAGTGCCGACAATGGCTGTACTTAGTACTATCCATCGTCGGCATTTTTCATCGAGCGTTGTATATACCCCACTCTGACGATAAAATAGGAGCAAGCTATAATCGGAGTTTGGCAGAATTAGTGGTAGATAGCGAAAAAATTGATAGCAACAGACCTGCTAATTTGCACCTCGGAGCAGAAAAGGTTTGATTTCTCTAACCTTTTTCTGCGACCAAGTCCCCCTTTGTCAACCGACGCCAAGCCGAGAGCAGAGTCAAGTGTACTTGAACTTTGCCGAGGCGCGAAGGAGGAAAAGCCACCATAGGTGGATTAAAGGGAGGTATGGAGGGAATGTAAATATTTTATTATTATGTATTATCAGCGAATCTCTGTTTTCGGTTTTCAGAATCTCCGTAGGAGATGATAAAAAATAGTGCTGACTGCAAGTTTATTTGCAAAGTCAAGCACTATTTTTTATCAACAGCAGTGCTGTCTGAAAACCGCTACGATTGCCGCTTTTTGAAAAAAGCGGCAGTTCACGCTTTCTGCGTAGCTTATACAGACAGGTGGCTGCTACTATGTTTTTTAGTGGTAGTCAGGTAGATGTCTGAGAGTGGCAGTAGTACTGCGAAGTCGCACAGTGCGAGCATAAGTATTGCCCCCAGAGCTCCAATTGTAAGTGCCATTGACAGGGCGTAGAGGAACGAGAAGGCGTGGAGCAGCACAAGTGCCACGCCTGCGATTATCCATACTTTTAGGTGCGTTATGCGGAGCAGTATCATCGCGGCTGTGGCGGCAGTAAGCGGGATGAGGAACATAAGGTTCTCGCCCAGCGCAAAGAGCAGTATGGCACTGAGTACAAACAGCAGCAGCAACGCTCCGTAGAGGTAGTTTGCGCTATACTTTGCCACTGCGGCGTTGTGTGCGCTGGCGCGTATCAATCCTGATGCTGCGCGGGCTGCCCTTTTGCGATTGATAATGTAGATAGTTGTCACTATAAGTACCATAATGACAACCGAGATAATCATCATTGCATTGTCATACTTAATGCCCTGCATAATACCGAATGGCTTAAATCGAACATCGGCACACGCTCCGCAGACAAAGGCTACAAGTTCGCCTGCAATGAGGGCTATAAGGGCAGATATAAGTATCTTTACGGCTGTGATAATAACTGCCTTTGCATCTACTCTGCCTCGTAATATCTCGACTGCGAAGAGTATTATAAAGAGTGCAAATATTGCAATGTTGAGCCACATATAGTTTTGTGCCGAGAGGTTGATTAGACCCAAAGCGGGCACGGTAAAGTTTGTGGTATCCTCAGTGGCGCGGAGAGCGTCAATATCGGAGTACTTTGCATTTGTAACATACTCCATAGCCACCGGAACGACCTGAGAGCCATAATGTTGGATAGATTTTGGCTCTATGTTAGAGAAGTTGTCAAGGTCGGTGTGGTAGTGGTTTATATCGGCAATAGTCGAGAAGTTCATGCCCGGGATATAATCCTTAACGATTGTAAAATCTGTAAAGTTCGGCATAAAGCTATATACAACCGTTGTCAGAGAGTATGTAAACGGATACTCTGCCACAGCAGAATAGAGTTCCATCACTCGCTCATTGCCCGGGGAGGTCTCAAAGAGCAGTGCAGGACCCCAAGGACCGCGCGCCTCGATGTTAATCATAAAGCCGACATTGTCAAACTGCTCACGATTGTTCTCCCACATCGCCTTCATACCCATCATTCCGACCTCTTCGGCATCGGTAAAGAGGACTTTCACGCTCTGCTTCCACTCGCTACGACGCTCAAGAAGCTCTCTTACAGTCTCAAGGATTACGCCGACACCGTAACCGTCATCGGCTGCACCGTACGACCAAACGGTATCGCGGTGAGGCATAGGCTGACTGTAACGGGAGTCGTAGTGCGCAACAAGTAACAGTGCAGGGTTGCTTTCACTCTGTGGGGCGCTGAAATGTGCAAGGATATTTGTCGCATCAAATGTATATACGACATGCTTGTTCTGCGGACCGACAAGATTTTTATACTCAAACAACTCTACAGTGTCGGCACCGAGATTTTCAAGTCTGCTCACTAAATAATCCCTCACCTCGGCTCGCTCCGCAGGGTGAGCTACAGAGTGGTGCTTCTTTGAGATAACTTCAATATCACGAACAACTCTCTCGGCTGAGAAGTTGTCAGAGTCTGCCTTTTCAACGCTTGGACGGCTCCATAAACCGTAGGCGATAACTGCACTAAGGGTGGCTACTGCCAACAGAATTAGAGGTCTGAATTTGGACATAGAGTTTCAGTTTTATATTAGAAGTTGTTCAAACAACTTTTTACAATATCGCACAAATGTAATATTTTTTTCGGAATCTGAAAACTCTTAATCAGTTAATCTATATCCCCAACGCTCTATTGTGGAGCTACAAAAATGCTCTATCCGATTGTTGGTTGCTCTGTCGGATTTGTATCTGTTCTGCCTAAAACCACTCTTCGAGGCGGCGTAATCTGTAACGCTATTTTGCACGGTCGTAAAGTCGCCTAAATCGAGATGTTCGTATATCTTGGCTACACTGCCTGCCATATCTGCCTGCAAATCCTCAAAGCGAATCTCAAACAGACGGTTTGGAGCAATGAGATTTCTCTGTTTCTCATACCGCTCAATCATCGCCTTGTAAGTGCTAAGTATCTGATAATCAAGTTCGGTGTTTGATATGCTCTGCAATGCAATAGAGTCAAGGGTTGTGCGAAAGAAGTTGCGCGTCGAATGAAAAACCTTGTATGGATTGCGGACTATGTAGATAAATTTTGCATCAGGAAACATCTTCAGCAGTAGCGCAATGCGGGCGGTGTGTGGCGGATTTTTTGACAAAAAACGGGGTCTGTTTTGGCAGTGGAGAGCTATCTGCATCATCTTGTAGGTCGCATTACAAAACTCGCTGACCTCACTCTCTGTTGCGCTGTCAAAGAGTAGGAATTTATCGCGGTAGAGAGCCATATTCTGCGGGAAAATCCAAAAGTGGTAGAACGAGGATGGGGTCATATTGGCTATTGCAAACTCCTCCTCTTGCGGTTGCTCGACACTCAACTCTAAGTTGTCCGTAGGTCGTGTGGCAGGCATACACCACCTGGCAAGACGCTTGAAAAGACTCTCGCCATAGAGCATCAGATGCGGGAAGACGGTCTGATAGGTGGTGCAGTAACCAAATTGAGGGTCGCAACTAAGGAGATTGTGCAGCAGAGTTGTGCCACTACGCCAATGCCCGATAATAAATACAGGGGATGATATTTTAGGCATAACGGTACTTCTAAATTCCTGATTATTAATGCTGTATATGGGCGAAAGGATACGCTCGCAAGCCTTTGTGATGTGATACTTACGGCGGTTTGTTATATCTACGCTCGCTGTGACGCGATTAAATGTCCTGCTGTCAGCCCCTACAAGGGTGTTGATTGGCAGAGAGTTAAATGAAAATCCCATTAGTCAGTGCAGTTTATTGTAATACCTATTTTTGATTTAATCTCCTCGCAGAAGCGGTCAATTGCCTTGTGGTGCTCTACGGCTATGCCACACTTGGAGAGAGAAATTGTACACATATCTTGCTCTTTCGTGCCGTCAGCTGTCGCCTCAACAATCATTCCTACTGCCGATGTAAAGTTTGTTACAGGGTCGATAACTATAAAGGAGCCGGTCTGTCGGTTGTCGGCGTATGGGTCGCAGATAAGGGGTGTGAAACAGACTATATCTACTCGCGCTATCTGATTGAGTGACAGAGTGTGAACCTTGATATGGTCGGAGGTGTTTATATCTACTCGGTACTCTATATTTTTAAATTGCGCCCTTACAGTAGATGTTGTATGCTTGATGTAGAAAGACTTGTTACGGTCAAGCGGCACCTCATCCATCCATACAACCATCGCAGTAATATGGTGCGCCACGGTCGGCTGCTTGCTGTCAGACAGTACGAGCATCTGCCCACGCGAGAGGTCTATCTCATCTGTAAGGGTCAAGGTTACAGATTGTGGAGCAAAGGCATACTCGGGGCTGCTGTCGTATGTGATAATCTGCTTTATTCTGCTCTTTTTACCTGATGGCAGAGCTGTAACGCTGTCGCCGATATGTACCACTCCCGAGGCAATTTTGCCGGCAAAGCCTCGAAAGTCGAGATTGGGGCGAATAACATACTGCACAGGAAAACGGAAAGCGTCAAAAGAGTAGTCACTGTCTATCGGTACACTTTCGAGCGTCTGAAGTAGCGTATCGCCTGTGTACCACTCCATACTTTGCGAGCGATTGACTATATTATCTCCGCAGAGTGCAGAGATGGGTATGCACCGCAGGTCGGGAAACTCAAACTCCTGATTTATAAGCCACTCTATATAGCTGTTTACAACCGAATCAAAGACCTCTTCGGAGTAGCCGACAATATCCATCTTGTTTACGGCAAGTACGATATGTTTTATACCCAGCAGGGAGACTATATAGCTGTGGCGACGGGTTTGATTTACAACACCGTGCCTTGCATCTACAAGTATTATGGCGAGGTTTGCCGTCGAGCCTCCCGTAATCATATTGCGGGTATATTGCTCATGCCCGGGGGTGTCGGCAATGATAAACTTGCGACGCGAGGTGGCAAAATAGCGGTACGCTACATCTATTGTTATGCCCTGTTCGCGCTCCGCCTTAAGACCATCACAAAGCAGCGCGTAATCTATCTCACTACCAGCATTGCCGACCTGTCGGGAGTCGCGCTCAAGGGCTTGCAGTTGGTCGTCATATACTCGCTTGCTGTCAAAGAGCAGACGACCGATAAGGGTACTCTTGCCGTCATCTACGCTACCGGCTGTAAGTAGTCGTAACATATCTTTGCGCTCATCTTGCGCCAAAAAATCATCTACTGTCATAGCTTAAGATTAATTTATAAAACCTACCTTAAAAGTATCCTTCTCGTTTCTTCTGCTCCATACTGCCTTGCTGGTCAAAGTCTATTACGCGTGTAGTGCGTTCAGATTTTGTCGTTATCATCATCTCCTCGACAATCCTGTCAATCGTATCGGCACTACTCTCTATTGCCCCCGTGAGAGGGTAACAACCAAGTGTGCGGAAGCGTACACGGCGCATAACGGCTTTGTCGCGCAAACTCTTAGGCATACGGTTGTCATCTACGAGAATCAGATTGCCGTCAATATCGACCACAGGTCGCTCGGCAGCAAAGTAGAGCGGAACAATAGGTATATTCTCGTGGCGGATATACTGCCAAATATCTATCTCTGTCCAATTGCTCAGCGGAAAGACACGGATGCTCTCGCCCTTGGCAATGCGGGTGTTGTATATATCCCATAACTCGGGTCGTTGATTCTTCGGGTCCCACTGCTGAAAGGCGTTGCGGAAGGAGAATATACGCTCCTTGGCTCGACTCTTCTCCTCATCGCGTCGCGCACCTCCGAAGGCGGCATCAAATCCATACTTTTTTAGCGCGTCGAGCAGTGCCTGTGTCTTCATTAGGTCTGTATGTACCTTGCTGCCGTGGGTAAACGGTCCTACACCGCTCTGATAAGCCTCGCGGTTGTACTCGACGATAAGTTGCCAATTATGCTCTTTGGCATAGTTGTCACGAAAGGTTATCATATCGCGGAATTTCCACTTTGAGTCTATGTGCATCAGCGGAAATGGTACTTTACCCGGGTAGAAAGCCTTTTCGGCAAGATGTGCCATTACAGAGGAGTCTTTGCCGATAGAGTAGAGCATTACAGGGTTTGAAAACTCTGCAGCCACTTCGCGGATGATGTGTATCGACTCCGCTTCAAGGCTCTTTAGATGGCTTAAACTATAGTTCATACTCAATTCTCGATTTTATGGTCTGAATAATCTGCTCGGCACAGCTAACTGCTGTTGTGCCGGTGGTATCTATTGTAATATCGGGGTGCATAGGTGGTTCAAATGGTGCAGATATGCCTGTAAAGTCAGTTATCTCGCCCCGTCGTGCGGCAGCATAGAGACCTTTGACATCTCGAGCCTCGCACTCTGCAAGTGGCGTAGAGATGTATATCTCGATAAAATCGCTGCTGCCGATAATAGTTCGTGCAAGTTCTCGCATCTGCTCTGTTGGCGAGACAAGAGAGGCGATAGCTATAATGCCGTTCTGTGTCATCAGTCGGCATATCTCGGCAGTGCGGCGGATATTCTCCTCCCGCTCGGCAGCAGAGAAACCGAGGTCGGAGTTTATGCCGTGGCGGAGATTGTCGCCATCGACTATGCAACAGTAGTATCCGCTATCTGCAAGATGACGCTCAACAGCCGCCGCAATGGTACTCTTTCCCGAACCGGAGAGCCCTGTAAACCAAAGTGTTACTCCTCGTTGTCGCAGCTGTTGCTCCTTATCGCTACGGCTTTGGATTGTGTGAAAAGTAGGGTAGATGTTCTTCATAGTCAGAAACTCCAAAAAATAGGTATAAAAATCATTGAAACTATAAATGTTATAATGCTCAGAGGTAGTCCTATGCGGATAAAGTCACTGAAACGATAGCCGCCAAGACCCTGCACAATCATATTGGTCTGATAGCCGATAGGGGAGCAGAAGCTCGCCGAGGCGGCTATACATATCGCAACACAGAATGGCATCGGGCTTATACCTAACTGCGAGGATAGTGAGAGGGCAATAGGAAAGGCGAAGGCTGCGGCGGCATTATTTGTAATTAGCTCTGTGATAATATTTGTAGTTATGTAGAGTGCTGCCAAGACCACAAGTGGCGAAGTTTGTGAGCAGACAGATAGCAGTCCTGAAGCTATCCAATCGGCAACTCCGGAGAGTGTCATCGCGCGACTTATGGCAAGGGCAGAGGCTATGGTGATAAGTATATCCCAAGAGATGAATTTTGTATAGCTCTTTGCCGGGAAGATGTTACATAGTGCCATAATCGTCGTTACGATGGCTGCCCAAAAGAGCATATCGGGCTCTATATCTCCGAAGAGACTCTTTACGGCAGGTGTGTCGCAGACTGTTGAGCCGACAACCATAATAAGTAGTAGCAATAGCGATACAATCTGCTTCCAGCGTGGAGACGGGTGAGAGTGTTCTGTGCCGTTTGTGATAATGAGGAATACGCGCGAGTCGCCCCAAGTATCTACAAAGTTGCTCTCTGTCGAGAGTATAAGAGTGTCGTTCTCTTTGTAACGATATTCATCAAAACTATCAAGTTCTTCGCCATCACGACGAATAGCAACAATATTGGCTCCATAGTGCTTGTAGAAGTCAAACTGCTCCATCGTGCAACCCGTTCCCGGGAAGCGTGCCGCTAAGACCACCTCGACAATATGCTTTCGGTCGTTCTGTCGCCCTACTGCATTATCGTCAGGGAGTCGCTTTGCACCAAAAAATATGATGTATAACAGCCCTACCACTGTAATAATCACTCCAACCTTGCCTAACTCGAACATCGAAAAGCCTGAAAGTCCGGCATCTATCATCAGTCCGTGGACAACAAGGTTTGTAGATGTGCCTATAAGGGTACACATACCGCCAAGTATCGCAGCATAAGAGAGCGGAATAAGAAACTTCTTTATTGGTAGCCCTACGCGTCTGCACCACGCCTTGATATGGGGGATAAAGATTACAACAATAGGCGTGTTGTTCAGAAATGCCGATATAGAGGCAACAGTAGTAAGGATTGTGCTATAACCCTTTTGAATTGAGCAACCCTTCTTCGGGAAGAGCCGTCTCATTATCGGCGTCAGACACTCACTGCGACGAATACCCTCGCTGACAAGAAATAGCAGTGCTACGGTAATCATTCCGCGGTTAGAGAAGCCTGCTAATGCCTGCTCGGCTGTAAGTATGCCTGTTGCCAAAAAGAGTACTACGACCGAGAATAGTATAACTCCCGGACGAAAAAGGTCCTTTACAAGCATAAAGACCATCAGCACAAGTGTCACGATTACAATAATAATACTGCTACTCATTTGCCACAAATCAAACACACTAACCTTTGCAAATTAACGAAAGTAGTGTGCGAAATATGCGCCGAAATAGCCATTAAGAGCCCTTTGAACTATCATTACAATCTTTTGAAATATTCTACAAAAAATCGATGCGAGTTTTAGAATAGGAAAAAAGTATTATCTTTGTTATATGAAACGACAACAGAACTTGCAAATCTTTGTACTGCTGCTTACAGTGGCACTATTTATCTATTTTGGGTTGGGGTGGATTGCCGTGGCTCTCTATATTGTTGTGCTACTTGCTCTCTATGCAGTTATGCGGCTCAGAAAACAGGAGGACAAACCGCAAACAGGTAGCGTTGAGGTTGTAGATAGCGCGAAGTTGCGGGAGGAGAGCATCGTTGCACGACGAAGGGAGCAGGGCGAGAAGCTCAGAGCCTTCGCCATTGCTGTCGAGGGACAAAATCTCACTCTTGACCGTTTAGCCAAACGATTGATGAATTGGCACTTAGAGTACTCCCGTGCAAATGGCTACTATGATAAGGATTTGTATGATTTTGTACTCGAGAAGTGCAAGGCGAAGCAAAAAGTCGCCCGCGCACCACATCTTAGGCGCGAGTTGAAGCTGTCGATAGATATTATCCGCCAATTTATGCGTGGTAGGAGTGTAGAGGAGGTTATAGAGAGCATAAAAAAAGAAGTTGTCTAACAAGGTGATTTCCGCGTTATACTCGCCCTCAAAATGCTCATTTACGCCGAGTAAACTCCGCTTTTTCGGGCTTCGCAAGCCTTGAAATCCCTCTTGTTATACAACTTCTAAAAGGAGAGGCTGTCGCAACAAAATCCCACTTGTTATACAACATCTAAAAGAAGAGGCTGTCGCAACAAAATTGTTGGACAGCCTCTCTGTCTGATATTTAGGTTCTGTTAGAAACCTGCGTGGCTTGAAGTGAATGATGTCTCAGAATAGACATTTTTCTCTCCACTTGTCTTGATTGTATGTGTCGCACGAACCTCCCAACCTGAAAGATCTGATGGGGTCTTTCCAGGGAAGAGTGAAGGAACAGATACATACCAATAGTGCATCAGAGCCTTGTTCCAAGATGTTGTGTTCTTACCCTTCTCATTGAAGAAGAATGCACATGCACACATATCTGCAACATTGTCTGTGATACGCTTCATTGGATAGCTCTTGCCATCAACAACCAAATCAACAGCCCAGTTACCATAGAGGTCGTCGTTCCATATTGTAGCAATTACGCAGTCCTTCAAGTAGCTGCGACCTGCTGTAACAATATTCTTTGAACCGCCTGTACCTCCCTCGGGCCAAGTATAAACATAGCCCTTAGTACCGCTATAGCTGTCGTTGCCATTATAGACACGCATCTGAGTACTCATATTCATATTAGTACCCTTTGCAACCCAGTTATGCAGTGTCGCGCCCTTAACCTCATAGATACTAAAGCCGTTAGGAGAGCCATCTACACCGATATTTGAGGTCCACCAGCCGCCACAAGCTGCGCCGTGGATATGCTCATAGATACCAGCACCACCCTTTGCCTTGTACGAATTGTGTACATAGTTCTGTGGATAGTGTGTATGACCGATAAAGATGTGAGCCTCCTTAAACTGAGTCAGAAGCTGAAGTACCTCTGCATAATACTTGTCCTTATTAACCTGCGAGCCACCACTTGTGCTACCACCGCGGAATGGAATATGGCAAGAGAGGATAACCATCTTCTCCTCCTTATTCTGTACAAGGTCCAAATCCTGCTTGAGCCACTTGTACTGCTGTGATGAGAAACCTGCGTTGTAGCTCCAAGTGCTGCCGGAAGATGTTGTACAAACGATGTTGTCCATAACAACAAAGTGTACCTTACCGCGGTTGAATGAGTAGTCGGTTGGACCAACATTCTCTATATAGAGTTCAGTCGCAGTAGCATCATCCTGACGAGATGCATCATGGTCGTGGTTACCAATACAGTTAAATACCGGAACCTTATTGCCGTTTGACAGAGTAATGCTTGAGCAGAGCTTTGCCATAGTTGGCCACAGTGGAGTGTTATCAAAAGTGATATCACCCAAGGTGAGTGCATAGGCATTGTGGTAACGGTTCTCAGAAGACTGAGCCTGACCAACAGTAGTACTAATATCTACGAGTGTCTCAGATCTGAAACGCTCTGCCTCTGCAGCTACCTCACACTGAGGGTCGCCAATGGCTATGATGGTAAACTCATCCTCAGCCTTTGCAAGGGGAGTAAGCACCCAGTCATTGCGGTTCTGTGAAGAACGAACAATGTCCTCCGTAGCGTAGAAGAGTGGGCGACCATTGTTTGGATCAACCGGCACCTCATACTCGGCAGGAATAGTAAACCAAACGCGCTTTGCCCAACGGGTAGCAGCCATCTGATATACACCATTTGCATCGGTTACAACAAATGTAGCACCATCTGTAACCGGTACTCCGGCAATACCTTTGCCTGTAGATGAATCTGTAATCAGACCAAAGATATTATTACCCTCTTTAATGGTTGTACCGTTAATTTCGGTAACGGTTGGAGGATCAGGCTGCTGACCTCCGCCGTTTTCACCATTCTCAGGACTCTTCGGAGAACAAGCAACCCCGCAGAGCAGGGTTGCTGTTAAAAGAAAGAATTTTAGTTTACCTAACATCGTTGTAGGTTTTGGTTATTAGATACCCTCCCAAAGAACATTCTGCTTCAACTCTGGGTTTACATTGAGAGCAGCCTGTGGAATTGGGCGAACATACATTCTATCGTTCCACTCAAGTTTGTAGTTGTAAGTAAGGAAACCGTGATCACCCTCAGAGAAAGAGTGGTTCTGGTTAGAAGTCTTACCTGTAACATCGTAACCAAGGTCAGCACCTGGAGCGCCCTTGAATGAATAGAAGTAACCGTTGATTGTGAATACCTTCTCACCGTTAGCTGCTACATAAGCTGCCTTATCCTCAGCTGCAGCGTAAGCCTTAGCGTGAGCCTCAGCACCAGCCTTGTCAACTGCAGCCTGAGCCTTGTTTACATAGATACCCAACCAACCCTGGTTGTTAGTACCACGGTCAACGATGAGGTGACCGAGCTTCCAACGATAGAGGTCGTTTACACGGAGACCCTCAACTACGAGCTCTACAGCACGCTCACGACGAATCTCAGTAAGAACATCAGAAAGGTTACCATAGTAAGCCTTAGTCCAGTCTGACTTGTAGCCAGCAGAACCTGGGTAGATATTCTTAACGCCTGCACGCTCACGGAGAGCACCGATAGTTGCATTCCAATCAGCCTCAGAGAGTGAGCCATTGTTGAGCTCAGCCTTAGCCTCTGCAAGGTTCAACAGAACCTCACCGAGTCGGAGGATTGGATAGTCGTTATCGTTCTTACCCTTAGAGAAGTTCTCCTCGTTCTCGATTGAGAACTTAGTGTAGTGATAACCGTTGTATGCGTTACCAGTCTTAATCTGCTTAAGAACGCTCTGACCTGCAGTGGTTGTATAAGTATAACCATCGTGGTGAACAGTTGCATAGAGACGCTTGTCACGGTTCTCAAACTCCTTGAGGTAACCAACCTTACCACCGTGTGTTACAGGAGTACCGTCAGCCTGAAGGTAGTGGTTCATCAGAATCTTGGTTGGAGATGACTGCTGGTCATAAGTACCAGAGTTTACAACCCATGTAAGCTCGTGCATACGGTTCATCTCACCACTGTCATAGTCTGACCACCAAATAGCCTCAGAGTTGCCTGCGAGGTTAGTGTCGTGGAAGAGGTGATAGTAGTCTGTATCAAGAGAGAAACCACCATTCTTAATAAGCTCCTCAGATGCGTTAACGCACTCAGTGAGGAAGTCGTTAGCAGTACCATACTGGTTGTTCCAAGCTACCTGAGTAGATGGGTTTACAGCGTGATACTTACGGAATGTACCCTCATAGAGACATACGCGAGACTTGAATGCAAGAGCAACCCACTTATTAACAACTGCGCTGAACTTGCTATCAGTAGAGAGGTACTGGCAAGCAAAGTTAAGATCCTCGAGAACCTTGCTCATTACGAACTCACGGTCGTCACGACCTGCGTAGAGAGCCTCGTCCTCAACATCGAGTGCGTGGTCAAACCAAGGCACATCACCGAATGTCTGAACCTTTGCGAAGTAGAAGTATGCACGCCACAGACGAGCAACACCTCTGTAGTGGTTAAGAATAGCCTCAGAAACATTACCCTCAGCGCGGTCGATACCTGCGAGGAAGATGTTTGCACGGCGGATGTTACGCCAGTTACCTACATCCCAGCTACCCTGCTTCTGTGCATTCCAAATACCTGGACGGTTGTAATCAGTAGAGGTCTTTGTACAAGTAAGATCACTGTACTTATCGCTGTAACCAAGACCATCTGCGGTTGGCAGGTATGAATTAATCATACCATTTGCGAAGAGCTCGAGCTCAAGCTCATTCTGGAAATATGTATCAGCTGACATCTTGTCGATAGGCTCCACTGTGAGGAACTTCTCGCAAGATACACCCGAAAGGGCAATCGCTGCTACAGCTAATAAATTAAATATTCTCTTTTTCATACCTATTATTCATTAGAAAGTGATGTTCAAACCGAATGTGAAGGTCTTAAGCAATGGATATGAGTAACCCTGACCTGCACCAGACAAACCTGTAGCACCGCCTGCGTTAAAGTCGGTATCACCTGCGCCGATAACCTCTGGGTCAAACATCTTAGTATGCTTATAGAGCTTAGAGAAAGTGAATGGATTCTCAGCTGTGAAGAATACCTTCAGCTTCTGGATATGAGCCTTCTGAGTAAGCTTTGTAGGGAATGTATAGTCGAGTGTAATGTTCTTTACACGAAGATAAGATACATCCTGGAGATAGTAGTCGTTCTCGTATGCGAGAGGACCAACATTACGGTTAGATGCGTATGCAACGGCACGAGTGTAGTATGCACCAGGGTTAGTTACTACCCAGTTCTCAGTGCTGTAATCTACCTCTACGCGATCCTCAACATGAACCTTAGGCAGGTAGCCGTAAGGACGGTTGTACATACCCCAGAAGAAACCAGACTCCTGATCAGGATACCAGTCACGCTTCATAACGCCCTGGAGGAAGATGCTCAGACCAATACCGTTCCAGTTACCAGAGAGGTTTACACCGAAGTGGTAGCGTGCACGCTCGTTACCGATGATAGCGAGGTCACCGTGATCCTCCAAAGTACCCTTACCTGTGTCGATCTTACCGTCACCGTTGATATCGATGAACTTAAGGTCACCGGCAAATGCACGGAAGTTAGAACCGTTCTTGTGGAATGAGTCTGTAGCCCAGTTGTTAGCCTCCTCGTTTGTCAAGAAGTAACCGTCGGTCTTGAAGCCCCATACATCACCAAGCTCCATACCCTCATAGAAGTTGTAGATATTACCAGACTCGTTAGAGAACTTGTCAATCCACATGCGGCTATCCCAGATAGAGAAGCGTACTGAGTAGTTGAAGTCCTTACCGCCAGCCTTGAAGCTATCACGCCATGTCAAAGCAGCCTCCCAACCCTTAGTCTTAAGACGACCGTAGTTAATCATTGGAGAAGACTCACCGAGAACTGCAGGATAGTCAGGACCTGTTGTAAGCATATCGGTTGTATATTTCCAGTAAATGTCACCAGAGAATGAGAGACGGTTACCGAGGAAGTCCATATCCAAACCAACATCGTAAGTAGTAATAGTCTCCCAAGTAAGTGAGCTAGATACCATACCGTTAGTTGTTACATAAGGAACCTTAGAACCATTGATAATCTCAGATGTCTTATCTACTGCCCAAAGATCCATAAATGCATAGTCGTCGATCATTGAGTTACCAAGTGAACCAACATTTGCACGAATCTTGAAGTTGTCGAGCCACTCGTCAGACCAATCCATCCAAGGCTCGTCAGCAAGACGCCAACCAATTGAGCCTGAAGGGAAGAATCCCCAACGCTGCTGACTAGGGAAGCGAGACTCACCGTCATAACGACCTGCGAACTCGAAGATGTAACGACCAAACAATGCGTAGTTTACACGGGCAAATACACCAACGAGGTTGTGATCGTAACCGTCATCCTCAACAGAGTACTCCTGAGAGTCCATCAACTCGAAAGAAGGACGAGTTGGGTCCATCAGACCAAGACGCTGGAGATAGAGACGACGATACTTCTTAGACTCGATGTTCCAACCTGCCATTACGTTCAGATCGTGACCCTTGCCGAGTTTTGGAGTCCAAGTGAGGACTGCATTAGCAGCGAGGTAATCAGTGTTGTAACGCCAGTCAGACTTGTAAGAAGAGTTGTTGTAGTTCTCAGCACCACCTGGAGCAGAGTAACCAGTCTGAATTGGAGATACACGAACCTGAGTGTTGCGGTCTGCCTTGTAAGTGAAGTCAGCAGAAATCTTGAGAACATCCTTAATAGGCTCTGCTACCAAAGAGGTAGTTGAAGATGCGTACATCTTAACATTCTCCTGATAAGAGGTGTCACCTGAGAATGCGCCGTACATTACAGCAGCACCGTAGAATGTCAGAGTGCCGTCCTCATTGTAAGCAGGGTAGATAGGCTGACCACGGTGCTCGAACTGACGAAGGATAGGCTGTGAACCACCGGTTACCATTGGCTGGTGATACTTCTGGTGGAAGATAGAGGTATTGTTACCCAATGTGAGCCACTTAAATACCTTAACCTCACCCTTAGCACGGAGGTTGTAAGCGTTATACTTCTCGTTATCGAACTCGTAGATACCATCCTGATTGTAGTAACGACCTGAGATAGAGTACTTAACCTTCTCAGAAGAACCTGCTACAGAGAGGTTGTGTACATGGCTAGCATTCATGTCGCGATACCACATATCGATCCAGTTAGTAGATGCATAGTAAGCGTAGTTGTTAGTGTTACCGAACTTACCATAGATCTTACCATAGTTCTCGTATGTAGGATCAGTTGAACGCTTGCGGAACTCCTCGTGGTATGCCTGAGAGTAAGTGTTTGAACGGTTGTTTACCGCAGAAGCAAGCTTACCTGTAGAAGTTGGGGTACGAGAGTCGTTCTGGAAGTAGTTAGCGAAGTTATCCAACCAAAGAAGACCGTCAGTAACGAGGTGATCCTCCCACTTGATAGTACGAGTGTTGAGAGATACTGAGCCATTATAATTAATGGTAACCTTGTCCTTAGCTGGGGTCTTAGTAGTTACGAGGATTACACCGTAAGCACCACGAGCACCATACACTGAAGCAGATGCAGCGTCCTTCAGAACTGCGATATTCTCAACATCCTCAGGGTTAACAGAGTTAAGGTCACCCTCAACACCGTCGATGAGTACGAGAGCAGAACCACCCTGACCGAGCTTGATGGTCTTACCTGTACCTGATGAAGTAGACTCACGCATTGATACAGACTGTGAGTTACCACGGATGTAGATCTCACCACCCTGTGTAGGCTTACCGTCACGAGGCATAACGTTCAAACCTGGAACCATACCCTGGAGTGAACGAGATACATTGGCAGTTGAACGACCCTCGAGCTCCTCACCACCGAGGTTCTCAACGGCACCTACCAGCTGAGCCTTCTTCAGGGTACCGTAACCTACTACGACTACCTCATCTACAGCCTGGCTAGACTCTGTAAGTGTAAAATCGATAACTGAACGGTTGCCAACAGCTACCTCAACTGCTGTATAACCGAAGAATGAGCACTCCAGAACATCGTTAGCTGAAGCACTGATAGTGTACTGACCGTTTGCGTCTGTTGCAGTACCGGTCGATGTACCCTTAACAACAACTGCTGCACCTGGCATTGGAGCCTTTGTTGCAGCGTCGATAACTTTACCGGAAACTGTTCGGTTCTGAGCAACAACATTACCAGATGCGAGGAGAGCCACCGCACACAGTACGCCAGTCAGAATCTTTCCGAATCTTCCGGAAATCGATAGTAAGACGTGTTTCATAATTTTCAGTTTGTAAATTAAGTTTTTAATCTCTCCGCCACCGCAAAAACGGCTTTGGACGAGTGCGCAGCCTGTAATACACTGAAAATCTGAATAACGGTTTTTAAGGTTGTTTTTGTTTAGTTTTTTTGTTAATTTTTAAAGTTTTTTGTTTGCTTTTTTGTGTGTCCCTCTCTTTTTAAGAGATGTACACGAATACAAAAGTAGTAATTTTTTTCTTTCTAGCAAACTTTTTTGCGTTTTTTTTAATAAATCGGTGGGTTGAGATTAAAATTTCTAATTCTGAAACATCGGTAAATGGTTGATATGCTATGTCTGTCTCTCTCTTAAAAAGAGATTGTCTGCAAAACCTGTTTGTTGGCGAGGTCCACTGCCGAATTATCTATTGACGCAAGGTATATTCTGGTGGTGGACTCGCTGTTGTGTCCCAAAGCCCTGCTGATTGTCTGTATCGGTATCTGCTCTGAGTAGGCGATGCTTGCCCAGCTGTGGCGCGCTACATAGAGGGTTAATGGTGCGTTTAATTGGAGATTTTTGCCGAGTTTTCGGAGGTTCCTGTTGATGTTGTGAGCCGCGCTCAGATACTCCTGACGCGGATTTTTGCCCTTTATTATCGAAAAAATGTATCTGTTTGATATGTTGTCTGAATATCTCTCTGCAATCTGCTGCATACATGGCTCCCAAAGTATTACAATCTGCTGCCCTGTTTTGCGTCGGCGGTATATCAGATAGCCGTTCTTGACTTGCTCCCACTTGAGCGATGCAATATCCACGAAAGCCATTCCGCGAGTGTAAAAACTAAATAAAAATATGTCGGCATCCATCTGTATAGACCTGCTATGGCTTAAATCGAGCTGCGCTATGCTGCGGATAATCTTCGGCTCTACGGCTCGCTTGTGGGTGCTGCTTGTGCCGGTGTAGGCTCTGCGAAATGGGCGTTTGTCGGCTATTAATTCTTCATCTACGGCACGATTGTATATGGCGCGTAAGTTTCTGATATAGAATGATATAGTGTTTCTCGCTAACCCTTTGCGCTGTAGAGAATATTCGTAGGTGGACACGACAGAAATGTCGATTTCGTTCAGTGTAATATCGTCTCGGTCAAAAGACTTGATGAGGCTGTTTGTGGCAGAAATGTATGTCTCGGCGGTGCGCTCGCGCTGACTTGAAATGAGTGTCTGAACGAGCTTTGATGTATATTGACGCAGGGAAATCTCTTTTTTCGGTTTCATAAATCTTATTTATTAAAATTTTTACAAATTGATAAAGTTACAAAAATTAGCCGAGAAGTCTATGTTGAGCGAGTGAAAAATAAAATAGTGCAACAAGAGATTAAAAGGATGTATTCGTCTAATTATCAATTATATATGTTGAATTTGCCATTAAAAAATAAGATAAATCTATGTACAATAGTAGATTTTGTTCAGGAAAATTTTTTTATTTGAAAAATTAATTCTATCTTTGCGGTGCAGTCTGAAATACACGCCTTCATAAACTGATGTCAAGTTAAACTGCTTTGACTCGTTTGTGGAGTTTGGAATCGGGATAACGAGAATTAAGGAGAGGTCGCAAGACTTTACCTTGATTTTTGTTGTATTTTATTTGTATCAACCAGTAAAAAACTTTTTTTATGAAAATCAATCGCAAACTTATAGCTGCACTTGCTATGGTATCGGTTGCATTCACTGCTTGTCAGGAGCCTGAGCTCAATACAGGTTTGGATGCTACTCTTGCTGGTCCAAGCGCAGTAACATACGACGAGACAGGCTCAGGTGCTGATGCCATCGCCGTATATTGGGATGCAAAAGAGGCTGTCGCTGCTGGCGCTACCTCATTTACTCTTCAGCTTCTTAATAAGGCTGACGAAAATCCGGATCCATATAGCGTAAACAAGACTGTTCTTGTTAACTCTAACTATGTGGGTTCTCCATTCGTAGAGGAGGGTGACAATACTGCATGTGACCAGTACAAGTTCTCTGGTCTTACAAAGGGTAAGAGCCACTGGGTTCGTATCCGTGCAAACTATCCTAACTCTGTATTTACTGAGTGGGTTTACCTTCTTGACAATGATGCACCTGCTCGTATTAAGGTAGGTGAGGGTATCTATAATCCTAACGCACCTCTTACAGCTAATGTAACTGCAGGTATTGGTTGGGCTTGGATTCTTATCGACAAGCAGGTAGATTGTACTTACGAGGTTTACAACGGCTCAACTAAGCTTGAGTCTGAGGTAACTAAGTCAACTGACACTGAGGATTATATCTGCGCTACAGGTCTTGAGCTTGGTAAGGCATTTAACCTTACTCTTAAGGTTGTTGACAGCACAGACGGTTCTGCTCGTGAGGTAACAAATATCACCGGTACTTGCGGTACTATTAATCAGCTTAAGGAGAATGTTGGTCCTACCCATGTTTCAGTAGGTTGGACTGAGGTTCCTGCAGTTAATGGTAACCTCAAGCGTGCTTACTCAGGTCAGCTTGCTACAGATAAGGAGATGAAGAACCTTGTTTATGACATTGACTTCCGTGATGCAATGACTGATAACTGCGGTGCATTCAACTCTTCATCTTGGTATGGTAAGAAGGATGGTACTAATATTAATATCCCTACAGCTGCTACATTTGGTCAGCTTAAGGCTAACACTAAGTACTACTTCCGTGTAAAGACTACTGAGAAGAACTCTGACGGCGTTGCACTTGCTAACCCAATGGGTAACTCACTCTGGTCTCCAGTTGTTGAGCTTACTACTGAGGATGTTCACAAGCCAGCTGCTAACGAGGTTATCTTCCAGGGCTTTGATGATATCACTCTCCAGAGCGACTTTATCAACTACGCTGCAGGTACTACACCTAATGTAACTGACAAGAAGTCTGTTACTAACCCATGGCCTTATTCAGATGCTGCACACTGGAACCTCTACAACTCTACTAACAGCCACCTCCTCGGTACTTGGGGTTACGCTGCAAAGGGTAAGTTTATTGATGGTCAGACAAAGCACACTGAGGAGATTGATAACTACATCGGTACTGAGAAGGCTGGTTCACTTGCAGGCTGGCATATGTCAGACTCAGTTAGCCCTCACCAGGGTTATGTAAAGATGGGTGCAGGTTCTGAGACTTACAACTATATCTCTACTCCTGCTCTTGATAGCCCACTGCTTTCAGCTGCTGGTACTCCATGTATCGTATCATTCAAGGCTTGTGCTGTTGTTACAGATATGCCTAAGGTTACTATCGAGCACGGTCGTGCAGGTGTTTATGAGGAGTTTGTGAAGTTTGATCTTCCACGCGCTTGCTCAGAGTACATTGACGGTAACAACTATGTTTACGATGGTAAGTGGACTACTTATTCTGCTGAGATCGTACTTAAGCCAGGTGATAATATTGCAATCCGTTGCCGCGAGAAGCGTTTCGTTATTGACGATATTCTCATCGTAACTAAATAAATGATACAGTTACTAAGTAACTCTTTTCATTATTATTTTTGGGGCGGGGATGCTAATTTTAGCATCCCCGTTTATTTTGTTGAGATAACGCAGCTATCTACTGCCGCTACTTCATTCTTGTCAATGAGAAATACTTTTAGTAAATAGAGGTGGTTAGCACTAACCACCTCTAACTTTCTATACCTATATATTATATAGCGTACCAAATAAGATACCAACAGATAAATCGGGCAGCTTTGCCGACGAGCATCCACAGCATTGCCGGCACAAACTTGACGCGGTAGAAGCCGAGTGCCACTGCAAAGACATCGCCGATAAATGGGACCCAGGTAAGCAGAGCTATTGGCGCACCAAAGCGTTCAATGCGTTTTTGCTGTTTCTCAAGGCTTTCGCGGCTCACTCTCAGTTTTTCAATCCACTCCCACTTTCCTGCACGACCTATGCCGTAGCTTGTAATTCCGCCGAGCCAATTACCCGTCGTCGCCACAATAATTGTAGCTGTAGGGTTCGCACCGGCAGCAAGCATACCTATAAGCAACACATCGGCACTGAACGGCACGACGGTAGCTGCGAGGAAAGAGCCGATAAAGAGCCCTATAAGCCCATATTGAGCAAGAAACTCCATAGACTATCGCATAGAGTTCATACGAATCGATGCCTTGACAAGTGCTATGGCGCGAATCTTATCTGTCGGAATATCCTTGTCGGCGTGGTGCTGATTTTGGCTCACGAGGCGTACATAACCCTCACGGTCCGACTTCTGAAGGTACTTCACAGTAATATACTCCTCGCCATTGATATCTATCGAGAGTAGATACATATCGCCCCAAAATACATCCTCAATACTCTGCAACTGCTTGTAGAGTACAATGTCGCCACTCTTGAGTAGCGGATACATCGAGTCGCCGACAACATATATCGCACCGTCGCACTTCGGGAGGTTCGGTATGTGGATAAAGTTCACAGGCTCGACACTCATACGGTCTGCAAAGAGCGGTACAAGACCCGCAGTGCCCTCGATAGAGTAGAGCGGTACACTCTGCATCGGTAGTGAGCCGTCAGTTTTTAGACTGAATGACTTTACAACAGCCGGATCGGCATTGAACATTTCGCCCTCGCCTGTCTCCAACCACTCCGGCGAAACATTAAATTCTTGAACAAGGATATTCTTGTTTCTGTTTGACAATCGCGCCTTGCCTGTCTCAATCATCGAAAGAGCAGTCTTGCCTACACCAAGCTTCTGAGCCAATTGGTCTTGCGTAAAGCCTAATGTTTTGCGTATAAGTTTTAGTCGCTGTCCCATAAAATAGTATGAAAAATTATTATACAATATTTGAATAATCAGAGTACAATTTTCGAAATTTGGTTATATCTTTGCAACAAAGATAAAATATTTATCTCGGAAAATCAAGTAATTTATTAATTTATTTCAACTTATGAAGGATATTTATACTATTACTAAAGGTAGCTACCGTAATTTTGCGGAGCAGATAGTGTCGCGATTGGGTCGTGGACACTACATTTCGGGGGTATTTAGCCATTCGATTGGGGGTGTTGTGCATAGATTAGAGCTGACTCTGATTATCTATCGTGAGGCGGGCAGTGGTGAGATTGTCGATGTTTCGGATGTTTGGTGGGATAGTTATACTATTGAACAGGGAGAAGATGGCGAGATGGTGCTGAAGATTAATGATTTTGATTTTGCGAAGTTGTATAAAGAGTTGATTGTTAGGTAGGTATGGATTTTGAAAATTTTGCGACAACGGTATATCCGTTTTTGGAGTTAGAGCAGTTTCATAAGAGTTACTACAAATTATTGGACTCTTTTGCGCAGGGGCGTGTTAAGCGACTGATTATTACGATGCCGCCACAGCACGGCAAGAGTGTTGGTGCGAGTACGCTGTTGCCAGCCTATATGCTTGGGCTTAATCCCGATTTGAGGGTTGCCATTGCCTCTTACTCTGCATCGCTTGCCTCGAAGTTTAACCGCCGAGTGCAGCGTATAATTGAGAGTGATGAGTACGGTGAGATATTTCCTGATACGACAATCAAGCGTGGTAATAAGGGCTCTTCTTATATCCGCACGGCGGATGAGGTTGAGATTATCGGACATCACGGCTCGCTTATATCGGTTGGTCGTGAGGGTAGTTTGACGGGTAATCGTGTAGATTGTTTTATACTGGATGACCTCTACAAGGATGCTATGGAGGCAAACTCTCCCATTGTGCGCGAAAATTGTCGTGAGTGGTACACATCTGTTGTCAGAACGCGTATGCACAACGCCTCGCAGGAGATTATGGTCTTTACGCGCTGGCACGAGCACGATTTGATAGGTACTATCCGTAGCCTTGAGAAGGTTATAGACCTTGAGGAGTGGCAACAACTCGATAATGTGCCGGCAGATACTTGGGTGGCACTGAACTTTGAGGCTCTTAAGGTGGGCAAGGCTACGGAGATAGACCCGCGAAGTGTCGGACAGTCGCTTTGGGAGTCGCAGCATAGTGCATCGCTGCTTGCATCGAAGCGCCGCCTTGACCCGCAGAAGTTTGAGTGTCTCTATCAAGGTAATCCATCCACGCCGGAGGGGTTGTTGTATGGCAATGGCTTTATGACCTACCAACAGCTGCCGAAGGAGATTGTGCGGTATGGGAATTATACCGATACGGCAGATATGGGCGATGACTATCTCTGCTCACTGTGCTATGCTGTAGATAGTGACGGGGTGATTTATATTACCGATGCAGTCTATTCTCGTGAGCCTATGGAGGTTACAGAAAAGCTTGTCAGTCAGATGATTAACAACTCTAAAACCCGTGTTGCGACGGTCGAAAGTAATAATGGAGGTCGTGGTTTTGCGCGCGTGCTTCAGCAGTTGTGCCCGACGGTAAGAATAGAGTGGTTTCATCAGTCGGATAATAAGGAGGCGCGTATTCTGTCAAACTCTGCCACGGTGCTGCACTCTATCCGTATGCCGCAGGGGTGGAATTTGCAATGGAGTGAGCTGTATAACCATCTGACGACATATCGCCGCCTGTTTAGTTCCAATCGCTGGCACGACGCAGCCGATGTTGTTACGGGAATTGTAGAGCACCAGTCGGGCAGCCATATCCGTAAAGTGAAATTTATTGGGAGATAGATATTCTCAAGTTCGTATTTTGCGCAGCAAAACCCTGCCTAATAATTGTCCGAGGTGCCGCTGAAGTCGAGGATATATGCCGAGGATGTATATAGCAAAAAAAAATGAGGTCTTCGGTGGTGTTCGATTCATCGAAAGAGCACCTTCCGAGAATCTTAGCAAGACCCTTTGTCTTCGCAACCGCCGATTTCCTCAACCAACCTAAAACTACTAACCTAAAATGAACCTTAAAACTTCACTGCAAAGATAAGGGCTTTTTTTGAACTGTGCAAGAGTTTTATTAAAAAATTTCAATAATTTTTTCATTTTTCTTAACAACTGCCTGATATACCTATATTTATATAAAGTTAGAAATTGTCGCGCTATTTATGTTGTAAGGATTAAGAAGCTGTTTAAATTTGTTTACGAAATTATTTTAGGGTTGTTTTGTGGCTATTTTTTTCGTTTGATTTGAGGCGCATAGGGGCTCCTATGTAACGAGAATCAGACGAAAAAAGAGTCGTAAACAACCTAAAAGAACG
>JAFVIB010000013.1 GCA_017474235.1 Alistipes sp. | reverse complement strand
TTCCTTTGGCGAAGAACAAGCAAGGATACCGCCTCGGATGAGATTTGGAACTCGGCAAACCACTACGGCAAGGAACTGGAGATTACCGAAGAGGATGTGTGGTACAAAGCCGTCTTCGACTGTGAAGTAGAGATATCAACAACATTAGAATAACGAACTATGGCAGTCAAAGTAGCAAGAGGTCAGGTCACGATCATCGACCAGAACGATGCAGTAACCCTGCAAGCATTCATCGGCTCATCGCAGCCTCTAACACAGGTATACAACAAAGATACAAATGCCTATGCTCCCTCGTGGGCAGCATCGCCGTATCTCATTCTTACACCTTCGCTCTTTGTGAGTGGCAAGGGCTCTACCGACCAGATTACATCGGTGGGTAATGCTGCATCACTTACAGCAGGTGTCAAGAGCGGCTCGGCAAAGTGGTATAAGAACGGAACGGCAATCACTTCGGGTCAGGATAGTTGTACGATTGGTGCAGCATCGGCAAAGTATGCTCTTACCATCAAGGCAAACCATATGACCGTATCGGCACCGCAGGTACGCTATACCTTTGAGGCAACTTACATCGATGCAAACGGCTTGGAGATTCCTTTCCGTGCCGAGATTCAGTTTACACAGCACCTGAACGCCGGTGCGATGATTGCTGCCGTGGCATACGCTCCTGATGGTATCGTATTTAAGAATGACGAAGTGGCAACACTTAAAGCTCACTGCGACCTCTGGCGTGGTGCAACTATTGATACCGACAATGTTACCTATGCTTGGGGTATCAAGGATTCGGCTGTATTTGCCAACGCTACATTGAGTGCAGCGGCGAACTCTGGCGCAACAACAATCACCGTGGCATCTATTGCCAATATGGAGGCTGGCGGTAAGATTACCATCGGTACTGCTCAATATACCATCTCTTCGGTGAATACCTCTACAAGAGTCGTTACGCTGACATCGGGCCTTAGTGCAGCAGCCTCTTCGGGTGCTACGGTATCGTGTCCATACTACAATGCGATGCTCGGAGCAGGTTGGGCGTGCCTCTCGTCTACCAATCAGCGAGGTGTAACAGCAGGCTGGACAACCAACGAGATAACCATCACCAACGATGCGGTACTCAACTTCGAGACCTTCAAGTGTGCCATTAAGGATACCGACACATCGGCGGGTAATGCTTCGGCCAACAAAGTTGTGTGCGACATTATCTCGTTTACCGATATGTCCGATCCTATTATTGTGGATTTAGTAAGCCAGAAGGGATTTACCATCAAGAACAACGGTAACGATGTTGATGCAACGGCGGTTCTCTATCGCAATGGTGAGGAATTGGATGCCGATGGCACGGCGTACACCTACACATGGAAGCTCTGGAACTCTGCAGGCACATCGGTTGTCAAAACCTATACAGGTAAGAGCATTACAGTCGCCAAGACCGATGTTACAGGCAAGGGCGTACTAATGTGCGAAGTATCGAAATAACACAACATACACACATCTTTCTTGCGTCGGCGGTGGGCATCGTGCCTGCCGCTGATTTTTTGCAACAGAAAGATTTATCGTCGCAAATGCAAATATTTGTTAAAAATAAATTATTTTTGTGAGTGATTTGCAGGATATGTAAGTCCTTATAGAGACATTTTTTAGTTGTTTTTGCGGTACTCAAACTTCGCAACTTTGAAATAACCCAGCAAAACAGCGACAGGATGTCCACAATGGTGTATTTATGCCATTGCGCGTTTGGCGTAGTGTGTGTAGATGTTCACTCAGCGTGGGTTGCCTGTTTGCTTGTTTGGGTTATGGCAGCGAAGGCCTGAGTACAAAATGAGCA
>JAFVIB010000006.1 GCA_017474235.1 Alistipes sp. | reverse complement strand
CATCTGATTTAGAAGTGTCAGATGGCATAGCGGAGTCGGTATACTATATAGGTTAACATCCTCAAGTATAGACCTGTCAGAAACCTCTTTAAGCCCATCTTTTATACCTTCTAAATCACTAAATAAGCACGCTTCCAAAAGTTGATTACTAACTTTAGGCTGTGAGCTTGCGATATTATTCTCTACCCACGCATCGTACTCTGCTTCAGTCATCATCTGACCGAATACCTCGAACTTTTGTTCTTCTGGTAGTCTGTATTTGTTTTCGTTCTCCATAGCTAATTTTACCACCAATACCAGTATTTAAAGTTAGACCATAGTCTGCCGTAATGCTTCTTTTCTTTGCGTTTCTTTTCCTCAAACGCAGCAAGTTCTTCAGGTGATACTTTTGGAGGCTTAACAAGCTCCACAACAAAGGCAATTAGTCCTCCGCCACCAATAAGAACTCCAAGTATCCCCAATATAATTTGTCCCACCATACACACTACTTTTTGTTTCGCCAACTGCGAATCAACGGCTTGATTAACTCGTTATAGAGCAACACCACCAAACCAATCGTAACAAGTATGCCTAAAATGTGTCCCAACATAGTTATTTGCGATTAAAGAATTTCCAACAATCTTTGGCGAGTCCGCACAAGTATGCCACAGCCGCTATCGCTAAAAGTACACCTAAAATATGACCCAACATAGTTTTCTATTCGTTGCGTTGTCCAAATGAGTCGTGATAGAAAGGTTTGTACTCTGGGAACACAACATTCTCCAACTTCATCAATTCTGCATATGGGAACTCTTCGAGGTCATGTTGTCTTGTTCCAACTTCTATTAACTCATCGAGCGTCATCATCATACACTCGTCAGTTAGGTAATCATCACAATACCACGCCTCGTTTTGACCGAATAAACGGGTGAGTTGGAAAGCCAAATCAGAAATATGAAGTTGTCCATTTCTCTTCATAACGACCTGACAATAGTGGTGACCATTATATGTTTCCCAGTAGCCTCGTCTGAGATTTAATGTTACATCCAACGAAATGATGCTTATACCTGCATCACACCATTTATCCTCCTCGTAATAGTTACAACTGCCATATATATTCTTGGCAGCACATTTCAACTCATTCCGAAGGTGCTCGATAGTCTGATTAATATACGCCTCGGTTTTAACGGGATTATCCAGATCGTAAAAATCGTGTCTTATCAGTATGCTAACACATGCTCCCATATCGCTTTTCTTACTCAAACTTGTCGTGATAAACACTGTAAAGTGGTCTTTCTCGCAATGGCAATTTCAACAGTTCTTCTGCGTGAAACTCGTTTCGTACAAGTATAAGGAGATCTGCTGCCATACCGCTTGATATTCTTCTGTAAAGTTAGTATATTTTCTTGAATAAATGTTTTCACTACACCAAATTCCAGACGACCTCCACATTTGCATTGCCGTTAAGGTCGACTGGTGTCAAATCCATAGACGACTCTTCGCACAATGCTCCAGGACTTGCAATACATTGGTCGTACACTCGACCATTATAATATTCCTCTACCAGATTGCCGTAACGAACACTTGATACATCTCCGAGTTTTTTGCCCAGAGCAGCAGCCATTACCTCTGCCTTCTTTTGGGCATCTTTAACAGCAGCCTCTATAACTTTCAGACGAGCATCCTCTGTGTTGCTTACTGCAAATCCTAGCTCGATCTCAATACCAGACATCTCTCTACCAATCTGGTCAAGAAGCGATGTGAGCTGCGGACAACCCATCTCAAGTTCAATGAGGAATGTCTGTCTGATTTTGTAACCTTTAACAATCCACTGCCACTCGCCTCGTTCCACCTTTTTGTGAACGCGGTGCATATTCACATCGAAGCGAGATGTCTTGGCAAGATCTCTATCAAGACCGTGCTCTGCCAAGATATCCTTTATGTGGTTGGTATTCTTTGCACCAGCCTCAAACGCCTCTTGATAAGTTGTGTGGAGAGCGTCAATATCAACACTTACTCTTGTTACATCGGGAGCGAACTTCATATCGCCTTGTCCCATTACCTTAATTGTTCCCATAGCCTTACTTTATTAATTTAAACCACTTTCTATCTATTGTTAACCAGAACGCTCGCCCCTCGGGAGTTGCAGACCATTCGAATGCGTGACCAATAAAACACTCCGCATTACCAGCCTCCCATAACGACTCGTCAAACGCAGTGCAATCGTTATATTGATAGAAGGCTCGGTCGAATGCCGCCTCGCATCCCTCGTTTCGCAGGAATTCTCTGAACTTTGTATAACCACTCATCTGTCCCACTAATTATCTGAATCTCCGAAAATATCAAACAACCAATCCAGCAGAAATAATTTCCATAAAAAGTCCCACATAAGCTTCATTCTTTAATAAACAAAAGTCCCAGCAACACTTTTTATGCTGCTGGGACAAAGGTACGGAGGCGAATTGTCAATTACTGTCAACACAATAAATAGAGTAAATATATTTTCTACATTCTAAAATAATGTTATATCTGTATTTGAGTAACATTTTACTATCTATTGTCTGCTATTTTTTGTTGAACAAATGACGCTTGAAGTATTATATAAAACACATGTGTGATTTTCAGCGAAAAAAGAAACTTTCTAATAATCAATATATTATGATATATCGCGACTTTGTGCAAAAATAAACAAACTATCCATCTTTACAACGAGAAATAATACTCTTTCAATCGTTGTGCAATGAGAACTCTTCGCTTTGCCAGGAACTCCTGGTAGCGACTTACATCCATCGTTGCTAAATCCTCTGGCAAGCAGCAGTCGTTGCAAAGATTAGCTTGGAGTTCGTTGATATTTGTGATGCCACCATACTTGGTAGCACCGCCCTGGCACTGCACATTCTGAACATAACCCAAATAGTCCGAAGGAGCCTTCTTGCCTATCTGAATATTAATCTCTGTCTGCGTGTAGATGTAGTTTGCAACCTGGTTGTAATCCGAGCGGGTCAATCCGTTAGCTTTTAGATACTCACGAGGGAAGATGTGATGCACATCGCCCTTCTGCTCAATCATATTCTGAACGGTAATAGCTGTCGACAAGAATCCCTTGCGATTCTGGAAACACTGTGATGCCAAGAATACATTAAATGCGGGACTACTTGCAACAGAAGTGTTGAGTTGCTGCACAACACCAAAGTCCCAATAAGCATCGGACAACTCTGCCGACTCTACCTCTGCGAGGTACTCTCCGAAGTCGTCATACTTGTCGATTTGTTTTGCATCGTAGTCAAAGTTACTCTCTGGCGACATGCTATAACGACCTCGAAGAATCGAATATACAAACCATCTGCGAACATACTTCTCGATGAGTTCTGGCTTACAAGCCTTCTCTCGAAGTTTCAAGAATAGAATATACGCAAAGTTCAGCGTGTTCTGTGAGCGGATTAGCTTTGTATGACAGAAACCAGCAGAGCGAATGATCATTATAAAACGCTTGAAGTTAGTTTCGTTAATGAAAGCACATACACCATCCGTCAGCTTCTTGTAGGTATCCTCTTTGATATGCTCCTCGAAATTACGAGTTTCGAAGTTTCGTCCAGATAGGAGGCTAACCAAGTCAGCCATCTTACCTCGACTAAACTTAGCTGCCAGGGCTACACGAAGCACATCTACATACGAAGGATCGTAGATGTCGTCATTCTCCTTCTTCAACCATTCAATCTGTGGGCGATATTCAGAATTGAAAAACTCCTGGTCGTTTTGCATCAAAATCGTGTAGAATTCTGGACGCACTGCCAACTCGCTAAAATGGTCGATACATTTGCGGAGCATATTGCCGCCATAGTTCTCATTCGCAGCGATGGTAGACATTACGAAGTCTGCCTGGTTAAGAGCCACACCCTTGCTATTGATACGAATAAAGATCTCTGTAACACGCTCAATATCGAGATTACCAGATAACTCAATAACACCAACCTGCTTATTTACAATCTCCTTGAGCATATCAATTGCGGACTCTATTGTGTCCTCATCGATAGTTGGGTTTAACTCGACATACTCCTTTCTAACAACTCGTGGAGTTACTGCGCCACTCAACAGAGGTGCGATATCTTTAATCCATGTTGGGTCTTTTGATATAGCAGCGTTATATGTAGCAAAACAATGCTCAATTGGGTTGTAGGCAACTTGAATTCGGATATCTGCATAGTCTTTATTCTTGACGGTCTCGCCCAGGATTGCAGCACGCAATGCGGTGATGCGCTGCTGACCGTCAATAAGAATTTTCTTACCAACGGAACTATTGCCATCTTTAAGTTTTACATTGGGACTCTGCCAGGTGATGATATAACCAATTGGGAAGCCATTGTATAGACTATCGATTAGTTCTGTAACCTTGTCAGGCTCCCACACGAAAGGTCGCTGAATCTCTGGTATAGCTATCTCGCCCATCTGCACCATGCTGAGCAGATTGGACACGAGAAACTGATTTACTGAATAGTTTTGAGTTGCCATATGCTTATATTTTCGTTTTTCATCGCTATTGATTATTGTATCGGTTACTCATTCCATCTACTATTTGGTGGATATACTCATCAAACTCTGGAGTGAGAATCTTGATGTCCTCCGACAATCCCATCACAAAACGACCAATGCCGACATAGTCACAGACCATCGTGTCGAGCAGCCAGTGTGAATCGTCAATCTGTGTGAGGTTGCGCGTAGCAAGTGGGTATTCTTCAATAAGAAGATTGTGCGCCATCATCCCTAACTCCAGCTGCACGCGCTTCTGCTCAAATCCTGTAATGCGGAAGATGTCAATATAACCCTCGTGGTGCAACTCCCTAAATTGCCAATCTGTATCCAACACCTCGACCGACTGAATGCGGGCGGTATTGAAGAGTTTGTTGAGTCCCGATTCTGGCTCGTAGCACCACACTTGCACATAGTTCGTAGTGAAACCAAACGGCTCAACCAGGCGGTCCCGAGCAATGCCCGTATGTGAAGATGCATAGTTATTCAACACGACCTGCTTACCTGCAGAGATAGCCTCAATCAGGCGATTGATATTGATAGCGTTCTTGCCCTCCACAACGCAGTCAGCCAGGGATGTGCAATTATAGACAGCGGAGAGCTTTTTGCGTAAGTTCTGCTTGAGCATATTGGTGTTATCGAGTCCTTCGATGAGCTGATTAACGATGTGCGCCTCCTCATCGGTAAAGTGGATCAACTGCGATATCTCCTTGAAATAACGGCTCTCCTTGCCTAGCTTGTAAATGCCGCCCTCCTTGCGGTGCACAACAAATCCAGAGTCCTTAAAGGTCTCGATATAACGGTACACCGAACGATAGGATATGCCAAGTCGCTCCGCCATATCCTCTACGGTGTAATTATTGTTGCCCGCCATCATCTTCATTAGGCGCAGCACTCGCTCAGTTTTCGGCTGTTCCATATCAATTTACTCTTGCCAGAATTGGTCTATTCCTTACAAAGTTACAAATTTTATAATACGCAGATGTCGAAAACAAGAAAAAACTATATGCCGACATGCAAAAATGTTTGTACTACAATCATTTTGACACACGCTTGTCAGTAGTTTTAAGTAAAAATAATATGCTATTTGACAGAATTTGTCAATTTCATAGATTTACTTTGCGCCAGAAATACAACAACTATTCAGAAAGATTATGAAGTTTCACAAAGCAATTGATACCCTTATCGCAAAATACACCAAACTAGCCGAGGGTAAATATGAGGGAGATTTTGATAGACAGCAGGTATGCTATGAGTTTATTGATTGGCTCAATGACCAAAAAGCTGCTTGCAGCAACCACGATGTAGATTCTGCCGCTAGTGTTGAGCAAGACGAGTGGACTACATTCTGCGATATCAACGACATCGATCCAAAACGAAAAGTGCATCGCAAATATGGTTTCGATGCACTGAACTACGACAACAACGAAGATTGGTAGATCTCTATCGCAACGCCTTAAACATCTGCTCGACACACCGTTTCTTCTGTTCCATATTTGGGTGGACATAGAGATTGAGGGTTGTGCTGATATTAGAGTGCCCAAGTAGTACGCTGACGGTCTTATAGTCGCAATTGCTCTCAATACAGCGAGTGGCGAAGCTGTGCCGAAGCCCATGGAATTTCAATGCTGGGATGTCGAGTTGCTTCATTAGTCGCTTGTAGTAGTTGCGATATGTGCGTGGCTCGGTAGGTGCTGACGAATTGGTAAGTACATAGAACGAGCCATTAACAACCTTTTTGAGCGGCTTGATTATACGCAGCAGGTCTCGTGTCATAGGTATTTCTCGTATTGAATTCTTCGACTTTGGTGTGTCGATAATCACCTCTGTCCGCTTCTCTATCTCACCAACGAGATAGATACGCTGGATTGTCTTGTTCACATATATCACGCCCTGCTCCGCATCGATATCGTCCCAGGTCAAAGCACATACCTCCCCGATACGAAGTCCTGCACTCAAACAAATGTAGATTCCCAGATTTTGGAATGTAAAGTTGCTTTTTACAAACTCCATAATTTTGCGTTGGTTTGCCTTGCTCAATACCTCCACCTCCTGCCTCTCGCGTTCCGTTGGAAAACGGATGTCTATCTGGCGATGGGCAATCAGATTGTACTTAACACCAAACCGCAACACCATCTTCAACACAATCAGAATATCCTTGACGGACTTCTGGCTCAACCCCTCATCGAGTTTCGTAAACACAAATTGTTGAACATCCTCCTCTCGAATATCTGCATTGTCCGCAAATGCAGGAAGGAGGTGGTTGGTAATCAATAGTGAGTATGCCGCAAAAGTTGACTTCTTAACATACTGCTGTTTGTCGGCTTGCCATAGCTCGACCACTTTCTTAAATTCTGTGTAATTCTCCATAGTGCTAATGTTTTATAAATCCACCGAATATTAATAAGAAAGAGTGAAGTAGAGTCCTCAATGTTCCGAATTTGAGATTCCCAGAGTTCAGTGGGGAATGGGAGCGTTCTTCTCTCGGAGTAGTATTTTGCAAGGTGGAAAATGGATTAACATATGATCCAAATAATTCTGAAGGTCTACCAGTGACTCGAATAGAAACTATCTCAGACAGGAGTATTAATTACAAACGCGTTGGATATGCCAAAGATGATGGTAAACTTTCAAAATATAAGATGGAGCCAGGAGATATTTTGTTTAGCCATATTAATAGTTTGAAGCATATTGGAAAGACAGCATACTATGACGGAGAACACCCGCTATATCATGGTATGAATCTATTATTACTTCGCACAACAAATGAAGAGAGTGCCAGGTTCCTATTCTACCAACTTAATACAAGCCGTTTTTTACATAGGTGTCAAGTGCTAGCAAACCAGGCTGTCAACCAGGCTAGTATTAATACAAGAGAACTCAAGGGAATCACTCTGCATAAACCTAGTATAAAAGAACAAATTAAGATTGCAGATTTCATATCCTTGCTTGATAATCGTATCGCTACCCAAATTAAAATCATTGAGAAACTTGAATCCTTAATTAGAGGACTTATTACCGATGTAAACTCTGGTAGAATTGCTCAATGTGAGTCAGTTTATTTGAGAGACTTGCTAACCGAACGACATGAGAAGAATACTAATAATTACGAGGTATGTTCGGTATCTGTAAGCCAAGGTGTTATTAACCAGATAGACTATCTGGGGCGTTCTTTTGCCGCAAAGGAGGTCTTGCATTACAATGTGGTCAATTGTGGCGACATCGTATATACTAAAAGCCCTACTGGAGAATTCCCATATGGTATTGTTAAGCGGAGCGATATCACGAAGCCTGTTGCAGTGTCGCCACTATATGGCGTGTATCGTCCTATTAACGATTATGTCGGGAAGTATTTGCATTTATATTTCAAGAGTCCTATTAATGCAAAGAACTACCTTCATAAACTCATACAGAAGGGAGCGAAGAACACAATAAACATTACCAACCAGCACTTTCTCGATAATAAAATTTTAATTCCCGAAAAAGGCTGGCTGGAGAATATTGTTAATTTCGCAGCAGCAATAGAAATGAAAATTGCGACAGAGAATAAAGTTCTACAGACCTTGCAACAGCAAAAGGATTACTTGCTCTCCAAAATGTTTATATAAACATCTCTGTGAGTAGCCATTGCTTTTGCTTCTCGTAGGCAGTTTTAACTCTCACCGCCAATTCCAAACGAGATTGTAATGCCGAAATAGCATTACCTATCTCTCGTTGCTTATCTATTGGAGGCATTTTGAATACTAGTTGTTCAAATGCCTCCATATTCAAGTTGCGCCTTACTACACTTGCTCCTTGCTCTGACACCAGCATATAGTTGTATAATGCACGATGTGTTTTCAGCATGGCGGCAACGAATCTTTTGTCATAACCATCTGCAATAGAGAATATTTTGTATGATGGAGACACTATTCCAATGTCGAATTTGTCGTTATAGTTAATGTTCCCCATCCACAAATTTTGCGGGCTTAACACCACATCGTGTAGCCTAATAACTTTGTAGCCGACATTATTCTCGCTTGCTATATCCTTTGAGAAGTACTCACGCTGCGAGAATATTCCCTTGACGGTCGAACTTAAAACCTCGTGTTGGTTATTGACTTTTGTCCTCTCTGATCGCTCCGATAGAATATCTCCTAAGCGAACTGGAGTGCCGCTTTCCGAGTATAAAAGGTTATTGCTTATTCCTCTAATTAAGGATTCAAGTTTCTCAATGATTTTAATTTGGGTAGCGATACGCTCTGTTATCAGATTGAGCAAGGCTGCTATTTTCTTTTGTTCCTCTTTGCTACTAGGGAGTCTATGCTTGGTGTCGAAAAAGTCACCTACAGCAATGTTAAGAAGACCATGATTCCTAGCTCCCTCACCCGCAATATTCGACACTTCTCTATGCCACTTTGAGGATTCAAAGTAGTGTACTGCAAAATCTGAATCCACTTTGTCATTTACTGCGAAACAGATATATAGAGAAGAAAGTGCTCCTTGCGGGTATCTATCTAACCTCTTAATAGCACCCCATGGATAATCGGAAGAATAGCTTTTATTGTATGCGAATTCGCCTTGTCGTAATAGATAATAGTTAGACATATCCGCACTTGCGACAACCTTGTTGAAGAATGAGATTTGATCCACCAAGCCGTACTGAGCAGATATTGTCAATGGTAATTTGGATGCATTATCTTTATTCTTTCGGGTAACGCGAGCTGCGATTTCCGATAAAGCAACATTCTCCCATTCCCCACTGAACTCTAGGAATCTCAAATTCGGAACATTGAGGGTTTTATTGTTGTTTTCTGTTGCCATAGTTGTACGCATTATTCAACAATACCCAATTCTTTCAAATAGACCTCGATCTGCGCATCGAGTTCGGTGCGCTTTGACTCAAGCTCCTTAATCTCTGCCATCACAGCATTGATATCGATCTCCTCCTCTTCTTCGAAGGTGTCGACATAGCGAGGGATATTGAGGTTGTAGTCGTTCTCCTCAATCTCCTTTAATGTAGCGCAATGGCTATACTTATCAATCTCGGCACGGGTACGATAGGTCTCAATAATCTTCTGGATATGCTCTGGGCGAAGTTTATTCTGTGTCTTAACCTTCTCAAACTCCTTGCTGGCATCGATAAAGAGAATGTTATCATCCGACTGACGGCACTTCTTCATAACGAGGATACAAGTTGGGATGCTTGTGCCATAGAAGATATTTGCAGGCAGACCGATAATAGCATCGATGTAGTTCTTCTTCTCGATAAGGAATCTACGAATCTTACCCTCGGCAGCACCTCGGAACAACACTCCGTGAGGTGCGACACAAGCCATCGTACCGCCATCGTTCAAGTGATAGAGCATATGGAGGATAAATGCGTAGTCCGCCTTCGACTTCGGAGCGAGAACGCCCGCCTTGCTAAAACGGTCATCGTTATTGAACTTCTCGGCTGCTGTCCACTCCGCAGAGAATGGTGGGTTAGCAACAACGGCATCGAACTGATGCTCGCCTAATTCGTCATTTTCAAGGGTGTCGCCATTGTGGATTTCAAAGTCCTTATACTTGATGCCGTGCAGCAGCATATTCATTCGGCAGAGGTTGAAGGTGGTAGGATTCTTCTCCTGTCCGTAAATGGTGTCGGCATTACCACCACGAGCAGTACGCAACAACAACGAGCCACTACCGCAAGTAGGGTCATACACAGACTTCAAGCGAGTCTTGCCCGTAACAACTATCTCCGAGAGGATTTCGCTAACCTCCTGCGGAGTGTAAAACTCTCCAGCCTTCTTGCCAGCACCAGCTGCAAACTGACCAATCATATATTCGTAGGCATCGCCCAAGATGTCTATATCCTCCGCCTCGTTCAAACCGAAGTCAATGCCCTGCAAGTTTACAAGCACATCGCTGATAAGGCGATTCTTGTCATCGGCAGTCTTGCCGAGCTTTGGAGATGCTAGGTCGATATCAGAAAACAAACCACCAAAGTCGTCCTCGCTATCTTGACCGATTGTACTATCCTCAATCTTCTTCAACGAACGCTCAAGAGCAGGGAGGATATTCTCCTTGTGCTCAATCATCGAGATAATGGTTGAGTATAGGAACTCTGGCTCTACGAAGTAGCCGAGGTCTTGGATACACTCCTCTTTGAGAGCCTCCTTTAACTCCTCGTCTCCGCTATTCCAAGCCTGCTTGAACGACACGCCATCATCTTTGAGAATGTCGTCAGCCGTCTTCTCAATCTTCTCCGACAGATATTTGTAGAAAATAAATCCGAGGGTGTAGTACATAAAGTCGCCAGCCGACATATTGCCACGCAGCGTATTTGCAACCGTCCAAAGTTGGTTGCGGAGTTTTTGCTGTAATTCTTCGCTCATATCTTTTTACTTTTTTAGTCCCAATTAAATGTATCAATGATGGCGCGGAGCTTTGTCATCACGCGCTTCAGTATGTTGCGTCTCTCAACAAGACCAACTCGCTTCTGCTTGATAGCCTCTTGCACAATCTCTATCTTCTCACGCTGCAAGTAGTCGTACTCACGGAAGAACTCTGCAAGAGCCTCCTCGCTCAATCCCTCCGAAGTTGCAAGGTCGGCAATGGCTTGATTCTTTGCCTCTGTGATGTACTCGCGCAATCTTCCCTCCAAGTCCACAGAGCCATCAGCCTTGGCGCGTTGGAAGCCCGCTTTATCGTTATCCACATTGCGTTTGATGAAGCCATCGATAAGTTTGGTCTTACTACGCATCGCAGCATCCTTAATCATCGTGTCGAGAATGTGCTGACGCTTCTGCTCGTAGTCATCGCTATCTGGATTCAAATCCTCAATCAACGCGAGAATGTAAGCCACATTGATCACATCGCTGTGGAGCAACTCCAAGCAGAAGTCTATATCGCTAATCTCATCGTCAATAGGCAATGTCGGGTCATCTACGGTCGTACCGTTGCTGGTTGGCTTTTCGATTACACCAATTGTTATGTCGAGGTACTTGCTACGGAAGTCCAGATATTCCTGCTCCGACATTACGAAGTATGGATCTTCTGAATCGTAATCCTCGTATATACGAATCTCTGTCTTGCCTCGGATAATCTCGCGGAAAGCCAGAATAAAATCTCGCTTGTCCGTCTCACTCTTCAGCTGATCGACACATTCGAGTTTTGGATACTTCTCCAAAAACTCAATCATCTTCAAGTTGAGTTTCTTGCGTACCTCTTGGTAAGGCGGACGAATAATATATTCGTTAGGCTCGTTGTTGCTAAACAACTTGATCGAGGTATCCACCTTATCCTTCAAGTCTCGGAAGCATACAATCTTGCCGAAGCGTTTTTTCTCGTTCAACACTCGGTTAGTTCGGCTGAACGCCTGCAATAATCCGTGATATTCGAGATTCTTATCTACATAGAGCGTGTTGAGCTTTTTAGCATCGAAGCCCGTGAGGAACATACCAACAACCAGCAAAAGGTCGAGAGGCTCCATATCCTTCTTGCGCTTTTTCATTCGCTCGTTTACATCATCGTAGTATGCGCTGAAATTATCGGTCGAGAAGGCTGTACCGAACATCTCGTTGTAATCATCGATGACCATCTGCAACTCGTCAGATGTTACATTTTGGTTGGCAAAGCCTTGTCCCATACCAGTCAGTTCGTCATCCTGGCTGCTATTGGCTGCGTATGTAAATATAGCACCTATTTTGATATCTGGTTTAAGCGACTTGAATATCTTGTAGTATTTCAGCAGCATCGGAACAGACTGAATGGCAAACAACGCATTGAAGTCGCCATCAAAAGTCGACTTTTTGTAGTTGTTGAGAATGAACTGCGCAATCTCGGTCATTCGACTCTCCGCCTCCAAATCGACATCGCTCTGTCCCTCATAGTACTCAACAAGGAAGCCGAGGACATTCTCGTCTGCGATAGCATCCTTAATCATATATTTGTGCAGGCACTCACCAAATACCTCTGCCGTAGTATGCTCTTGTTTTGCATTCTCGGCAAAAATAGGAGTACCCGTAAAACCAAATATCTGCAGGTTTTTGAAGAAGCCTACGATGTTCTTGTGGCAATCTCCGAAGTGGCTTCGGTGGCACTCATCAAAGATCATCACAACCTTCTTGTCGCGCACCTCCTGCAGATGCTTATTATAGTAGTCGCGTGTTACTGCGCAATTCAGTTTCTGGATAGTTGTAATGATAATCTTTGAGTTGCCGCTCAACCGCTTTATCAACTCATAGGTATTATCCGTATTATCAACTGCGCCAGGCTCGAATGCTTCATACTCCGACTGCGTTTGCGTATCAAGATCGTGGCGATCCACAACAAACATTACCTTATCAATACCATCAATCTCCGAAACAAGTTGAGCAGCCTTGAATGATGTCAATGTTTTACCCGCACCAGTGGTGTGCCATACATAGCCATTCTTGTTTGTGTTCTCTACACGATTAATAATCTCCTCGACTGCATAATATTGATATGGGCGAAGCACCATCAACGACTTCTCACCCTCGTGGAGGACGATATATTTGCTGATAATCTTGCCAAGCGTACACTTGTCAAAGAAGAAGTTGGCAAACATATTGAGGTCGTTGAATGCATTATTACCCTTGTCAGTCCAATTGAATGTGAACTTGTATCCGCCATTCGGATTATTGGCAAAGTAGCGGGTATTGACACCGTTAGAAATTACAAATATCTGAATGTAGTCAAACAAGCCGTGAAACGATGTCTTGTGGTATCGCTGGACTTGGTTGTATGCCTGCTTCAGCTCCACGCCTCGCTTCTTTAATTCGATTTGTACGAGTGGCAAGCCGTTGATGAGGATAGTGACATCGTAGCGACACTTCTTGCGACCTTCAACGGTTATCTGATTGGCAACTTGAAACTCGTTCTGACACCACTTCTTTGTATTAAGGAACTCTACCCAGATATTCTTTCCGTCATCTGTTTGTAGCGTATACAGATCACGGAGTTTCTTGGCTTTTTCAAAGCGAGTGCCTCCCTCCAAGTGTAACAAAATGCGGTCGAACTCAGCTTCTGTAAATTCCGTGCGACCATTAAGCTCCAACTCTCTACGGTTGTGCTTCTCCAATTGGCGTTTGAAGTTCTCACGGAGATTCTCCTCCTCCTTGATTACAACACGCTCGTAACTATTCTCGACAAGAGTTCTAATTAGACCCTCTTCCAATGCTGCTTCACTCTGGGTAGTCATAGTATCAATAATTTGCCACAAAGGTATTCTGGTGTTTTGACAATTTCTGACAATCGCATAAAATTGTGCAAGAAACCTATATCGTACAAAGTTAAGAATTTTCTAATTCGCAGAGGTTGTTTTTCTCTAAAAAGTGTAGTCCTCGAATGAAAAATCTTCGATTTTCTTGCTTTTTGACAGATATATGTCAAAGGGAACATCCAATGCACTGCCCCTATGAACGCCTGCCCAGACGCACTCATCTGCCCAATCAGCGATTGTCCAATTGCGGTGTTGGGATGTCCACCAGCCCTGGCGAACAGAGTTACTAATGCTCACAATCAGCATACGCCCTTCGGCAATAGGCTGCTCGAATTGTTGTGGCACTCGCTTATAGACAGAACGCCCCAGCGCAAGGATAACGGGGTGCTTGCGTTCTAGTAAAACATTGAGGACTTCTTTTTCGAGGGGAGAGTGAAAACCGCTAATGACGACTTTATCTGTATGGCAAATCATCTCTGCCCAGCGAAGGGCTCTTTGAGCGGCATCATCGGGAGTCTCGCGTGAGGCGAAGAATGCGACCAGCGTCTGGTCGAGGAGTTGTTCGTTGCCTAGATAGCTGTCCATAAAAAAGCGCAGGTTGCTGCACTAACTTATTCCGAACTCAGGACCTTCGCTGCCCATTAGGAAGAATAAGCAGCACAGACAGCCCACGCCAGATGTATATATAACATCAACCACGCCAAGCGTAGCTGATGCGGATACATCAACGGGGATGTCTTGTGCCGAATCCTTCTTCCTAATAATGAAGTTGCGAAGTTCTGAGTTCAGAAGAAGACGCATAAAACATCTTAAATATGTGTGCAATGGCACATAAGCACCAATGCGACTACAAAGATATTGAAAGTTTTTTTATTGACACCACAATTTCACAAAAAGTTACACTTCGATGTAATAAAGTTGCTAGTGACATAAATTGTCAAAAAATCCGTTTTTCTTTATACTCTTTTCTGTTGCGAAGTTTGAGTTATGAGTTCAAGTATTCAGATACGATCTCCGACTCATTTACCTCCGTTCTGCCCGTCTGTTTTCGGTCGGGCTACCTCTTTACACCCACTTAAAATCATTGTTCACTCCTTCTTGATATCGCTTGAAACGGAGCAATAGAAATTCTTTTACAAATCGCGACCTAGTCGCCTATATAACGACTTTAACGATATGAATGAAATATTAGAATGTCGCTTCATGCGAATATTGCTGCGTGGTAAAAAGCACGACTATGACCCCAACTATCTACTAGCCGCATATACCGATTTTCGATCTGTGCTCCTGGGCGTATCAGATGGGGATATGCACTACAAGGATAAGTTCCGAACTCTTAAATCCACCTACGAGATTCTCGACCTACGAGTTCAGAGTACGCAGTTTATCAATGAACGAGGCAGTCACACACAAACCTACGCTTCACTCGCCCTGAAACAGATGTTGGTAGAACTAGAACTACTCGAAAAACAGCTACAATATCCCACGCTGTTCCCCGCCACAAAAGTAGCAGGAACTAGACGAGAATCACCTCTTTATTGGAATACTGAAAAGCACTCTAAAACGGCTCTTATAAGTTTACTCACGGCTCTTGATGCTGTAGGCGCATGCACTGACAGCAAAGGCAATCGTTCTCCTTTTATCTCCATTGTCCAGGAGTTTGAGCATCTCTTTAATACAACCATTCCCAACGCCTACGCTAGGAGGGATGAGCTGCTTGGTCGAGGCGAGTCGCGTGTCCGTTTTATACGCGAACTGCTGCGCTCACTAGGCGCAGAGTAACGAATTGTAAACGCCTCATTATCAATGCTCCTCATTTTTATTTGTTAGGTAGTGCCTAAGGTAGTACCTAACTTTTTGTTTTGCCACTTCGGAACTTTGCAGCCAGAAAGCAAAACCGAACGAGTATGAGCAAAAATCAATCAAAACAGCGACATCTTGAGATCGAGATTCGCAGACTTCGCAGGGATGTCGAGGAGTTGGCAAAGCTGAACGATATAGGCTTTGACAAAGTATATCTAACCAAAGATGCAGCCTCAAAAAGCATCGGAATCTCCAAGCGTACAATCGAACGATGGCAAGCCAACGGTTACATCCGTAGGGTCGTGCTGGGAGGTCGTGTCTTCTTCTCCAAGCGCGAGGTGTTGCGCGTTGCCCAGCTCTACAACTATGGCATAGGCGAACTGATGGATGGAGCAGACTTCATTCCCTACACAGCGAACAGCCGAATTCTGACCGAAGACCTCAAAGTAACCTTGTCGTAATGAACTACCTAGCAGAAATACGGTTGTTTTATGAATGGCTCGAAACGCACCATCTCACGCCATCCTCCATATCGTTGTGGCATGCGCTTATGTACACTGCAAACAGAGCTGGATGGGCGGAGCGCATAACCATCCCCATATCTCTTCTCGAAAGTCGTACCCAGATGACTCGCTCGACCATTTATCGATCGCGTGAGCAGCTGGCGGATCGAGGTCTGGTGGAGATAGAGATGCGCGGTAGTTCGCAGAGCGCGATTTACACTCTACGCTCGCTTGAAGGTATTGTTGTGTCGCAATATGCGTCCCAATCTGTGTCCCAAAATGAAACGCAAAGTGGGACACAGCAGGGAAGTGGAGTGCCTGCCGCGTCTCAAAATGAAACACAAAATGGGAACATATATAAACTAGACAGACCTATATACGATTCTTTAGAATCTAGTGGTAAAAGTAAATCAAAAAGAGAAAAACCCGCAAAAGAGAAAAAGTTTGTGCTGGAGGAGTGGGCAAAGCTTCAAGAGAGCCCTTGGCGTGAACTGATGCTCATCTGGTTTGAGTACAAGCGAACGCGCAAAGAGTCCTACCGCAGTGAAATCGGAGCAAAGAAGTGTCTGTCAATGCTCAAGAATCTATCGGGCGGGAATGCCGAGGTTGCTCAAAGGATTGTCGATCAATCAATGGCTAACAATTGGGCGGGGCTGTTCGCTCTGAAAGATGCCCCACCACCTCGTGGTCAACCACCAGGGCGACAGCATGGTCAGCGTGTGGGGCAAATCATCCAAAGCGATGATGAGCAGAAACGCCAACGCTACATCGAACGATTAAGAAATGCAGGTAAAAAGTAAACAAATAAAAACAAAATACTATGGCTATTAAACTATCACAACTTATTGGACAGATGCTGCACGAGGGCAACCTCCACCGCAGAGAGCGTTGGTGCTGGTCGTGGGGCGATAGAGAGTTCTGCACACAACTCTTTCAGCAGATATTCAAGGATGTAGATCACACTTTCGACATCTACCACCACCTCCCAGAGTATGACGAAATAATCGATTGGATGACCAACACAGACGACAAAGGTTTGATGCTTATGGGCGACTGCGGTCGAGGTAAGAGTGTCATCCTAAACTATGTGCTTCCCGTATTGTTCCGCATAAAGAATCGAGTTTTGCTCCCCGTACACGCGCAGGATATGGGCAAGATGATGCCAATACCTCCGCAGGCTCAAGGTGCAACATCTCGCACTTACCTCGACCATCTCCTCTCATCGGGATTCCCCGTAAT
>JAFVIB010000026.1 GCA_017474235.1 Alistipes sp. | reverse complement strand
TCTAACAACTAACAACTAATAACTAAAAACTAATAAATCATACCAAACAAACTATTTAACAATTTTTACTAATTTCTAATCATTTTAACTATGAAAAAGTTATTCGTAGCCGTGTTGGCTATCGCTGCCCTCGCAGCTTGTAACAAAGAGGAAGTCCCCTCATTCAATGACAATGAGGCTAAGACTATCCAGATCTCTATTCTCAACGAGACCGACTACACTCGTGCCGAGGGTGGTGACACTCTTAAGGGTGAGGCTCGCGTTTGCGCTGCTAACGAGGATTTGAAGGTTCTCTTCGCAAAGGCTGATGGTACTATCGTTTACGAGGATACTCTTGTAACTGGTGCTGATCAGGATACTACTACTGATGAGCACGCTGGCGTTGGTGCTGCTGGTGAGGAGGAGCTCTATGTAAAGGATGCTGACTCTAGCAAGTATATGTGGCACAATGTTCCTGCTGATGTAAAGCAGATTGCTGTTGTTCGTTACGAGGCTGGTGACTTGGCAGAGGGCAAGACCGATTTCGTTGGTGACAACCTCTCTACTCTCGTGGCTTTGGCTTCAAACGAGGCTGCTAACTTGGCTCGTGAGATCGAGGATATCGTACTTTACGGTGTTGATGATCTTTATGACACTGGTGCTACTCACCGTGTAGGCAATACCTTCTTCCACGTATGGCAGGCAGATGTTACCGTTGCTCCCGCTTTCGCTCGTTTCGAGATTCACAGCCTTGCTTGTACTGACCTTGGTGCTTTGAACGCTGACGGTGACCCCGATACTTATGACTTGGATGAGTTGCTCCTTAAGAGCCTTACTTGGAAGGGTGCTGAGGCAGATCACACTGCTCCCGGTTTCGGCGCACAGCGTCTCTTTGGTAAGTACAACCCCGCTACTGGTACGGTTGATGATAACAATCAGACTGATCCTGCTCTTCGCTTGAATGAGTACAAGCCTACCAACGGTGCTTGGTCTTGGAATGTTAAGCCTTGCACATTCGAGGGTTTGACTTTGGATATCGATGCTTATGCTTACGATTACACTTTGGCATCACGCAACCTTCCTTTGGTTGTTACTGGTCTTGCTACTACTCAGGAAAATGCTGATAATAATAATGCTGATGGTAACACTTTCGAGGCTGGTAAGATCTACACTCTCGACCTTACTTTCACTCAGGCAAACATCAAGACTGCTGACGGTATCTGTGCAGTTGTAACTGTTATCGTTAAGCCTTGGGTTATCGAGAAGCGTTACCCTGTTTACCAGTTGAAGTAATCAACGCAATCGCTTAATCTGAATTAGGCAACCATATCTTTGCTCCCCTTCCATAGGGGAGGGGAGCAGGGATTTTTAAAAGTTTGTTTGGAGTAAAATGTTTAAGAGCCCACTTAGGCTAAACTACCGCTCCCTAAGAGAGCATAACAAGGCGATGGGCAGAGCCTCTTGCACCGCCCTAAAGCCCACAATTAACAGGCGCTAAGCGCCGTAAATAAGGAGAAAGAAAGACTATGAAGAAATTTATTCTATACTTGTGCTTGCCGCTCGTATCGTTCGTTCTGCTCGCGAGCTGCATCAAGGAGAATATGGACGGTTGCGACCGCTGCATCGTATTTGAGTACTATGCTGACGGCGAAACTGATGTGTTCCCAAACCACATTACGAGCGTGAGCCTGTATGTTTTCGATAACGAAAATCAACTGGTGGAGCCCTCTCGTCTGGGAGGTAAAAAC
>JAFVIB010000025.1 GCA_017474235.1 Alistipes sp. | reverse complement strand
GCCGAAGTTGGACTTCAGCAGAAGCACAAGACCGCCTTTGTGAGTAGAGGTGTGCCAACTTGAAGGAGCTTGCTCACCATAGGAACGGCGAATCAATATATCGCGTTTGAAGTTTTGGTCGCCACCTTTGAAGACTACGGGATAATAGGTATCTGCGTCTCCATTGATGGTTATCTTTTGATAATATCGGTATCCAAAGTTTGTTGTCTTTGCTGTCTCAATATCATTCTGCCAGTTCAGAGCAACTGCTGCGGAGAATGTAACCGTACCCGCAGCGTTCCACGAGATATTTCCTGCTGCAATCTGTCCTGAGCCATCGTTATTGAGTTTCCACTTTGTCCCATTTGTGATTGATCCATCACTGCCGAGCGACACATTACCCTTGCTGATAACAGAGGATGTGATAGCCCAACCCGCAATCTTGTTTGATGAGCCAAGCGATACCACGCATGTTCCTGCTGAGTCGGTTGCCCAAAAACCAAAATCGGAGTTGCTATTGTAGTATAGTTGTACTCGATGTCCCGAAGTAGCAGTAGCCGTTGATGAATAGACTACAATACGCTTATTTCCTGCATCGAGCGAAATCTGAGAGTTGTAAATTTTATTCGAGGTGATTGTCCAGTTGCCAATCTTACCCTTTGTGAATGTACACTCCAAACCATTGATGTAGGTCGTATTGATGATATCGCTCTTAATGCTTGCGGCATCAAGCTTATCAGCGGCAATGCTTCCTGCTGCGATACGGTCAGCAGAGATAGTACCTGCGGTAATCTGTGAAGCGGTAATACTGCCAGTATAGATACCATCTGCGGTAATCTTTGTCAGTTTTGGGAACTCATCTCCTCCCAAAGCCTCGGTAATGCCATCTATTGGCTCGGTCCAGTTGAGCGACACAGCATTGGCAAAGGTTACATTGCCACTTGCATCCCACGAGATATTACCACCTGCCACAGCACCTGCACCCGTAGATTCCAAACGCCACTTGTAGCCACGAATACCCGTAGAGCCAATGGTCATCGAGCCTGATGCAGCAGTGTATGTGGCGGCAGTATTCTTCTTTGTGCCACGATAGATGCTATCGCTATCGATCTTCCAACCTCCAATCGTTCCTTTGGTAGTCGTGAGCGTCAGAGCATTGATATTCGATGCTGTGATTAGTGTCGATTTTAGCTCATCGGTATTGATGTAGGTCGCTGAGATCTTACCCGAGGTAATCTGTGATGCCGCTATATCGATAGCACTGATAGTATCGGCAGAGAGCGTACCAGTGAAGATACCATCTTTGTCGATGTAGGTTGCGCCCACCCATTGCATACTCACCGCCGAGCCAAACTCAATCTTACCCGTCGATGCGTTATACTTGACATACTCATTGCCATAGCCCAACTGTACATTGCCTCCGTTGTCCACAGAGAAGGTTTTATATCCATCTTTGAAGCCATAGATGCCATTGACCGTTTCTGTGGTGATAGTTCCCGAGGCAGTCTTTGTGCTTAGCGAGAATGAGCCAATCGCGACACCCGAAATGGTACCGTCTGAGTTCTTCGTTCCTGCAAAGATTTTGGGAGTGATAACGGTATTACTGTTGATAAGATTCTTGCCGTTGTTCCACTCATTCACCCAATCCAAGAGGTTAGCATCTGCACCCGCAGCACCCGTATCGCCTTTTTTTGCTTTTGACCATACGAAGGAGAGTTTGTAGGTGGTGCCGGAGATAGTAATAGGAATCTCTATCTTGCCGTGGTCTGCAAGAGTGGTCGTATTGGCGGATACAGCAAAGGTTACAGTCTTGTTGGTATTGTTGACTGTAACAGACGAAAATCCAGTCGGCTTGGTAATCGAGCCGATGGTAAAGTTTGTAAAATTGCTATCGTTCTGTGTTACGGTGATTGTAGAGGTTACAGAGACTGCAGAGAGTATCTTCCCGTTCTGATCTGCTGGGAAGATGTACTCTGAGAGCGATTGAGTTATCGTGTAACCATCCTTCTGTATATTGATTGTTGCCTGACCACGGGCAATAAGCGTCTTTGCCATACCTTCACTTTATGAAAGTATAGGGCAAAAAATCAGTGGCAGGTTATAAAATGATCCAGGCAAATATAATTTGTGAGTTTTACTGACGTTTATATTATATACTATTACGAATTAATTTCTTATATTTGCACGACAAATCGGAATTTATGCATAGGTCACAATTTAATACAAGAGAGAAATCAATCTACAGAGTAACCTGGATAGGAAGCATAGTAAACATCCTTCTATTAGTGTTAAAGTTCATCGCCGGAATTATAGGACACAGCTCGGCTTTG
>JAFVIB010000024.1 GCA_017474235.1 Alistipes sp. | reverse complement strand
GTGGGACAAATATGGCCCAAAAAAGTGATAAACTATGCTATATCAATGACAACTTGACTTTATCACAAAAACACGAAAGGCGCTCTAAATGAGCGCCTTTGATAGTTTATGATAGCTAATGATAAAGTGATTTTACTTGCCAATGCAAAAGGAGGAGAATATAGATTGTAGTATAGTGTCGGAGGTAATGTGACCGGTAATCTCGCCGAGGGCGGTGAGGGCGGTGCGGATATGCTCGCTCAGAAGTTCGGTCGATATGCCTGTGGCAAGGGCTGCAAGTGCCTCATCAAGTGCCTCGGAGGCTACGGTGAGTGCCTCGTAGTGGCGCAAGTTCGAGACAACCGTATCGCCACGATAGAGAGCCGTGGTGTCGATGCTATCACGGAGCCTGTTGCGCAGCCTCTCCACACCATCACCATTGCGGGCTGAGATGTAGAGCAAAGTGTCGTTTGGCAGTGTAGTTATAGTATCCGACTTATTAACTACCGATATAACTGTTTGGGTGTTAGTTGTTTGTATATCCTCAAAAGGGGTGTTTGGCTCGGTCATATTGATAACAATTTGAGCCTTTTCAACTGCTTTTCGGGTGCGCTCGATACCCATCTGCTCAAGTTGGTCATCTGTTGTACGCAGACCTGCTGTGTCGATAAATCTGAAGAGTATGCCGTCGATATCGATGCTCTCCTCGACAGTGTCGCGGGTTGTGCCTGCAATATTAGAGACCATTGCGCGGTCATCGCCGACAAGGGCATTGAGAAGTGTGCTTTTGCCGACATTTGGAGCACCGACAATAGCCACGCTCACACCATTGCGGATAGCATTACCCGTATGGAACGACGAGGCGAGAGTGCGGACAACGCTATTGCTCTTTTCGAGCATATCTTTCAGGCGTGTACGGTCGGCAAACTCGACATCCTCCTCGCCAAAATCGAGTTCGAGTTCAAGGAGTGATGTAAGCTCGATAAGTTGCTCACGCAGGCTGTTTATAGTCTGAGAATACCCTCCGCGCATCTGTGTTGAGGCGAGGCTGAGGGCTGCCTGAGAGTGTGCAGCGATAACATCTGCAACCGCTTCGGCTTGAGATAGGTCTATGCGACCGGCTGCAAAGGCGCGGGCAGAAAACTCTCCGGGCTCTGCCATACGGGCTCCGTGTCGGCAGAGTAGTTCGATAACCTTTGTGGCGATATAGCGTGAGCCGTGTATCGAAATCTCGACGCTCTCTTCGCCTGTATAGGAGTGAGGTGCGCGAAAAATCGAGACAACAACATCATCGACAACCTGATTGTCATCGACAATAGTCCCGTAGTGCAGAGTGTGTGTTGCCGCATCAGCAAGGCTCTTACGACCGCGAAAAACAGCATCACAGCAGGCAATAGCCCCCTCGCCACTCAAGCGTATGGTGGCGATAGCTCCGCCCAAGGCGGTAGCAGGTGCGACGATGATTCCCTCACTGAACATTATCCTCGTGGCTTTGGCTTGTTTATTCTCAACTTCTGTCCCGGGCGGATAACGGTAGATTTGAGCTTATTCCAACGCATAATATCCTTGACAGTGCAACGGTTACGCTTTGCAATAAGTCCGAGGTTGTCGCCCTTGCGGACTGTATAGGTATAACCTACACCCTCTGCGCGTTTCTTCTCGAGGTTGGCAGGGTTGATATACTCTTTAAGATATGCCGAGTCTTTGGCATATATAGAGTCCTGATGCTCGATGAACTCTGTGGTATAGCGTGTAGGCAGGCGCAGAGCATACGGCTTACGGGCAGCGGGGATAATATCTATCTTATACTGCGGATTGAGCATACGCAGTGTCTCAAGCGGAATATTGAGCGTCGAGGCTACCTGCCCTAAGTGCATAGTTCGGTGTACCATAACCGTATCAATAGAGATGCACTCAGGCGTTGTTCCCGCCTCTACACCGTGCAATTTATGGTAGTTGTAGGCATATGTGGCGGCGATGAACTTCGGAACATAACCGCGTGTTTCGCGTGGGAGATAGTCGTAAATATCCCAAAAACTCTTTGCATCACTACCTGCGCGGGCGATAGCACGATTGACATTTCCCGGACCGCAGTTATAGGCTGCAAGGGCAAGAGTCCAATCGCCGAACATATTGTACAAATCCTTCAAAAAGCGGCACGCAGCACGGGTCGAGAGGACAATATCGCTACGCTCATCGACAAGCGAGTTTATCTCAAGCCCCAAGTTCTTACCTGTAGCCGGCATAAACTGCCACAGACCCACCGCACCTGCGCGAGAGGCGGCAAGAGGGGAGAGGTTAGACTCGATAATGGCAAGAGCCTTAAGCTCGACAGGCATATCGGCTGCGAGTAACTCCTGCTCGAAAATCGGGAAGTAGAACTTCGAGAGTGCAAGCACGCGGCTCAGTGGACTCCAACGATTTGTGAAGTAGTAGTTGATATAGTCGCGCACGATATAGTTGTACGGCAGATGCACAGGCGAGACAAGGTCTTGCAGACGGGAGCGATAGAGTGAATCGACTGCCATATTCTCCTCGCCCTCTGTGACAGCAGAGAATGGCTCGAAATATCGTTTCTCACTCTGCTCAAGGCTCATTGTGTGCCATACATCCAGCAGCGAATCTATCTGCTCAGGGGTGTGCTCAATGGTCAGCGTATCTATTCTCGGAGCAGCCTTCGGCTCTACGCGTACGGTGTCGGTAATAACCACGCGGATCGTGTCATAAACAGGCACTACAAGGGTGCTTTTACGGCGATTTTTCTTCTTGAAAAAGTTCTTGATATTGAGCAAGAACGGACCTGCCTGCATAGTCTGTACGGAGAAAGCTGCAAGCAGCAGTGTTATGATGGTCTTCTTCATTTTAGAACTTAAAACTGAAATTCATACCCATTGTGGCAACATTTCCGATACCAGGGTGGTAGGAGTAGCCTATCTCAGGGTTTATATCGACACTCAAATCATCCGAGATGTCGTAGTCGCGCATATGTGCGTCCACATGGGCATCCATAATCTGAAGCAGGTAGATACCCGCAGTAAGGATGATACAGAGGTCTCGGTTACGACGGTAACTATTTCGCAGATTCTTGAGGAATGATGAGGCATAACGACCGCCAAACTCATCCTGTGAGCCGTTAGGGTAGAGCTCCGGATGTAACTCGTGGTCGTAACGCAGGCGGTATGCCTTCTTGAAACGCTGGTAGCCTCGGTTGTTCCAATCGATACAGTAGATTGTCGTAGCAAAGCCTCCGATGACTATCGGCACACGCCAATAACTCTTATTGTATATCTGACCCGCACCCGGGCATATTGTTGCGAGGGTGGTGGCACGATTGACGCTCGAAACATCGTTAGTGGCATAGTTTACTGCCGCATCGCCGATAAAGTAGATGTACGATGCGAGGGTGGTAAACATAAAGGTCTGCTTGAGAGTGTTGTGCTTAATCATCTCTCGTTGCAGCGTATTGAGCTCCTCGGTGCGGTTAAGACTCTGGTCTGTAAGGGTCTCAAACTGAGCCTTGAGAGGCTTATACTTATTCTGCTGATGTACCCACATACCGATAGAGGTACCGAGTGTCGAGTAGAGTATCGGCAATTTCCAATACTGCTTGTTGTATATCTGACCAAAGCCCGGCATAACGGCAGAGAGCATACTCACCTTGCGAAGAGACATAGAGTCGCTGATAAACGGCTCTTTACCTTCCTTGCGCTCGGCACGACGACGGCTCTTATCTGCCTTGTTGAGAGAGTCTCGAATGGCAATAACCGCAGCACTCTCGAAAATCTCACGGCGCAGGCTGTCAGGGAGTGCCATACGAAGTGAATCAGAGGTAACAGCAAGCGAATCGTTTGGCAACATACGCAGTGAATCGGCAAGATGGCTGACACGGATAGAGTCCCTGCGGGCTACGGCGGCGGAGTCTATCTTCTCGAACATTCCGCCCATGACCATACGCTTCTCGCCACGCAGTGCGCGGGCATAGGGATTGACCTGTGCCATGCAGAGATGCGTCGTAGAGACTATAACTGCCAATGCAAAGAGTATTTTTGCAATGCTGACCCTCATACTATCTACCCGAGAACTTTTCGATAAAACGGTCTATATCGCTGTCGTTATCAAAGCCGATAGTAATCTTGCCACCGCCACTCTTGGTGCGCTTAATGGCAATATTCTGCGAGAAGAACTGCTCAAGATACTCCACAAGGCGGGTGTAACTCTCAGGATACTCCTCGTCTGAAATAGTGGTTGTACGAACAGCCTTGCCCTCGATAAGTGTGCGGACATAATCCTCAGTCTGACGCACAGAGAGGTTACTCTTGACAATCTTCTTAACAACTGCAACCTGCTGCTTTGGCTGCTCAAGCGATGCGATAGCCTTAGCGTGACCCATAGAGATTACACCCTCCTTGACAGCAAGCTGTACCGGCTCGGCAAGACGCAGCAGACGCATATAGTTGGCAACTGTCGAGCGACGCTTGCCCACCTTCTCGGCAAGGGCATCCTGCGTAAGACCACATTCATCAATGAGTCGCTGCATACCGAGCGCAATCTCAATGGCGTTGAGGTCCTGACGCTGGATATTCTCAACAAGAGCCATAGCGTGCAGATTCTCATCATCTACATTACGGATATATGCAGGAACGGTTGTAAGACCTGCCAGCTGTGCTGCTCGCCAACGACGCTCACCGCTGATAATGAGGTACTTCTCGCCATCACGACGCACTGTAATAGGCTGTATAAGACCCAATGTGCGGATAGAGTCGGCAAGCTCCTCAAGGGCTGTCTCGTCGAATGTGCGGCGGGGCTGATTAGGGTTGGCTACGCACTCTGCAACGCCAACCTCTACCATCTCCGACATAGGCTTTGCCTTGATATCTATTGTCTCGTTTCCGAAAATCGCGCCTAAACCGCGACCTAATCCTCTCTGTTTTGTCATACTATATCTATCTCTTTTTATTTCTCTTCAAAAACTCCTTTGCAAGCATCAGATATGCCGTAGAACCCACTGCGGCTGCATCATAAAGCATCACAGGCTTGCCGTGTGACGGCGCCTCGCCAAGGCGGACATTGCGCTGTATGATTGTGTCGTATGCAAGCTGACCAAAGTACTCACGCACCTCGGTAACAACCTGATTGTTAAGACGGTTGCGCATATACATTGTCATCACAAAGCCCTCAATCTCGAGCTTTGGGTTGAGTGAACTCTTGACGCGGTTGTATGTATTGAGCAGCTTACTCAGACCCTCAAGGGCGAGATACTCACACTGCACGGGAATAAGTACCGAGTCGGAGGCGGTAAGGATATTGACCGTAGTAAAGCCCAACGATGGCGAGCAGTCTATAAATATGTAGTCGAACTTCTCGCGCACAGAGTCGATAATGCCCTTTATGACATAATGTCCGTGCTCCATTGTCGGCAGCTCGGTCTCGGCTGCTACAAGCTCAATGCTTGAAGGAAGTACCCACAGATTCTTTACATCCTCACTTGCAAGGATAACATCCTCGGCTTTGCACTCTCCCGTGATGCACTCATAGATACCCTTCAGGTTGATATCAAAACCCAAACCCGAAGTGGCATTTGCCTGCGGGTCGGCATCAAGAAGCAGCACCTTATGCCCCAAAAGGGCTACAGATGCGGCAAGATTTATCGCTGTGGTGGTCTTGCCTACGCCACCTTTCTGATTTGCTAACGCTATAACTTTTCCCATAAATCACTATCGGCAGGCTCAAAACGCCGAAATATCGCGCAAATTTAATAAAATTAAATTGAAATGCCATAGAAATCCGCAAAATTGATTACCTTTGTGTCAAATATTGTAACTATGGAGAGTATCGAGCAGAGCGTTTTTGTAGAGGATGAGGAGCAGGAGGTTGATGTGCCGCGCATAGAACAGCCGCTGCGTCACGGTAGTTTTCCGACCATTGCCGATTTGGTTGTGATGTTGCTCATTGTGCTTATCTCGCAAATTGTGGTCTCTATGGCGGGCGTTGCGTTGAGTCTGCCTATGCCCGATATGCTTAGTGGCGAAATAGTTGATATAGAGAGTTTTATAGGTGAACAGGTGGTGCGTGGCGAGAGCTTTGCAGTTATCTATCCGCTCTCTATGATTACTGCTTTTGTGCTGCTGTTGGTCTATATCCGTTTTCGTGACGGAATGGGTCGCGTGGCAAGGATTTCGACCCACGGTTTTAACCCGACTGTAATCCTCGGTGGGCTTATTTGGTTGCTCTCTATGCAGGTGGTTGTCGAGCCACTCTCGTTGATGCTTCCGCAGGTAGAACAGTCGTCGGGTCAGGGCTTTTGGGCTATCGTTACAGCGATACTCTTTGCGCCTGTGTTTGAGGAACTTATCTTCCGTGGCGTTATCCTTGAGGCTATGCTGCGTCGCCATCGTCGCTCGTTCTCTGTGGTTGTCACTTCGGCACTCTTTGCCATTGTCCATTTCGAGCCGTCAGTGATGTTTTCTGCCTTCGTTTCGGGGCTTGTGCTGGGTACGATTTATCTCCATACAAACTCGATATTTTCGACAATAATTCTACACTCGATAAATAATGCTATTGCATACTCGCTTATCACGCTCAATATCGAGAATTATTCGTACTATCAGGTGCTTGGTGGTAGCGGTACGACATACTATGTTGTCTATGCTATCTGCTTTGTAATCAGCGTCTTTGCTACTGTGCAGACTTGGCGTCGCAGAAAACGCCGTAGCTTGTAGCAATCAGTTGTCGTCTAATGTTGTCACTTTGTCACTCTGTTTCGGTGTGACATATTCACTCATCGAATTTATTGCTTTTTGCAATATTATTACGAAGTAATCCGTTGTATTCCGGTAAAAATTTGTATATTTGCAACTTGATTATGAAATTTTTGAGATACATACTGATTTTTACCCCTCTGTTGCTGGCGATGTCGTGTCGTGAGGCGCAGACTCTTTTCGGGTATGACACGGTGGCGAAGGTGGGGCGTAAAACGCTTACAGCAGCAGATATAGCACAGGCTGTACCCAAGGGTATTACGGGTCAGGACTCTGTGAACTATGTCGATTCGTACATGGACAAGTGGATTATCCGCCAGCTTAAACTTCAAGAGGCGGAGTTGATATTCTCGACCTCTGAGGGCGATATAGACCGTATGGTCGAGGAGTATCGCCAGAGCCTGCTCATCCGTAAGATTGAGCAGTACTACCTTGATAAGGATGTCGATTTCGAGATTACCGATGACGATATTGAGCAGTACTACAACAGCCATAAGAGCGATTTTCGCCTAAGTGCGCCTGTTGTGCGTGGTTATGTGGTCACTGTGCCGGAGCGTTATCGCCGCCGTGAGTGGTTACTCAAGCAGTTCAGTACTGCCAAGAGTATGGATAGCGATAAGTTCAAGGAGGCAGAACAGGTGTGCCTGAAGAGTAACTTTAAGTTAGTCAAGTATGAGCAGTGGGTCGATTATACCGAGTTTTTGGCAAATCTTCCGCTGTTGCGTACCGATAGTAACGATAAGCTGCTTGCAAAGCGTGATATTCAGCAGATACGCCACAACTCTTCGTACTACTGCTTCCGTGTGACAGATGTACTTAAAGCCGGCGAGCCGATGCCGCTCTTTATGGCGAAGGATAAGATTGTACGAATACTTATCAACCGTCGCCACGGGGAGATTATCCGCCAAAATGAGGAGCGCATACGCACTAATGCAGACAATAACGGACTTGTGAAGGTCTATCGTGATATAGCAATAGAAATAAATTAGAAAACAGATATGAGAAAAGTACTATTGACAGCGTTTGCTGTGTTGGTTGCCTCTGTGGGTGTCTATTCACAGAAGCAGTTTGTGATGCTTGACAAGGTTGTTGCCGTTGTGGGTAACTCTTCGGTTATGCATTCCGAGATTAAGCAGGTTGCTCAGCAGCTTGTCGAGGCTCGTCGTGCTGAGGGCTACACATCAGACCGCGACCCGATGAACGAGGCACTTGAGCAGTTGCTGATGCAGAAGTTGCTCTACAATCAGGCTCTTATAGACTCTGTGGAGGTCAATCAGGGCGATATTGTTCAGCGCGTGGAGCAGCGTGTACAGCAGATGACAGATGAGGCGGGTTCGATAGTTGAGCTTGAGCGCAAGAGTCATATGCCTATCTACCATATCCGCGAGCTTATCCGCCGTCAGGTTGAGGAGCAGACCTACGCAGCTACTATGCAGCACGAGATTATCAACAAGGTCAAGGTTGTTCCGGGCGAGGTGGAGTACTTCTACAACAATACAGATAAGGAGGAGCTTCCGATTGTTGCCGAGCAGTATGTCTATGCTCATATCACTAAGTATCCAAAGGGTATGGAGACGGCTAAGCGTCGTACTCGTGAGCGTCTGCTCGATATGCGTGAGCGAGTTGTTACAGGCAAGGCGCAGTTCTCGACCCTTGCTCGTATGTACTCTGTCGATGGTGCAGCAATTCGCGGTGGAGAGCTTGAGCCGACAACTCTTCAAGGTTGGGTAAAGCCATTTGCTGATGCAGTTGAGGAGCTTAAGCCGGGTCAGGTGTCGGAGGTTGTCGAGACACAGTTCGGTCTGCACATTATCCAGATGATTGATAAGCGCGGAAATCTCTATCACTGCCGCCATATCGTATTGCGTCCTACATTTGCTACTGATGAGATTGTTGCGCCAATGCTTGAGCTTGACAGCATTGCTAACCTTATCCGCAAGGACTCACTCTCCTTTGAGGCTGCGGCACTGAAGCACTCTGACGATGCACACTCAAAGCAGAATGGCGGTATTGTTACCAACCACGACCTGCTTGAGCACTACTCGGCATTTGATGCCAAGCTGACAGCAACCAAGTTCCTTAAGGAGGACTTCGGTGTAGGTGGTGGCAAGAGTATTGATGACTATAATGCTATCCGTTATCTGAAGAAGGGCGAAATCTCGACTGCCTTCCGTACTTCGGATATGAACGGTAACGAGATGTGTAAGATTGTAAAACTTGTCGATGTCATCCCGTCACATAAGGCTACACTTGACGATGACTATCTGCGCCTTGAGCAGATGACCCTTGAGGACAAGCAGCAGAGGGTTTTCCAGCAGTGGCTTGATAGCAAAATCGAGGCTATGTATATCTACATTGCCCCTGAGTACCGCGATGGCGAGTTTATGAATAAGAATTGGGTAAAAGCAGTTAAGAAGTAGTGCGTAAGGGTGTTGTAACCATATTGGTACTTCTGTCGGCAGCAGCGAGTATCGTCTTTGCGGGTAGCAGTGGTCTGCCACGCCTCCCTGAGCGTGCTGCGGCTGCAACCGTAGCTGAAGAGGAGGAGCAGAAGAGCGATAAGTATGTCGATATGAAGTCAGATGCGGGTCTGCAAACCCAGCGTGGCGGTCAGAAACTGCTTATTGCCGTGGGTAACTTCGCGGCACACCATAACGGCACGGTTATCACCTGCGATAGTACTGTCCGCTACTCCGACTCGCACCTCGAGTGCTTCGGTAGTGTGCTGATAAATAAGGGTACGACATATATTTATGGCGATAGAGCCGAGTATGACGGCGAGAAGAATGAGGCAAAGATATACTCTGATATTATCAAGATTGTAGATGGCTCGACAACGATGTACACCTACAATTTTACATTTAATACAAAGAGCAATATCGGTACTTTTACAGGTGGTGGCGTGGTTATAGACAATAATAGCCGCCTTGAGTCGGAGCGTGGCTACTATAACGCTGATACTAAAGATGTTATCTGCGTTGAGAGTGTAGAGATGCGCGATGATAAGTACCAGATGAAGGGTGACTCGGTAATCTATAATATTGAGAGTGATAATGCCCACTTCTTCCGCAATACCAACATTTGGAACACCGAGGAGGGCGAGTATCTCTATGCCGACTGCGGTTTTTATAGCAAGGAAGATGACCTCTATCGCCTGACGGAGAACGGCTATATCCTTACCGAGGAGCAGGAGTTGTGGAGCGATAGCCTTGACTACTACCGAGAGCGTGGTTACGCGCTTCTGCTACATAATATTCAGATTGACGATACAAAGAATAAAGTGCTTGCCTTTGGCGAGCATGGAGAGTATTGGAAAGAGCCCGGAAATGCCTTTCTAACAGATAATCCAGCCCTAATCAGCTACGACACCGAGCAGGGCGACTCTGTCTTTATCCGTTCCGACTCGATGTATCTCTTTACTAAAGACCCTGTGGCAGAGCGTCTTGAGCGTGAACGCCTTGCTAAAATTGCTGCTGACTCCATAGCCCTTGCCGACTCACTCGCTCAGATAGCTGCACAGCAGGAGGCGGAGAAGAAAAAGTTGGAGCAGGAGGCAGCAGAAAAGGCAGAGAAGGCAGAAGCTAAGGAGGAGAAGAGGGAGGATAAGAAGTCGGTAAAGCAACAGAAGAAGAGAGATGTTAATGATACTGCTGACCGCGCCCGTAAGTCGCTTGAGCAGGCGGCTCAAAAGCATCGCGACGAGCAGAGTGCCGAGCCTTCGACAGATAGCGCGCCAGACACTGCAACAGAGGTTGCGCAGCAGAGTGTGGCGGTTGATAGTGCGGCAGTTGCAACAGATACACTTGCAACAGATAGCCTCGCCATTGACAGTATAGCTACAGATAGTGTAGCTCTTGACTCATTGCAGCGTGATACACTGACCGTTAAGGAGCGCAAGGCTCTTGAGCGCGCCAAGATTAAGGCTGAGAAACAGCACTTGCGCGACTCTCTGAAGAAGATTAAGGAGGATAGCTTGCGCGTTAAGCTCGACCGTATAGCCGACAAGCGTCAGGAGAAGCGTACAGCCTACTATAAGAAGCTTGAGCGTACAGACTCTATCTACCGTGCCAAGGCTCGTATTCGTGCCGATAAGCGTCTGTCTCGTCGTGTGGCACGCCTTACCCGTCGTGGTATTGAGATTGTTGCAGTACACGATAGTATATATCGTCAGGCAGACTCTGTGGCACTGCTCACGCTGCTCGGTCTTGACACTACGGCACACCGACTGCTCGACTCGCTGATATATATCTACTTCCCGCACTTTGAAGAGAAAGATAGTACAGCTGTGGCGACAGATACCGTTGCTGTCGATTCGACCTACCGACTCATTATGGCACTGCGAAATGTCCGTATGTTCCGTAGTGATGCACAGATGGTCTGCGATTCGCTCATTTCGCGCAGTACCGACTCTGTGATACACCTCTACAAGCTGCCTGTGCTGTGGAATGAGGAGAATCAGATTACGGCAGACAGTATGCACATCCATAACCGCGCAGGTCGTCTTACAAAGGCACACTTTGAGGGTCATCCGATGATTGTTGCACAGATTGACACGGCGCACTATAATCAGATTGCGGGTAAGGAGATGGTTGCTTATTTTAATGAGAAGAACGAGCTCTACCGCAATGATGTGAACGGTAATGTGCAGACGATATACTATATGCAGGAGCAGGACTCGCCGGAGATTACTATGATGGCTTATATCGAGAGTGGCGATATGACCGCCTACCTTGAGAACCGTCAGCTGCGAGGTATCACATACCGCACAAATCCAACCTACTTCTTCTATCCGATAGATAAGATTCCGGAGGATAGAGAGACCCGCCTTAAGGACTTTAAGTGGGAGGCAGAGCGTCGTCCTGTGCGAGATAGTGTCTTTAACCGCACTATCCGAGCTACTGAGCGTACTGCACGCGAGAAACTTCCTCGCCCAACATTCCCGATAGAGCGAATGCTCAATCAGCGCAAGCAACGCCTTGAGTTTAATGGCAGTTGGCGCGATAGAACAGATACACTCTCTATCGAGACGCTTGAGTGGGTAGAGTCGGTAAAGTATTAGCAAACATATATTTTCTATAGTATGTCAAATAAAGAGAATCTTCGTTTTGAGACCCGCCAAATCCACGGTGGATATAGTGTCGATGCCACAGGCTCACGCGGAATAGCTATATATCCTACGGCAGCTTATCACTTTGAGAGTTGCGAGTATGCGGCAAACCTCTTTGAGCTCAGTCAGGCAGGTAATATCTATACACGCCTGCACAATCCCACTACGGCAGCCTATGAGCAGCGAATTTCGTCGCTCTATAATGCGGTTGGTGCGCTTGCAGTCTCGTCGGGTATGGCAGCAATATTTATCACTGTCACAGCACTTGCGCAGGCAGGCGACAATATCGTTGCAGCACCATTCCTCTATGGCGGAACATACAATCAGTTCCGTGTCTCGCTGCGAAAGCTCGGTATCGAGGTCAGAATAGCCGCTTCAGAGAGCATTGCTGATTTTGAGGAGCTTATAGATGCCAATACGAAGATGATTTATGTCGAGAGTATGGGTAATCCTACTTGCGATGTTGCAGACCTTGAGGCTCTTGCCCGCCTTGCTACGGCTTATGATGTGCCGTTTGTTGTAGATAATACCTTCGGTGCTGCGGGTTATCTGTGTAATCCGTTTGATTGGGGTGCAAATATCGTTGTCGATTCTGCTACCAAGTGGATAAATGGTCACGGAACGGCTATGGGTGGCATTATTGTCGATGGCGGTAACTATAATTGGGGCAACGGTAAGTTCCCACAGATAGATGGACCATCAGAGGGCTATCACGGTCTTAATCTCTATGAGACATTTGGTAATCAAGCGTTTATTGTCAAGTGCCGTGTAGATGGTCTGCGCGATTTTGGTTGCTCTCCATCTCCGTTTGACAGTTATCTGATGATGCTTGGTCTTGAGACCCTCTCACTGCGTGTTGCGCATCAGGTTGAGAGTTGCCGTACCCTTGCCGAGTACTGCCGTAATCATCCGAAGGTTGCCCGAGTGAGCTATGTAGGCTTTGAGGACCATCCGGGTTATCGCAATGCTCAGAAGTACTATCGCTTTGGTGCTTCGGCGGTGATGAATATCGAGCTGAAGGGTACCCTTGAGAGTACAGTGAAGTTTGTCGAGTCGCTCAAGTTGATGGGTAATATGACAATGATCGGTGACTCAATAAGCGTTGTCACACACCCTGCATCAACTACGCATAAACAGCTCTCAGAGGCTGATTTGGCAGCTGCGGGAGTTACACCGACACTTCTCCGCCTCTCGTTAGGATTAGAGAATGTAGAGGATATTATTGATGATTTTGAACAGGCTTTTGAGAGTATAGATGAGTAAGTTATACCACTATCCGCATCCGTTTACAACCGAGGGGGGCTATACCTTCCCTTCGCTCGATATTGCCTATGACACTTATGGCGAGATAAATGCAGAGCGGAGTAATATCATCTGGGTCTGCCACGCACTTACGGCAAACTCTGATGTTGCCGATTGGTGGACTCATACGGTCGAGGAGGGCTCTTTCCTCGATCCGACAAAGTACTTTACGGTCTGTGCCAACTTTTTGGGTTCGCACTACGGTACAACAGGTCCACTGTCGGTCAATCCTGCTACGGGGGAGAAGTGGTATGGCGACTTCCCGTTGATTACTGTCCGCGATATGGTGCGCGTGCATCAGCTTTTGGCAGAGCATTTGGGTATTACCCGCGTGAAACTGCTTATAGGTAGCTCTATCGGAGGTTTTCAGTGCCTTGAGTGGGCAGTTATGCAGCCCGACTTTGCCGAGCGTGCCGCCTTTATTGCTACAACACCGCGCACAGAGGCTTGGGCGTCAGCCTTTAACGAGTCGCAGCGTATGGCTATCGAGTGTGATCCGACCTATGGTGAGCGTAGTGATGAGGCAGGTCTTACAGGTATGTCTGTAGCTCGCAGTATAGCCCTTCTGAGCTATCGTGGTGGTGCAGCATATAATATCTCACAGCAGGACGAGGAGCCTGATAATGCCTCGTTTAACCGCCGTGTGTTGAGCTATCAACGCTATCAGGGCGAGAAGTTGCGCCGTAGATTTAATGCCTACTCCTACTACCGCCTTTCTCAGGCTGTAGATTCGCATAACCTTGCTCGTGGGCGAGGTGAGCTGGAGCAGGTGATTAGGGGCATTAAAGCTAAGAGCCTTGTGGTCTCGATAACTTCGGATATCATCTTCCCGCCGCAAGACCACGATGTGCTTGTGAGAAATATTCCCGATGTGAGATACCACACCATAGACTCTGTCTTTGGTCACGATGGCTTTTTGGTAGAGTATAAGTTACTGAATAAGATAATTTTAGACTTTTTGAAAGATGAATAGCAAGAAACTACAAATCGGTCTTTTTGGCTTTGGTACAGTAGGTAAAGGATTGTATGATGTCCTTAAGCGTATAGGCTCAGACAATGTCGAGATTTGCCATATTTGCGTGCGCGATTTGAGCAAGCCACGCGATGTAGAGGCTAAGTTTACAGATAATGCTGACGATATATTCTCTGACCCAGAGGTGAACTTTATCGTAGAGCTTATTGACGATGCCGAGGCGGCATACCATATCGTTAAGCGCGCGCTTATGAAGCGTCTGCCTGTTGTTTCGGGTAATAAGAAGATGCTTGCCTACCATATCGAGGAGCTTATAGAGCTTCAGCAGCAGTATAACACAGCTCTGCTCTATGATGCATCGGCTTGTGGCTCTATTCCGGTTATCCGTAACCTTGAGGAGTACTACGATAATGACCTTCTGACCTCTGTCAAGGGTATCCTTAATGGCTCGTCAAACTTCATTCTCAGTAAGATTTTCAACGAGAAGATGTCGTACCCGTCAGCCCTTAAGTTGGCGCAGGATTTGGGCTTTGCCGAGAGTAATCCTTCACTCGATATTGATGGCTGGGACTCGCTCTTTAAGCTCATTATCATCACTGTACACGCCTTTGGTCTCTATGTGGCTCCGGAGAAGATATTTACATACGGCATCTCGAATATGAATGACGATGATATCCGCTTTGCAACCGAGAAGGAGCGTCGATTTAAGCTCGTTGCCCATGTCGAGAAGCTGGAAGATAATCGCCTTATTATGAGCGTTATGCCACAGCTTATCTCTCGCAATAAGTATATCTATAGTGTTGAGGATGAGTTCAATGGCGTTGTTATCAAGGGTCTTTTCTATGATAAGCAGTTTATGTTCGGTCGTGGTGCGGGCGGTTACCCAACCGGCTCGGCTGTGCTGAGTGATATTACCGCGTGCCTATATAACTATAAGTATGAGTATAAGAAGCGCAACGATTCACAGCTCCCTACTTATACTACCGACCATACCTTCCGTGTCTATTACCGCTATACCGACGCTGAGGATTTGGCATTGCTTAACTTCGAGTCAGTCAGCGAGAGCTATATCTCCGATAATTATAAGTATGTCGTTGGTCGAATCTCCCTCTCAGAGCTTCATCGCGTGCAGGAGGAGTTGCGACGCAGGAATATCTTTATCGCAGCTTATCCCCGCGATTAATTTGTCGTGATAGCGGGGTATTTACCATACTCTGACGACAAATTAGGAGCGGTACTCTAATTATGCAATAAAAAAACTGAAAGCAGAACGCTTTCAGTTTTTTGTTTATGATAACGCTATCAGTGCAAGTATCTGTGCAGTAAAGATTCTGAGGAACATTGTCAGTGGATATACCGTTGCGTAGGCAACTGCTGCACGGTCGTTTGATGATATTGAGTTTGCGTATGCGAGTGCCGGAGGGTCGGTCATCGCACCTGACATAAGACCCATAATTGTAAAGTAGTCGTACTTGCACGCTTTGCGGGCAACGATACCTGTGATAAGCAGTGGCAACATAGTTATAACCACGCCATAGAGTATCCACCAGTAACCGCCATCTGCTATTGCCGAAGCGAAACCCTCGCCTGCGCCAAGACCTACTGCAGCGAGGAAGAGTGAGATACCGATTTCACGAATCATCATATTGGCACTATTCGTCGTAAAGGTCACAAGCTTGTAGTTTGGACCATAACGCGCCATAAGTATCGCCACAATCAGCGGACCACCGGCAAGACCGAGCTTTACAGGCAGAGGCACACCCGGCAGCATAATCGGAATAGAGCCGAGCAGTACACCGAGGAAGATACCGATAAATATCGGCAGCAAGTTAGGGTGGTCAAGTCGTTTTACAGAGTTACCGAGAATTGCAGCCACTCCGTCGAGGTCGTTTTTGCGACCTACAACCACTACCACATCACCCATTTGGAGTCTGAGCTCGTATGTAGCAACAAGCTCAATACCGGCACGCACCACGCGGGTAATGGTCACATTGTAGTTCTCGCGGATGTGCAACTCGCCGATGTGCTTACCGTTAATTCCCGACTTTGTGACAAGTATTCGACGCTTCTCGAGGTGTGAAGATGATGTCTGCCACTGTTTGTCGTCTATCTCGATGCTCTCGCCAATGAGCGACTGCACAAGTTCTACATCGCGGTTGCTGATAACCACGCGCATAATGTCGCCATCGCACAGCTCTGTGTCGCCAGAGACTATCTGTTGCTTGCCGTCACGAATCATTCGCGCCACAACAAACTTACTGCGGGTAATTGCTGCAATATCCTCAATGCGCTTGCCGATAATGCCCTTGTTTGATACTCTGAGGTCAATGCGTACAGTCTTTGGAGCGTTACTGCGCTCTGCCAGCACCTTCTCCCTCTCGAGCTTTACGCGGAAGAGATAGCGAATGGCAATCATCGAGACGATAATACCTACAACACCAAGCGGATAAGCTACGGCGTATGCCGAGGCAAGCTCGTTTGTTATCTGCGATGCAACCTCCGGATTTGTAAGTGTGTCGCTTACAGTCTGCTGTGCAGCACCCAAGCCCGGGGTATTTGTTACAGCACCGGAGAGAACGCCTATCATCGTTGTCAATTCCTCGCCTGTCAGCAGATGTATGCCGTAACAAGTTGCGCAGCCGAGCAGAATAATCAGCACCGCAAGCGAGTTGAGCGTCACACCACCCTCCTTGAGCGAAGAGAAGAATCCCGGACCGACCTGCAAGCCGATAGAATAGACAAACAGAATAAGTCCGAACTCCTTGACAAAGTGGCAAATCTGCTCGTCAATGCCAAGCCCGAAGTGCGAGAGTACAATGCCCACAAAGAGTACCCAAGTAATACCAAGCGATACTGAGCCAAACTTTATGCGCCCCAAAAGTAATCCTACTGCTATAGTGAGTCCCAAAATGAGCACCGCGTGAGCAATAGAATTAGATGTAAATAGATTTACTAACCAATCCATAGAATATTAACCTAAAACCGTCGCAAAGGTACTATTTTCTGACTGAAAAAGCAATTGTATGTAAAGAAAAAGTCGCTCGAGTTGCCCCGAGCGACCTATTAACATGTTGTATTGACTATTTGTTAGCCTTGTAGAGTACATTATATGTATCACCCTCTAACCACTGAAGAACATCGTACTCGAAAGTACCGCCTGTGATCTCCAATGTAGGAGCATCACCCTTGTAACCTGAGCCGATAGATACAGTACCACCGAGGAACTTACCACCATTGATAGTTATCTTAGTATTTGCGTGGCTGTTACCGAAAGAGTATGTGTAGAGAACATTGTTGTCTGCACTTGACACCTTGGTTGACTGGAATGTACCATTGTTAATTTCTACGGTAATCGTTGGAGCAACCTTAGCATCACTACCTGGGAGGTGAATCCAAGCCGGAGTCTTTGCAGTAACAAGACCATCGTTCATTGTGAACTGAACATTATCCTGATTGAACTTAGCAACACGCAGTGCACAACGATTTCCGAGCAGACTACCACCGTTAAGAGTAAACTTACCGCGGTTATCAACTGCGTAGCTTGCGCCACCGTCGCTGTGGTTCTCAACAACTACCTTTGCACCGATTGTCAGTGTACCGTCGTTAGAGATTGTGTTAGTTGCGTAAGCAGGAATCTCCTGAAGGTCAGGGTCGCTTGCTGTAAATGTAATCTTAGACTCTGCTGTAGCATTGTTTACAACATTGAGAATACCTGTTGGCTTGATATTGAAGATAGCTGCTGCCTTACCGCTGTTATCAACTGCGTAGCTCAGTGTATGACCATTCATATCGAGTGTAACAGCACCCTTCTCAACAACTACAGACTCAGTAAGTATGAGATTCTTAGTCAGACGAACACCTACATTAGGAATAGCCTGATCCTTAATAGCCTTATCAATAGCTTGCTGCAGGCTAAAGCAACCGTAGAACTGAGGAGCCGAACCATAGAATACAATTGCCTCAACTATCTTGTGATCACCAACAACTGTAGTAGTATCGCTCACTGTAATAACACCTGTAACAGTTCCGTTTCTTGTAGCCACTGAAGGGTTACCATTCTCATCATTCGCTGTGATAGAACCACCAACGATGTTGATATGAGCACCCTCTGCACTTGAAGTACCGTCGCTACAAAGTGATACAGCAGCATAGTTCTCTACTTCAGTAGTATCAATAGAGGTGAAAGCGGTATTCTCTGCATTAACAACTGCATTCTCTCCCCAAACATTGAGAGCAATACAGCCAGCAAGATTTGAGTTGTTGATAGTTACTACTGCATTGTCAGACATACCAGGAAGGTTTACTGCATAGGTAATACCCGCACCCTGTACAGTTACATTGTTAAGGTTGAGCTGACCATTGGTATTGTAGTTGATACCACGCTCGCTGTAACCTGAAGTAACATTAACAATAAGGTTGTTGATTGTAAGGTTAGTACCTACACCCTCCTTACGAACATCAATTACACGGTCAGAACCTGTGTAAGTAATAGTATTACCGTTACCATTGATAGTAACATTTGCGTTTGCTGCACTAATTGCAATCGCATTAGCAATAGTAACATTCTCTTCAAGGTTGATAGTAACATCAGCACCGTTAGAGATACTTGTGAGGTAGCTCAAATCAGTGAAAGTACCGCCGACAGCCTCAACTGTAGCATTACCTACATTCTCGATAGTCTCAGTGCTATCAAATGTATCACCGTCAATCTTCAGCGCACCCTCGTTAGTAATCAGAGATGCATCTGTTGCTGTGGTGTCAAACTCAAGATGACCAGTATTGCTCTCTGAAGAGTCTCCAATGGTAAGAGTACCGAGGTTGCGAATCATTGAAGCACCAGCGTTGTTGTTCTCGTAGCTCAAAATGTAACCATTAAGGTTAAGAACGATAACCTTGCTTGCAGGGATTTCAAGACCGCTATCAACGGCTCTTGTGCGAGAGAGGTTATTAAGGTCGATGTGGTTGTCAAGGTTGATAACAGTGCTGTGACCATCAACTGCGTTGTTAATAGCGTTGAGCAACTGAATAGTATTTGAAACATTCACAGCATCAACATCGTGCTCTGTACTGTTAAATGCAGGAGCAATCTCCACAGTGAAGTCTGTTGTCTTGGTGAGCAGCGCACCGAGGATGTTTGTGCGGTAGTTCTGCTGGAGAGGGATGTTTGCATAAGAGGTACCTGCGATAACAACATCGTTACCACTCTTCTTACCTGTAAAGGTGAAGTGAGTGTTTGTGATGTTCTGATTCTTAGCAGCAAGCACATAGTTCATTGAAAGGTATGTGTAATCTCCCTTGTGGAAAGCAACTGTAGGGTGAGGGATAGCTGTAGCCTCCTTGAAAGCAACATCAACAACATTACCGGTAACATCGCCTGTAGAGATGTTAAAGGTGTTGTAGGTCTTAAGGGTAACAGTACTTGTAAGGTCAGTTACACCACTTGCGGTAAGCACATCATAGTCAGTTGTAGCAGCATTGAGCTGAGCAAACGGACGAGAGAGCTTAAAGGTTGTAGATGTAGCTGTCACAGGGTCGAAGTTTGGTACATAACCGAAGAATGCATCAGCCTTGTCGTCGTTAGCTACAATCTTTGCGTAATCAACCTTTACAGTCTTGTCCTCATTCACTGTGTAAGCCTCGCAATTATTGTTCTGCGCCCAAAATACGAAGTTATACTTCATACCCTTGAGCATCTTGAGCTGAACAGTAAACTTACCAGGAGCGGTAGCAGTGGCTGTGCCGCTGAGATTTGTGAGCAAGTCACCATTCTGAGCGTCATAGACATTGTAGAAAAGCTTGTCCACATTGTCACC
>JAFVIB010000005.1 GCA_017474235.1 Alistipes sp. | reverse complement strand
ATAAATGGTTACTTCATCGCCTGGGTTGTATACACCTGCACCCGTCAACTGTGCACCGTCCCAGCCTTCTTTCTGCAATGTTATGGTAACGCCTTGGCGCTCTTCAAATACAGCTACAAGAGTGCGGTTTGCGTTGGCAGTGAACGTGTAGCTAGCGCTTGTTGAAACGTCCTGTCCGTTCTCTGTCCACTTCACAAATGCATAACCTGCGGCAGGAGTTGCAACCAATGTGCAAGATGAGCCCTGCTCGATGTTGCCACCACCGCTCACGCTACCACCAGCAGATGGACTAGCGCTTGCGCTAATTAGGACAGTCTGCACCTCTTGGAATACAGCTACCAGCGAACGCATCTTAGCGGCTGTGAATGAATAAGTAGCTGATGTCGAAACCTGCACTCCGTCTTCTGTCCATCGTACGAAACGATAGCTTGCGTTAGGAGTAGCAACTACATTTACCGTCGCGCCCTCTTCGTAACGGCCTGCACCCGTGGTAGAACCACCAGCAGAAGGGCTCGCAGATGTTGAAATGTTGTAGTACTTCACACCTGCCTGCTGCTGCTTAAAACCCTTGTTAGCGTTGTTGAGGTAGCGAGGATTTTCGATGTCCAGCTGGCTAGCGTAGAAGTTGTCCAGAGCAGTAGCCATGTTAACACCGAATGCGTTACCCTCATCAATCACCATCAGCGAGTTAGAACGGAGCCAAGTTCCATCCTCCTTCTCGCGAGAAGCGATGATACAGCCCTGATTTACGTCCTCGGCTGGCTTAACAGCTATCATGCTGTTAGCGAAGGTGAATGTGAATCCGTTAATCTCGTTACGGCCGTTTGGCTTGGTGATAGCACCCTCGGTTACGAAAGCGGTAGACAGAGGGGCGTCGGTGCCATCGTCGTTCTTTGGATCGAGGATGACGCGGCAGTACTTGAATACCTGAGCGTTGGCCGATGAACCAACAACGGCACAGAAAGTCAGCTGGTCTCCACGCTGCAAGCCGTACTTGTTGATAACGCCAGCGTATGTGTTTACTGAAACGTCCATCAGGATACCGTCTGCAGCTATCTCCAGAGGATTAACAGTGGGAAGTGAACCCTTTGAAATCTCTAGTTTAACGTTTGCAAGATAGTTCTTGCCAATCTCTGTGAACAGAGGAAGAGCAAAGTCGAAACCTCCCTGCTCTGCCAAATCGGCGCGAAGAAGATTGGTGTTTCTCTTCATGAAGTAACTCATAGAGTCCTGACCTGCCTTGATGCCCTCAAAAGAGTGGTCGCAAATAGCGCTCATTCTTGAATAGCACTGGGCAATAGTGTTCAGGATGATGCGCTGCACCATCTGGGCCTCTGTACGTGGGTTCTTTACCTGCTCTGCACGAGCACGGGTAATCTGCTGACCGTTAGAACGCGAAAATACCAATGAACCCACCTTACCGCGAGCATGGCCAAGCAACATGTTTCCTTTAGACATAGTAATAAAAATAAATTAGGTGACTGCCTTGCCCCAGCCACATGGGCGTTTTTTAACGTCGGCAAAGTTACAAATAATTTCCGAAACGGACAAGAGTCGGAGTAAGGTCGGAGGTGGTAGGAGTATGAGCCGTTTTAACTGACTTATTTTTTACAAAGTGATATTTAAAAGCGTGACAAAGATGTCTTTATTTTACGTTTATTTAAGTATTATTAACGGCGGGGATGGCGCGTAGCGCCTACACGCAGGCAGGGCGGAGCCCTGACGCAGACAAACGTAAGAGCCCGCAGGAGGGTTCCCGACGGTATCGAGAGAGAAGGGCAACTGCACCGTACGAACCGATAACGGCGGGAGACCGCGGGCGCGAGCAGACATACTATCGCCCGAGCGGAGCGAGGGCGGCGGCCGTTAGGCCGCACTCGCGGGCGCAAGGCGTTCAAGCCGCGTCGCCCGAGGCGCGACGACCGCGACGTGGCACCAGCAGACATATGTGCAAGCGGTAGCGCGCTAGTAGACCACCCCCGTAATGGCGACGACCGAGGAACGGCAGTGACGACACGCCCGAAAGAACCTCACGGGGCCTGCGACGACCGCGACGACCGCTTGATGGCGAGCGAGCGTAGCGAGCGAGCAATACACCGCGCTAGCCGATAAACAATGTTGAGCCGGCCGATAGGCGGGCGAATACCGCTTAGAGCGGAGTGCGGGCGGTGTAGTGGAGCAGGCAGGGGTCAGCCACAAGGAGCGTAGCGAAATATGGCTGTCTCCTGCTTGCGAAACGAAACCGCAGGCACGGAGCGGGGAGGGAGGAACAGTGCGGGTGAATACCCGCGCGCGACGACCGACTTGCAAGCGAGCGTAGCGAGCGCGCAGCCTTGATGCTTGCATCTATCGCGCTAGCCGATAAATAATGTGCAGGCGGCCGAATGGCGGCCTGCTACCGCTTAGAGTGGAGTGCTGGCGGGGGAGTGGAGCCGTAGGGGTACGCCTGATAATATGCAGGCGTCCCCCGAAGGCGAAACGGGGGAGCCTGCACGGAACGGGGAGGGAGGAACAGTGCGGCCGAAAGGCCGCGCGCGACGACCGACTTAGATACTCGACGACCGCTTGGTGGACTAAATACACTCGACGACCGCGACGACCGCGCGAGAGCGAGCGGCCGTAGGCCGCGAGCGTTGTGCACCGCGAGCGTAGCGAGCGCGTGCGTGCGCGAGCGTAGCGAGCGCGCGGGCTCCGCGCACGTGCGCGCGAGGCAAATCCCTTTATCTATCGGTGTTCTAGGTGGTTTCTTGTATAGTATTTTATTGTAATCGCGTTCCGCATCTACTGATGCGGAATTAGCAATCAGAAGATGTCGGTGTGTTTATCGTATATCTTCAAGGATTTTTGGTCTAGTCTATGTTGTAGCTTGGTAATCATATCGGTTAACTCTGGGTCGAATTCGGTACCTGCTAGTTTCATCTTCGCACGTACAAGGTGGTTGACTGCTATCACATCATCCTCTAGATCGACGTGTCTCACTCTTCCATAGTCACTCACGTTAGTCAAGCGATAACCCTGCTCGAATTCACCTTCGTCGAAGATAAATAGAACCTTATCTTGACAGAGGGATTTGCGCTTGCCTTCCTCGTAAACCTTGAAGTGGAAGTAGTAAGGAATCAAGTTAGCTATCGCGTTAACGATTCCCTGATGATGCGAGTATACTTCGAGGGTGTGAGTAAGTGAGTGTGCCCCTCCATCCTCGGTATCGTCTTTGTCGATATAAATCCAGCCTTTCGCATTACCCTTGATGCTGAACTCTATGCGCCACATCTGTACTTCATGGCCATCCTTTGATATGTTAGTGATGTCGTCTATGTAGCCGTTCTTGCGCCATAATTCGAGGATGTAGGGTTTATGCATCCCCGTTTCTTTCAGTTCCTTGGTCTTATCATATATCTTCGTGCTGACCATCGAGCCTTTCTTGCCCCAGCTAATCCAATTATCGAAACACTCTGTCCATGTATCCTGACCTGAAACGCGTCTCTGTGCTTGGTTGACTTTGCTGTATGTATGGTTAACTATCCTGCGGACTACCTTCGCTGGCTTGTCACCTGAATCGAATATCTCAAAGTCTGTGAAAAGGTCGATTCTGTAGATTTTCTTGATGGTGTATCTTTCACGTCTTAGAAATTCCTCCATGACAGCAATCGGGTTTGCATCGTAACAGTACATATTAGACAACCTGACGTAGCTATCACCTTCCTGATATACCATCGTCTTAGCAGAAGAAGAGAGCCCGCGAGGGGCTCTCCTTATCTCGATAAATGGATAGCCACGCCTATCGAGTAGGATGAACATTTCAGCCATTGTCTTGGTTCCGTATTCGCGCTCTACTACATCATATCCTCTAGCACGAAACCCGTTGGCTGAATAGTCTCTATCTCCCCGCTCTGAAACAAACATTTCGAGCCAGTCGATGCCTACGATTCTTGGACGTGTCTCTCTTCTAACCATGACGTTTAATAAACCTCTGGTTCATCTGTATCTGACTGATCGTTGGTGTCGCCATCATTAGATGGGGCAGAACCTACTAGCTGAATCTCGTTCACAAACACATCTACTGCGACCATCTTGCAGTGGTGTTTTGCGGAATCGAATATTCTATATCGGGGGACACCTCTCACAAATACCGTCTGGCCTTTCTGAAGGTAAGGCAAGAGTTTTTCGGATGGTTTATTAAGTGTACATCCGTACCACTGGCTGATTTCCTGACCGTTCACTTTCTTGTTGTCACATACATTGAAACTATAAAAAGTGTTTCCGTTTGTGCTGACTTTCTCGACATTAGCGCCAAGATTTCCAATAATTTCAATTGATACCATAATTTATAAATTCTTTCTAATAGTTAATGTAATAGCCCCCTCTGCTTTAGGTTTTATTAGCCTCTGGGAAGAGGGGGCAGTTGTTTTTTGTACTTAAATCGTACCTGCTGCTGCTCCACCTGCAAGTGCTGCAAGTATCAGTCGGATGATCTCTGCACCCAGCTGGAGCCAATTAATCTTAACCTTCATAGCGTTTCAAGTTAAAATGGTTAATTAAATAAATGTAGGATTGCTTTGTGGTTGCCATGAACTCGTCTCGTTTGCTCTTTGGTACACCTTGTTCTACAATCTCCATAGCAGCCAGTAGTGCTGCAAAATCAGAGTCAAATGACATCACGTCGGATGCTTTGAAACCAGTTAGCTGGCATACGGTGTGTATGTAACTAGCTGTGTCGTTCTCCGTATGTGGGGCCCATCTGCAAATAATCTCTGACAGAGTTTTGCAGTGTGCCTTACGATACGAACGCATGAGCAAATACGCTCCTGCTCTTCTACATAGTTCTGTACTCTCGAAGTCACAGAACCCTCTAGTCGAACCAATCTGACCGTTCCAGCTAAAAGCGGCCGAGGTTCTGATGTTCAATGGATTGTTTCTTCCAATCATAATACGTTGATATTAAAATTAATGATAGCTTTGCCTCCATATAAGAAATGGAGTGCCTTTGTGGTTTCAGGGAAATTCACCGTGGAAATGTCTGCAACATCTACGACCCTTTCGAGCGCCCTTTTATTGAGTGCTAGGGTTTTTTCATCATGATAAACAGTTACTCTGATTCTGTACATAGTTTATAATTGCTTAAAAATAACCGCGACAAAAGTAAAAACAAAAATCGAAAAAACCTAGAATCGGCATTAAGATAAGTGTATTTTTTAAGATAGCTTAACGCCTATTTATCATAATAGTACGATTCAGGGGTGCTGGAGTACATAAAAAAATGCATCCGAGGGCCCAAATCGCGGGTGCTCGGATGCTGGTCAAATTTTCAAAGCAGGTATAAACCGCCCCAAATCCACACCCAAGCGCTCGCGGGTCGTACCTCTACGTTGCCCGCTACCTCATGAGTGCGGTGCAAAGATAGCAATAAAAATATATATAACCAAACATCACTCCTGACTTTTAAGATTTTCTAACTCTATTCCGGAATTTTGTAATACATCCTGCAGACTATATGTGGCGATACCTTCTTCTTCTTCCCACATCATGTGCATGATTCCACGTAATACCCCTGGCTTTAATGCCTTGAGACCTATCCAAATTGCAATGCGGATAATGTCAGACGAACGACCATACCCCAAACTGCTCCCCAAAATACCTGCTCTACCTAATGCTTTCTTAGATAGACGGATTGATGTTAACTTAAGTACTTCCATAACAAAATTGATTTAAATTAGATATCTATGTATTACACTAGCAGCAGATCACGACTGGGGTTAATCAACCCCCTCGAACCAATCAGGCTTGACGCCATCAGAGAAAAGGACAACATCATCCATGCACCTTACTAGCTGGACATATTCGAATCCTTCTTTTTTAGCGAAACGATAGGCCCGCTGGGCGCGAGCCCACACATTGAACCATGAGACTATCTCGCGGGAACCTTCCACGCGTGACAACTTGAAATTTGCTCTTATCTTCTTCATACTCTATCAAGTCAAATGAATCCACTTTGTGCGACCATAATAGTAATTACCTGATTTGGTCATTATCTGCGTAAGGCTCTTATGATTATCGATGATAGCACACCACCAATATTCTTCGGCCCATTTATCATTCTTGACACCATCTATCAAGAGCCTGCCATTGGCCACAGCATCGCGATATGTATCGCAATGCTGATAGCCTCTGAAAGTTCTAACTGTATAACGTTTCTTTTCCATAATTAATCATCCTGATTATCATTATAGAGGTAGAATGTATACACATAAGTAATGCAGCCATCATTAGGGAACATTCTAAACTCATCCGCAGGGATCATGAGGTCAGATAAATCCCTAATCACATTTGTGCTATCAAAATAAACCTCGGCATAGTCAGAGTAAATTTTGATAGTAGGGAAGCCGAACTTTTCGAAGAAAGAGGGCTTTAGTACACTGAGAAAATCAAATAATCTTTTCATAAGAGAATATCATTAAAGGGTAAAATAATCATAGTTAATTATCCGATTCTTCACGGTATATCTGTGCGGCCACGCACAGACATACCAAATAAAATATTGCCATCATCACTGCACGTAAATAGCTATATCTTCATTAAGATTCCCAATAAAGAAATGGCAGCTATTGCCATAAAGGAAAAGTATAAAATCTCTGATTTCGGCATCATCAGTGGTCTTACCAAAGACTAAGGTACAAGCCCACTTGCCATCAGCATACATGTGAGGAAACCAAATTTCTACTGGCTCCCAGTACTTGTGTGAATTGTGAGCGGTCACCACGCTCTTCAAACCTCTTAAAATCTTAAAATCCATAACTACTAAAAATTTGACCTAGGGCTCGACTACCTCACCCTTTCTACCCCCAAAGGTACAACTTTTTCCTGAGAAAAAAGAAGGAAAAAGCGACTCTCTGTCGATAAAAACATACTCTATATCGTGAAAATCAATCCACTCGTCGGTAAAATCAGCCCGAAAGCATGCAGGGCGCCAGCCCTGCACCCACCTGCAGGCCTACTGCAGTACGTAATACATCAGGGATGCACTCGCCAGCAGCTGGCATCGCGCCAGCCCCAAAACTATGAAAACACACCGGGGGACGGGGGGCAGAGCCCCCAGCAGGGGTGCAGGGGCAGAGCCCATGCAGATGCGATGAATAACAAATAAGGCCCCCACAACCAGAGGGCCTTACTTATTGTCGTAGAAATGTATAAATAGAATACTATCGGAAGAGAGCAAGCGGACAGACTTCCAATATCCGTCAGGAACAGAAATGTGTCGCTTGCCGATTCTCTTCGTCGTGTTTCTCAGAAAATATGGAGCACACTGAATCAGTACACTATCGTACTGGAGTGCGTAATACCTCGTTAGTATTTCATCTTGTTTCCATCGACCTACATTCAACGCAGGTGCTTGGGGAGTTATATTAGACATTAGAAAAGTAGCCCTCATCTTCCTTTTATCCGATGGCCAGTCGGCCGCTGGGCACATGTGCCCACGCTGATAACCAGTGTTGGTGTAGTCTGCGCTTGATACTCTTGGTTTCTGTAGTCTCTTGTCAGACTTGAACGACATGCCAGTGCGATTCCCATCGCCCATCAGGTCGTGTTTGTAGAGTTTCCACGTAACCAAGATAGGCTCATTATGGAAGTAGGAATACACAACGGTATAGTGGCCGTTATAAAGTGTGTCCGTCTGTGCCTGAACACAGAGCGGGCACACCGTAAACAGAAGTAGTATCAACTTATTCATGAATCTTTGTTTTCAGATATCCTTTTCAGTATGTGATAATCTAGACCGAATATCGTCGCAGTGAGTAACAAGAATTGTGCACACATCATCAGGGCCCCTGCTGCAATATCGTGGTCTTCGCTAACAATTAACGAGGTGAAAGCGAGTGCCACGGCCGCAAAAAAACTGCAAATAGCCACAAACGATTCTGTCTTTTTGTCATGTACCATAATCCTTTAGAAAGAAAAAAAAGTAGGGAGCGTTAAAGCCCCCTACTTAGTGAGGATCAATCACCAGACATGTACTCTGCTATATATGTAGCATTTTCGGTTGCTGTGAATGTGTACGAATTTTGAGAGGTAACAGTTGCAGCGTCCTTTCTCCATCCAAGGAAAGTGTAGCCACTAGGCCCGTCAGGAGCATAAATGGTTACTTCATCGCCTGGGTTGTATACACCTGCACCCGTCAACTGTGCACCGTCCCAGCCTTCTTTCTGCAATGTTATGGTAACGCCTTGGCGCTCTTCAAATACAGCTACAAGAGTGCGGTTTGCGTTGGCAGTGAACGTGTAGCTAGCGCTTGTTGAAACGTCCTGTCCGTTCTCTGTCCACTTCACAAATGCATAACCTGCGGCAGGAGTTGCAACCAATGTGCAAGATGAGCCCTGCTCGATGTTGCCACCACCGCTCACGCTACCACCAGCAGATGGACTAGCGCTTGCGCTAATTAGGACAGTCTGCACCTCTTGGAATACAGCTACCAGCGAACGCATCTTAGCGGCTGTGAATGAATAAGTAGCTGATGTCGAAACCTGCACTCCGTCTTCTGTCCATCGTACGAAACGATAGCTTGCGTTAGGAGTAGCAACTACATTTACCGTCGCGCCCTCTTCGTAACGGCCTGCACCCGTGGTAGAACCACCAGCAGAAGGGCTCGCAGATGTTGAAATGTTGTAGTACTTCACACCTGCCTGCTGCTGCTTAAAACCCTTGTTAGCGTTGTTGAGGTAGCGAGGATTTTCGATGTCCAGCTGGCTAGCGTAGAAGTTGTCCAGAGCAGTAGCCATGTTAACACCGAATGCGTTACCCTCATCAATCACCATCAGCGAGTTAGAACGGAGCCAAGTTCCATCCTCCTTCTCGCGAGAAGCGATGATACAGCCCTGATTTACGTCCTCGGCTGGCTTAACAGCTATCATGCTGTTAGCGAAGGTGAATGTGAATCCGTTAATCTCGTTACGGCCGTTTGGCTTGGTGATAGCACCCTCGGTTACGAAAGCGGTAGACAGAGGGGCGTCGGTGCCATCGTCGTTCTTTGGATCGAGGATGACGCGGCAGTACTTGAATACCTGAGCGTTGGCCGATGAACCAACAACGGCACAGAAAGTCAGCTGGTCTCCACGCTGCAAGCCGTACTTGTTGATAACGCCAGCGTATGTGTTTACTGAAACGTCCATCAGGATACCGTCTGCAGCTATCTCCAGAGGATTAACAGTGGGAAGTGAACCCTTTGAAATCTCTAGTTTAACGTTTGCAAGATAGTTCTTGCCAATCTCTGTGAACAGAGGAAGAGCAAAGTCGAAACCTCCCTGCTCTGCCAAATCGGCGCGAAGAAGATTGGTGTTTCTCTTCATGAAGTAACTCATAGAGTCCTGACCTGCCTTGATGCCCTCAAAAGAGTGGTCGCAAATAGCGCTCATTCTTGAATAGCACTGGGCAATAGTGTTCAGGATGATGCGCTGCACCATCTGGGCCTCTGTACGTGGGTTCTTTACCTGCTCTGCACGAGCACGGGTAATCTGCTGACCGTTAGAACGCGAAAATACCAATGAACCCACCTTACCGCGAGCATGGCCAAGCAACATGTTTCCTTTAGACATAGTAATAAAAATAAATTAGGTGACTGCCTTGCCCCAGCCACATGGGCGTTTTTTAACGTCGGCAAAGTTACAAATAATTTCCGAAACGGACAAGAGTCGGAGTAAGGTCGGAGGTGGTAGGAGTATGAGCCGTTTTAACTGACTTATTTTTTACAAAGTGATATTTAAAAGCGTGACAAAGATGTCTTTATTTTACGTTTATTTAAGTATTATTAACGGCGGGGATGGCGCGTAGCGCCTACACGCAGGCAGGGCGGAGCCCTGACGCAGACAAACGTAAGAGCCCGCAGGAGGGTTCCCGACGGTATCGAGAGAGAAGGGCAACTGCACCGTACGAACCGATAACGGCGGGAGACCGCGGGCGCGAGCAGACATACTATCGCCCGAGCGGAGCGAGGGCGGCGGCCGTTAGGCCGCACTCGCGGGCGCAAGGCGTTCAAGCCGCGTCGCCCGAGGCGCGACGACCGCGACGTGGCACCAGCAGACATATGTGCAAGCGGTAGCGCGCTAGTAGACCACCCCCGTAATGGCGACGACCGAGGAACGGCAGTGACGACACGCCCGAAAGAACCTCACGGGGCCTGCGACGACCGCGACGACCGCTTGATGGCGAGCGAGCGTAGCGAGCGAGCAATACACCGCGCTAGCCGATAAACAATGTTGAGCCGGCCGATAGGCGGGCGAATACCGCTTAGAGCGGAGTGCGGGCGGTGTAGTGGAGCAGGCAGGGGTCAGCCACAAGGAGCGTAGCGAAATATGGCTGTCTCCTGCTTGCGAAACGAAACCGCAGGCACGGAGCGGGGAGGGAGGAACAGTGCGGGTGAATACCCGCGCGCGACGACCGACTTGCAAGCGAGCGTAGCGAGCGCGCAGCCTTGATGCTTGCATCTATCGCGCTAGCCGATAAATAATGTGCAGGCGGCCGAATGGCGGCCTGCTACCGCTTAGAGTGGAGTGCTGGCGGGGGAGTGGAGCCGTAGGGGTACGCCTGATAATATGCAGGCGTCCCCCGAAGGCGAAACGGGGGAGCCTGCACGGAACGGGGAGGGAGGAACAGTGCGGCCGAAAGGCCGCGCGCGACGACCGACTTAGATACTCGACGACCGCTTGGTGGACTAAATACACTCGACGACCGCGACGACCGCGCGAGAGCGAGCGGCCGTAGGCCGCGAGCGTTGTGCACCGCGAGCGTAGCGAGCGCGTGCGTGCGCGAGCGTAGCGAGCGCGCGGGCTCCGCGCACGTGCGCGCGAGGCAAATCCCTTTATCTATCGGTGTTCTAGGTGGTTTCTTGTATAGTATTTTATTGTAATCGCGTTCCGCATCTACTGATGCGGAATTAGCAATCAGAAGATGTCGGTGTGTTTATCGTATATCTTCAAGGATTTTTGGTCTAGTCTATGTTGTAGCTTGGTAATCATATCGGTTAACTCTGGGTCGAATTCGGTACCTGCTAGTTTCATCTTCGCACGTACAAGGTGGTTGACTGCTATCACATCATCCTCTAGATCGACGTGTCTCACTCTTCCATAGTCACTCACGTTAGTCAAGCGATAACCCTGCTCGAATTCACCTTCGTCGAAGATAAATAGAACCTTATCTTGACAGAGGGATTTGCGCTTGCCTTCCTCGTAAACCTTGAAGTGGAAGTAGTAAGGAATCAAGTTAGCTATCGCGTTAACGATTCCCTGATGATGCGAGTATACTTCGAGGGTGTGAGTAAGTGAGTGTGCCCCTCCATCCTCGGTATCGTCTTTGTCGATATAAATCCAGCCTTTCGCATTACCCTTGATGCTGAACTCTATGCGCCACATCTGTACTTCATGGCCATCCTTTGATATGTTAGTGATGTCGTCTATGTAGCCGTTCTTGCGCCATAATTCGAGGATGTAGGGTTTATGCATCCCCGTTTCTTTCAGTTCCTTGGTCTTATCATATATCTTCGTGCTGACCATCGAGCCTTTCTTGCCCCAGCTAATCCAATTATCGAAACACTCTGTCCATGTATCCTGACCTGAAACGCGTCTCTGTGCTTGGTTGACTTTGCTGTATGTATGGTTAACTATCCTGCGGACTACCTTCGCTGGCTTGTCACCTGAATCGAATATCTCAAAGTCTGTGAAAAGGTCGATTCTGTAGATTTTCTTGATGGTGTATCTTTCACGTCTTAGAAATTCCTCCATGACAGCAATCGGGTTTGCATCGTAACAGTACATATTAGACAACCTGACGTAGCTATCACCTTCCTGATATACCATCGTCTTAGCAGAAGAAGAGAGCCCGCGAGGGGCTCTCCTTATCTCGATAAATGGATAGCCACGCCTATCGAGTAGGATGAACATTTCAGCCATTGTCTTGGTTCCGTATTCGCGCTCTACTACATCATATCCTCTAGCACGAAACCCGTTGGCTGAATAGTCTCTATCTCCCCGCTCTGAAACAAACATTTCGAGCCAGTCGATGCCTACGATTCTTGGACGTGTCTCTCTTCTAACCATGACGTTTAATAAACCTCTGGTTCATCTGTATCTGACTGATCGTTGGTGTCGCCATCATTAGATGGGGCAGAACCTACTAGCTGAATCTCGTTCACAAACACATCTACTGCGACCATCTTGCAGTGGTGTTTTGCGGAATCGAATATTCTATATCGGGGGACACCTCTCACAAATACCGTCTGGCCTTTCTGAAGGTAAGGCAAGAGTTTTTCGGATGGTTTATTAAGTGTACATCCGTACCACTGGCTGATTTCCTGACCGTTCACTTTCTTGTTGTCACATACATTGAAACTATAAAAAGTGTTTCCGTTTGTGCTGACTTTCTCGACATTAGCGCCAAGATTTCCAATAATTTCAATTGATACCATAATTTATAAATTCTTTCTAATAGTTAATGTAATAGCCCCCTCTGCTTTAGGTTTTATTAGCCTCTGGGAAGAGGGGGCAGTTGTTTTTTGTACTTAAATCGTACCTGCTGCTGCTCCACCTGCAAGTGCTGCAAGTATCAGTCGGATGATCTCTGCACCCAGCTGGAGCCAATTAATCTTAACCTTCATAGCGTTTCAAGTTAAAATGGTTAATTAAATAAATGTAGGATTGCTTTGTGGTTGCCATGAACTCGTCTCGTTTGCTCTTTGGTACACCTTGTTCTACAATCTCCATAGCAGCCAGTAGTGCTGCAAAATCAGAGTCAAATGACATCACGTCGGATGCTTTGAAACCAGTTAGCTGGCATACGGTGTGTATGTAACTAGCTGTGTCGTTCTCCGTATGTGGGGCCCATCTGCAAATAATCTCTGACAGAGTTTTGCAGTGTGCCTTACGATACGAACGCATGAGCAAATACGCTCCTGCTCTTCTACATAGTTCTGTACTCTCGAAGTCACAGAACCCTCTAGTCGAACCAATCTGACCGTTCCAGCTAAAAGCGGCCGAGGTTCTGATGTTCAATGGATTGTTTCTTCCAATCATAATACGTTGATATTAAAATTAATGATAGCTTTGCCTCCATATAAGAAATGGAGTGCCTTTGTGGTTTCAGGGAAATTCACCGTGGAAATGTCTGCAACATCTACGACCCTTTCGAGCGCCCTTTTATTGAGTGCTAGGGTTTTTTCATCATGATAAACAGTTACTCTGATTCTGTACATAGTTTATAATTGCTTAAAAATAACCGCGACAAAAGTAAAAACAAAAATCGAAAAAACCTAGAATCGGCATTAAGATAAGTGTATTTTTTAAGATAGCTTAACGCCTATTTATCATAATAGTACGATTCAGGGGTGCTGGAGTACATAAAAAAATGCATCCGAGGGCCCAAATCGCGGGTGCTCGGATGCTGGTCAAATTTTCAAAGCAGGTATAAACCGCCCCAAATCCACACCCAAGCGCTCGCGGGTCGTACCTCTACGTTGCCCGCTACCTCATGAGTGCGGTGCAAAGATAGCAATAAAAATATATATAACCAAACATCACTCCTGACTTTTAAGATTTTCTAACTCTATTCCGGAATTTTGTAATACATCCTGCAGACTATATGTGGCGATACCTTCTTCTTCTTCCCACATCATGTGCATGATTCCACGTAATACCCCTGGCTTTAATGCCTTGAGACCTATCCAAATTGCAATGCGGATAATGTCAGACGAACGACCATACCCCAAACTGCTCCCCAAAATACCTGCTCTACCTAATGCTTTCTTAGATAGACGGATTGATGTTAACTTAAGTACTTCCATAACAAAATTGATTTAAATTAGATATCTATGTATTACACTAGCAGCAGATCACGACTGGGGTTAATCAACCCCCTCGAACCAATCAGGCTTGACGCCATCAGAGAAAAGGACAACATCATCCATGCACCTTACTAGCTGGACATATTCGAATCCTTCTTTTTTAGCGAAACGATAGGCCCGCTGGGCGCGAGCCCACACATTGAACCATGAGACTATCTCGCGGGAACCTTCCACGCGTGACAACTTGAAATTTGCTCTTATCTTCTTCATACTCTATCAAGTCAAATGAATCCACTTTGTGCGACCATAATAGTAATTACCTGATTTGGTCATTATCTGCGTAAGGCTCTTATGATTATCGATGATAGCACACCACCAATATTCTTCGGCCCATTTATCATTCTTGACACCATCTATCAAGAGCCTGCCATTGGCCACAGCATCGCGATATGTATCGCAATGCTGATAGCCTCTGAAAGTTCTAACTGTATAACGTTTCTTTTCCATAATTAATCATCCTGATTATCATTATAGAGGTAGAATGTATACACATAAGTAATGCAGCCATCATTAGGGAACATTCTAAACTCATCCGCAGGGATCATGAGGTCAGATAAATCCCTAATCACATTTGTGCTATCAAAATAAACCTCGGCATAGTCAGAGTAAATTTTGATAGTAGGGAAGCCGAACTTTTCGAAGAAAGAGGGCTTTAGTACACTGAGAAAATCAAATAATCTTTTCATAAGAGAATATCATTAAAGGGTAAAATAATCATAGTTAATTATCCGATTCTTCACGGTATATCTGTGCGGCCACGCACAGACATACCAAATAAAATATTGCCATCATCACTGCACGTAAATAGCTATATCTTCATTAAGATTCCCAATAAAGAAATGGCAGCTATTGCCATAAAGGAAAAGTATAAAATCTCTGATTTCGGCATCATCAGTGGTCTTACCAAAGACTAAGGTACAAGCCCACTTGCCATCAGCATACATGTGAGGAAACCAAATTTCTACTGGCTCCCAGTACTTGTGTGAATTGTGAGCGGTCACCACGCTCTTCAAACCTCTTAAAATCTTAAAATCCATAACTACTAAAAATTTGACCTAGGGCTCGACT
>JAFVIB010000001.1 GCA_017474235.1 Alistipes sp. | reverse complement strand
TTGTTGCGTATTGCCACACTTGCGGCAAACACAAAACAAGTTATTGGTAAAAAATACTATGAAGAGCTCATCTCTTTAAACAAATTATTTTTAGACAATTTAACAAAAGGATTTTTAGGCAAAGAAAAATTAAAATGTTTTGTTAGAGTCCTGACTACTTCTTTTTCCTTAAAGGAAATTGACAGATAAATACTACACTTTCTCTCAATTTTATAACCAGTAAATCAAAGAACCGTTTTCAAAATTCCGCTTTCCATTTCGGAGCGGAAAGTGGTGCAAAGGTAAAGCCTTTTTTTGTAACCACCAAATTTTTTGAAACTTTTTTTGAAAAATTTTTCAACAATCTCTAAATCGACTGTTTAAAACCTTTTTCAGAACCATTGCAACCGGTGTTATTTCCTGATTGCGGGTGCAAAGATATGGACAAAAAATTTACTGTGCAAATCTTTTGCAAACTTTTTCGACTATTTTTTGAAGGTTTTTTAATATTTCTTAAAAACAGACCCATATACCTATATATATTATATATAAGAAGTAGGCAATCGCTTGCTCCTGTAACAAAAAATAGTTACCTTTGCACTCAAACAAAGGAACTATGAACTGGAAAAAGATATCTATACTCCTGCTCGTGCTAATCGTAGCAGACCAAGTACTCAAGATTTGGGTCAAAACATCATTCCACCTCGGAGAGGCTATTGTCGTATTCCCCGATTGGTTTCAACTGCGTTTTGTGGAGAACAATGGCGCAGCCTTCGGTATGCAGATTGCCAATAGCGGCGGTTTTGATTGGGGCAAACTCGCGTTGAGCATCTTCCGCGTAGGACTTGTGGGAATGATGTTTTGGTATATCAACTACCTGATAAAGCAGAAAGCTCCTAAAGGTGTTATTATAGGTTTGGTACTTATTATCGCCGGCGCAATAGGTAATATTATCGACAGCGCATTCTACGGATTGCTCTTCTCTGCCTCAACACCATCAACCATAGCTCACTTCGGCGGTAGCTATGCCCCATTTATGATGGGTCGCGTAGTAGATATGTTCTACTTCCCGCTCTTCCAATGGAACAACTGCCCAAGCTGGCTGAGTTTCCTCGTGGATTCACAAAACTACTTCTTCGGCGCAATCTTTAACCTCGCCGACGCTTATATCTCCGTCGCCGTTGTCTATCTGATTGCCTTCCAATACAAATTCTTCAAGTAGTAGTTAGCTAACGCAGAACTGCCCGCTTTTTCGAGAAAAAGCAGGGCGTGCAAAAAGCTTTCGGAGAAACTGCGTTTCTCTTGTGCGTTGCGGATTTAGGATAGCCTGTGGCTATTACAATAAAAGATAGTCCATCTTTCGGTTTCAAGCAAGCTTGACCTCAGAGGACTATCTTTTCTTGTACCATCTACGATGGTTTTCCTAAATCCGAAAACGGCAGTAACTTCCAATTTCACTACTCTTATAGTTCGCACTCATTTTATCGTCAGAGTGGTGCATTTACCACGCTCGCTTCAAAAGACGACGAAGGGCTGTACTTGCGGTACTGCCCTTTGTCGAGTTTTGGAGTAGCGGCAGAAAATGTGCCACTATCACGATAAAATTTTCACAACAAAATTACTCTTCGTCAGTATCTGTATAAGCCTTAAGCAACTTATCCTGAACATCTGAAGGAACCTGCTCATAGCTATCGAACTTCATGGTGTAGGTTGCAGCACCTGAAGTGAGAGATGAGAGGGTTGTTGAGTAGCGATAGAGCTCTGCCAGAGGCACGCGAGCCTGGAGGCGGTCGAAGCCCTTATCGTGGTCCATACCCATAATCATTGCGCGGCGATTCTGAAGGTCGCTCATTACAGAACCCATATAATCTGATGGAGTGAGTACCTCTACATTATAGATAGGCTCCATAATCTTCGGACCTGCATTACGGAACGCCTCCTTGAAGGCATTACGAGCAGCGAGCTTAAATGAGATTTCGTTTGAATCTACCGGGTGCATCTTACCGTCATAAACCACTACGCGGATATCACGAGCGTAAGAACCTGTGAGTGGACCCTCGTCCATCTTCTCCATAATACCCTTAAGGATTGCAGGCATAAAGCGAGCATCGATAGCACCACCAACGATAGAGCTATAATACTGGAGCTTACCACCCCACTCGAGGTCATACTCCTCCTTACCCTTGATATTCATTGTAAGGTCTTTGCCGTTTACCTTATACTTAGTAGGCTCAGGCATACCCTCATAGTATGGCTCGATAACGATGTGTACCTCACCAAACTGACCTGCACCACCTGACTGCTTCTTATGGCGGTAGTCTGCCTGTGCAACCTTAGTAATAGTCTCACGATATGGAATCTTAGGTGCGAAGAACTCCATCTCAACCTTGCTATCCGCAGCGATGCGGGTACGGAGGATATTGAGGTGGTGCTCACCCTGACCCTGAATAATGGTCTGCTTAAGCTCCTTAGAGTACTCTACAAGGATTGTTGGATCCTCAAAACGAGCATCGAGCAACAGCTTGCCGAGCTTCTCCTCATTTGCCTGCTCCTTAGCCTTAACAGCTGCACGGTAGCGTGGCTCTGGGAATACGATAGGCTCAACAGCAACAACAGCTGAAGGGGCTGCAAGAGTATCGTTTGTACGAGTACCCTTAAGCTTTACAGTACAGCCGATATCGCCGGCAGAGAGCTGTGTAACCTTGATACGATTCTTACCTGCAACAGCGAAGAGCTGAGTGAGTTTCTCCTTATTGCCTGTACGAGAGTTCACAAGCTCCATACCCTCGGTAACAGTACCACGAACTACGCGGAAGTAGTTAATCTCGCCGATGTGGTGCTCCATCTGGCTCTTGAATACGAACAGAGCAACAGGTGCAGTCTCGTCAGCCGGCATAGCCTCGCCCTCAACAGAGAGGAAATCAGGTGCCTTAGTAGGACCCGGAGCAACATTGATAATGAACTCCATAAGACGCTTAGTACCGATATCGCGCTTACCGCTTGTTACGAAGATAGGCATAACCTTGCGGTTTGCAACACCAAGCTTAAGACCTGAACGGATATCATCCTGAGTAAGGGTACCCTTCTCGAAGTAGAGCTCCATCAGCTCGTCATCATACTCAGCAGCGGTCTCAACAAGCTCCTGATTGAGAGCCTTAGCCTTCTCCATCTCGCTCTCAGGAATCTCAAGCTCCTCACGAGTACCATTCTCGTCTGTGAAGTGGTACATCTTCATCATCAGTACATCGATGAATGAGTCGAAACCTACGCCCTGATTTACAGGATACTGAACAACTACAGGCTTTACGATAGAGTCAGACTTGATGCTCTCCAAAGTAGCCTCGAAGTTTGCCTTCTCTGCGTCTAACTGGTTTACAACACCGATAAGCGGCTTATTGAGAATACGAGCATAGCGACCCTGAATCTCGTTACCAACCTCCCAACCGGTCTGTGCATTTACGAGCATCACGCCAACATCACCCACCTTGAAGGCAGAGAAGAGGTTGCCGCAGAAGTCGTCAGAACCCGGGCAGTCGATAATATTGAGCTTGCGACCCATAAACTCTGTGAAGAGAGTTGTCGCATAGATTGAGCGTTTGTACTCGTGCTCGATGTCGGTATTATCCGACAGAGTGTTATTGTTTTCGATACTACCCCTACGGTCGATAACCTTACCCTCGAAAGCCATCGCCTCAGCAAGGGTAGTTTTACCCGAGCCTGGGGCTCCAACAAGAACGATGTTCTTAATCTCTTTTGGTGAATAGTTTTTCATATTTTTGTTGTTTTAGGTTTGCTAATTTGGGAATAACCCCTTTTCAGTCTATAAAATTAAGCACTTTTTTTTGAACTACAAAATAATTATACAAAAAAAGAGCGGAAAGACAATCTTTCCGCCCATATACAAGTCTTTTTTAAGACTACTCGACCTTGATATTAGTATTCACATTCTTCGAGCCGATAAGTGCATAGTAGAGCAGATAAGCAAGACCTGCAACTACAATCCAGTAGCTTACAAGATAGTCGCCTGTCAAATCGACAATCCAATTCTGTACGAATGGGAGGATACCACCACCGCAAACAAGTGCCATAAAGATACCTGAAGCCTTCTCGGTATATCTACCCAGACCCTCAACGGCAAGGTTGAAGATACCACCCCACATAACTGATGCGCAGAGACCGCACAGTACAAGCAGAGCTGCATTTACAGGGACAAGTGCCAATCCGAAGCCCTGAGTACCCTTAAATACAGGGAGGTTTACAGTTGTTGCAGGGTCAAGAACGATTGCACCCAAGACGAGCAACAGACCTACTGCCGAAACGGCTGTAAGCATACTCTTTGCAGAGACCTTTGCACCAAGAGCTGCACCTGCAAGACGACCTACGAGCATCAAGAACCAATATGTTGCCGTTACTGTTCCGGCGATAGCCTCAGCACCCTCAGTAACAGACAGACCACCATTCTGCAGCCACTTCTGAAGTACATTCGGAATACCAACCTCTACACCTACATAGATAAAGATTGCCACCGCACCAAGAACAAAGTGACGGAAAGACATAGGACCTATGCCCGACTTATCCTCAACGCCAACGCTCTGTGGAGCATTCTCCGGAATCTTTGTGAGTGCGATAACTATAAATGCTATTGCAAAGATAGCAAGTGCGGTGTACATCAATGGGAATACATCGCTGATAACTGCATTCTTGATACCGTTAGGGATAAGCACACCTGTAAGGAAGATTACGGCAGTACCCATCAATGAGTTGAACGAGCCACCCACCTGAATAAGCTGATTTCCGCGGTTACCACCACCACCGAGCTTATTGAGCATAGGGTTTACAACGATGTTGAGCATACACATTGAGAAACCTGCGACAAATGCACCGAGCAGATAGACGCCAAAGCTCTCAGCAACACCTGAAAGGGTCTGTATTGCAACACCGATAAAGCCGACTGCAATAGCGACAAGAGCGGTCTTTTTATAACCGTACTTCTGCAACATATTACCTGCCGGAATACCCATACAAGCGTAAGCAATAAAGTTTGCAAGTACACCCAAAGTTCCCATCCAGTTTGGAACCTCAAACTGATTCTTGAGAATATCACCCATAGGTGATGCAAGATTTGTGACAAACGAGATCATTCCGAAGAGGAGAATCATCACGATAATTGCCAATACATTACTGTTTTGTTTTGTCATAATTTTATTGTTTTTTGGTTGATTATCTATCTCTCTCAGCAACAAAAGTACAGAGGTCTATCATCGCCTGACGATACTCTGTATCGGCAAGGTTCGACAGCTCCGAAAGTGCGCGCTGCAAGAATCGTTGGAGCGTAGCTTTTGCAGCCTCAACTCCCTCAAATACAGCCACTTGCTCTCTGATAAAATCTACAGCCTCCGGCACTGTCGCAGCTCGCTCTACGGCAGAGAGAATCTCGGCTTTCTGCTCCGGAGTAACCCTCTCCAAAACCTCAATAAGTGGCAGGGTGATTTTACGCTCCTGAAGGTCGTTTGCCGCAGGCTTGCCCGTATTATTATCAGGCGTATAGTCAAGAATATCATCTACAATCTGAAATGCCATACCAAGCATCTCGCCAAACTTGTGCATACTCTCGACCACCTTGCGATCAGCACCCACAGACATAGCTCCCGCCGAGGCACAACTGCCAAACAGTGAGGCGGTCTTCTTGTATATAATATCGAAATAGTCCTCCTTTGAAATATCCAACTTACCGGCGTGGTCGCTCTGCAAAATCTCACCCTCGCACAGCACCGCCATATTGCCGATAATATGGGTCAGCAAATCGTACTGCCCGCTACGCAGACCAATATCCATATTTCGCGCAAGGATATAGTCGCCAACAATAACAGCATTACGCGACTGCCAGCGTGCATTTACCGATGCCTTACCACGGCGCAGCTGCGACTCGTCGATAACATCATCGTGTACAAGCGAAGCTGTGTGAATCATCTCCACAAGCATAGCAGCCAGCATAGTTCGTTTACCAAAGCTACCCGACGGAGATACAGCTGCCGCAGAGAGCATAGTAAGCATTGGTCGCAGACCCTTGCCACGCGAAGAGAGAATATAGTCAATCATCTCGGACATAAGTGTTCCGGGTTTCTCATTGAAGGAGTTGCGAACAAAATCCTCAAATTCACCCAAACGGTCCGATATAGGGCGACGAATGTCGTCAAGTGTAACCATAAAATGTATCAAATAGTCTTATCTTTTAGCAAAGATAAGCAAATTTCACGATAGAGTTAATAAATATGAATGTTTTTTTGTAATTTTGTGTGGTTTGTACAAAATTTCTGAAAATGAAGAGTCTAAAAAGCATATTTTCAAAGTCCGTTCCGTTACTTGTTGCGGCAGTAGTCTTCTTTATTGTCTCTGCTGTCTGCTTTGCCCCACAGTTTGAGGGTCGTAAGCTCGCCATGCACGACATACAGCAGTTTGACGGTATGAGTAGCGACATTCGCGCACACCGCGCCCAGACAGGCGAGGACCCGCAGTGGACAGGTGCTATGTTTGGCGGTATGCCGGCATACCTTATCAATATAAAGTACCCCGCGCAGTTCCTTAAGAGCGGTGCAGAGAAGATTTTAGGTGTTATGGGCGAGCCATTGGGATTGATATTCTTTGCAATGCTCTCGATGTGGTTGATGGTGGTGCTGATGGGTATAAATCCGTGGATTGGCATTGTGGCAGGCTTGGCATACGGACTGTCCACCTACTTCTTCCTCATTATCGGGGCGGGACATATTACAAAGATGTGGGCGGCAGTTTATGCACCGGCAATGATGGGCGCAATCTATATGACCCTGCGCCGAGATATGCTGCTCGGAGGTGCGCTGTCGGCACTTTTTGCGGCTCTTGAGATTGGTGCAAACCATCCGCAGATTACCTACTACTTCCTGCTTGCAGCCCTTGCGTTGTGGATAAACGACCTTGTTTTTGCAATCAAAGAGAGGGGTCTAAAGCTCTTTGGTAAGCGGACAGCAGTACTTGCGGCTGCGGCGATAATTGCCGTAGGTGCAAACTTCTCATCGCTCTTCTACACTATGCAGCATACCGAAGATACTATTCGTGGTGGCAGTGAGGCTGCGGCGGCTGTTGAAGGTAGCCAGAACGAGGGTCTTGATTTGGACTATGCAACAGCGTGGAGCTACGGCATTACAGAGAGTTGGAATATGTTAGTGCCCGACTTTATGGGTGGCGAGAGCAGCTTTGACGGCTACTCGACACAGAGCGATGCTCCTCTAAAGAAGGCACTTAAAGATTGGGAGTACTTTAACTTTTTGGGTGTACCGAAGCAGTACATTATCCCATATTTTACCGATATAACCTATTGGGGCGACCAACCATATACTGCCGGACCGACATATTTGGGTGCGGTGGCTATCTTCCTCGCCCTGCTCGGTATTATACTTGCCGATAGCCGTAACCGTTGGTGGATTGCAGCAGCGAGCATCTTTGCTCTGCTCCTTTCGTGGGGTAACAATATAATGTGGTTTACAGAGTTGTGTTACAACTATCTGCCGATGTACAACAAGTTCCGCACAGTATCTATGGCACTGATTGTATTGCAGTGGTCTGTTCCACTACTTGCAGCCATTGCGTTGTGGCAGATAGTGAGCAATAAGGATAGTCAGAAGCTGCGCCGAGCCCTGCTGTGGAGCGGAGGCATTACCGGCGGAATTTTACTGCTCTTTACCATTGCCGGAGGTCAGATATTTGACTTTGGCGAGGAGCAGACAGCGGTAGCGATAAGTGACAGATTTGAGAATATTTTTGCCAATGGCGGAGCCGGCGAGCTTGTAGAGCAGGGTCTGCACGACGAGATTGGTTGGTCTATAGCCGAGGCAATAGCAGATGAGCGCGAGCAGATGATGACCGATGATGCTCTCCGTTCTCTAATCTTCGTAGTGCTTGCCGTGGCAGTTATCGCACTGCTTGCGTGGGAGAAGATTGGCAAGGGTTATGCCGTAGCGGCTCTTGCAGCCCTTGTTGTGGCAGATATGGTCCCTGTGGCATTCAGATACCTGAGTTATGATGACTTTGTAGCTCCACGCAAGACCAAGATTGTTGCTACAGATGCCGACAAGCAGATTATGGCAGACAAAGAGTTGGGCTATCGTGTGCTCAACCTCTCTGTATCGCCATTTAACGACGCTACAACATCTATGTTCCACCGCTCTGTGGGTGGTTATCACGGTGCAAAACTCTCTCGTTATCAGGATATTATCGACTACTACTTGCCACAGAGTATGCCACACGAGGGCATTTTGGATATGCTCAACACAAAATACATCATCTCTTCCGAGGGCGAAGTGGTTGAGCGCGATAGCTCTTTAGGTGCTGCGTGGTTTGTAGATTCTGTATTGGGCGTCAGGGGTGCTGCCGAGGAGATTCAGGCTTTGGGTTTGGTAGATTTAAGCTCTACAGCCGTAGCCGAAGAGCGCGACTTACCGGAGCAGACTGCATACTCAACTGACGGAGTGATTACCCTTACAGAGTATGCTCCAAACTACCTGAAGTATAACTATACGGCAGAGGAGGATGTATTTGCCGTATTCTCCGAAATCTTCTACAACAAGGGTTGGACAGTAACTATTGACGGAGAGAGGGCAGATGCTCTGCGAGTAAACTATATCCTTCGCGGTATGCCTCTCCCTGCCGGCACTCACACCGTCGAGTGGAGTTTCCGCGCCCCTTATTGGGGTTTGGTTGAGAGCATTACGGCTATATGCTCGATACTTGTAATTTTGACACTTATATTTGCAATATACAGAAAACAATATGGGAAGTAGAGATATGAAAAGCAGAGTTCGCCGCTCTTATACCGTTTCGACAATCAGCATCGCCCTTGTACTCTTTGTTTTGGGGTGTATAGGCTATGCCATCAGTTCGATATACTGCGCCTCAAAGGAGGCTCGAAAGGGTGTTGTGATGTTTGTCGAGCTGAGTGACGAACTGTCGGATAGCGAGCGTGACAGCCTGAAAAGCACTATTGCAGCCAATCCACTTGTAGGGTCGGTAAAGTTTATGTCGAAAGATGAAAAACTCTCTGACGAGCAGTTTCGTCGTGCCTTTGATGTGGATGTAAAGGCTCTGTTAGACAAAAATCCGCTGCCCGACTCTTTTGACATCTCACTCTCCGAGGCGGCGGCAGACAGTGAGGCTGTAAAGGGCTTTGTCGAGCAACTCAAGGCAATCAAGGGTGTTGATTATGTCTCCTACCCCGAGCAGCTGCTCACCGAGGTACACTCAGTACTCAACACGATGCAGATACTGCTCTTACTCTTTGGCGGTGCGATGCTTATAATATCGCTTGTGTTACTCAACAATACGATAAGACTGACAATATTTGCCCGTCGTGATGCCATTAATACAATGAAACTTGTCGGCGCGACAAAGTGGTTTATCATCAAGCCGTTTTTGGGTCGTAGCGTATTGCAGGGATTTATTGCCGGCATTGTCGCAACACTGCTCTTTGCCGGAGCGCTTGCGGGCATCAACCATACAATGCCACAGATGGGTATTCTCTCGCAGTTAGAGCAGATAGCCATTATTGCAGCGGCGATGGTTATTGTCGGAGTAGTTGTGGCAGTGGTGTTTACAGCCGTTGCCGTAAGCCGCTTTGTAAATATGAGGTCTAATAAAATATATATGTATTGATATGAATTGGTTTAAGAATATAAAAGACGAAAATGATAATAAGATGCCGCTAACTATGAAGAACTACATCCTCATACTTGTCGGCGCACTTATTATCATCCTCGGTTTTGTACTGATGTCGGGTGGTACTCCTGCAACGGTAGAGAGCTTTGACTACGACATCTTCTCATTCCGCCGCATAACCCTCGCCCCTATCGTTGTAGTTGCAGGGTTTGCCTTTGAAATCTACGCGATACTTAAACGATTTTAGGGCGGAAGGCTACTCCCCCTCAACGCGGCACTCTTTGAGTCCCATCTCCGCAGCTGCTTTCTCCTTCGAGAAGAGGAAGTAGAGGCAACTGCACTCTGTACACAACTCACCCTCGCTGTTGTATATCTCCCCTACTACAGTCACCAAATTACGGCGGACATCCGTGGAGTGAGCCTTAAGAGTCAGCTTTCCACAGTTTGTATGTACGGGCTTACGATACCTCAACTCCATCTTTGAGGTTACAGCACCCGTTTGGAACTTACGGAACACCACCCAGCCGCACAACTCGTCAAGTAGCGCAGCCTGAACGCCACCATGCAGAGTATCTATCCAACTCTGATGCTCTCCATTTGGCTCCCAAAAGCTAACAATATAGTCGCCATCTTCATAAAACTCCATTCTCAGACCGTGCTGATGCTCAGGGTCACAGCCAAAGCAGTGATAGCCCTCAACGCCTAACCAAGGATTGATAATCTTCTTCATAATATTACTATTAACCGTACAAAAGTACAAAAAAAACAGACGGGATAACAATATTCCGTCTGTTCAAAAAAGGCTTTTGTACAACCTATTTCTCCGAAGCAGGCAGAGCCTCAAAGATAGCCTTGATAGCACCACCCTGAAGAAGAATCAGCTTATTGCCGTCAATATCGTAGTGAGTAACTGCACCCAAGAGCTGTGTAAAGCGGCTCTCAAACTCTCCATTCTCCGGACAGAGCATCATTGTAGTACCAACCTGACCGAATGATATCGAGTAGTTCTCCGATACTGTATATTGACCCAAAAGGCGGTTGCAAGCACCCACGCCGGCTAATGAGCCATCCTCAGCCATAGTGATATTAAAGCTCTCTCGTGGCAGAGTCATATCTCTACCCTCCATCTGTACAAGGTGCCACTCAGTACCCTTAAGCGGCTTTGCATTCTTCTGTCTTTGGCGGCAAGCTGAGCAACAACCTACAAGGATTGTTGTGCAGATGATTGCCAAAATAATCTTAATACTCTTTGTCATAAAATTCTATTTTAAAAGTTCGTTTGGCATAGGTATTCGCTTGCCCGTTGCGCGGAATGTAGGTAGCAGTGCATCATAACCCTCAAGTTTTGCTGTCAGAGCCTCCGCCATCTGGGCAAGTTTCTCCGGATGGGTTGCAGAGAGGTCATTGCGCTCGGTAATATCCTCTCCAATATTATAGAGTTCAAGAGTCTGCTGACGATGACGATAGACAATCTTCCAATCGCCCTTGCGCAGCGAACTCATATAGTCAATATCGTGCAACTGATAAGGTTTCCACTGATGCGGGAAGTGTGCAAGCACCTCACGCTGCGGGTCAATGCCCGATATATCCTCTGCAATCTGGAAATCGTTTGCCTGCTGCTGGTTTGTAATAGTACCGTCTGCCATAGCCTTGCTTACAGCAGCCGAGCCGGCAGTGAGCAGGCGGACAATACTCTTTCCGTCAAGCTGCTGCACGGTCTGATAATCATCAATACACGCCATCTCAAGAATTGTCGGATAGATATCCTCTGCAACCACAGGTGTATTCAGGCGCGTACCTGCCGCAACCTTACCCTTCCAATAGACAACCATCGGCACACGAATACCCGCCTCATAACAAGATGCCTTACCCTCACGAAGTGGCAAGTTCTGTGTATGGCGAGTACCACCCTTTGAGAGGTTCTCGGAGTTTCCGCCATTATCGGACATAAAGACGATAATAGTATTATCAAGCACATCACGCTCACGCAAGTAGGCAACCAAATCGCCAAGGCTCTTATCCATACCCTCGCACATCGAAGCAAAGCGAGCCTGACCCTCATCCATACCCCTATCGACATACTTCTGGAAGAAGCGCGGGTCACGATGAATCGGAGTATGCACAGCGTGGTGGCAGAAGTTGAGATAGAACGGCATACCGTTATCTATCGGATAGTCAAGGGTCTTGATAGCCTCGAGGGTAAGTGCCTCGGTAAGGTGTGTCGAAGTACCATAATACTCTGCCATATTCTGCACAGCAAAGTAGTTCCACTTATCCGCCGTATTGCCATAGTTCTCCTCACCGTAGTAGCTGCGTGGCTTACCGGCAACCTGACCTGCAACATTTACGCAGAAGCCCATATTGAGTGGATTTGCCGCCGGAGTACCATTTGGAGCCCAATGACCCTTGCCCACATGGATAGTATAGTAGCCGTTATCCTTCAAAATCTGCGGATAAGGGGTAATATGCACCGCGCGGTCAAGTGGCTCTGATGACGGAGTGACGCCATTGATATTCCAATCTGTACGCAGCAGTACATCGTTATCCTGCGCACTTGGAGTATCTGTTGCATCAGGATTCCAATCTTTATCTACCGATGTATAGTTTGTAATGCGCGTATGGGCAGCATTCATTCCCGACATAATAGATGTTCGTGTCGGAGTAGATACAGGACATACATAGGCAGAGGTCATAGTAGCACCCTGCTCGGCAAGAGATGCTATATTTGGAGTGTCGTGACGAAGATTATACGGATAGACCTCCTCGCCAAAAGCTACAGATGTGTCAAGCCAACCTAAGTCATCTATCAGAAACAGAACGATATTTGGTCTCTCGTCCTCAACAGCACAGCTTGCAAGTGGTGCTGCCAAAGCCAGCGATGCCAGCGGTCGTAAACTTATCTTCTTCATACTATTTAAGGTCTATTGTGTAATTTTTAAGGTGTATCTTGGCTACTACAACTGACGAGTACAGCAGTGACTGTCTGCAAGAGAGTTTCAGTGGTCGTACTACTTTACTATCTCTCGGCGGTTGATAAGAGCCTGCGTGATAGTGTGTTCATCGACATACTCAAGTTCATCGCCAAAGCCAATTCCGCGAGCAATAGTGGTTATCTTCAGATGTTCAAACCTCTTTAGGCAGTTCATCAGATAGAAGAGCGTCGTCTCGCCCTCGACAGATGCCGAGATGGCGATAATAACCTCTCTCACCTCGCCCAAAGCGATACGGTCAAGCAGCAGGTCTATCCTCAAATCAGACGGTGCAACGCCCTGCATCGGAGAGATTACTCCGCCCAACACGCTATACACACCGCGATACTGTCGTGTCTTTTCGATGGAGAGCAGATCTGCAACCTGCTCAACCACACACACCGTAGTACGGTCACGGCGAGGGTCACTACATATCTCGCACACCTCAGTATCAGAGAGGTTACCACACTTGGCGCAGTGGCATATATGGTTACGGAAAGTATCTATACTCTCTGTCATCGCCGCCACATCCTCACGCTCCATCTTCAGTATGTGCATAGCCAGACGCAGAGCCGTTCTTCTACCCACCCCGGGCAGACGATTAAGCTCACTGACTATATTTTCAAGCAGCTTCGACATAGGTTATATTCGCTCAAGATGAGAAGCCTCTGTCCAACCCTTCTTACCATCAGAGATTGTAATCTCGCACCAACCATCAACCGCTGACGAGATTGTCACCTTTGTACCCTCGTGCAGCACAAACAGATCGGTCGCCAGTCGGTCAGGGGAGCTCTTGACAGATATTGCCGAACTCATAACAATAGCCTCGGTACGATTTACAATGCTATTGCGTGAAGATATGGCAAAACTTGTCGTAAAGATAAAGAGTAGCAGTGCCACTATAGTCCCATAGAAGCCCGTTTTACGCACGCGGAGTGCTGTGCCGAGCAAGAATAGGAGTACAAAGAGTGCCATAACGGCAAAAAACACAACCGAAAGCAGACTCCACGCCATACAACTCATCGAGCTACGCAGCGAGCGCATCCAACGGTTGAGGAAAAACTCCGGCACAATGCTGATATTATCCTTCGTCTGTGCCTCGGCAATCTCCAAGTTGTACTTCGCGTCATCCATAGACGGAGAGACCACAAGCGCACGGTTGTAGTAGAGTATAGCCTTGCCCAACTCCCCGTTTTTGAAGTAGGCATTGCCCAAATTGTAGTACAGGCGGGCAGAGTAGTAACCTCTGTTTTCAATTGCCGAATAACTCTTTATTGCGGCTGCAAAATCGCCGTCAATATATGCCTGATTTGCGCTATTCCACAGAGAGGTGTTATCTAAAGCCACCACGCGATCCACACTCTGAACAGTCGTACTGTCACTCTGAGCAACAGCCGTAAAGGTCGAGAGCAGAAGCGCTATCAAAGAAATTATATATCTCATATTGCTACTTTTTTACAACTGACTCAATCTTAGAAACTATATCTATGCCCTTGCCATAAATCTCCTCCATAGTTGCAGACTCGATAGGCGAATACTGAGCCTCCTCACACTGCGAGATAATTGCCGTAACAGCCTTTGCCTGCTCTGCTGCACCGCGACGATTAAGCTCCTCGCGGATACTCTCCTTAGTAAGGTCGGCAACAGGGATGTTGAAGCGGTCGGAGATATAACCCCACAAAGCACGCAACATCTCCTCATAGAAGGCGTGACGATTTCGCTCTGCCATATATCGCTCTGCCATACGGAAACGCTGCACCGCCACCTTATTTGCTCTACGACCCTTGACAAGTGCCGTATTGCGGTTGTCACGAATACGCTTGCCGAGGACAAAGTAGAGAATTACTGCACAGATAATAATTGCAATAAGCACCACAAAATAGAGCGGCGAGAGTACAAATGGAGGGACAATACTATGCAGTGATGGGCGTGTGAGCTTGATAAAACGGATATCACTACCCAACAATCGGACATCCTCCTTGCCCACTATTGTCGAGACAACCTGAGATGAACTGCCACCCCTCTGATCCGGAGCCACAGAGACTGCAAAACTCTCAGATGTCAGGGTCACATACTTCCCACTCTCAGGGCTGAAATATGTAAACTCTATCGGAGCGACAGTATATTCGCCCTCTGCCCTTGCAATAAATGGATACTCAAAGCGACGAAATCCGCTACTACCTGCTGCTGTGGTGCGAATCTGCTCCGACTGCTTTACATCGTAAAGCTCAAACGAGGTCGGTAATACCACCTTTGGCTCTTGCAAAAATGCAATATTGCCCATACCCGAAATCTTCAAATCTATGCTTGCAGCCGAGTTTGCAGCAATTTGCGATGAAGAGAGGGAAGCCTCCATAGTATATTTTCCGACAGCACCCGTAAATGATGCCGGAGCACCTGCCGGAAACGGTTTGACATTTATCGTTACAGCCGGAGACTTAAGCTCACGGCGAAGATTGTAGATGTCGTGCGTATTATCAAAGAAGGAGTTGCGCGGGCGATTATTGCGAACAAACATCTGCGCGATAATGGTCATCTGCGCCGGCTCGATTGTAAGTTTACCACTCTGCTGCGGATAGAGAATATACTCTCCCAAATTGTAAGCATCATAGACCTTACCATCCAGCGTCTCACGGAAGGGACCCTGCTCACTCTCTAACTGCTGACTCCAAAAGCCATCAAAACTCGGAATCTTTGCACCCTCAGAGCCTACAACATTCACACGGCTGTAGAGCTTGAGCGTAGCCCTTACCGCCTCGCCCTTATAGACCGACGAGCGAGATACAGAGAGACGCAACATCAAATCATCCTCTGCAAGCTGCTTTGTTGCTCGCTGCTCGAGCGACTGCTCTTCACGACGGCTATCCTCAGCCTGCCCGCCACTATGGTTATCACCACCCTGACGCACCTCTATCGGGGTTTTGCGGGTAGAGTAATTTGTGCCATCTACACCAATTGTCGCAGCTCCGATTGTAAGTTCGCCAACCTTTGTTGTCTGAAGAACATAGCTGATAGTGTAGCTGTAACTCTTTGACATCGAGCCATTTATAATCTGCATAGACGAGCCGTGCGACACAGATGGACCGGCAAGCACATTAAATCCCTCAAATGACGGGGCTACAAATGACTTGTCATCAGGCTTGGCGTTGAGCGAGAACTCTACTCTGAACGCCTCTCCCGCACCGACAATCATCGGTGCATTAGTCTGAAAGACCACCTCCTCTGCAAGAGCTGTAAAAAACAGTGTAAGTGCTACAAAAAGTGCAAAAAATCTTCTTCCCATATAAGAGAAACGAAAAAAATGAGGTTTTATTGTAACTTTACTAACCCTCTCTGTCGCCAGAAAGGGTTAGTAATAAATTGTATTTCGGGAGAGGTCTTGTAACGCTCGCCGTAGTTCTCTGCAATGAGCTGTACTCCCCCCCCTTAAATTGCATTTTAGGTGGAGTTTTGCAACGCTCGGCAAAATTGTCCGCGATGGGCAACCTCTCACAATCTGTCTATTAAACGAATTTTAAGGCGGTGTTTACAACGCTCGCTATATTTTTCAGCGATGGGCTGTACCTCTTCTCCCCCTTTAAATTGCATTTTAGGTGGAGCTTTGCAACGCTCGGCGAAATTGTCCGCGATGGGCTGTACTTCTGTACTGCCCATTGCGAGCAACTTTTGTTAGCGGAAGCAAAAACCGCCTAAAATCAATTTAATGTGCAAAATCTGCAAAGAAATCATTACCCTTATCATCAACAATAATGAACGCAGGGAAGTTCTCAACATATATCTTGCGGACTGCCTCCATGCCGAGCTCTGGGAAATCTACGACCTCAACGCTCTTGATAGAGTTCTTTGCGAGGATAGCGGCAGGACCACCGATAGAGCCGAGGTAGAAGCCACCGTGAGCCTTACAAGCATCGGTAACAGCCTTTGAGCGGTTACCCTTAGCAACCATAACCATTGAGCCACCAACACTCTGGAACAGATCTACATAAGGGTCCATACGACCTGCTGTGGTAGGACCAAATGAGCCTGATGCCATACCTGCCGGAGTCTTTGCAGGACCTGCGTAATAGACAGGGTGATTCTTGAAGTAGTCAGGCATTGGCTTACCCTCGTCGAGCATCTGCTTGATACGAGCATGAGCGATGTCGCGTGCAACGATAAGGGTACCCTTAAGGTTAAGGCGAGTCTTGATAGGATACTTGGTAAGGATTGCGCGAACCTTATCCATACCCTCATCAAGGTCAATATCTACAGCCGGAGACATAGCCGGAGCCTCTGCCGGCAAGAAGCGTGCAGGGTTCTTCTCCAACTGCTCGATAAAGATACCCTCCGGAGTAATCTTTGCCTTAATATTACGGTCTGCAGAGCAGCTAACACCGATAGCAACAGGGCAAGATGCAGCGTGGCGTGGTGCGCGGATTACGCGAACATCGTGTACAAGGTACTTACCGCCAAACTGAGCACCGATACCCATATCCTGACAAATCTTGAGAATCTTCTCCTCCCACTCGAGGTCACGGAAGCAACGACCGCCCTCATTACCCGATGTTGGAAGCTCGTCAAGATAACCGGCAGAAGCCTTCTTAACAGTTGCAAGACACATCTCAGCAGATGTACCACCGATACATACTGCAAGGTGATATGGAGGACAAGCTGAAGTACCGAGGTCCTTGATATGCTCCTTGAAGAACTTTACAAGTGACTCCTCGTTAAGCAGAGCCTTAGTCTGCTGATAGAGGAAGGTCTTATTTGCAGAGCCACCACCCTTAGTGATAAAGAGGAACTCATACTCCATACCCGGATGACCACCGTAGATGTCAATCTGTGCAGGGAGGTTAGTGCCAGAGTTGTGCTCGTCGGTCATAGTGATAGGCACAACCTGTGAGTAGCGCAGATTACGCTCTGCATAGGTCTGATAAGCACCACGAGAGATATACTCAGCATCCTCAACGCCTGTATATACATCCTCGCCCTTGTGAGCAACGCAGATTGCAGTACCTGTATCCTGACAAGTTGGAAGCTCGCCCTCGGCAGCCACAACAGAGTTCATCAGCATTGTGTATGCAACAAACTTATCGTTATCAGTAGCCTCACTATCCTCAAGGATATTGCGCAACTTCTGCAAATGTGAAGAGCGGAGATAGAACGAAACATCTGTATAAGCCTCCTTAGCAAGAAGCTCAAGACCCTTAGGATCAACTTTCAAAATCTTACGACCGTCACACTCTACAACCTTTACATAGTCCTTTGTAAGCAGACGATACTCTGTGTTGTCGCGCTCGATTGGCAGCGGCTCCTGATAGATAAACTCAGCCATAATATTATGATTTTAATTGTGTTATTTCGTTAAAACATACAAAGATACAAAATAATGTGAAAAGTTGAAAGGCAAAAGGGCAATCTTTTCATTTTTTTCGTTACATTTGTAACTGTTATGGGTATTGCAGAGATTCTTCTTATTGCCGTGGGGTTGTCGATGGATGCCTTTGCGGTGGCTATCGGCAAGGGTTTGTCGGTCAAAAAGGTTATGCCCCGACAAGCCTTGATTACAGGGTTATGGTTTGGTGGTTTTCAGGCACTTATGCCCGTTTTAGGCTACTATTTGGGTATCAGCTTTGCCGACTTTGTAGAGAGTGTAGATCACTGGATTGCCTTTGTGCTTTTGGGCATTATCGGCTTTAATATGATGCACGACTCCTTCTCGAAGAGTTGCGACAAAAGTTCGGCAGATTTCTCCGCAAAGGCTATGTTTCCGCTTGCCATTGCAACGAGTATCGATGCCCTTGCAGTAGGTATCTCACTCGCCTTCCTTAAGGAGAACATCCTCTGGGCAGCAACGACTATCGGCATTACGACATTTGCACTCTCCGCAGTGGGGTTGTACATAGGTAACGCCTTCGGCTGCCGATACAAATCTAAGGCAGAGTTTTTGGGAGGTGCAGTACTTGTAATGATTGGAATAAAAATTCTTATAGAACATACCCTAAATTAATTGTTATGAACAGAGAATTAGCACTCAATCCGAACAAGGTGGTTGCCTTTCTCGGAAAATCAAACAAAGAGTTTACAAAGGCTGATATCATCAACTACATCGAGCAGAATGGTATTCAGATGGTCAATTTTATGTACCCTGCCGGTGACGGACGACTCAAGACCCTTAACTTTGTCATCAACAACCTCGAATATCTTGATGCTATACTGACCTGCGGAGAGCGAGTAGATGGTAGTAGCCTCTTCCCATTTATCGAGGCGGGAAGTAGCGACCTCTATGTTCTTCCGCGCTTCTCAACAGCATTCCTCGACCCATTTGCACAACTTCCGACACTCTCTATGCTCTGCACATACTTCAATAAGGATGGTCAGATGCTCGAAAGCTCTCCGGAGAACACCCTGCGCAAGGCTTGTAAGGCTTTTAACGATGTGACAGGTATGCAGTTTGAGGCTATGGGCGAGTTGGAGTACTATGTTATCGCACCCGACGAGGGTCTGTTCCCAGCTACCGACCAAAAGGGTTATCACGAGTCGGCTCCTTATGCCAAGTTTAACGAGTTCCGCACACAGTGTATGGCATACATCGCGCAGGCGGGCGGAAAGATTAAGTACGGACACTCCGAGGTGGGTAACTTTACTATCGACGGACTTGTTTATGAGCAGAATGAGATTGAGTTCCTCCCAACAGCAGCCGAAGATGCAGCAGACCAGCTGATGATTGCTAAGTGGATTATCCGCAACTTGGCTTATCAGTACGGCTATGATATTACCTTTGCACCAAAGATTACCGCAGGTAAAGCCGGCTCGGGTCTGCATATCCATATGCGCATTGTCAAGGATGGTGTAAATCAGATGCTTGACGGCGGTACACTCTCTGAGGTTGCCCGCAAGGCTATCGCAGGAATGATGACCCTCGCACCATCTATCACAGCCTTCGGAAATACAAATCCAACATCATACTTCCGCCTTGTGCCACATCAGGAGGCTCCGACAAATATCTGCTGGGGCGACAGAAACCGCTCCGTGCTTGTTCGTGTACCTCTCGGCTGGGCAGCAAAGAGCGATATGTGCCGCTTGGCAAATCCTTTAGAGGGCGAGAGCCACTACGACACAACTCAAAAACAGACCGTCGAGATGCGCTCACCGGATGGCAGTGCCGATATTTATCAACTTATAGCCGGTCTTGCCGTTGCCTGCCGATATGGTTTCGAGATGGATAACGCTCTCGAAGTGGCTCAAAAGACATATGTCAATGTAAATATCCACCAAAAGGAGAATGCCGACCGCCTAAACAGCCTCGCCTGCCTGCCCGACAGCTGCGCAGCCTCAGCCGTATGCCTCGAAGAGCAGAGAGCAGCATTCGAGAAGCATAATGTCTTCAGCCCTGCAATGATCGACGGAATTATTAAGCGACTCAAAAGCTATAACGACTCAACCCTCCGCGCAGATATCGCCGACGATAAAGATAAGATGCTCTCGCTCGTGCATCAGTACTTCCACTGCGGATAAACCCGCACCAACGAATAGCACCGAATAGCTACGCAGAACTGCCCGCTTTTTCGAGAAAAAGCAGGGCGTGCAAAAAGCTTTCGGAGAAACTGCGTTTCTCTTCTCTGCGTTGCGGATTTAGGATAGCCTTACAGCTATTACAATAAAAAGAGAGATTTGCTCTGTTCAAGTAAACTTGACGCGCAATCTCTCTTTTTCTTGTACCATCTACGATGGTTTTCCTAAATCCGAAAAGAGAAATAATTCGCCAATAGTATAAAATATAAAATATTTATATTCCCCCTAAATCCCCCTTTGGCAAAGGGGGACTTGGTCGCATAGGCGGGCAGAGAAATCTGACCTCCTATGCTCCGAGGTGCAAATTAGCAGGTCTGTTGCTATCAACATTTTCGCTATCTACCACTAATTACGCTAAACTCCGATTATAGCTTACACCCATTTTATCGTCAGAGTTTGCACTATGATACTTTCTTGCACTCATTTTGGGATTAGAAGGTAGTAGTTACAAGGCTCGGCACTGAAAGAAGCGAAGGGCTGTACTTGTCGTACTGCCCATTGCTGATTTTTAGGGTAGCGGCAGTAGATAGCCGCGTTATCACAACAAAATTAGAGGGTGCCTCCTACTTCCCACCAGAAAGCACGCAACCCAAGATGCGGATTAGCGTCGTCAATGGTTTTTAGGGCAGCCATGAAAGGCTGGTACTTATCATCCTCAACGATAGAGAGGATTGATGAGTTCATTGTGGGCCAAGTGGTGCTACCGAGGTGCGGCTCGCCGGTTGTAGTACCTGAGCCCATAAGCTCCTCCCAAGCGGTATAGCCTCTGACGCCGAGTTGCTCCATTGTCTGCTGCACCTCATCGTACAGAGCCTGATTACAAGATATAAATATAGCTTTCATACTGTTTTATGCATTAAGTTTAGCAAGTTTCTTAGCCTGCTTGCGCTCCTGACGCAAAGCAAGCCAAGTAAAGAGCACAGGGATAAGGAAGAGGGTTACAAGGGTCGAGAACGAAAGACCCCAAGCCACTACCATACCCAGCGAGTTCCACATCTCCGAGCCCACGCCGTTACCTACAGCCATAGGGACCATACCCAAAACGGTAGTGAGTGTAGTCATCAAGATTGGGCGCAGACGAGAGCGACCACCGGCAACTACGGCATCGATGATAGGCATCTTACGACCGATAAGCAGTCGGGTGTAATCCACAAGCACGATACCGTTATTTACTACGATACCAACGAGCATCAGCACACCGAGCAGACCCATAACGCCGAGGGCTGTATTTGAAATCCACAGACCCAGCATAACACCCACAATAGCAAATGGCAGTGAGAACATAATTACGAATGGATAACTGAGCGACTCAAACTGTGATGCCATAATCACGAATACGAGGATAACCATCAGCACCAAGAGCATACCCATATCGATAAAGGTATCCATCTGGTCCTCATACGAGCCACCGAGCTGCCAAGTGATACCTGCAGGGAAGTCCATCTTATTAAGCTCTGCCACAGTACCGCCAACAATATCAGACATTGCGTAGCCGTGACCCACAGAACCTGAAATCTTGACATAGCGAGAACGGTCTTTACGCTCAATTGTCGGTGGAGCCTGACTCTCTACAACGGTTGCCACATCGCGAATCTTTACAGATGCACCATTGGTTGTATTGTAGAGTGTGATATTCTCAATCTCCTCCAAAGACTGACGGAACGGCTTGTCGTAACGAACAAGGATATCATACTCCTCACCCTCCTCACGGAAGTAAGAGGCAGTTGCTCCATTGACTCTATTACGCAGGTAAGTACCGGCAGTGGCAACATTAAGTCCGTGCATTGAAAGCTTCTCACGGTCAAATACTACCTGATACTCAGGGGTGTACTCCTCACGAGAGATTGTAACCTCGGTACAACCCTCAACGCCGAGCATCTTCTCCTTAATCTCGGCTGCAATACGGTCGGTAGTGTCAAAATCGTAGCCATAGAGCTCGATATCTACCTTACTCTGACCACCGGCACCTCCACCCTGACCTGTCTCGACAACCTCGTAGGTACGAATCTCAGAGTAGCCATCCAAGTCCTTACGCATAAGGTCTCCAATCTCTGCAAGGCTACGCTCACGCTCGGTCTTATCGAGAAGGGTGATGTTGAATGAGATATAGTGTGTACCATTCTCCTGAATAGATGCAAATGCGTTATCTGTATCAGGCACACCGAGAGTGGCATTAAGCACGGTAATCTCCGGATAGTTCTCACGGAACTGGTCGCTGATACGCAGAGCAAGGTCTCGAGTAATCTCCTGACGAGTACCTACAGGGAGCTTAATCTTCACCGCAATACGACCATTATCCTGCATAGGGAAGAACTCTGTCTTAACCTGCGGAGCAATAAGCACGATAGTACCAACAAAGAGAGCCAACGCACCTGCAAGGAAGGTCTTACGATGTGTTACGCACCAATGCAGAGCCTTCTCGTAGATGTTATCAAGCCAACCCATTGCGCCATCGACATACTTCTGAAGGCTTGACTTCTTAGGATTCTGCTTCATAATCAGCGAGCAAAGTACCGGAGTAAAGGTAAGCGCAGCTGCCATAGAGACTGTCAGAGTAATAGTTACCATCCAACCCATTGGAGTAAACATAACACCCGCCATACCCTCAATCATTGTCAGTGGCAAGAATACAGCAAGGGTAGTAAGGGTTGATGCGATGATTGACAGACCCACCTCCTTGGTTGCAAAGATTGCCGCCTGCTTTACACGCGAACCTCTATCCACATGGCTTGTAATATTCTCCAACACCACAATCGCATTATCCACAACCATACCGATTGAGATAGAGAGTGATGACATTGTAACCACATTGAGCGACTGGTCGGTAAAGAGCAGATAAATCAGTGCTGAGAGCATTGAGATTGGGATAGTAAGGATAATGATAAACATCGCACGCCAGCGTCCGAGCATCATCATTACCACAAACATAACCACAATGAAGGTTACCATAATGGTATCAACCAACGAAGAGGCTGTATCGAGAATATTATCCGCAGTATCGACTACCGGAGTGATACGGATATCTGACGGCAGTGTAGGGATAATCTTCTCCAAATTCTTTCTTACATCCTTAGAAATCTGCACAGCATTTGCACCGGTCTGCTTCTGAATAACCATCAGACCTGTACGCTCGCCGTTATTATACACCTCCTGTGCGCGCTCCTGCTCTGTATCGGTAATAGTTGCTACATCACCCAGATATACATTCACGCCACCACGAGTGCTGATAACAAGTCTTTTAAGCTCCTCCACGCCTGAGAACTCGTGGTCCACACGCATAGAGTAGGTATTTGAGCCAATATCAATCTGACCGGCAGGAATTGAGCGGTTCTCAGCAGAGATAATCTGAGCAATACCCTCAATTGTAACTCCGTATGCCTCGAGCTTATAAGGGTCGCAATATACCTGAATCTGACGCTCCGGAATACCCTGCACAGATACAGTACCCACACCACCTACACGCGCAAGCGGAGTGGCAACCTGCTCATCAATAATCTTATAGAGTCCGCTCCAGCTCTCCTCTGCCTTAACAGAGAGCAGCATAATCGGCATCTCATCGGTAGAGAATTTGAACAAAATCGGATTATTAACCTCATCAGGGAGGTTATTCTTTGCCATATCGAGCTTATCTCGAACATCGTTTGTCGCAACATCGTTATCTGTACCGTACTCAAACTGGAGAGATACAACAGAGATGTTCTCCTTTGAACGAGAAGAGATATGCTTCAGATTCTCAACTCCGTTGAGAGAGTTCTCCAGAGGCTTGGAGACATTCTCCTCAATATCCTCTGCACTTGCACCCGGATAGGCTGTAATTACCATAATATATGGTGTATCGATTCGCGGCATAAAGTCGATAGGCAACTTTACTAACGAGAAGATACCGAACAGCGCAACGGCGATAAAGACGAGTATCGTCGTAATCGGGTTATTGACTGCTGTCTTATAGATATTCATTGTCTATTCCCTATTTGTTTACAACATTAACCTTTGAGCCATTTGTAAGAGCTGTCTGACCCTTAACAACAACGGTCTGACCATCCTCAAGACCTGAAATAATCTCCCACTCGGTATCCAAACGACGACCAAGCTCTACATTTGTATAGCGAACTGTACCGTCTGCCTGAAGAACATATACATAGCGGTCGCCGCTACCCATAAGCTTATTTACAGCGCGATCCGGAGCCACTACACGAACAAACTTATCATACGGAAGTGTTACGCGGGCAAACATTCCCGGACGAACACGCTCGTCGCGGTTAGGGATAGTAACCTCTGCCTGGAATGTGCGGGTTGCATTGTTGATAGTTGGATAGATACGAGAGATAGTACCGGCAAACTGCTCATCGCCATAAGCCTCAAGAGTTACAAATACCTTCATACCCTTGCGTACCTTTGCAAACAGACCCTCAGAGATGTTAATCATAATCTTTACAGGGCGAATCTGCTCAACAACAAGCACAGGAAGACCACCTGCCATATCACCCTTATCGTAGTTACGAGCAGTTACGATACCATCTACCGGAGCGATAAGAGTGGTATTCTCCAAAAGGTTCTCGTATGATGACTTTGCAACCTCATACTGAAGGCGGCGAGCATCCCACTCAGACTTTGAAGCTCCACCAATCTTATAGAGCTCATCTGTACGGTCGTACTCAATCTTTGCATTATTCATCTGAGCCTGAGCCTGCACGAGTGCCGAGTTCTCAAGGCTTACAAGCAGATCGCCCTTCTTTACATGGTCACCAACATCTACACGAATCTCCTTAATACGACGAGGAGCCTGTGGTGCGATATTATTAACAACCTCTGCCTCAACATTGCCGGTAAATACCACCTGCTGCACAACCTCACGAGCTGCAACAGTGGCAACCTCTACATTATGAACCTCAACTTCAGCCTCGACCTTAACCTCAGCATCTGCCTTCTTCTCGCCCTTATTTGAGCCACAAGAAACTGCTGTCAATGCACAAACGACAAGCAGTACACTTAAAAACTTCTTCATATTATCTATATTTTTATCTATTCTAAAAATCAAAATCTCCCAAAACCTTATCAAGCGAAACCTTGGCTGTCAGGAAGTTATAAACAGACTGATTACGGCTCATCTCTGCCTGTACAAGTGCCACCTGCGAGTTGTCGATATCCACAAGCGTACCACGACCTACATCGTAACGCTTAACTGCAATATCGTATCCGCGCTGTGCCTGATCAACAGTTGCTGCCGATGCGTGATACTTCTTAACGCTCGACTGCATATTGTTCAGATACTGCACAATACCAACACGCAACTGACGCTCTACATTCTCGCGCTGCAACTGCAAGTTCTGCAAGTTCAGATTTGCCTCACGGGTAGCTGCACGACGCTTATTACCCGCAAAAATCGGGATATTGAGTTGCAAACCGGCATAAGAGTATGGGTTCCACGCCTCCTTCTTGAAGAACTTACCGTCATTGCCGAGTGCAGTATAGAGGTATGCTGCATTGAGCGAGAGTGACGGGATATTGGCAAACTTTGTAATACGCAGTGCGTGGTTGAGCATATCCTCCTGCATATCGAGCTGCTTGAGGGTGCTGTTATTCTCAAGGCTGAGCTGTGAAATATCGTAGCCTCTATCCATTATATGCACATAGTCCATAAGTGAGCCTGTAACATCAATATCGCGCTGCAAATCGATACCCAGCAGCGCCTTAAGCTGCCACAGTGCAAGGACAACGGTATATTCAGCCTCAATCATATTTGGCTGCGCATTCTGCACAGAGACATTAGATGTAATCAGGTCGTACTCCGACACCGAGCCTACATCAAATCTCTTCTTTACAACCTCGTTATTGTTCACAGCGTTGTCATAAACTCGCTGAAAGAGGTTGTACGACTCCTTGGCAAGCAATACTCCGTAGTAAGCCTTTGTAACCTGCTCAACCATATCAATACGCGAAGAGCGCGCCTGCTCCACTGCAAGCTCAACATCGAGAGCCGACACCTTCAGGCTCTCCCAAAGCTGTGCATTTACTACAGGCATACCCAATGCAATACCGCCGTTGAACGAGTTGTCACTACCGACCTTGATAGTCTGAGTCTGACCACCAAAGTCCATACTCATTGTCTGCTTCTTAATCACACGCTGATAAGACGCAGTAGCATCAATCTGCGGATAGAGACTTGCGTATGTGCCCTGCTTGGCATAACGCTTAATCTCAATCTGCTGATCGGCAATCTTAATGGTAGGGTTCTCACTCAAAGCTATCTCCAACGCCTGCTCAAGCGAGAGAACGAGCTTCTCCTCCTGAGCCGATACTGTCAGAGCTGCCACTGCAAAACCCAACATCAATAAAAACCTTCTCATAACTTAACTGTTTAATTACCTTTTATATATTATTGTCATTCTCTCTCTGTTGCTTCTTTCGGCAGAAGTACTCATCTATCTGTCGCACACCCTCAATTGTGGCAATACCTCGGAAGAAGTTTATAATTGTATATTTCAGCGCATCCTCAAGGCTAACGCCTGCCGGTAGCGACATATTGTCCGCCGTAGTTACAAGTGTTGTTGCCGTGTAGTACAAAATTGTTACCGAAAGACGAATATCAACCGTCGGAACAATCAGACCACAGTCAATATAATGCTCTATCAATGAGTACAATATCTTGCCACTATCCTCCTCTGCCTCCTTGCGTACACGCTCAAATGTCGCAGGATAAAACTTACGCAAATTGCTCGAAATACGACGGTGCAAATCTTTATTGTCCATCATCATCGAAACGCTCTCAAACAGATAGGCAAGTGTATCTCGGCTCTCCTTCATCTTCGCCTCAATAGTTGTCATTCTGCGTCTCTGCATAAAACGGATAGAGTGGTAGAGCAACTCCGCTTTATCCTCAAACAACTCATACAGAGTGCGTTTCGACACACCCAAAGCCTTGGCAATATCGTCCATACGGATAGACTTTATCCCCTGCTCGGCAAACATATTGGCAGCTTGTTCAATAATCCTCTCGCGCTGTGTCATAAATATAAATGGTAGTTCAGGGCACAAATATACAGAAAACTTTGGAAACAAAAAAGTTTTCAAAGTTTTTATGCGCCAAAAATATTCTATTTACCACATAATATTCCAAATAGACAAAAAATGAGTTTTTCACACTCTAATTCAGTGGTTTCCAAAAAATAAGTTGAAAAATGCTTGGATATTCTATTTTTTTACTACCTTTGCAGCGTCAAAGCCCAGATGGCGAAATGGTAGACGCGCTCGTTTCAGGTGCGAGTGTTGAGAGACGTGTAGGTTCGAGTCCTATTCTGGGCACAAGCGATTGTCATTAAGACAGTCGCTTTTTTTATGTCCAAAATAGGACTCGACAGCTTGTGGCGCCTCGGCAGAGCCTCTTTGTAGCTGGCGATTGCTTCGCAATTACGCAACAATTGAGATTCTGAGCCTTTGAAAGCAAGCTTTTCAGGCTCTGCTTCTCAAATGTCGCCAACCTACGGTTGCGCCAGCCACACTCAGTCTTCTCTCAACTGCTGCCGCCGTTCGAGTACGGTACAGAGAAGAATTGACGGTAGCGGGTCGTTGAAGATATTGCATATCTTCTTCAACCAAGGGCGTCTCGGATGACTTGTCTGCATATAATATCAGACAATTGCTACGCAATTTTAGCACTTGAGAAACTATCGCCTTTGAAAATAAATCTTCAGCCGTAGTTTCTCAAATCCTAAACCCTTCGGGTAAGTCTGACAATATTTTCGGTCTCCTCTCAACTGCGGAGGTCGTTCGAGTACGGTACAGAGAAGAATTGACGGTAGCGGGTCATTGAAGATATTGCATATCTTCTTCAACCAAGGGCGTCTCGGAGAAGATACCGCCCCATAAAAAATAGGTAAATTCTATTTGTTTGTTGAATAATATTTGTATCTTTGTAGTGTCATTGCGAAATACGCAATGGTTATAGATGGCATTTAGGCTATTGCTTTACTCAGTAAAACGACCAAAATTTACACACAAGCAATAGGCACAATAAATGCTCTCGTCTTATGGCGTGAGTTGTGCTTATGTGTGTATGGGTACTTGGTCGTCCCTTCTGAGAGTAAGCACTTCCCACGCTTCTCTTTTTTTGAGTTAAACGGTTGCTATCTAATGGCAATAACACTTATTGTTTAACTTAAATATCTTGTATTATGAAGAAAAACTTATTCTATCTGACAACTGCCATCATTTTATGTTTGGCATTGACATCGTGCACTACTTCTATCTATGCATTAAGAAAGAATGCTCAACCGGCTCCAACGCACAAATTGGTTTCTATATCAAGTAATCCATCGGGAGCGACAGTCTATATGGATGATAAATACATCGGAGTAACACCTTTACAATTTGAAGTGCCGTTAAAATATCAACATCTCGCATATATCCCAAGCTTTTCTGCCGCAAGTTTAAAGAAGATTGCTGAAAAGTCTGCCACAAAATTCACATTCGTAAAAACGGGATATGAGACTGTCGAAAAAGTGGTTAAACCAACTTTAGCAGGCTCACTAAACAAAATGTGGAACTACAACGGTCAGGTTTTAGGTCTTGATTACATCTTCCCTGAAGGGGTATTTGCAGAGATGACAGTTGCACCTAATATGGCATCTATCGACACCACAATTCCTATGGGAGAATCTAATGTTATCGTTAACAGAGATGCTCCGGGTGCAAGCGCACTTGAGAAGACAATTATTCGTTGGTATTTCGACTCTGAGCCTCGCGGCGCGCGAGTATTTTGGCGCGTAGTATCAAGTATCCCGGCACAGGTAAAAAACACCAACGAGAGCTATTTAGGCACAACGCCATTTGAGGAGACTCGCTCATTCAACATTCTCGGTTTGACATACGAGAACTCTCGTGATGTTCAGATTGAGGTTAAAGTTACACGCCCGGGCTATATGGAGCAGACCAAGAGATTCAATGTAAGACAAGCTATTGATCAGATGGAGATTAGCTCATTCTATGACCTTGTTCCTCGTGACTAACAAGCTGAGAGTATATAAATAGGCACAAAAAAAGAGAGTTTTGTGAAGTGACCCCAAAAGTTTTTTGTCCAAACTTTTGGGGTCACTTCATTATGAACTTCTCTTTTGAGTACCCGGAGCCGGGGTCGAACCGGCACAGGGGTGAACCTACTGGTGTTTGAGACCAGCGCGTCTACCGATTCCGCCATCCGGGCTGATGCTTTTTGCAGGGGCAAAGGTAGAAATTATTTTTTGATTTACAATACTTTGTCAAAAAAAATCACTATCTTCGTTCCTATATTTGCTTAAACCTTAAACTACATTACTAATATTATGGGAAATTTAACCTTCACTATGATTAAGCCTGACGCTGTCAGAGCTAACAACCACGCCAAAATTCTTCAGCACCTTGTTGATGCCGGTTTCCGTATTGTGGCATTGAGAATGTGGTGCATGTCGCGCAACGACGCAAAGCGTTTCTATGCAGTGCATACAGGCAAGCCTTTCTTTGATGGTCTTGTCGATTTTATGACATCCGGTCCAATCGTTGCAGCTGTGCTTGAGAAGGAGGATGCCGTTGCCGAACTGCGCAAAACTGTCGGTGCAACAAATCCGGAGGCTGCCGAGGAGGGTACTGTTCGTAAGCTCTATGGCAGTAGCGTTCAGCAGAATGCCATCCACGCATCAGATAGCGACGAGAATGCCCGCATCGAGTGGCAGCTCCACTTTAAGGATAGCGATATAATGTTGTAAAATGGATAAAATACTCAATTTGGACAAAATGATGTTCACTTTGGGCATATAGCACAATTTTAACCCGAACTGCTCGTTATTGGTATGAAGATTGCACTTCAAAACAACAGCTGCGGTGGAAACTGCAAGCCGCAGTGAGGTTTCTTCATTTATTTAAGTTTGGGTTAGTAGTTTAGGAGGGGCAACCCTCCGAGGTAAGAGGTCGTTGAGAAACGCCCTCTTATTTTGTTTATGCCCCTCCTAAACTACTTTCAACCTGTAGCGGTGTGGCAGACTTATCTACGCTCGGTAGTTGTTTGCTGTCGCAAACTTTCGTTGTTGCTGAGCGATTGTGTCTGAAAATAAATTTTCGCCATATCGCTTACCAACCACGACAATCTATGATTGTAACTACCTCGCTTCGGTCTGCTCAAACCTTCAGCGGTCGTTAGTAGTTTTTATAGGTGCTGCGCAGTGGTTGTTTATGGAGCAATCCCCGAGATAGGCGATAGTCGGGAGACTCTCGCCTATTCTTTTTGCTCCCCTAAACTACTTTGAGCCGAATGCTCGGCTCTTCCTCCTTCGCGCCTCGGCATAGTATGCAAGCATCCTCTGCTCTCAGCTTGTCGTCGGTTCAACCTGTAGCGGCGTGGCAGAGTTGTCTGTTGTACCAATTTTTTAGGGGATATTTCTCGAGATTATGCAAATATTTTTAGCTGGGGTTATGAATATAGTTAGAAAATGAATATATTTGCAATAGTTTATACAGATGATATGAAAAAGGTTATTGCATTTGCGGTATTGCTATTAGTGTCGTTTAGTGGCGAGGCGAGGAATCCAAGGGTATGGAGGACCCTGAAAAAGGATATAAATATATTTGTAGTAAGTGATTCGGGCAGAAATGGTTACTATCTTCAGAAGCCCGTAGCCGAGTTGATGGGTCGAATGGCGGAGAGCATCTCGCCCAACTACATTGTAACCACGGGTGATGTTCACCACTTTGAGGGGGTACAGAGCGTTCACGACCCACTATGGATGACAAACTACGAGTTGATATACAGCCATCCGAAATTGATGGTTCCGTGGCTTGCAGCTTTAGGAAATCACGAGTACAGAGGAGATACCAATGCGGTGCTTGATTACTCGAATATCAGCCGTCGCTGGGTGATGCCCGACAGGTACTACACAAAGGTTTACAAAGAGGATGGAGCCTCTATTCGTCTGATTATAATAGATACATCGCCCCTGATAAGCCGCTACAGGAAGAGTAAAGCAAATTACAAAGATGCCTATCTGCAGAGCGAAGAGGCGCAGATAGAGTGGTTAGACTCGGTACTTAAGAGTGCCACAGAGGATTGGATAGTTGTTGCAGGACACCACCCTATATATGCAGACACCTCGAAGAGTAAAAAAGAGAGGACAGATTTGCAGCAGAAGGTAGATACTGTTATGCGCAAATATGGCAATGTGGATATGTATCTGTGCGGACATATTCACAATTTCCAGCATATACGGGTAGAGGGCAGCGATATTGACTATATCGTAAACTCATCAGCAGCTCTGAGCCGCGATGTAGAGGCTGTGGAGGGCACACAATTTTGCAGTCCAAAGGTGGGATTCTCGGTAGTTACAGCCGATAAAGAGTCCATCTGTCTGCACATGATAGACGACAAGGGGCGAGTACTACATACCGTAACCCGCACAAAGTAGGGCTTGCATAATAAAACGACGAGACAGCACCTTGTCATCCCCAAAATGCTGTCTCCAAAACCTAGCCTAAAAACCTATCTTGAAAGAGATCCTATCCTCTTCCGGACACAAAAGTAGTACAAACAATTCAAACTTCCAAATTATAAGTTATAAATTGTTATTTTTTTGCCTTTATCGGTGAAAATAGCCCTATGAATGGCTATTTCGCAGAGTTAAGGCACAAAAAAGTGTAAGTTAAGTGTTAAAAAAGGCTCTATTTTTTCCTTTTTCAGCACTTAACTTACTCTTTTTGCCCACTTTAACGCAGGGAAACTTTCCTTTTAGTTTACTTTTGCTTTCAATTTGTTACTCTAATTTGAGAAATGGAGTGCTCCATCTACCGCATCGATAGTTATAGGACGCTCACGATTGACCTCGCCGGCAAGGATTCTCTTTGACAGTTCGCCAACCACTTCGCGCTGCACAACTCGTTTGACAGGGCGCGCGCCATACATAGCATCGTAACCAGCCGTTGCAATAAACTTTCGCGCCGCATCGGTATATTGAAGTTCTATGCCATTATGGGCAAGCATCTTGGCAAGGCTCTTCATCTGGAGATCGACAATCTGCTCTATATCTGCCTGAGACAGAGGCTCGAACATCACAATTTCATCTATACGGTTAAGGAACTCCGGCTTGAGTTGTTGCTTGAGTAGTTCAACCACCTCTCGCTGCACACTCTCAACAACAGTCTGAGAGATAGCACTGCTCTGCTCTAAAGCCTTCGCAAATCGCTCCTGAATAATATGCGACCCCATATTGGATGTCATAATGATAATCGTATTTCGAAAATCGACCGTACGACCCTTATTATCTGTAAGACGACCATCATCAAGCACCTGCAACAGGATGTTAAATGTATCAGGATGAGCCTTCTCAATCTCGTCGAGCAGCACTACCGAGTATGGCTTACGACGCACAGCCTCTGTAAGCTGTCCACCCTCATCATAACCCACATATCCCGGAGGCGCACCAACAAGGCGCGATACGGAGTGACGCTCTTGATACTCACTCATATCTATACGGGTCATCATATTCTCATCGTTGAACAGAAACTCTGCAAGAGCCTTGGCAAGTTCCGTCTTACCAACTCCCGTAGTACCGAGGAAGATAAACGAGCCGATAGGCTTACGCGGGTCATTCAGACCGGCACGCGAGCGACGCACAGCCTCGGCAACCGCCTCAATAGCCCGCTGCTGACCGATAACTCGGCGATGAAGTTCGCTCTCCATATTGAGCAGTTTCTCGCGTTCCGAGGCGAGCATTCGGGTTACAGGGATTCCCGTCCATCGAGATACAACCTCTGCAATATCCTGAGAATCAACCTCCTCCTTAATCATCTGACCGGAGGCGGTAGCTGTATTCAACTCCTCCTGCAACGCCTCGATAGTGCGCTGACACTCGACAATCTTGCCGTAGCGAATCTCTGCCACACGCCCATAGTCGCCCTGTCGCTCAGCCTGCTGTGCCTCGACCTTCAGGCTCTCTATCTGCTGCTTGTTGTGTTGAATCTTAAGCAGTATATCTCGCTCCGACTGCCACTTGGCACGCATCTGCGCCTCCTTGGCACGCAAATTCTCAATATCGCGGTCGAGATTCTCGATTCGGGCTTTATCCCCCTCACGGCGGATAGCCTCTCGCTCAATCTCTGCCTGACGAATACGACGGTCGAGAGTATCTATCTCCTCCGGCACGGAGTTCATCTCAAGACGCAACTTTGACGCCGCCTCATCAACAAGGTCGATAGCCTTATCGGGCAGAAAACGGTCTGTAATATAGCGGTGCGACAACTCTACCGCAGCCACAATAGCCTCATCCTTAATTCTGACCTTATGGTGTCCCTCGTATCGCTCTTTGAGTCCACGCAGAATACTTACAGCATCTTCAGTTGTCGGCTCATCGACCATAACCTTCTGAAAACGACGCTCTAAAGCCTTATCCTGCTCAAAATACTTCTGATACTCATCCAGCGTAGTTGCTCCGATAGTGCGCAGCTCGCCTCGGGCAAGTGCAGGCTTAAGAATGTTGGCAGCATCCATCGCGCCACTACTCTTTCCTGCACCCACAAGAGTGTGTATCTCGTCGATAAAGAGCAGTATCTCTCCATCTGAAGCTGCCACCTCGGCAATAACACCCTTCAGTCGCTCCTCAAACTCGCCTTGATACTTCGCACCGGCAATAAGTGCGCCCATATCGAGCGAATAGATACTCTTTGAACGCAAGTTCTCAGGCACATCGCCATTTACAATTCTATGGGCTATACCCTCTGCAATAGCGGTCTTACCTACGCCCGGCTCTCCGACAAGTATCGGATTATTCTTTGTTCGACGCGAAAGAATCTGCAACACACGACGACACTCCTCATCCCTGCCAATCACAGGGTCGAGTTTGCCTGAGTGTGCAAGTTCATTCAGATTTATTGCATACTTGCCAAGGGCATCAAACTCCTTTTCTGCGGTCTGCGAGTCCACCGTAGCACCCTTGCGAAATTGACGCACAGCCTCTATCAAGTCGCGCTCGGTGGCACCACTCTGCTTAAGCAGGTCGGCTGCCGTACCACGCTCTGCAACAAGCGCAAGCAGAAGATGCTCAACAGAGGCGTACTTGTCGTTAAACTTCTTTGTAAAATCTACGGCACGCTGCACAACCTTTGTTATATCGCCCGAAAAATATTGCTCGCCACCACCTGACACCTTTGGCAGTCGTGACAGAGCCATTGTCACATCTTTACGCAAATTTGGCAGATTTACGCCAACCTTGCCAAGCAGAAAAGAGCCCAAATTCTCATCCTCGGCAATAAGCACCGAGAGCAGATGCAGCGGCTCTACCGCCTGCTGCCCCGCCTGTTGCGCCACAGTGACTGCACTTTGCAGCGACTGCTGCGCCTTAATTGTCAGTACATTGATATTCATAACTAAATTATTTTTGTAGATTATTTGTCCAATTTCTTTGCCAAATAATCATATAGGACAAAATGTCAAAAAGTTGCAATTTTTTCATTATTTTATTAACTTTGTGGCGATTATGGAACAATTTGTAGTATCAGCGAGAAAATATCGTCCGGCGACATTCAATTCAGTGGTCGGACAGAAGCATATTACATCTACGCTCAAGAATGCCATTGAGAGAAATCAGTTGGCTCACGCATACCTCTTCTGCGGTCCGCGTGGCGTGGGTAAAACCACTTGCGCCCGCATATTTGCCAAGGCTATAAACTGCCTTAACCCCGTAGGTGCAGAGGCTTGCAACGAGTGTGAGTCTTGCCGCTCGTTCAACGAAGGTCGCTCTATGAGTATTCACGAGCTTGATGCTGCGTCGAACAACTCTGTCGAGGATATTCGTAACCTCATTGAGCAGGTGAGAGTCATCCCGCAGATTGGTCACTACTCCGTATTTATCATCGACGAGGTACATATGCTCTCGCAGGCTGCGTTCAATGCCTTCCTTAAGACCCTTGAGGAGCCTCCGCAGCACGCCATATTTATCCTCGCAACAACCGAGAAGCACAAGATTATACCTACCATTCTCTCTCGTTGTCAGATATACGATTTCAATCGTATTCGCGTAGAGGATGCGGTAGAGTACTTGCGATATATCGCTAACAGTGAGGGTGTTACAGCCGACGACCAATCGCTCAACCTTATTGCACAGAAGGCTGACGGCGGTATGAGAGATGCCCTTTCGATGTTTGACAAGGCGGTCTCTTTCTGTGGTACGACGCTTGAGTATAAAGCCGTTGCCAGCACCCTTAATGTGTTGGACTACGACACATACTTCCGCTTTACAGATTTGCTACTCGGAGGCGACTATGTAAATGCGCTTCTTGAGTTTGATGCGGTACTGACAAAGGGTTTCTCCGGTCAGGTATTTATGAATGGTCTTAATCAGCATATGAGAGATTTGCTGGTAGCGAAAGGACCTGCTGTAAACCTTATCGAGTTTACGGGTGAACTGCTTGAGAGCTATCGCAGACAGGCAAGCAATTGCGACACAGCCTTTCTGTTCGGTGCAATATCTCTGCTCTCGGAGGCTGACGGCAAGCTGCGCACAGCATCAAATCAGCGTCTGCTTGTCGAACTGACTCTGATGAAGATTGCAGCACTGAGTCAAAAAAAAAATTCTGAACTGACCCTTCCCGTAGAGGAGAGTTATCCGCTCCCTTCTCTCGAAGAGCCGCAGATAGTTGTCACTCAGCCTGTTACGCAACCACAGGTCGTGGCGACACCTCAGCCGCAGGTTGTAGCAGCACCGACTGCACAGGCAGCAGCAGAGGTCAAGCCGGAGCCTAAACGAGTTGTAGTAGGCGGTGGCAGCAAACGAAACAGCATAAGTAGTGCGTTGGCATCGGGCTCGATAACAGATTTGATGAAGAGTGTATCGGGCAACGCCTCAGCAGAGGAGAGTGAGGATAGATATACCGACCCGCAGAGTGAGAAAAAGCTACAAGAGAGCAAAGAGAGGTTTATTGCAGCCATAGTTGCAAAGCATCCGCGATTCTCTCCGGCTTTTGAGAAGACAAAGATTAGTGGAAACACTATATCGGTAGAGGTTCCGAGTGCTATTATGCGGGACGACCTCTACAACTCGCGCAGCGAGATTACAGAGATAATAACAGATATTTCCGGTATTAGCGGAGTGGTAAAACTCGACATTGTACTCAACGAGGTAGAGGTTAAACTGCGCCCCGTAAAGTTAGAGGACCGAGTTGCACATATATCTGACCGTTCTCCGCTCTTTGACGAGCTTGTAACGGCACTTGAATTAGAGTTAGATTAGTAAAGAACAATAAAAATGGCAAGAAAGAACTTTGTAGAGGAGCTCCAGTGGCGCGGTATGATTCATACCATTATGCCGGGAGCAGAGGAGCAGTTAGAGAAAGAGATGACAACAGCTTATTTGGGCATTGACCCTACGGCTGATTCACTTCATATTGGTCACTTGGTGGGTGTTATGATTCTCAAGCACCTTCAGATGTGTGGTCACCGCCCTGTAGCCCTTGTAGGTGGTGCAACAGGTATGATTGGCGACCCAAGCGGTAAGTCTCAGGAGCGTAACCTGCTCGACGAGGCTGCTCTGCGTCACAATCAGGAGGCTATCAAGGCTCAGTTGGCTCGCCTTATCGACTTCGATTCGGATGCTGAGAATGCTGCTGTGCTTGTAAACAACTACGACTGGATGAAGGAGTTCTCATTCCTCGACTTTGCTCGTGAAATTGGTAAGTGCATCACTGTAAACTATATGATGGCAAAAGACTCTGTAAAGAAGCGTTTCAACGGCGAGGGCGACGGTATGTCGTTCACAGAGTTTACATATCAACTCTTGCAGGGCTACGACTTCCTCCACCTCTATCAGACTATGAACTGTAAGGTTCAGCTCGGTGGTGCAGACCAGTGGGGAAATATCACAACAGGTACAGAGCTTATTCGTCGTAAGCTCGGCTCGGAGGCTGAGGCATTTGCTATCACCTGCCCGCTGATTACAAAGGCAGATGGTACAAAGTTTGGCAAGACAGAGAGCGGTAATGTTTGGCTTGATGCTCGTTATACATCGCCTTACAAGTTCTATCAGTTCTGGCTCAATGTATCAGATGATGATGCAAAGCGTTATATCAAAATCTTCACACTGCTTGACCGTCAGACTATCGAGACTCTGATTGCTGAGCACGAGCAGGCTCCGCACTTGCGCGTACTTCAGAAGCGTCTTGCGCAGGAGGTTACAACAATGATTCACTCTGCTGAGGAGTATCAGAAGGCTGTTGAGGCATCAGGCATCCTCTTTGGTCAGGCTACATCTGAGGCTCTGCGCCGTCTTGACGAGCAGACACTGCTTCAGGTATTTGACGGTGTACCTCAGTTTACAATCACTAAGGCAGAGCTCGGTTGCTCATTTATCGACCTGTGTGCAGAGAAGAGTAATATTTTCCCATCAAAGGGCGAGTGCCGCAAGATGATTCAGGGTGGCGGCGTATCTCTGAATAAGGAGAAGGTTACAGATATTGCTGCAACAGTTACAGAGGCAGACCTTATTGCCGGTAAGTATCTGCTTGTACAGAAGGGTAAGAAGAACTACTACCTCGTTATCGTAAATGAGTAGTAGCAAGCTATATACAATCAACCTGGAGGGCATGGAGTTCCACGCCTTCCACGGTTGTTATCAGTTAGAGCAGTTATCGGGAAGCCACTTTGAGGTCTCTCTCGAGATAACTACAACTCTTGGCGAGGTGGCAGAGCGTGACGATGTTACGCTGGCAGTAAACTACCTTACCGTATATGAGATTGTGCGCGCACAGATGGCTATAACACAGTGTACCATCGAGCGCGTGGCTCAAAATATAAACCGCGCGCTGCTTGACCGATTTGGGCAGATTTTTACGGTCAAGTGTACGGTTACAAAGTTGGCTCCACCATTGGGTGGCAAGGTTAGAAGAGTGAGTGTAACTCTTACTGACGAAAGATAGAGGTTGCGGGCGGTCCGCAAAAAAGGTTAGGTTAGTATGGAAAAGAGAGATTCTTTTGGCAGCAAGATCGGAGCGATACTTGTTGCCGCAGGTAGTGCAATTGGTCTGGGTAGCATCTGGCGATTCCCCTATATGACAGGCGAGAATGGTGGAGGAGGTTTTCTTTTGATATACCTTCTCAGTGTTCTTATTGTCGGCATCCCTGTAATGCTTGCCGAGTTCTCAATAGGTACATATACTCGCAAAAGCCCTGTTAAGGCATACAATCAGCTCTCGCCACGATGGAAGTGGTTGGGATATAACAGCGTGATTGTATCACTGCTCATATCCGGTTTCTACTACATCGTTGCCGGCTGGTCGTTAGAGTATTTCATAAGCTCTGCCAATGGCGCATTATATCAAGTAGCAGATTTCCATCAACACTTTGCTGCGTTTACAGGCTCTTGGAGAGAGCCTCTCTATACAGTCATCTTTATAATTATGACCCACACTATTGTAGTTATGGGCGTGCAGAAGGGTCTGGAGCGCATCTCAAAGATTGTTATGCCGGTGCTGCTCATTATGCTTGTACTACTTGTTATACACTCGGCAACAATGTCGGGAGCAGCCGCAGGATATAAGTTCCTCTTCTATCCCGACTTCAAGAAGGCATTTTCAGTACAGACTATCGTCAGTGCTATCGGACAGGCATTCTTCTCACTCTCTATCGGCTTGGGTTGTATGATAGCCTACTCCTCATACTTCAAAGAGGGGACAAACCTTACAAAAACCTCATTCTCTGTAAGCCTTATGACCTTCTTTGTGGCAATACTCTCGGGTATGGTAATCTTCCCTGCCGTATTTAGCGTTGAGGGTCTTGAGCCGACAGCGGGTCCTACACTGCTCTTCGAGACAATGCCGTTTATCTTTGCCGAGATGCCTGCATCAGAGCTGTGGTCGGCACTCTTCTTCCTGCTTGTAGTGCTTGCCGCCCTTACATCGACAATATCATTCCACGAAGTGCTTACACAGTATCTTCAGGAGAACCACAATGTGGGTCGCAAAAATGCGGCGCGTATAACCACCGCAGCAACTATTGCTCTCTCTATAGTCTGCCTGAAGTGGAGCTGGTTCTTTGACGCCTTTGATGCCGTTACGGCAGATGTACTGATGCCTATGGGCGGACTGCTGACATCTGTTTTTGCCGGTTGGGTACTTGACCGCAAGATTCTGCATAGTCAGATGTCAAACAACGGCACGCTTCGTGCGAGGGTATTCCCATTGCTTGTTTTTGCGCTCAAATGGGCAGCGCCGATACTATTAAGTATAGTATTTGTGTGGAATTTACTCTTCTAAATAGCTGAAATTGAGAAAATTTTTGTAATTTTGGCGCGTAAAAGTGAACAGACATTTTTAATTAACCATAAAATTTAAAAAGAATTATGATTTCGTACAAGAACCTTGGTCTTGTAAACACTCGCGAGATGTTTGCTAAGGCTATTGATGGCGGCTACGCAGTTCCTGCATTCAACTTCAACAACATGGAGCAGTTGCAGGCTATCATTATGGCTGCTGCAGAGACTAAGTCTCCAGTTATCCTCCAGGTTTCTAAGGGTGCTCGTAACTATGCAAACCAGACTCTTCTCCGTTATATGGCAGAGGGTGCTGTAGAGTATGCAAAGGAGCTCGGTTGGGAGAATCCACAGATCGTTCTTCACCTCGACCACGGTGACAGCTTCGAGACTTGCAAGAGCTGTATCGATATGGGCTTCTCTTCTGTAATGATCGACGGTTCTCACCTCCCTTATGATGAGAATGTTGCTCTTACAAAGAAGGTTGTTGAGTATGCTCACCAGTTCGATGTAACTGTAGAGGGCGAGCTCGGCGTACTTGCAGGTGTTGAGGATGAGGTTTGCGCTGAGGAGAGCCACTATACAAAGCCTGAGGAGGTTGTTGATTTCGTAACTAAGACTGGTTGCGACTCACTCGCTATCTCTATCGGTACTTCTCACGGTGCTTACAAGTTCACTCCTGAGCAGTGTACTCTCGACCCAGAGACAGGTCGCCTTGTTCCACCGCCATTGGCATTCGATGTATTGGCTGACATTGAGAAGGAGCTCCCTGGCTTCCCTATCGTTCTCCACGGCTCATCTTCTGTTCCACAGGAGGAGGTTGAGACTATCAACAAGTATGGCGGCGCACTTAAGGCTGCTGTAGGTATTCCTGAGTCACAGCTCCGTAAGGCTGCTGAGAGCGCAGTTTGCAAGATCAACATCGACTCTGACTCTCGTCTTGCTATGACTGCTGCTATTCGCGAGGTTTTCGCTACAAAGCCTGCTGAGTTTGACCCTCGTAAGTACCTCGGTCCTGCTCGTGAGAATATGAAGAAGCAGTACATCCACAAGATTGTAAATGTTCTTGGCTCTAACGGCAAGGCATAATTATAACAATCTGTATAAGTAGCGTGTCGGAAACGGCACGCTATTTTTTTGGTAATGATACAAAAAAGGCGTGCCTTCAAGACACGCCCTAATAATTTAAGCATCGCTGATTACTCAGCAGCAGGGGTTACCTTGATGCTGTAGCCATTCTCAGGCACTACAACCTCATAAGCACCGCTCTTGCCCTCCATAATCCAGCCTGGAGCAGAAACATCACCACGACCTGTAGAGATATAGAGTTTATAGTTACCGGCATCATCAACCTTCTCAAATGCGATACGACCGTTTGTAAAGAGGAACTCCTCTGGACCCTCTACATAAGAGTAGTAGCCACCTGCGAGGTTCTCACCTACGATGAATGGAATAGCCTGCTCACTCTCGACTGTTGCCCACTTACCACCATCTGTAGTAAGAACCATCACAAAGTCACCATTGATACTTGTACTCTTCAAAGTTACAACATCGCCCTTCTGAGTCATAGTAAACTCTGTAAAGCTCCATTCATCAAGATTCATAGGATATGTCTTTGGAGTTACTGAGTAACCGAGCGGACCTGTGTACTGACCTCTGATAACAGCAGCATTGCCATTAGCATCAACAACAGGAACATTGAATGAAAGCATGTTCATATCTGAGTCAGGCATCATAGAGATAAGATTAACACCATATACAGTATCATCACTATCCAAACCAAGATTACCAACAACAGTATAAGTGTCACCTGTAACCAAGTTTATGAACTGAGTGTAACCTGGATCTGCAAGCAGACAAGATGACTGTGGATACTCATTATTGTTAACAGAACCTGTAAGTGCAGGATAATCACCACTCATCATATAACCCGGATACTCAGGATATGTTGAAAGGTCATACATAAACAACTGAGCTACGCAACCTGTACCCTCGTCCATCAGAGTAACATATACTCCCGGAAGACCTACAGCAGCACTCAAATCCAGACTCTGCTGAAGAGAAGCCTCACCAAAGTAGAACTCGATAACAGGAGCAGATGGAGCAGCAGTAGTAACAGCAACAACATCGCTCAACACCTGAACACCCTGATTCTCAACAGCTACATAGAAGTCATACTCAGTGCCAGCCTCAAGACCCTCAACAATAATCTCTACAGCGTCGTTAAGCTCTGCAGCCTCCAAAGCAGTACCCTCTGCCAAAACCTTTGCAGCAGTTACACCCTCAGTGTACTTAGGAACAACTGTCCAAGCACCCTTCTGAGCATTGCTTGTAACAACAGAAACAATAAAGCCCTCTGCCTCAACAAGCTCCTCATCAACCTCAACAGCGACTGTTGGAGGGGTAATAACAACAGCCTCAGATGTTGTCATAGATACAGGAGTAGCAAATGCGTGGTGAGCAAAGTTCTTTGCATAGACATAAACAGTGTACTCTGTAGTCTGAGCAAGACCGCTCTCTACTACCTCCTGAGAGAAAGGAAGGTCTGTCTGAGCATCAAGATATGTACCATCCTCAATCATCAGACGATTGTCAACATCCTCAACGCCCTCAGCAGTAACCTCTGAAGCCTTCTCTACCCAATAGTAAATCTCATCTGCACCCTCAGCAGTAACAGTGAATGTTACAGAGTTTGCAGTTACAGCACCGGCAGCAACCTCAAGCTTGATAGTAGGATATCTATCTGCTATATCTGTGTTGCAGGCTGTAAATGAACATACCAACGCCAGAAGCGATGACATCATTAATAGAAGTCTAAATTTTTTCATACGAACAAATATTTAGTTAAAATTTAATGTGTAAATCTCATTAAAACGACACTTTGGCTACCGTTTTGCTGTGCAAGATATAAATAAATTTTTTCAAAACAAAATCTCTCAATGCTTTTTTATGCCAAAAGAGCAGTTATACCGCTTACAAATAGTAATTACAAAGCCTTCTTTTATAACAATCTGTAACCCATTTTGCAATAAAGTAGTCTAACAATTGAGCAGTTAAGGGGTTAGATAAAAATCTTAAAAAAATTTTAAAATTTCTCAAAACACCTCTCCTACAAGCCTTCTGACCGCCTCATAGCCCTCTCTACCCAAAGAAACAGTATAATTATTTACAAAGAGCGAAATGTGTTTATCTATCACTTCATCCTCCAGCTCCTGCGCGTGTTGTTTAACAAAATCGCGTGAAACATCACGATTTTCAAAAGCATAACGCACAGAATCGGCAAGCAGACTCTCAAACTGCTTACGAATTGTATCTGCAATATCTCGCTTGATAACTATCGCACCCAAAGGCAGTGGCAATCCCGTCTCAGCCTCCCACAATTTCCCCAAATCGGCAACAAGTTCCAAATTTCGGCGTTGATATACAAATCTACCCTCGTGAATAAGCACTCCCGCATCTGTATCACCACGCTCAACAGCCGCTGCAATATCTGAAAAGAGCATAGGCACGCTCTCTACACCCTCAAAGTAGCGCATAAGAAGGGCATTAGCTGTCGTATTAATACCCGGGGAGGCGACAGTGCGAATTTCGCCTCGCTCGCCTTTACGGCGTACAAGCAGTTGCCCATTGCCACGACCAAGTGCAGAGCCGCTATCAAGAAGGATATACTTGTCGGCAATCTTCGGATAGACCGAGTAGCTGATTTTTGATATATCTGCAACACCTGTAAGCACACCCTGATTTAACTCCTCAATATCCTTATACTCCACCTCGAGGTCGAAGTCGTGAGCAATTCTGCGATTGATTATTGCATCAAAAGCAAAAGTATCGTTTGGACACGGAGAGATATGCAATACAAGTCTTTTCATCAGAATAGTCTATTGATAGTCTTAACAAGAGAGTTTAGAGCAGCCGGTATATCCCACAATTCACGGCTATCGGTTGTATAGTTAGATATTGCGCGTATCTCGGCACAAGCAACGCCATACTCTGCGCACAAAGCAAAGAGTGATGCCCCCTCCATATTCTCTATCTGCGCACCACAAGCCGCAGCACCGACGCTCATAACACTATTTGATACAACCTGAGTAAGTGGCAGACTAAGCGTCGCCTTATACCTATTTATATATAAGCTCGGGAGTGTTGATGTTCGCTCCTCAGCCACGGCAACCACATCGCCAATAGAGAGTGTACTATCGTATGCACCCGCTATACCACACAAAACAACAGCCTCGGGATGCTCCTGTGCAATAATTTTTGCCACAGAGACTGCCGTTTCGACCAGACCTACACCGCAGATGCGGATATTAAGGTCTGCTCGCGCCGCACGCACCGGTGCTGCCTCAGCTTCAGTAGCAAAAATTAGTAGTGGTTTTTTCATCTTTTTTCTTTTTCAAGCACAGCCTTGATTCGCGCACCATTTTATCGTCAGAGCGGTGCAGTTACAACGCTCGGCTAAAAATGGCAACGATGGATAGTACAAAGCGTACAGCCATTGTTGACATTTTTAGTTAGCGGAAGTAAATGTGCCACTATCACGATAAAATATCTTCGAGTTCCTCTACTGTAACCGGAATCTTCTTATCGCCACCAATCACGCGACCGCCATTCTCGGTAACAATAACATCATCCTCGATGCGGATACCGCCAAATGTGCGATAACCATCAAGCTTATCGTAGTTCACAATACCCTTATACAGACCCTCGCTCTTTGACTTATCAATCAGTGCAGGGATAAAGTAGATGCCCGGCTCGTTACTCATAACTGTACCCTCTTTGAGGACCCAGGTTGAACGGTGGATACATGTACCCGATGCGGCAGCACGCTCAGCAAGGGCACTAAAGTCGTAGCTACGCTCGCCCATAGCCTCGCAGTCGTGGACATCGATACCCATACCGTGTGACAGACCGTGTGGCATAAAGAGGAACATAGCTCCCGCAGCAACAGCATCCTCAGCACTGCCGTTGATAAGACCTACACCCTTCAGTCCCTCGGCAAGGGTTATCTGAGCCTTGCGGTGCACATCCTCCATATACTTTGCACCGGCGCGCATATTCTCAGGAGCCTGCTGATGAGCCGCAAGAACTATATTGTATATATCACGCTGCTGCTCGGTAAACTTACCACTGACAGGATATGTACGAGTATGGTCAGAGCAGTAGTTCTCAACACTCTCAGCACCTGCATCTACAAGCAGCAGGCGACCATTCTCAAGCACGCCGTCGTAGTTATGGTTATGGAGCGTCTCTCCATGCTGTGAGACGATAGATGTGAACGAAATGCCCGCACCCTGACCCAGAGCAATACCCTCGATAGCTCCGGCAATCTCGCGCTCAACAACACCTGCACGACACATCTTCATCGCTGTAGTGTGCATTGCATATCCGATATGGAATGCGCGCTCCATAGCCTCAATCTCCTCCGCGCTCTTAACCTCACGCATCTCTGCCACAGCAAACATCAAATCGACAGACATCTCCTTGAATATCTGCTCAGGGCTCTTGCCCAGCAGTGAACAGAGCTGAATAGTACCCTTACCACGATATGGCGGCAGATAGTGCACCGGCGTTCCACTCTTAACGGCAACAGAGATAAAACCTGCCAATGCGTCAAGCGGAAGAGTATTTACAACACCCACCTGAGCACCTAGCTCTACAACTGTAGGCTGCGGACCCATCCAGATAATATCATCTACCGTAACATCATCGCCAAAGAGTGTCGCCTCGCCTGTCGCAGCATCAATAACACCTACAAACTGCGGCAAGTTAAGACCAAAATAGTAGAGGAATGTACCATCCTGACGGAAGTGATAAGTATTGTTCGGATAGTTATACGACGCCTCCGGATTGCCCGGAATAAGAATCAAACCATTACCTATTTTTCGACAAAGTTCCGCTCTGCGAGCAATATAAGTTGCTGGACTAAACATAGTTATATAGTTTTAGTTTTCTAATTCTCTTACTGTCTCCATGTAGAGTTTATCTCCTCGGCGAATCTCTCCACCCTCAACCTTAATTGAGCAGATATCGCCCTGCTTAACACTCTCGACAGGGTTTAGGTCAAGGCGGATTTCGCCAACAATCTGCTCGATACAGCCTGTGGTCTCACCCATCCAGAGAATTTCATCTCCAACAACAAGTGGCGAGGCTTCAATAAGTACCTCAGCTACACCAAGGCGTTTGAAGTAGTTGGTAACCTTACCCACATAGACCTTACGACGGGTTGCAGACGAGCCGTAATTTTGGCTATGCTCAACGATAGTTGCACCGGCATAGTAACCGCCCCAAAATCCGCGATTGAAGACCTTTGCGAGTGTTACCTTCAGGCTCTCGGCATACTCTCGGCTATACTCGCCACGCTCAATGGCTTGCAGGGCCAAATCGTAACTCTCAACAACGCGCTTAACATACTCTGCGCCACGCGCACGACCCTCAATTTTGAGAACGCTCACACCGGCAGCGATAAACTTATCGAGGAAATCGACCGTACACAAATCCTTTGGCGAGAGGATATAGCGACCATCAATATCGAGCATCTGACCGGTATCTTTATCGGTAATGGTATATTTGCGGCGGCATATTTGGCGGCAAGCACCACGATTTGCAGAGCAAGCGGTCTCGTGCTCCGAGAGGTAGCACTTACCCGAGATTGACATACAGAGCGCACCGTGTGAGAACATCTCTATCTTGACAAGTTCGCCCTTCGGACCTCTGATATCCTGCTCAACAATCGCCTTATGGACCATAGCAATCTGCTCGAGCGACAGCTCACGCGCCAAAACGACCACATCTGCCCACTGCGAGTAGAACTTCACAGCCTCGCTATTTGAGATATTGCACTGCGTAGAGATATGCACCTCCACACCCACCTGATAGGCATAGAGGATGACCGACATATCCGAGGCGATGATAGCATCAACTCCCTCAGCCTTTGCCCTATCTACAACATCGTGCATCTGTTGCAGCTCGGTATCGTATATAATCGTATTGACGGTAAGGTAGGTTTTAACCCCGTTTTCGTGGGCTATGCGGTTTATCTCTGCCATATCGTCGGCTGTAAAGTTTGCCGCCGATGCGGAGCGCATATTGAGCTGACCTATACCGAAATAGACAGAGTTTGCACCCGCAGCAATTGCCGCACGCAGGCTCTCATAAGAGCCTACAGGTGCCATTATCTCTATATCTGTTCTCTTCATTCTACTACTTTTTGCGTCCTACAAGACTCTCTACATAACTACGCATATACTCCAAGCGCGACTGTGGCACTGAGAGTGTGTCAAGGATAGCCAACGCACGCGAAATGCGTACCGAAATCTGCTGCTCGGTCATCTGTCGAGCACCAACAGCATCGTAAATCTCCTTTACGGCAGCAATCTTCTGCTCGTCGGTAATATCTGTGCGCAGATGGGTCGAGCGAAGCACCTCGCGCTGCTCCTCTGTGGCGTGCGAAAGCGATATAATCATCAGGTAGGTCTTCTTGCCCTCCAAGATATCGCCACCAATCTTCTTGCCCAACTGCTCATCACCATAGCTATCCAACAGATCATCCTGAAGCTGGAATGCCAAACCCACCTCGATAGCAAACTTATTGAGTTTATGCAAATCCTCCTCATCAGCACCGGCAAGGGTTGCACCGATAACCACTGAGCCGGCAAGCAGAGCCGCCGTCTTAAGCTCAATCATATTCATATACTCCGCCACGGCAACCTTCGACTGGATCTCAAAGTCCATATCATACTGCTGACCCTCGCATACCTGCGCTGCCATAGCATTAAAACGCTCAAAGACAGACGGTAGATACTTAGCCTCCACACCCTGAAGGTGGCGGTATGCCTCAATCATCATCACATCTCCCGAAAGTATAGCCACATTGCTGCCCCACTTGGCAAATACAGACTCTCGACCACGACGAACAGCCGCATTATCCATAATATCATCGTGCAGCAGTGTGAAATTATGAAAAACCTCAATCGCTACAGCTGCCGGAAGTACTCTCTGTATATCATCGGCATAGATATTATAAGCAAGCATTGCAAGCACCGGACGCATACGCTTACCACCCTCGGCAAGCGAGTAACGAATTGGCGCATAGAGCCTTTGTGGCTCATCAGGCATATTGATAAGGGAGAGATGTCTCTCAAAAATCTCGGCTATCTGCTGTGGAGTATTCATAATTACACAATTTTACTTATGCAAAGTTAAGCAACACATTTCAAATTACAAAATTAACACCTCATTTATATATTCAGTCTATTCGTAAAAAATTTTTTGCAGTTATCCGTTTTTTAACTACCTTTGGTACAATAACGAACTAAAACGAAAAACTAATATTGAACAGTGTTATGAAAAAATTGGCTTTTGGTGTTGATATCGGTGGTATCAATACTGCTTTTGGTCTTGTAGATGAGAAGGGCGACCTTTTTGGCGAATCTGTAATCTCTACCCGTGCATATCCTAACTTTGCAGACTATCCACAGTATGTTGCCGACCTCTGTGAGGCGATGAAGTTGCTTGTAGGTGCTGTAAACTTCGACTTTGAGTTAATCGGTATTGGTATCGGTGCCCCTAATGCAAACTTCTACAAAGGCACTATCGAGACTCCGGCAAACCTTTGGAAGTTTACTGCGGAGGATAAAAATCAGGATAGTTCTCTGCGCATCTTCCACTTTGCAGAGGATATTCAGAAGTTCTTCCCGGGCGTTCCTGTCTATGTGACAAACGACGCTAACGCAGCGACTATCGGCGAGATGGTCTATGGCAATGCAAAGGGAATGAAGGACTTTATAATGGTAACCCTCGGCACAGGTGTAGGCTCAGGCTTCGTATCAAATGGCGAGATGATATACGGTCACGACGGCTTTGCAGGTGAGTTTGGTCATGTTATCGTCGAGCGCGGCGGTAGAGAGTGTGGCTGCGGCAGAAAGGGCTGCTTGGAGGCTTACGCATCTGCTATCGGCATTAAGCGCACCGCTTTTGAACTTATGGCAACAATGAACGATAAGTCCCCACTGCGCGACATCTCGTTCAACGACCTCGACTCTGCTATCCTCTACCAACACGCCGTAAAGGGCGACCCTATTGCAAAGGAGGCTTTCCGCCTGACCGGTATGCGCCTCGGTTATGCGCTGGCAGATGCTGTGACAATCACATCCCCAGAGGCAATCTTCGTCTTCGGAGGTCTTGCAAAGGCTGGCGATGTAATCCTCGACCCGATTAAGTGGTACCTCGAGGAGAATATGCTCTTCGCATTCAAGAATAAGGTAAAGGTACTCCCTTCAGGCTTGCAAAATAAGAACGCCGCAATCCTCGGTGCCTCTGCCCTCGTTTGGCAAAACCTGTAGAAGCTACGCAGAACTGCCCGCTTTTTCGAGAAAAAGCAGGGCGTGCAAAAAGCTTTCGGAGAAACTGCGTTTCTCTTCTTTGCGTTGCGGATTTAGAATAGCCTTACAGCTATTACAATAAAAGATAGTCCATCTTTCGGTTTCAAGTAAACTTGACCTCAGAGGACTATCTTTTTCTTGTACCATCTACGATGGTTTTCCTAAATCCGAAAAGAACAGAAATTCGAATTTCACTCTGCTTATAGCTTGCACCATTTTGTTGTCAAAATAGTGCAAATACAACGCTCGCCGATATTCGAGGCGATGGGACATACTTCTGTATTTCCCATTGACGAGAATGAGGTAGCGGAAGTAGTTGTGCTATTTTCACAACAAAATCAATTAAATCTTAGGACCAAAGCATAAATCCCCCGCATCCCCTAAGCCCGGAACAATATACTTATTCTCGTTCAGGTAATCATCGACGGTAGCGACCCAGAGGGTTGCCTCGTTATCAAGATCGATATTATCCTTAATCATCTTAACACCCTCGGGGCAGCCGATGACAGATGCGATATGGGTATGTGCAGGCTTTCCGCAGCGGGCGATAAGCTCTTTATAGACTGCGACCATAGATGCTCCGGTAGCGAGCATAGGGTCTGCAATAATAAGAGTTTTACCCTCCAAAGATGGGCTGGCAAGATACTCCAAAGCGATTGTAAAATCACTCTCAGAGAGACCTTTACGATATGCAGAGATAAAAGCGTTCTCTGCACTGTCGAAGTAGTTAATAAAGCCCTGATGCAGAGGTAGTCCTGCGCGTAAGATGGTTGCCAAAACGACATTATCCGCCACAAGATTGACGCTCTTCACGCCCAGAGGGGTCGTGATATTTTGAGGGGCGTAATTAAGTGTCTTGGAGATCTCGTACGCCATAATCTCGCCTATGCGCTCGATATTACGGCGGAAGCGCATCATATCGCCCTGCACCGCTACACTACGCAGCTGCGAGAGGTAGGTATTGACGAGTGAGTTTTGGGTATCAAGGATATTAATCATAACGGTTAGTATAGGAAGTTATTAAACGGATATCTGCCACAATGTATCTCGCGCACCATACCATAGAGGTCGCGGCGGAACTTATCTATATTTGTACGGTCGAGAGCCGAGAGGAAGATGCACGGCGTATTTTGCTTGGCAAACCAGCTATTACGCAAATCATCAAGTGAGCGATTCTCCTTTGTTGCAGGGGTCAAGTCGTCCTCATCCTTCTTGACATAGGTATAGGCATCAATCTTATTAAAGACAAGATAGACAGGCTTATCTCCCGCGCCAATATCCTGAAGGGTCTGCTTGACAACATCTATTTGGTCCTCGAACTGAGGGTGCGACACATCGACAACATGGATAAGCAGGTCTGCCTCACGCACCTCATCAAGTGTAGATTTAAACGACTCGATAAGCTCGGTAGGCAACTTACGAATAAAACCTACTGTATCCGAAAGGAGGAATGGCAGGTTATCAAAGACCACCTTGCGCACCGTAGTATCGAGGGTAGCGAAGAGTTTATTCTCCGCAAAAACCTCGCTCTTCGAGATAAGGTTCATAAGGGTCGATTTGCCGACATTGGTATAACCCACGAGCGATACGCGCACCATAGAGCCTCGATTTGAACGCTGGACAGCCATCTGCTTGTCAATCTTCTTCAAATCCTCCTTGAGCTTAGAGATTCTGTTACGAACAATACGACGGTCGGTCTCAATCTCACGCTCTCCGGCTCCACCACGAGTACCTGTACCACCTCGCTGACGCTCAAGGTGTGTCCACAGACCGGCAAGGCGTGGCAACATATACTCACACTGCGCAAGTTCTACCTGAGTCTTGGCGTATGCCGTCTGCGCACGCTGGCGGAAGATGTCGAGAATTAGGCGGGTGCGGTCTATGACCCTGCAAGGCATTGCAGCCTCGATATTACGGGTCTGTGACGGAGAGAGTTCATCATCAAAGATGACAACATTAATCTCATTATCGGCACAGTAGGCGGCAATCTCCTCTAACTTACCCGGACCAACATATATGCGTGATGATGGCTGTGGCAGTCGCTGAGTAAAACGGCGAACAGTGGTTATTGATGCCGTCTCGGCAAGGAACTCCAACTCATCGAGGTACTCTGTTGCCTGACGAGGGTCCTGACTATCACGGATTACAGCCACCAGCACGGCGCGCTCAACAAGTTGCTCAGCGGTCTCAACTGTATTTGTACTCTTTGTATTATCCATTTATGTATGGTTATGTAAGTACCATATTATAAAAAGAGGAGTTACCGATGATGGATAACTCCTCTATCTTTAATGCATAGAGCAAATTAGTTCTGAATACGGAAGTCAATAGGCAGAGTGTACTTAACTCGCACTGCCTGATTACGCTGCTTACCAGGCTTCCACTTTGGAGAGGTCTTAAGCACGCGAATAGCCTCATCAGAGAGTGAAGAGTCAGGAGTCTGAAGTACCTGAATGTTTGTCAGAGTACCATCACGCTCAACAACGAACATAAGGAATACACGACCAGAGATGTTGTTCTCCTGTGCAATCTGTGGATAACGAACCTTGCTCTGAACCCAGTTACGGAAAGTCTGAAGGTCACCACCCTGGAATGAAGGCATCTCCTCTACCTTTACGAATGGCTGATCCTCCTCAATCTCCTCCTCCTCAACAGCTACCTGCTGGATAATCTCTACATCCTCGTCAAACTCAGCGAAGTCAAAACCGGTATCAATCTTCTCATCGTTAGTTACGATATTAAGCACATCGGTAATAACGGTGATCTCGGTCTTCTTTGGAGGCTCTGGCTTCTGCTCCTCCTGACGAGTAATCTCAGTAATCTGCTCCTCTACAGGACCATAATTCATATCAATCTCCTCAACAACAACCTCTTTTGGTGCATAGAGGAATGCAGCGATAACTGCAAGAAGTGCAAGGCACAAGCCAATCTCAAGCAGCACTACGCGCTTGTTATTGACATCAACTTTAGGATTTTTCTTCAGTTCCATCTATAGTTAAGTTTTTAATTATTGACTTCACAACATACCACCCACGAATACACTCCGCGGGCATACTTTGGCACAAATATACGGATTATTTTTCAAAAAACACAATCCACAATAAAAAAATCGCAATTTTTCTCTACATTTGCAAAAAATTAGCCGCCATATGAGTAGCAACACTCTCAAACCACTATATGGAAAGACCCTGAATGAGCTACAAGAGATTTGTGCCCAATTAGCTATGCCACGATTTGCTGCAAAGCAGATTGCCGGTTGGCTATATCGCCGTGGAGCAACTGAGATTGAGCAGATGAGCGACCTATCGAAAGCCAATCGTGCAAAACTTGCTGAGAGCTACACAGTCGGGTTGTCTGCGCCGATAAAGGTCAGCACATCTGCTGATGGCACAAAGAAGTATCTCTACCGTACGACTGAGGGGGCTGCAATAGAGTCTGCATATATTCCTGATGGAGAGAGAGCTACGCTCTGCGTCTCTTCACAGGCGGGTTGTCGTATGGGTTGTCGCTTCTGTGCAACAGGAAGGCTCGGGCTTATACACTCTCTATCTGTATGTGACATTCTCAATCAAATAGCCTCGCTACCAGAGCGAGAGAGACTAACAAATGTGGTCTATATGGGTATGGGTGAGCCGTTTGATAATATAGACAATCTGCTCAAGGCTTTGGAGATTATGACTGCCGAGTGGGGTTACGGGTGGTCACCTACGCGTATAACAGTATCTACCGCAGGTGTAGGTCGAGAGTTGAAGAGGTTTTTGGACTCTACATCGGTACACCTTGCCGTATCTCTCCACAACCCTTTCCACGACCAGCGCACAGAGATAATGCCGATAGAGAGGGCTTATCCTATTGCTGACATTGTCGAAACACTGCGTGGTTATGACTTTACCCACCAGCGCAGAGTATCGTTTGAGTATATCGTTATGAGTGGACTGAATGACTCAAACCTCCACATCAAGGAGTTGTGCCGACTGCTCAACGGTATCAAGTGTCGCATAAATCTGATTCGTTTCCACAAGATTCCCGATTCGCCATACTTCTCGCCAGACGACCGCAGAATGGTAGCCTTTAGAGATGCCCTGACAGCCAAAGGTATTATGACAACCATTCGTGCCTCTCGCGGGGAGGATATAAAGGCAGCGTGTGGACTACTCTCGGCAGAGGATGCAAAAAAATAAGCGAGCTTTGGCTCGCTTATTTTATCTCAAGTAAATTCTATAAATTGGGACGAAAGAGAGTAATTATTGATTACTAATTTATAGAACATATCTTAACTGCTAATCTCTTATTGCCGATTTGGGTAAAACACCACCTCTCATCAGCACCCTCCTTAAGCGAAAACTTCTTGCAAATCTCCGCGTTGGAGAGCGGAAAATCTCTGCGATATATCTCAGCCCGCTTACCCTTCAATGCTCGCTTAAGCTCTTTGGAGCCAAAGTCAAAAATCTGCTCAATCTCAAACACTCTGCCCAAGACCCCTTGCGGAAAAGTTCGGCTCATAGCCACTCCATTTTGTGACCAAATATCTGCCTTGTCGTAAAAAGCGGCAGCAGCAAGGCGAGAGTGGACAAGAGCTACATCGGGGATAATCAGATAGTTATACTCATCAAACGAATCGGCAAGTGGAGAGAACGCCATATCATCTGCCCTACTCTGCTCTACCACAAACGAGCCTAATCCGACAGCTGTAGCCGTGATTGTCGGTATTTTACCGTCAATATAGATATTGACCTGCTTACACTCGCCGCCTAAAGAGAGTACCTCAACCGATGAACCTTCAAACTTACGAAGAGCCTCCGCAGTATCGAATAGTGGAGAACACTTGATGCACAGCCTATCTGCCACCTCCATAATACGGGGATAGAGGGCAACCACATCGGGAGAACAATCCTCAAGCAGGACTAACTTCTCATTCTGCTCTCCACGACGGTCGGGATCGACAAACACCCAATCGAAATGTTCGCTCGTAGTTGCTAAGTACTCCTCTGCCGAACAATTTTCGATAACCACATTCTCTATTCCGAGCAGTCTTAGATTGTATCGTGTAATAGCCGCCAGCACCTCATCCCTCTCACAGCTGACCACTCGCTTAAACTTGCGTGACAGAGCCACCGTATCTACGCCAAGACCGCAAGTAAGGTCGAGAACACTATCTCCAGAGAGGGGCTTTTGCGCAGCACAAAGTTCGCTTGACGACTGCTCATAGGCGCGAGGTGGAAGTATTGCCCGCACATTGTAGTATGACGGCAGTTTGCTCTTTGCCCTCTGCAATCGTTTGACCTGCGTAGCCACAAGAGAGGCGTGCTCCAAGCGTCTGTTCAGAGCAATCTCCACAGGGTCTTTGGCGATATTCTCCTCTATCGCCCGCCTTATCTCCTCGCGGCATAAAATATCAAACTCGGACAAAGTCATAGACAAAAGTAGCAATAATTTTGCAATTACGCTCCAAAATCCTCTACAAACATCCTCCAACCGCCATTAACAGCGTCAATATCGGCTACCACCCCATTCTCCACCTCCGACATAGCGCACACAACCGGTATCATCTGCTCCGCAGAGAGGGTATCGAGAGCCTCGCTGCGACCAACTCCCGATGTACGACAGACGCGGGCAATATAAGCCTCTGTATCGTTCTCAATAGGAGGGGCATAACGCGAAATAAACTGCTCAATTGTGTTGCCATACCCCCTGACAAAGTATGTGTGCAGCAGTACAAACATCGCTCTATAACCCGCCTCAAGCGACTCGAACTGCTTAAACGCGCTATCTGTCGAATGGCTTTTTTCTCCCTTATAGCGCACCGACGAGCGGCGAATATTCCCGGGATTGAGGTTGCGCAGACCTCGGCTTAATCTACTTGACATTGTCTATCTGTTTTTCAATTCTTCGATGCAGATACTTGCGCATCCACTCAAAGAGTGGTGCATCAGAGAGCTGCGCCGCATTCTCAAGGAAAGACCACATCTCTACCGAGCAGATAAAGCCGGCGAAGAGCTTTGTCAGGTTGAGATTGACAAAATCGAGTACGCAACTCTCCAAAATCCACATCATACCTATTGCTATAACCACAAATCCACTCTTATAGAGCGTTCTCCACGCCTCGCGGCTCTCGAAATACCACGCTCTTTTCTCCCTCTTTGCCACTGTGGCTGATGCCGCCACACCACTGACAAAGTCTGCCGCTATAAAGCACAGCGCACAGCATATAATCGGCTGCACGGGCGCAAAAAGCGACAACAGAGCCACCACTAACGACTTAAAAAATCTGAACAAATCCCCCATCTATCGAACAACGATTTAAAATGTTATACTCCTTTCTGTACTCTGAAAAGCTATGCTCATTGCTATTCAGATAGTTTGACAACCTCTTGAGCAATTGACGCGTGCGCATCCTCAAAGAGAGCATCAGTGCATCGACAGCACTTTGCAGTGGAGTCTCCACAGCATCCCCTCGCGGAGCCACAAGCCCACTATCGCCCAACTTGAGATTTATTGCCGGCTGTACGAGCAATCTGGTAGCAAAGGCGGCTGCCGGAGCGACATAGTTCGCCATAAAATCCTCGTAATCTCCATCCAACACAGCCTCAAGAAGGGTCTGTCCCATAATCGGAATCAGATACCTATCTTGGGCAGCTACAATATCCGCACTGCTTACAATATTTGCAGAGAGGTAGTTCCCTTCGCCAAAGGCGATAGATACAACCTGCTCCGGTGTAATTACTGTTCTCATCATCCTATCTTTGTTACATTATACTTTGATATTTCAGAGAGGTAGTACTGCTGACGCTCATCCTCAGGGTCATAATCAAGTCCATCTGCTCTTCGTGCCTCCCACACCTTCATATATATAGGTTTAGAGCGCGTTGGCGGACGATTAACGAACTCTAACGATGAGGCATCGACGCCCAAAATAGCCGTTATTACCTCTCGCAGAGGCTCCAACAACTCCGCCTGCTCACCCAAAATAACCGTATTGAGAGCCACCTCGTACTCGTGCAGTATCCGCTCCGAGTTAAAGCCCGTAGAGTAGTCCAAGCCACTCAAAGAGCGGAACCAAGAGTGCGCCACCACAATATCGTTTGTAGCTTGCGTATGCAGAGCCTCCCAATCGCCATCACTCGATGCCGAGATTGGCAGAAATCGGGAGTTATCCTTCTCGCTGCCATCCTTGACAATAAACATAACCTGCCCGGGCTTACCCGAAAATCGCTCCTCGGCATTGCGCACCATACGCTCGGCATCAAACTCATTATCTACCGCCTCATCGAGAATCATCACTCCCGATGGTTGGAAAGAGTTGTCAAGGCGTGAGATGTTCCACTTGTCCGTCTTGTAGGCAATTGCGCTCACGCCCAAGCCTGCAATATACGGAGGCACGCCATAGTGTTCAAAGCCGGGTTCGTAATCCTTGTAGTGGATTATCGAGCGCAGTGTGCCATCTGCTTGTGGCTCAAATTTGGGATATAGAGGCAATGAAACAGCATCTTTTGACGAGAAGTTGTTCCAATTGTGGTGCAACAGGATATGCTCCGAATCTTTTGCCACTCTGCATCGTGTTGCGTCTTGATGATAGAGCGAGAGAAATGTATGGTCGCTATCTGTAACAATCTCGATAAAGGCATTACCAAGCAGAGCCTTGTCAAAAGCCACCTTATTTAGCAGCTGTCGCAGTGTCTCGCCGCTACTGTTTACCTGAGCGACAAATTCACTGAGTAGTTGCTGCTCTGTGTCAAAGGTAAAACCCTTGCCCGAGATGTAGTCAGCCTTATCGTTAATTATTCGCCTATGGGTTGTCGAGCAGCGCGAAATCTCAGAGAGCAAAAACGGCAGACGGTTATCACTACCCCATCGCCAAAACTCTCGGCTCTCAACCTTCGCTGCTCTGTGGCTATATGGATCGACTCTGCTATCCACCACTCCACATATTTTATTTACTTTACTCATAGTTACAGCTATTTAATTGTTGTATCCTCCGAATATAGAATCATCTTTACGGTCGGTATCTGCTCTGCCGAGAGTGCCGAATCTATCTCGATGCTCTTTAGTCGCATAGGCTGCTCAAAGAGCATCTTTTCGGAGTACCCGACGCTCTTCTGCTCGCCACTATTGAGGGTAATCATTGCCACCACACCCTCAAAAATAGTTCGATCTATAAACTGCTGCTCAAGCCACGGTGCTGCGCACTCTTTATGAGCCACAAGTGTCAGCGTATGCTCTACCACAACTACACCATCATCGACTCTCAGCCGCTCTACATACGACGAGCGATCCTCTGCCAGCTCTACAACAAGTCCCTCTCTATTGATACCAACCGCATTGGCGGCGTGGAGCGATACACTCCTAACACCGCCAACAGGTTTGTAACTCATTTTTTAGAATTTTGAGTAGTAGATAGATACCAACTTCTGATCAATCACATCTGCACCGACAAGGAAGCAGGCGCGCTGACGATTCTCCATCTCGTCAGGATTGTACCACATACGCACCTCATTCTCCGGCATATCGGAGGTATTTAGCGCAAGTACAAGGTTACGGCGGTCTGTCAGCATACAGAATGTAGAGAATCGCTTGGTAGCGTAGTGACCCAGAGGTACCTCAACGACCGGAATACCGCGATAGCAGAGTGTCTGATGACCATTGATAGTGTCGAGGTATGCAGAGTCTGTACCCTTCTGCTCAAGTTCGTCGATGTATCGATTATATACATCCGAGCTGACAAAATAGACCAACTCGCCCTCCGAGCGCAACGACTTGAGCTCCTGCGTTGCATTATCCCAGCAAGACTTAAACATCTCGATAGCAGCCGGAATGGAAGCCTCATCCTCAATAAGCAATGCCGCTACATCCTCATCCATATTGAGAATCTGACGGAAGAAACCGTTGAAGGTTGTTGTATCTGAGACAATACCGCTAATATCGCCAATCCACATTGTGCTGCGAATACCCTCGACGATAGCCTGACGGAAGAGCTCGGTCTCTGCCTTCTCAAGCTCTGTGCCTGTAAGGTCCTGATAAGAGACATCGCTGCTGCCGACAATCTTCTCGAATACCAGCGAGAAGTAATCATCTGCCGAGAACTGCGTCTCCGCCTTTACCTTTCGCATATTGATAGTCTTCTGATACTTCGTTGCGCTCTCGCCGCCATCCCAACCACTTGCAAATGGCTGCAACACATTGTCCGGACGACTCCATACATGGACAGTGGTCGGCATAGGCATATTGTAGAGTACTCTAATGCCAAGCTCCTCGGCACTCTTGCCACTGAAAGATGGGCGGAAGAAGATTTTATCTACATCCTGATTCTTGTACGATTTTGTGCTTTCGATAATCATAATTTTAAAGTTTTAGATTGTTTGTAATTAGATTTAAGGTAGGTTCTATAAAAGAGCCCTCAAAGCGACCGAAACAAAATCTACTCAAAGAGGGAAATAATTGATTACTAATTTGTAGAACATACCCTAAGTTATTAGCGGAATGCCGCTACATCTCGGTTATATGCCTCTGCGTTGGCAGAGAGTGCTGTGCCCTGAATATCGGGGTCTTCAACAGCTTTTGTCATAGAGGGTTTGACTGCAGATTGCCCCTCCGAGAGCGTGATTGATGTGCAATGAAGCGGTCTGTTACTCATATTCACGCGAGCGGTCGGTGGGGTTACCGTTTCGCTCTTTTTGGGTCTTAGACCAAGCCACTGAGCCACACGCTCAACGAGTGACGATACTACAGAGGTGTTTGGCTTTACAATAACATCTACAAGACCCGCTTCAAGAGCCTGCTCTGCCGTAAGCCACTCTCCATCGCCGCCATTGCGAGCCATCAGCTCTCTGAAAAAGGAGACCTCTTTGCCTGAGTGCGCACTGTATATCGCAGCGATACGCTCATCGGTCTTACTGAGCAACTCCGCCTGCTGCTTTAGGTCGGTGGCATTACCCTCAGCAACGCAAGATGAGTTGTGAATAAGATAGAGTGCAGAGTCTGAAATCTCACGGCACCCCTCATTTGCCGCCTGCGCAATAATTGTCGCCGCAGAGGCGGTATAACCGTAACAACGGGTGGTAATATGTGCATCGAGAGATAACAGAGCCTCGTAAATCAGTAGCGCATCTGCCACATCGCCTCCTACCGAGCGGATGTTTACCACAACCACCGGAGTTTCGAGTGCCTCAATTTGTGCCAGACGCTCTTTGAGCTCTTGATAGGTCGAGACAGCTTCGCCCTGCTCCACAGAGCCTATTGTGCCTTCAATGTCGATTGTTGCAACAGTTGCCGTTGCCGAAATGTTGATAGTCTGATTCATAGTTTTAGTCTTTTGTTAGTCGGATAAATGTACACTCGGCACTCTTTGTTGCAGGATTATAGCTCTTCAGGCTCTCCAATCGATACAGAGAACTCTCGCCAAGGATATCAAGTCGGAAAGTATCCCTGACACTCGGACTCTGATAGTCGAAAGAGAGTAGCTGCTCAACCTCTACAGCCTTCAGAAGCAGTGTAAGAGTTAGTCGCTGGCGCGATGCAGTGCGTTCTGCTTGGGCATCAAAGTAGCGATGCAGCCCCTCTACACCATCTCTATCTTCAAAACAGAGCGAGAAGCCCTCTGTGCTCTCATCCCCGCCATAGAAGAAGGCTGCAAGCGGATAACGCGACTCTGATAACGGATAGCCCCACACCTCTCCCTCAGGCAACTCTTTCAGCCCCATATATCGAACAATGTGCGCCGTAAATGGAGAGTCTATACCGCCCTCGGCTGCATTGTCGCCAACCTGAAGTATAGATGCCGACGGGGCAAGGGCATACACCCCTGTTCTATTAATTCCCGTGGTAAAGAGTGGGTTTTCAAAGACTCTTGAGGTGTCTAAAGCTCCGTAGGTTGGATTTTCGACCTTCCAACAGCCTATCTCCGTGGCACTCTCCTTATTGTAGCGTGTCGAGGCGTAGTCTGCATCGATATATTTACGCTTTACCCAATGCGGATAATCTACGCCTATATCGGCAATTCGTATCGGAGAGTCGCGGTCGATTTTATCGCTCCAATCCCACACCTTATCGGTATAGAAGTTCTCCATCGGCTCGATAATAACCTTTTTCTGACCCTCATCTGTAAAAATCAGCAGGTTAAACATCTGACAGATAGCCTCAACAACCTCTATAAGCCATATCTTATTGTGCGCAATATCGGCAATGCTCACTTTCGACCCATACCCGGGAACGGTTGAGAAGTATGGCTTTATGGTGCAGGCTGTCGAGAGTTCTATCCCCATTCCGGGGTCTGCACCAGCAATACGGATATTATTAAATCGCATCTTCTCGCCGGCAGAGAACTCTCTTGGCGGGATTCTGATATCCACCACAATATCGGTCTGTCCACTCTTCTGCACATAACCGTTGTACATCGCCCAATCAAAGTCATCAGGCAGCTTCTCGCCCGTCATCTGCTCAAGTATGCACTCAAAACTCTCTCCGGCAGGCATTGTGACCGATACAAAATCGCCGTCAATTGTCTTAGTCTCCAGCACCTCGCCACTCACCTTATCCTTTATCTTAAGCATATAGAGCATATCGGGGATATAGTCAAATATGCAGAGATTGTAGGTTATGCCCGACACAAGATTGTTGCGCTGATCCTTAAAACCGTTTGTCACCTCAAAGAGCACATCCACATTGTCGCCAATAAGCACTCTGTTAAATGCTTTTAACGATTTTCGAGAGCCTATGCGATAGTCTGTTTTGTACTCAAGATGCAGAATAAAGCCCACATTGGCTGCCATCGAACTCTCAAAACGGCAGTACCCCTCATCGTCTATTCCAAAGACATTGCCTGTATTGAAGGTGTGCTGCATCAGCTCGCCCTTGCTGTTTACAGCCGTCGGATTTGCCGTATCGACAATATTGCCTAACGAGTAGTCGCCACTAAAGCTCGCCGTGGCATAGACCTTACCGTAGTCATCCGCCACAGCCGTTGCTGTTGCTTTACGACCGGCGCAGAAGTTGAGTAACGACCTCTGACGGAGAGTGTCTGGCGAGGCATACTGACCACTGAATAGTAGTTGTCGAAACTCCGAGCTGTTCCAAAAGTCGCCCTCGACCGTATAGTCCTCAAAAATCTTCTCAAATAGTGCCGCAACAGAGAAGAAGGGGTGGTAGTCGTCGGTAGTCATAATATGCTCCAACGGAGCAAGCGACTCTTCCGAATAGAGTGCCGAGTATCTGTTTCTAAAGACCGGTAGAAACCTCACAGGCTTAAAACCCTCCCAAGTAGCCATAATATTCTCCGGAAGCAGCTCCATTCTAAACGGAATACCGCAACTCTTCAACTCCGTTCTGGCAGCATCTTTCGCCCACTGCTTGCCACCACAGACAACTCTTACTCTGTAATCCCCCGTAAAGCGGTCATCCATAGAGCTGTCGAGCAGATATATTGTCCCCTCAAACATCACAACCCCGTCACACTCTAATCGCGCCTGATGATGAGTAGCATTAAACCTTGTTGCCGAGTATATATCCCTGACAGAACCGAAAATGGCATTTGATTCTGTTGTTGAAGGGATTGTAAGCTCTATCTGCACACCCTGCCGAGCCGACTGCGGCTTCGACATACCCTCTATCGAGAAGCCTATAGGCAGAGATGTAATCTCCTTTGTCGGGCAACTCTTGCCATCTACAAACAGAATCACACTACCACCTCCTTTCCATCATACTCCAGCGTGAGGGCAATATGCCCGATTTTGCCGAACTGCGAGGTTACAATTTCACTCTCTATCACAGTAGCCTCCACGCTCTCTGTCGGCTCCTCAATCCACACCTTTGTCGCCGTCACAACCGTTGTCAGAGCCTTACGCACCACCTCTGTCTCATTGTTAGAACAGATAGAGAGCCTCTTTGCCGATATTGTCGATACCACCTCACCATAGAGGCTTGATGAGACACGCCTCTTCTCGACAACCGTACTCTGCGACCTCTTTACCGGAAATGTATAGTGCTCTATATTACCCCCGGGCGAGAGCCACATCAACCTCACAGCCCCCTTGTATCGCGGTACGAAGTTGTACATTGCACTCTGCGTAAGTTGCGAATTGTAAAACACATCGACCACAAGTCGCTTTGTTATCGACTCAAACTCACTTGTCGCCACATGTATCTCTATCGCGCCACTCTCCGAGTACATCTCGTAACTCAAATACTCGCCTCTATCAGATACCATCTGCACCAATACGGTACTCTGCGGCGGCACATAGACTCGCAAATCGTCCTCCTCGCCATAGCCAATCTCTCGCTGTACGGGCAATAGAGAGTTTATACCACTCTTCGGAGTTTCAAGGTTGTTGCTCAGTATTACGGTCTGTGACACTATCGAGTCGCTCTCAGTATCAACGGTTATGTGATAACCCGCCATCGGAGCATTTCTTAAGGCACACTTACCCCTCTCCGGCAATAACCACTTCGACATATTCTCCACATAAGGGGCAATATCGACCACTGCTGTTGTAGTGCCATAGACGCACTTTCTACCCACCACCACGCCACTCTGACTCTCCACAATTCCAATTGTAAAATCAGTCTGCTCATCAGACTCGACAGTAAAGACAACCCCTTCACTTATCGGTGTAAAATTCTTTGGTATCGTTGTAAATTCTAACATAACACCTCCCTTTAAAATATTACTACCACCTCTGCCGTTGCCTTCAGACCAATCTCCGCACGAGCCAATAACCGAGATGTTACAGCATCCATTTGGAGTTTATCCACCAATGCAACATTCTCATTTTCAGAGAGCTGTGTGAACATATCGAGCATTACGCTCTCCATCTGTGCCAACTGCTCTGCTTGCTGCTCGGGCGAGTTGTGCATCCCCTTCTCGAAGAGGTACATCTCTACCTTGTAGGTAATTCTGCCACGACTTCGCCCCTCAATTCTCTCAAACTCCGGAGTTACAAGCACTGCTGCCGGTAGTGCCGGAGTGTGTGCAGACAGACTATCTCTATCGACAACCCTGAACGCGAGTTCTCTCTCGTCACAAATCTGCTGCACCGCCGAAATAATTTTTTTGCGGTTCATCTTTTAGTATTTTTGTTGATTATATCACAACAACTTTGTAGAAACATCTGATAAACAGCGTGTTGTGATTGTTAATAAAGTTATCAACACCGACTTGAAATTGTTGATAACCGTCGAATGACAGTGCAAATATATAACTTCAAAACAGCCCTTGTCAAGAGGGCAAAGCGATTTTTCTTGCTGTTTTCATCGCTAATTTGTTGGGCAAAAAGAGATTAACAGATAAAAAAATTGCTCTTTTTTTGAAAAAAGTTGCCTTTGGGGCATACTCTGTGCGAAAAAAATATTAACTTTGCATTGATAAATTAACGAAAAAGCGTACTAATATGGACGGCGATGGGTATCAACGCGAAAATAGCTGCAATATCGTATCTCAATACGATACCATTCGTCTATGGTATCCGGCACGAAGGTAGTCTTTGCGCCGAACTGCTTTTTGCACCCCCTTCAGAGAATGTTCGCCAATTTATCGAGGGTAAGGTCGATCTTGCTCTTATCCCTGCCGCAGTAGCTCCAACACTTAATAATGCCGAGATTATTACTGACTATTGTATAGGTGCAGTAGGTGCTGTGCGCACCGTCGTTATTGTGAGCAATACCCCGATTGAGAGCGTAGAGCGCATCTGGCTTGACGCCCACTCTCGCACCTCTGTTCAGTTGAGCGGCTACCTTGCAAAGCACCGTTGGAAGATATCTCCGCAGTGGCTATCTATGGAGGATTACTCTATTATGGAGAGCCCTCAGCCGGGTGATGCCTTCCTTATTATCGGCGACAAATGTTTCAACTATGAGGGTCGTTTTACATACACTTACGACCTTGCCGAGGAGTGGATTGCCCAGACCCATCTACCATTTGTCTTTGCTGTATGGGTTGCCCGCAAGGGTCTGTCTTATGATGTACACGACGCCCTTGAGCGCGCACTGACCTACGGCGTTGAGCATACATACGAGGCTATTCTTGAGAGCGAGTATGCCGAGCGTGAGTATGCCTACGAGTACTTGACATGCAATATCGACTTCTTGTTTGATTCTCAAAAACATAAAGCACTTAAAAAGTTCTGGGACTTTGGGCTAAAGGTCGAGCCTAAGGTCAATCCCGGTTGAAGGGAGTAGGCGTAACACGCCAAAAGCCAATCTGGAATATGAAGTCTTATCAAAAAACAGAGAGGAGGAACAAAAGTGATAACTATTTACCTTAAGCAATACAACAAAATCATCCGAAATGCCGACACTGAGCTGTTCGACGATTTGGGTTTTGATGATATCCTTTGGATTGATATGATGCAGCCGACCATTAAGGAGCAGAAGGCTGTTGAGAACTTTATGGAGATTAGCCTTCAGACCCGCCAGCAGGTCGAGGAGATTGAATCTACATCAAAATATTCAGAGTCGGAGAATGCAATTGTCTCCAACAGTAACTTCTTTGTACCTGTTGGAGGCGACTCATTTAAGGTTGAGCCTGTATCGTTCACTCTATCCAATGAGGGTGTGCTCGTATCTGTGCGCCAAGCCGATATGCGCACCTTCCGCGAGGCGGAGAAACGCTTGCAGATGAACTATCGCAACTACTCTACCGGCTACCATATCCTTATCTCACTTTTGGAGGTGCGTATCGACTTTGACGCCGACCTTGTCGAGATGGTCGGTCGTCAGGTATCTACCTTGAGTAAGGATATTAACCGCGAGGATAGTATCGATAAGGAGGTTATCCACCGTATCAACACCCTTCAGGAGCGAACCATGGTGCTTCGAGAGAATATCTTCGACCGCCAGCGTGTTCTGTCGGGCATCCACCGCTCGGAGCGTTTTCCAAACGATATCTACCCACGCCTTCAGCTGATGATTAAGGATGTTAGCTCACTTATCAGCCATACAGACTTTACCTTCCAGCGTCTGGACTATATCCAAGACGCCGCCCTCGGTCTTATCAACATCGAGCAGAATGAGGTTGTTAAGATCTTCTCTGTGGCAGCGGTAGTCTTCCTGCCGGCAACCCTTGTGGCAAGTATCTACGGTATGAACTTCAAGTTTATGCCGGAACTCGATTGGGTCTTAACTCTGCCAAATGGCTGGACTCTCCCTATGGGTTACATCTTCGCCTTGGGTCTTATGATTCTCGCCTCGGGTCTTACTATGGGCTATTTCCGCTACAAGAAGTGGTTGTAAATTAGAATAACACAATAAAAGGAGTCTGTTAGACTCCTTTTATTGTGTTATTCTATCACATTTTTTATCATCTCCTCCATTATAGTATAACACTCACTATTCGGATGAACGCCATCTTTAGAATACTTCTCAGGTAGTGAGCCATCAGCAGCGGCAAATGGTGTATAGAAATCTATAAGTTTACGATTACGACACTTAGCCAAACGCACTATGCGACGATTTACATCGCGTATCGACTCAACAGGCTCAATCTCCTTACGCCACGGATAACGGGCAGCGGGCAACAGGGTACACAACACGATCTCTATTCCGGCTTTCTCCGCACTGCGCACCATCTGCTTTATATTTTTAACAATCTGTTTATTAGACACATAACCCTTATTCTGCGCAATATCGTTTGTACCTCCGCAGATAATAACCATTTGAGGAGCATCTGCAATAACATCCCGCTCAAAACGCTCAACCATCTGCGCGGTAACTTGTCCGCTCTTACCGCAATTCTTAAAATTATTTTGACTAAAGAACTCCGGATGACCGCCATGCTTTGTGCTATCCCAAGAGTCAAATATCGAATCGCCCATAAATACTGCTTTTGGCTGCGCCTCTGCTACAAAAGAGCAACTTGCCACAAATAGCAGCATTGCTAAAAATCTTCTCATAACTCGCTAAAATTTATATATGAACTATTGTATATTTTAATATCGCTCTTTATAAAATCATCGGCACTACACTCCCACAGATTTACAAACTGCTGCGGGGAACGCTCTGCAAGCGGATACCAACTACTCTGCACACATACCTGCAATTGATGCCCCGCCTTGAATGTATGTGCAACCCCGGGAAGCTCAAACTCAACCCTTGTCACCCTGTCTGGCACTAACGGGATAGGTGTTGAGAACGACTCTCTATACCTCGCACGCATAACATCTGCACGCACAAGCATCTGATAACCAGCCTTTTCACCACCATCCTGAGGATAGACATCTATCACTCTTACAGCAAAGTCTGCATCTGTCGTGCTGGCAGATATATCAAGGGCTACCTTTATAGCTCCAGCCACAGAGATATCACTCTTCAATGGCTCTGTTGTATATTCCAATACATCGGCTCTACCATCGGTAAAATCCTGATTTGCAACCATATACTCCCTTCTTCGAGCCACTGTCTGACTATCATACGGCACAGGATTAGAGGGGTCTGATGTATAACTTCTGTAAGAGCTATCTGTCGGATGCTGCTCAGCGAGAGTATTGCCGTCAAGATAAAATTTTCGGCTCTTACTACCCAAACCATCTACCCACTTATTAGAGCCTGAGAGGAAGACCGATACTTTCGGCAGAGAAACCACACTGCCACGACCTCGCAAATGGTACTCAAAGAATGGTATTTCAAAATTATCGGCATAATAGCGACAGCTCGCCTTTTCGCCAAAATCAAAGTCGCCCAACCGCTCTGCACCATCATTTCTCCACGCACCATGCGCCCACGGACCTATAACAAGTCGGCAATCTGTATCCGGAGATTGTGTAGATATAGCCTTGTAACTGTTCCACGCGCCAAAGCAGTCCTCTGCATCAAAAGTACCACCGACAACCAACACCGCCGGCACTACATCGTATAGATATTGTCGCAAATCACGGCTCTGCCACCACTCGTCATAGTCAGGATGCTCTGACATATCATCCCAAAATGATGACGGATGTATCACGCTGTGCAATGAGTCGCGCGTAGCACCTCTAAAGAATGTATATTGATCGGGCGAAGTGTCGTGCTGACGAGTTGGAAGCCACTCGGTTGTCGGAGTGTGGTTTGTATGGCTTAGCATCGGCATAAGGTTGAAGGCATCGGCTATCATCATCACGCCGTTGTGGTGTACATCATCGCCCATAAACCAATCTGTCACAGGTGCTTGTGGCGATACAGCCTTTACTGCCGGATGACCGCACAACCCTGCATACATCGCGTAAAATCCCGGGTACGAACAGCCATAAAAGCCCACCTTTCCATTATTCCCTTCGATATTATTTACTAACCACTCGACCGTATCATAACTATCCGTAACCTCATTGACACTTCCCGTTGCAGGACGGATATTTTCAAACTCGCCCTCGCTCATAAATCGTCCACGAACATCTTGAAACACAAGGATATAACCGCGACGCACAAAACTCTTCATCAGGTAGTTGCTCTTCAGCTCCTCCGAGAACGCCTCTCCATACGGGGCGCAGGAGTATGGCGTGCGCTGCACAAGTATCGGATGGTTTCTACCCCAACGCGGCTTATATACCGTAGTGTGCAGAGCCACCGAATCGCGCATCACGATACGATACTCCGCCTTCTCATACTTCACAGCAAGGCTCTGCGACACTATCGCCGCACCAACAGCTGCCAGAGCCAATAGAATACTCAACAAAAACCTCTTCATAGCCTATATTAAAGTCATTCCAGCCTCTTTGCACTCTTGTCGCATCTGCTCTGACCATATACTCGATTGACACTCGCCAATATGACCCTTATGGAGCAAAATCATACAGAGACGGCTCTGCCCTATACCTCCGCCGATAGATTGTGGCAACGACCCCTCAAGCAGACGCTTATGGAAGTACAACTCTTTGTTACCCTCTCTGCCACTGGCTTTTAACTGTCTCTCTAAAGCCTCACTATCTACACGAATACCCATAGAAGAGAGCTCTATCGCACGACCAAGCACCGGATACCACACAAGCAGATCTCCATTCAGACCCGCAAGCCCCGTAGCAGCATCCACAGTCGAATAGTCATCATAGTCAGGGGCGCGATTGTCGTGACGCTCCCCATTGCTCAGCGTTTCACCGATACCTATAATAAATACAGCCCCAAACTCTCGACATACAGCATCCTCACGCTCCTTTGGAGTGAGGTGCGGATAGCGTTGTAACAGCTCCTCTGCGTGTATGAATGTCAGTCGTTCAGGCAAAAATGGCTCTAATTGCGGATAAGTCTCACAGATATAAAACTCCGTACGCAGAATGGTGTTGTATATTCGCTCAACAATCTGCTTCAGGTACTCTACCGTACGACTTTGATGTGGCATTACCCGCTCCCAATCCCACTGATCGACATACAACGAGTGGAGATTATCCAGCTCCTCATCGGCACGAATAGCATTCATATCGGTAATAATTCCATAACCGCTCTTGACCTCATACTCGGCAAGCGTTACCCTCTTCCACTTTGCCAGCGAGTGTACCACCTCAGCCTCTGCATCGCCCATATCTTTTATCGGGAAGGTCACAGGACGCTCTGTTCCGCTCAAATCATCATTCATACCCAAACCTTTGAGTACAAATAGCGGAGCAGTCACTCTGCGCAGCCTCAACTCTGTCGATATACTGCTCAGGAAGAAGTCCTTAATCTTTTTTATGGCAATCTCGGTCTGCTGAAGTGTCAGCTGTGCCTTATAATCTTTTGGAATTATCACTCTGCCCATACAAACTCCTATTTTTCATCACAAATGTAACAAAAAATAGCCATATATCCATATATAGTTATAAAAAAGGTGGCAACGATGAGTATCATCATTGCCACACAACTATACTTTAAGTCCTATTAGAGACGCTCAAGCTTCACAGTAAAGTGACGCATCAGCTCAGTCTCCCAAACGATTTTCACACCACGAGTAATCTCATTTCGGCGATCAAATACATTCTTCAGAGCCACTGCGATAACATCCATATGGTTGTTTGTATATACTCGACGAGCAACGCAGAGACGGAGCAGGTCAAGACCACCAAAACGGTTCTCACGAGTTACAGGATCACGGTCTGCAAGGATATAACCAATCTCGCAACCACGAACACCAGCCTCAAGGTATAGCTCAACAGCGAGTGTCTGTGCAGGGAACTCCTCCTTTGGTACAGAGGTAAGCACCTTTGAAGCATCTACAAAGATAGCGTGACCACCGGCAGGACGCTGATAAGGGATACCAAACTCATCAAGGCGAGCCGCAAGATACTGCACCTGACGAATACGGGTATCGAGGTTGTCAAACTCTGTATTCTCATCAAGACCTACAGCCAAAGCCTCCATATCACGACCGTTCATACCGCCATAAGTCAGATAACCCTCAAATGGGATACAGAAACGCTTTGCACCCTCATACCAATCCTCGTGGCGAGTTGCGATAAAACCACCCATATTTACAATACCGTCCTTCTTTGCCGACATTGTCATTGCATCTGCAAGAGAGTAAATCTCAGCAACAATCTCCTTGATAGTCTTATCTGCATAACCCTCCTCACGGGTCTTGATAAAGTATGCATTCTCAGCAAAACGAGCAGAGTCGAGAACCACACGCTTACCATACTTATCTGCAATAGCACGCACTGCACGCAAATTCTCCATAGATACAGGCTGACCACCGGCAGTATTGTTTGTGATAGTTACGATGATAAACGGCACCTTCTCGTGGTGCTCTGCAAGAGCTGCCTCGAGCTTCTTAGGATCTACATTCCCCTTGAAAGGAATCTCGAGCTGAGTATCCTTAGCCTCATCAATTGTACAATCAAGGGCAACAGCCTTACGAGACTCGATATGACCCTTTGTTGTATCGAAGTGTGAGTTTCCCGGAACGATATCGCCCTGCTTTACAAGGTGGCTGAACAGCACATTCTCTGCTGCACGACCCTGATGTGTAGGGATAACATACTCAAAGCCTGTCAGACGAGTGATAGTCTCCTTGAGGTGGAAGAAAGATGTTGAGCCGGCATAGCTCTCATCGCCCATCATCATTGCTGCCCACTGACGGTCAGACATAGCACCTGTACCTGAGTCTGTCAAGCAGTCGATATAGACCTGATCAGCACGAAGCTGGAAGAGGTTGTAGTGAGCCTCTTTCATCCACTTCTCGCGCTCCTCACGAGTGCTCTTACGAATTGGCTCCACCATCTTGATACGCCAAGATTCTGCAAAAGGTAATTCCATAGTTTTTATATTTTTAAGTTAGAAATTTTCAAACTTCACAAAGATAGCAATTTATTTTCTAAATCTGCGCACCTATCTCCCTTAATTTTTGCACAAGGGTCACAATATCAACATTTTTCACGCTACAATCCGCTTTTGCCGCCATTGCCGCAGCCACTCCGGCAGCCTGTCCTGTACCCATACAACTTGCCTGTACACGCATCGATGCAAAAGCCTTTCTATCTGCCGAAATTGCACGACCTGCAACAAGTAGATTTGCAAAATTATCTGCAATCAATGCCCTGTATGGCACATAGGCAGCCTGCTCAAGGAAGTGAGTTACCTGACTACTGCCTTTTGTTGCGTGAATATCTATCGGATGGGCTCCGCGCGAAACACTGTCCTCATACCTGTAGCCGGAGATATACTCCTCCGCACTCATCGTATGCACACCCTTTATTCTGCGAGTCTCTCGAATACCCGCCTGCGTTGCCACTGTCTGTACATAGCAGTTTTCAAACTCCTTGAAGTTTGTACGCAGAATCTCAGCCATGCGATATACATCCTCGCGCAATCGACACTCGGCAGCGGTATAGTCACGATTATCACACGCATCTGCGGCAGTTCTGGTCATATTCACAGCCACACAACCCTCGTGCAGCGTTGTGCAGAACCACGGACCGCCAAACTCCGGAATATTCAGCTCCTCTGCGTGTTCAAGCAGATAGTTACGAATAGGCAGACAGTGGCAGTTCTCGCCCTGCTTATTGTGGTGCATAGCCTCGTTTACAAGCGGCGACTGTGTATCTACCCCTGCAAGAACAAAGTAGGTCGATAATGGCTGAAGAGGCTCGCCATTCTGCTCCTGCATCGGCACCCCGACCATAGCGGCAAGGTCTGCATCACCCGTACAATCTATAAAGACCTTTGCCTCTAACGCCTCGCTGCCATTCTTATTCTCAAATATGATGCTCTCAATAACACCATCCTCCCGCTTTGTAAAGCCACTGATATACGAGTGCATATAGAGGTCTATACCCGCCTCCAACACCATTCGCTGCATACAGAGTTTATATAGTTCAGGGTCAAAAGCCACATTGCCCAACGGCTTCTCGATATAGCCGCCACCCATAGCCTCAAGTCGCTCCAAGAACTCCCACGGGATACCGCCTATAACCTTTTTGTTCTGATATGTAAATACACTGAGCGGCATCACAAGACCGGCAGTAGCCATACCACCCAGAAAACCATACTGCTCCACAATGGCGACCTTTGCCCCTTCGCGAGCTGCCGCTATTGCTGCAAATACACCCGCAGGACCACCGCCGCACACAACAACATCATAATTGCCCACAACGGCAACCTGCTTTGTAATCGTAATACTCTTCATCTCTAAAACAAACTCAATTGATCTATACTATGGTTAAATGTCTTTCTGTGATGTGGCGAAAGACCATACTCCAACACCGCTAGACGATGCTCCTTTGTCGGATAACCCTTATTCTTTGCCCAACCATACATCGGATACTCCTCCGCTATGCGCAGCATATACTCATCTCTGAAGGTCTTTGCCAAGACAGATGCCGCCGCTATATCGGCATACTTACCGTCTCCCTTGACTATACACTGAAACGGCAACTTCAGATGGCTCCAAAACCTATTGCCGTCTATTGCCAAAAATTGAGGTGCAGGGTCGAGCCTCTCGGCAGCCAATGACATACCCTCAAATGAGGCGTTAAGGATATTTATCTCATCTATCCTCTCTGCACTTACCGCCTCTACTGCCCACGCCACAGCCTCACGGCATATAACTTCACGCAACAAGTTACGATTCTTCTCACTCATCTGCTTCGAATCATTGAGCAACGGATGGTGGAAATCTGTCGGAAGAATTACCGCTGCGGCAAATACCGGTCCGGCAAGACAACCTCGCCCCGCCTCATCACAACCCGCCTCAAGCAGCTCTGTCTGATAAAAATTTGTTAGCATATAGCAAAGTTATCTATTTTTTACGAAAAAATCGGTAACTTTACCACAAAATAACTAATTTTTCAATACATACTCTAACTATATATGGTATCGGTCACTCGCCAAACAAGTCTCTTTGCCGCCACACTGCTGCTGCTAACCATCGGTGCAACAGTCGCGCGCCTGCACTATAACCCCTTTGCTGCGGAAACAGCCGTATCTCCCTTTATGCCGCAACTTTGGCAACAGATTGCCTCGGGCATACTGCTCTTTGTCACTGCAATTCTGACAAACCGTATAACCGTCAAGACCGGAATACTTCGCGGCTTTAGCACCCTGCCCGTTACCCTCTTCGGCTTTATCGCGTGCGGAATACTCCTCTCGCCAAACCTTCTCACAGCCTCGCTATTGGCACTGCTTACATCTATTGCTATGCTCTTCTTGTTGCAGACCCTGCACTCTATCCGCGACAAAGAGGCTCTATTTACGGGTGCGCTGTTTCTCGGTGTGCTACCTATAATATATCCGCCGAGTATCTTCTTTGCTACAACCATTCTGATAATAATCTTTGTCGTACCACTATCTTTCCGACAGACTATTATTGCCACAACAGGCTATCTACTCCCTATCGCCGTTGCGAGTTACATACATTGGTATTTAGGTGGGAATATCACTGACATTGCCCTTAATATCTGGAGCGAAATTATCACCCCTGCCACAAAGATAGCCCTTGAACCTCTGCCCATAGTCACAGCTCTGCTATTTATCGCGTTAATCCTCACCCTTATCTATGGGGTGATGATTGGCACACACAACCGCTATGCTATGCTTGTACCTGCTCGCAAAGCCATACAACTCAATATATGGATGCTTCTTTTTGGCATCGTTGCACTCTTTGCTATCCCGGGCTGTAATATCACAATTATCCCATCTATCGCCATCAGTATAACAATAATCTCCGCTTTTGCTATCGACCGTATGGAGACAAAATGGGCAAATTGGTTCTACCTTACCATCGTTGCACTTGTAATTATCCACCTTTTACTTTATTAAAAAACATCATTTTGCCACGCGTTTAACACGCTTTTTATTACAAAATCAAACTATTTGGCACTTTTTTACAAAAAATTTTATCAAAAAGTTTGCATTTTAATAAAAAGATAGTACTTTTGTAATACAAATGTGGGGTTCTCCCACTGCTCATTAACCTAACTAACCTAATATCGGAGTCCTGACTGTTGCCCAACACTCAGGACTTATCTTTTTATTTTATCGTGATAGCAGGGCATATACTTCCGCTAACAAAGAATACCCGCAAAGAGAAATACCAAAGTATGTCCCTTCGCGAGTATTTTTGCCGAGCGTTGTATATACCCTACTCTGACGATAAAATGGACACTAACCTGCTTAGAAGAAGTCTCTGCCTTTAGGGGTTGAGCCGACTGTGCGGCTCTTCTTCGACTTCCCCTCGGCAAAATTACGCAGATAGATTGCTGCGCAATATTCGTCAATAAGGTCTTTATAGCTGATGAACGAGTTCATCGACAAAAGACCTATTTGACGACAATCTAAGATTGCCTATCTGCGGTCTGCTCTCGGCTCGAGCTCAGTTCTCCCACTGCTCATTAACCTAACTAACCTAATATCGGAGTCCTGACTGTTGCCCAACAAAGGTATCTGAAGCGTTGGATTGCCTTGTCTATCTCCTGCTATGTAGGGTCTCTTTATACCTTGATTTTTGTCACATAGCCCGCTATGTTCCGCAAATCATAATAAAAATAGACCCTACATATCAGAAGATTTACTGCGCCATCCAACACTCCAGCTACCTCAGGACTTATCTTTTTTTATCGTGATAGCAGGGCATATACTTCCGCTAACAAAGAATACCCGCAAAGAGAAATACCAAAGTGTCCCTTCGCGAGTATTTTTGCCGAGCGTTGTATATACCCTGCTCTGACAATAAAATGGACACTAACCTGCTTAGAAGAAGTCTCTGCTCTTGGGGGTTGAGCCGACTGCGTGGCTCTTCTTCGACTTCGCCTCGGCAAAATTACGCAGATAGATTGCTGCGCAATATCACTTGCCCTTTCCGAAAAAATGATTACCTTTGTTGTATGAATGGTCTAAAAGTTACAATTATCGGTAGTGGCAATGTTGCAGAGGCGTTTGCGAGGGCTCTCAAGGAGAGTTGCAACACCGTTATACAGGTCTATGCCCGCAATCCAGAGCGAGGCAGAGCAGTTGCGGCTTTAGCCGGAGCCGAGTGGTGTAATACACCGTCAGAGTTGAAGGCGGCAGAGCTATACCTTATCTGCGTGAGCGACAGAGCTGTTGCTCAGGTTGCTGCATCACTACCATTCCCAAGTGGTGCTATTGTAGCTCACACTGCAGGCTGTGGTACGCTTGAGATGTTGCCAAGTAGTTCCCGCCGCGCCATTATATATCCGTTTCAGACCTTCTCTATCGGAAGAGTTATAGATTTCCGCAAGGTCTATCTCTTCATTGAGGCGGGGGATAGTGATACTTTTGACCAAGCAAGGGCGTTTGCACAAACCCTCTCCGACTGCGTGGCTGATGCCGACAGCGCGGTGCGTGCGAAGATTCATTTGACAGGTGTTTTGGCGTCCAACTTTGTAAACAATATGTATGCAACGGCGGCTCAGGTGCTGGCAGATGTAAATCTACCTTTTGATGTTGTTGCTCCGGTTATTGCCGAGACAGCAGCCAAGGCTTGTCAGAGCGGAACGCCGGCTATGGTGCAGACCGGACCTGCCGTGCGTGGCGACCATTCGACAATGGAGCGTCATCGACAGTTGATAGGTCAGGATGAGCTGCTAAGGACAATTTACGACAAGATTAGTGAGAATATATGGAGAATAAAAGAAACTTTAAAGAGATAATTGCCGATGTCGAGGCGTTCATCTTCGATGTAGATGGAGTTATGACCGACGGCAAGATTATCCCTATCGAGGGTGGCGACTTTATCCGTTGCTACTACGCTAAGGATGGCTATGCTCTTGCCTATGCAGTCAAGCACGGATATAATGTCTGTGTCATCTCGGGTGGCTTTGGCAATAATCTCGAGTCTCGAATGAAGCGTTTGGGCGTTAAGCACTACTATTTGGGCTGTATGGATAAGATTGCCGCTCTGCACGACTTTGCTGCGAAGACAGGTGTAAACCTCAGTAATGCAATCTATATGGGCGACGATATTCCCGACCTTGAGTGTATGAAGATAGTCGGTATTCCGGTCGCTCCGGCAGACGGATGCTCAGAGGTTCTTGAGGCGGCAATGTATATCTCCGAGTATAACGGAGGTGCAGGAGCTGTTCGCGATATTATCGAGCAGGTGCTGCGTGTTCAGGGCAAGTGGGCTTTGGATTGCCAGGGTGTTATCGCATCCGATGCCTCTCAAACAGCGTCACGATGAGGGAGATAGAGCGCAAATACCTTATCTCGGACGACACCTTCTTGTGTAGTGCCACATCGCATCGCCGCATAGCGCAGGGCTACCTATGCTCCCGCAAGGTCACTGCCCGGGTAAGAATATACGGCGACGAGGCATTTATAACCTTCAAGGGCAAGAGCCGCGATGGCGGTTTGAGCCGCTTTGAGTTTGAGAGGGCTATCCCCGTGCGCTGTGCCGAGCTGCTACTTGCTCGCTGTAATGGCAGAGTTGAGAAGGTGCGCTATATTGTCCCATACGAGGGCTATACTTGGGAGGTTGATATATTCGAGGGCGATAATGAGGGTCTTGCCCTTGCCGAGGTGGAACTCTCGGCAACAGAAGAGCAACCCTCACTTCCAAAGTGGATATGGAAGGAGGTCACCTCAGACTACCACTATCGCAACTCATATTTGGCACAAAGACCATATAAGAGTTGGTTTAAGTAGTTAAAAATAATTATAAAATAGATATAGTATGTTTTTGGAAAATGCCAGCCAAAAGGGTTGGATTGAGGTTATCTGCGGCTCGATGTTCTCCGGCAAGACCGAGGAGCTTATTCGCCGCCTGCGTCGCGCAGAGTTTGCACACTTAAAGGTTGAGATTTTCAAGCCGTGCATTGATGTACGCTATTCGGAGGATGAGGTGGTCTCACACAATGCCACCACTATCCGCTCTACACCTGTCGAGTCATCGCAGAATATTCTGCTTCTTGCCTCAGATGTAGATGTAGTCGGCATTGACGAGGCACAATTCTTTGACCGTGGCATTGTTGATGTCTGCCGACAGCTCGCCAATAGCGGTATCAGAGTTATCGTTGCCGGTCTGGATATGGACTATCTGGGCAAGCCGTTTGGACCGATGCCCGACTTGATGGCTACTGCCGAGTATGTGACAAAGGTACACGCAATATGTGTTCGTTGTGGCAATCTGGCACACCATTCGCACCGCCTGACAGCAGACAACTCGCTTGTTATGCTTGGTGAGAAGGATACCTATGAGCCAATCTGCCGCCACTGCTTTGCCGAATTGTCCAAAAATGAACAATAAAACGCTGCTATTTCCGTTAGAAAAGAAAATTTAAGAAAATATGAGCGAAGTAATAAACATTAAAGAGCTTAATGAGCGTATCGAGCGAGAGTCGCTCTTCGTAGATACTCTGCGTCAAGAGATGGGTAAGGTTATTGTTGGTCAGAGCCATCTTATCGACACACTGCTGATTGGTCTGCTCTCCAACGGACACATCCTTCTTGAGGGAGTTCCCGGACTTGCAAAGACCCTTGCCATTACTACCCTTGCAAAGGCTGTTGATGCCGATTTTTCACGCATACAGTTCACTCCTGACCTGCTTCCGGCAGATGTTGTCGGAACACTCATCTACTCACAGAAGAGCGAGGAGTTTACAGTTCGTAAAGGTCCTGTTTTTGCGAACTTCGTACTTGCCGATGAGATTAACCGCTCTCCGGCAAAGGTTCAGTCTGCGCTCCTTGAGGCTATGCAGGAGCGTCAAGTAACTATCGGCGAGAGTACCTACCGCCTGCCTGAGCCATTCCTGGTTTTGGCAACTCAAAACCCACTTGAGCAGGAGGGTACATATCCTCTGCCGGAGGCACAGGTCGATCGTTTTATGCTCAAGGTAAAGATTTCGTATCCAAAGAAGTCTGAGGAGCGTGATATTGTCCGTATGAACCTCAGTGGTGCAGGTATGCCGCAGCCAAATAAGGTTATCACTCCGCAGGATATTGTCCGCGCACGCCGTGTTGTGGAGGATGTATATATGGACGAGAAGATTGAGAAGTATATCGTCGATATTATCTTTGCTACCCGCGAGCCGGCAGAGTATAATCTGCAAAAGCTCCAGCCGCTCATCGCCTATGGAGGCTCTCCTCGTGCAAGTATCTCGCTTGCTAAGGCTGCTCGCGCCTACGCCTTTATTCGTCGCCGCGGATATGTTATTCCGGAGGATGTTCGTGCAGTATGCCACGATGTTCTGCGCCACCGTATCGGTCTTACCTACGAGGCAGAGGCAGAGAATATCTCTACCGAGGAGATTATCACCGAGATTCTCAATAATGTTATTGTACCATAATGGCACAGAGCGAGAGCGATATTCTTAAGAGGGTCCGCAAGATAGAGATTAAGACCCGAGGTCTGTCGAATGAGATTTTTGCAGGAAAGTATCATACGGCGTTCAAGGGGCGCGGTATGTCCTTTTCTGAGGTTAGAGAGTATCGTCTTGGCGATGATGTGAGAGATATAGATTGGAATGTCACAGCCCGTTCTCGCACTCCGCATATTAAAATATACGAGGAGGAGCGAGAGCTTACCATGATGCTTATGGTCGATGTGAGTGGCTCGCGCAAGTTCGGCTCAACAGAGCAGACTAAGCAGGGTATCCTCACAGAGATTGCCGCCGTTCTCGCCTTCTCTGCAGCACAGACGGGCGATAAGGTTGGTTGTATCTTCTTCTCTGATAAGGTCGAGAAGTTTATACCGCCAAAGAAGGGTCGCAGCCATATCCTGATGATTATCCGCTCACTTATTGAGTTTACCCCACAATCTGAGGGTACTGCACTCTCGGAGGCTGTACGCTATATGACCAATGTCAATAAGAAAAGGTGTACAACCTTCATCCTCTCCGACTTTATCAACCCCAAGAGCGATATGACCCCACTTGAGGATGCACTCAAGATTGCCACCTCGCGCCACGACCTTGTGGCTATCCGTGTCAGTGACCCTCGCGATAAACAGCTGCCAAATGTAGGCATTATCGAGATGAAAGATGCAGAGAGTGGACAGAAGGTGTGGGTAGATAGCTCTTCGGCAGCTGTAAGAGAGTACTTTGCAGCCCGCTGGGCAGAGCGAGAGCAGAGTATGGACAACCTCTTAAAGCACAATCGCATAGATACTTGCGATGTCTCGACAGATGCAGACTATGTTGCAGAATTGATAAAACTCTTCAAACAACGATGAGCAGATTTTTCAAATATATAACCCTTCTACTCTTTGCCGTTGTGCCCTGCTTTACCTCGGCACAGAGCACTCCACCGGCAGTCAGGGCGACAATCTCTCCTGACAGCATACTTATAGGCGACCGCTTTACACTCACTATTGATGTCGAGAAGGATCAGGTGCAGAGCCTCTATTTCCCCGAGTTCAGGGTCGGCGCAACTATCGGCGAGGAGCAGAAGTTCGGTATTATCGAGTGCGTTGAGGATGTACCGGTAGATACAGTTTCACATAAGGGGCGCAACCTCCATTTAAGGAAACAGTATATCCTTACAGCCTTTGACGAGGGCATATATAATCTCGGTCGTCCGAGCGTGCTATATGCAGATAAGAATATTGTCGATACCCTCTATGGCTGCACAGACTCGCTGCATGTCGTTGTTTCGACCTTCAAAATCGACTCAACCTCTATGCTGTGCGATATTAAGCCGGTCAAAAAACTACCTTTCCGCTTTGGAGAGATTTCGGGCTATTTGGCAATAGTATTGGTTGTTTTGGCTCTTGTCGGTTTGGGAATATACCTTCTTGCCCGCCACCTTGCCAAGCGCGGTAAGCGAATCTCCGACCTCTTTAAGCCGGAGCCGCCACTGCCACCTCATATTGTTGCCATTACAGCACTTGAGGCTCTGCAAAATCAGAAGCTGTGGCAGAATAACAAACATAAAGAGTACTACTCGGCTCTTACAGACATCCTGCGTACCTACCTTGACGGCAGATTTGGCGTTGGTGCTATGGAGATGACAACCGACGAGATTTTGGAGCAGATAAAGTCGTTAGAACTCCCTCAGAAGTCGGCTATGGACCTTGTCAGCGTACTTCAAGATGCCGATTTGGTAAAGTTCGCCAAGGCTATGCCGGAGGCATCCGAGAACGAGAGTGCATTTAGTAAAGTCTATTATTTTGTCGAGGAGACAAAACCTGTCGAGCAGACAGAAACAGAAGAGGAGGAGGCATAGATGAACTACAGAGTTATTACAATAGTTATTGCAGCTGTGGCGTCGATGCTCTCTTTCGATGCCTATAGTCAGAAGATGCCTGAGCGACACCTTGTCCGCAAAGGCAATCGCCAATATGAGCGTGGCAACTACGATACAAGCGTAGATAACTACTCTCGCGCACTGCAAGAGAATCCTGAGTGCTTTGAGGCAAAGTTTAATACTGCCAATGTTCAGTTCCGCAAGGAGCTTATCGATAAGTCGGAGCAGACGCTGCGTAAACTTGCTCAAGACTCTACTCGCACCGATCTCGAGCGTGCCGATGTGTCGTATAACCTCGGAAATACTCTCTTTGTTCAGCAACGATTAGAGGAGGCTCTCGATTGCTACCGCAACGCTATGCGCCTAAATCCTGATGATAAGGAGGCAAAGTTTAACTATGCCCTGACAAAGGAGCTGCTTAAGCAACAACAAAACCAACAGCAACAGCAACAGCAGCAAAACCAAAATCAGAATCAAGACCAGAATCAGGACCAAAATCAAGACCAAAATCAGGATCAGCAACAAGACCAAGACCAAGACCAAAATCAGAATCAAGACCAAAATCAGGAGGATAAGCAGGATCAGAATCAGCAAAATCAGGAGCAGGAACAGCAAATCTCCGAGCAGGAGCAGCAGGCTATGCTTGAGGCGATACAGGCTCAAGAGGATAAGACTCAGGATAAGCTGAAGGATAAGAAGGGTGTTGTTATCCGCCGAGGTAAGAATTGGTAAATAGTTGTAATTTATGGAATTTGCATCACCAAAAATATTGTGGTTTCTACTACTGCTCCTTCCCCTTGTAGGTTACTATATCTACCGTACCCGCCAAGGTGGAGCATCAGTTGTAGTCTCAACTACAGAGACTGTAAGACGCGCACCTCGCACATTTCGCTACTATCTGCGCCATATTCCGTTTGTGTTGCGCTGTGCAGCTCTATCACTTATCGTTGTCGCCATTGCGCGTCCGCAGAGTGCAGAGCACTATACAAATACCACAACAGAGGGTATTGATATCGTTCTTGCTGTCGATGTTTCAACCTCAATGCTGGCTAAAGACTTTATTCCCGACCGATTAAGCGTAGCCAAAGAGGTCGCTTCCGAGTTTATCAGTGACCGCACGGGCGACCGTATAGGTATAGTTGTCTTTGCCGGCGAATCGTTTACACAGTCGCCACTTACAACCGACCAAAGTTCACTTCAAACTATGCTCGGACGCATTACCAGCGGAGTTATCGAGGACGGCACAGCTATCGGCAACGGTCTTGCAACATCTATCAACCGCCTGCGCGAGTCTGATTCAAAGAGTAAGGTTGTCATACTGCTCACTGACGGAGTGAATAACCGAGGCGAGATTTCACCTCTTACGGCTGCCAAGATTGCCAAAGATATGGGCATTAAGGTCTATACTATCGGCATCGGCAAGCGCGGCACAGCCCCATATCCGGTCTTTGATGAGCGTGGCAGGGAGGTCGATGTAGTCAATATGAAGGTCGAGATAGACGAGAAGATGCTGCGAAACATCGCCTCACAGACAGGTGGCGAGTACTTCCGTGCCACAGATAAAAAGACCCTTGAGGCTATCTACGAGCAGATTAACACCCTTGAGAAGAGTCGTGTTGAGGTCGAAAACCGCACAACACTCCACGAGGAGTACCTCGTCTTTGTCCTTTGGGCATTGGCAGCTCTGTTACTTGAGTTTATCATCAACCGTGTAGTTCTTAAACGCATACCGTAATGTTTCAATTTGCAAATCCACATATACTATGGCTGCTGCTTATCATACCCGTTATGGTAGTGGTGCTTATTGCCATTTCGCAGCTCCGTAAGCGCAACCTTGCCAAGTTTGGCAATATCCATATCCTGCAAGAGCTGATGCCCGAGATTTCACAGTGGCGAGTAAAGACTAAGTCAGCACTATTCCTTACTGCTGTTGCAGTGGTTATTATTGCTGCTGCCCGCCCGCAGTTCGGCTCGAAGTTAAAGGAGCAGAAGAGTCAGGGTATCGAGATGATGCTCGTTGTCGATATCTCAAACTCGATGCTTGCCGAGGACTTTGCCCCTAATCGCCTCGACCGTACACGCTACGCCATAGATAAGCTCTTTTCAACCCTTGAGCAGGATAGAGTAGGTCTTGTTGTCTTTGCCGGCGAGGCAAAGGTGCAGCTACCTATTACAACCGACTATCGTATGGCTCGCAGCTTTGTCAAGCGCATCTCTCCGTCACTTGTCTCTGTTCAGGGTACAGAGATTGGTCAGGCTTTAGACCTCGCCTCACTCTCCTTTTCACAAAATCGCGATGCCGGACGAGTTATGATACTTATAACCGACGGTGAGACCCACGACTCTTCGGCTCTCGATGCCGCCAAGCGCGCCGCAGAACAAGGCATTAAGATTTTTGCTATCGGTATCGGTACTCCGGAGGGAGCCCCTGTTAAGGTCGATGGCGAATTTATCAAAGATGAAGACGATCAGATGGTTGTCAGCCGCCTGAATGAGGAGCTGCTCCAACAGATTACCGCTGCAACAGACGGTGGCTATATCCGCGCCACAAATGCAGCCTTTGGTCTTGAGGAGATTGTTGCCGAGATTGAGAAGCTCGAGAAGGGCGAGCTTACCACACTTCGCTTTGAGGAGTATAACGAGCAGTTCCAGTGGATACTCGCCATTGCAGCGGTGCTGCTACTCCTTGAGAGCCTGCTGCTTGCTCGCCGTAACCCGCGCCTTAAACGATTTAATATCTTCCGCCAATAAGATTATGATGTGTGAGAAAATAGACTATAGCTGGATTATACGCGAACTAAGTTCGGGCACTTCGGGTAGCGAATTTTTTGAAATCTACTCTGAGCTAACCCCCGAGCCTTATAGCTATACCCACTCCCCGCTATATCTCCACTATTTCCGTTTCTTTGTACCTGTTGAGTACCACCACCCGCAGTTCGCGGAGTGCGACGAGCAGCTGTGGTCGCTGCTGTTTCAACTGCTCTTTGGTAATCCCGCTGCCGAGTGCTCTCTTGTGCAGAACGGATACCACTTGGAGCTCAAGTTCCACTACCGCCACTTCGGCACTATGCTCGCCCATAACCTGACACTCGAGACACTTAAACCGCTTCTTCTGTGCCTGCTCTCTGATGCCTTTGCAATCATCTTCCCGCATATCGCAACTCCTACCCTCGACCCGATATACTCATCACTACTGCCCACTACCCGCCACCTCTATAAAGAGGAGGTTGTGACCCTCTACTGCGGTGCGGATAAAAATAACGCAGAAAATATCGAGTTCGCCGAGCAAATCTACAAACAACTATCGCACTACTACTCACAAATTTCGCTCTCCCGCGGGTGCTAAAACACTAATCCTCCCCAATTGCCAAATCTTATATAAGGCACTGATTATAATCGGTTTCTTCCTAATTTTTTTATCACTTTATTCTGTAATAATTCACCAATCAATCCTGCTTCGGCGGGATTTTTTATCTACATTTGTAGAAACTTTTGAAACTGTTTCTTTGTTGTTTCAAAAAATATATATACTTTTGCGGTCGAAATCAGGCGGTTATGGGGGGTTGCACTACGGGTGCAGACTGAGTGCCGCCGCAGGTACTAACATAATAATTTTTCAAAAAAAATGAAAACACTTGCTATTAAGGCAGCTTCTCGTGCCGAGTACGGTAAGAAGGCAACAAAGGCAGCTCGTCGTCAGGGTCTTATCCCATGCGTAATCTACGGTGGTGGCGAGAATGTATCTTTCACAGTTGAGGAGAAGGCAGTAAAGCCTCTCATCTACACTCCAAACTCTTACATTGTAGAGCTTGAGATTGATGGTAAGAAGGAGCTTGCAGTTCTTCGTGATGTACAGTATCACCCAATCCGCGAGCAGATTCTCCACATCGACTTCTACCGTGTTCAGGAGGGTAAGCCTGTATCTATCGCTATTCCTGTACGCCTCACAGGTAACGCTGAGGGTGTTAAGATTGGTGGTAAGCTCGCTCTCTCTGCTCGTAAGCTGGTTGTTAAGGCTATGGTTGAGAATCTTCCAGATGAGTTGGTTGTAGATGTTACTCCACTCAAGGTTGGTCAGACCATCTTCGTTGGCGATCTTCAGTTTGAGGGTCTTCAGTTTGTATCTCCTGCAACTCAGGCAGTTTGCGCAGTTCGTGTAACTCGTGCATCTCGTGGTGCAGCTGCTCAGCAGTAGTAAAACTGATTGCTGATGAAATATCTCGTTGTAGGTCTTGGTAATATTGGTGCCGAGTACGCCAATACAAGACACAACATCGGATTCAAAGTGTTGGATGCTCTCGCAGAGGCATCCGACACTTCTTTTATCTCGGCACGCTATGGTGCTGTGGCAACGCTTCGCCACCGCGGACATATCATCACCCTGCTCAAGCCCTCAACCTATATGAATCTGTCGGGCAAGGCTGTAAGATATTGGATGCAGGAGCTTAAGATAGAGAAGGAGAATCTGCTTGTTGTTGTCGATGATATTGCACTTCCATTTGGCGAGTTGCGTATGCGCACAAAGGGCAGCGATGGGGGTCATAATGGTCTTAAGAATATCGCCGAACTGCTCCAAACGACAGACTACGCCCGCCTGCGCTTCGGCATTGGTGGCGACTTTAGCCGCGGACATCAGGTAGATTATGTTCTTGGCGAGTGGACAGCCGAGGAGCGCGAGAATATGCCGCCACGCCTCAAGGTCTTTGGCGACGCGATTCTCTCCTTTGTCTCAGTCGGTCTTGAACGCACAATGAACAACTTCAACAAGAAATAATAAAATCCGCTTTAGTTAGCGGATTTTATTATTTATGATGAAACTGACAAAAGCCTTAACTCTTCAGTTCTGACAGAAAATCAGGATAGAGAGCAAGTGCCGGTTCGGCTCGCAGATAGAGTTCGCGGGCAAGGGCTGCGCGTGATGGTCGCTCGGAGGATATATCACCAAGGTAGGCATCATCTGTCGGATGGTCAGTCCTCTTTAGTTCTGCCATAAACTCCTTAAAACGAGAGAGTTGCGACATTGTTGCACCCTCAATTTTGCCGGTCGTTACATACTCTCGCAGAGCGCGCAGTAGTGGTGCAAGGGCTGTTTTATCGCCCAAATCGGTATCAATATCCTCAAGGCACTCCCACTCGCCAATCATCGCATAGCAGAGAGCCAAGACAGGTGTCGCCTCAAGAGGGTCCTCGTCGTCACAGTCGAGCAGCAGCTCCAACTGAGCAGCCGCCATTTCGCCCTCTCCTGCAAGATAGTTATCGACAGCCGAGGCGAGCATTGTCTCCATTGCCGCCAAAGTATTCGGATGGTTGCGATCAAGAGTAACAACACTCTGCTCATCATCCGGCAGTGTGGATAGTATATCCTCAAATGCCTCATATCTCAACTGACAAGCTGTTTGATAGTCACCACTCTGCTCTGCCTTATACGACTGTTCAAGGCGCGCTGCAAGATTTCCGCGACTGCCATAGCCTATCAGTCTAAAAGTCTGATTTGCTGTCGGTTGTAACTCTAAAAACTGCTTCATAACTGCTTGATTATCTTATATGTACTCTGTAACATTGTCTTGCCGACCGTAACTTTTTCAGCCTCATTTTCTTCCGAAATAACGCTCTCTGTCGTACAGTCGTATATCGTCTTGCCGCTACTATCCACAACTCCAAAGCCGTTATTGAATGTGTAGTAGCCAAACTTCGCAAGACCGCTATCAAATATATCACGGCTCATTGTAAATCTGCTCTTATCTACACCCAGCTGCGAGAGCAGTGTCGCTGCCAAGTCGGTCTGCGAGCAGTAGCAATCCACAACACCCGCCTCTTTGAGCGCACCACCCAACCACAACATAGGTATTCGATGACGCTCAACCGCACTCGCGCTTATCCCATACGGATATAGATAGGCGTGGTCGGCAATGACAACAACAAGCGTTCTATCCCACTCCCCGCTGCTCTTCAGACTCTCTATAACCCTGCCTATGCAGCTATCGGCAAAGTGCATCGAGTTGAGCATCTTATCCTCAAACACCTCTATCGGCACATCAAAAGGCTCGTGGCTCGATAGCGTCTGCCACACCGCAAAATATGGGGTATCAGAGCCGCTCAAACCCTCGATGTAGTCTATAAAGTAGTCTGCCATAACATCGTCGGCATACCCCCACTTTGATGTCGGCGCATCAAACTTGAGATTTTTGATATCCACCAATCTCTCAAAACCTGTTGCATAGAGATACGACGCCATATCTGTAAAGTTGAGGTCGCCACCGTGAATATATGCCGTATTGTAACCCACACTATGCAATGCTTCTGCAATAGATGGCAACTTTGACGCCTTCTGCGGATACTTCATCAGCGACATTGTCGGCTGGGCACACACTCCGCTTAGCGTTGCCAACACACCTCTGTCTGTGCGGAACGACGAGGCAATCATATTCTCAAACCAAGCACCTTCGCGCTTGTAGCTGTTTAGCTTTGGTGCAACAAGCTCCCCACCGACCACCTCATCCATCGTTGAACGACCAAGGCTCTCGGCAATTATCATTACAATATTGGGTCTCTTCTCACTCAACAACTCTACACCACTCTGCCCGCACCCCAAAGTCAGAGCCTCAAACTGCTTATCGCACTGCTCCGCATCAAAGTAGTCATACCTGCTCAAGTCATCGCCTGCCGAGAGAGATGATATAAACGAGAATGTAGGATTTACCGCCGCGTGATTTAGAGCTATGTTATCACTAAAATAGGCCTTCGAAACATTCGCCACCGCAGTCGAAACCCCTCCGCGAATAGCCAAAAAGTCCAACCCTGCAACAATCAGCACCACCACCGACCATACAACCTTAAGATACAATCGCTCCCGATGCTCAGTAAGTAGTATCTTTGCTATCTCACGCACCACTACAATCAGCATCGCACCATATACAACAGCCACAACCGTTTGAATAAAAAACAGTTGTGGTGTTACACTTGCCATAGCCTCTGCCGGTGTGGCAATATACTGCACAATAGAGCCGTCGAGCGGAAATCGCCAATACTCATATAGCCCCAAATTGACCGAGAAGCAGATAGCAACTATCACCGAGGCTGTATAGAGCCATCCTCGGCACACCTTGCCCCATAATTTATGAGGATACCAAATAGATAACAGGATTAGCAGTATAGGCACAGCGCAAACATACCCTGCCATTGTCATATCGAGTGATATACCGTTGCTTATAACACCCAGCAGCTCACTCCACTCTGCATCAGCAACCAACTCCGCATACCAGAGCAGAAATATCGGTTTCTGAAGGGCTGACAGAGCTGTCAGCGCAGCAAATAGCAGTACAATAAAGAGTATGTTTCGCCTCATTCCTATTTTCTATCCTTATGCAGCTTATAGCACATCAGAGCTGTAAGCAGTATAGTCACTACACCACCAAGCAGATATGCCAACGGTGCAGTTCCCAGCCCGACAAATTGGTTAGACACAAATACAAATGACGAGCAGATGTATGTCATAAATACTGCCGGAATCAGGGCAACCCAAATATTACGCTTGTTAAGGTTGAGATATACAACTATACACCACAGCACAACCGTTGCCAACGCCTGATTTGTCCAAGCGAAGTATCTCCAAACCACATCAAAGTTTACAAATGTCAGTGCTATACCCGCTGCAAAGAGTGGAATACATATTACAAGTCTCTTCCACTTTGTACGCTGCTCGATATGGAATACATCGGCAATAATGAGTCGTGCCGAGCGGAAAGCAGTATCGCCCGAGGTGATAGGAGCTGCCACAACACCAAGAATTGCAAGAATACCTCCGACAAGACCGAGAGTTGTATTTGAAATCTCATTTACAGCCCACGCCGGAGTGTGTGTAGCCATTACAGCCGAAACACCTCCATCCTCATAGAAGAATGCCATTGCAATAGCTGCCCAAATCAGCGCGATAACAGACTCTGAAATCATCGAACCGTAGAATACAAATCGACACTCACGCTCATTGTTTACACATCGAGCCATCAGTGGTGACTGTGTAGCGTGGAAGCCCGAAATTGCACCGCAGGCAATAGTGATAAAGAGTGTAGGCATCAACGGCAGATTTGCCTTATTGACATGCAGATTCTCAAGAGTCATTGCAGGAATTGTATAGTCGCCAAATATCAGCACTCCCAACAATCCGACCGCCATAGCCACAAGTGCTATACCGAATAACGGATATATCTTACCAATAAGTTTATCCACAGGCAGCAGGGTTGCAATAAAGTAGTAGGCAATAATTATACCCAACCACCACTCCTTCGACACGGCTGCAAACTTCGCCGAGAGAATATCAGCAGGGCTGACTACAAATACAACACCTACCAGCAGCAACAGTATCACCGAGAATACGCGCATAAATACACCCGCGCCCTTACCGAGATAACGAGCCACAATCTCCGTAATACTCAGTCCGTTATTGCGAACAAGGATAACGCCCGACAGATAGTCGTGCATAGCTCCCATAAATATACCGCCAATGGTAATCCAAATAAATGCTACCGGACCATAGCAAGCACCCAAAATAGCACCGAAAATAGGACCTGTACCTGCAATGTTAAGTAGCTGAATGAGGAATGTACGCCAACGCGGCATCGGTACATAATCTACACCATCATAGAGAGTTTTACTCGGCACAGCCGCATTTGAATCAATATTACACGCCTTCTCCAAATAGCGACCATAAGTAAAGTACGCCACTATCAGCAGTACAAGACAAATAAGAAATGTAAGCATAGTTTTTAGGTTTTTAGTTGTGCGAAGTTACAAATTTTTCGTCATAATATGTGCAATAATATGATTTTTTTACGATATTTGCACAAGTCAATGCTGAATTAGCTCAGTGGTAGAGCACTTCACTCGTAATGAAGGGGTCCCGGGTTCAAGTCCCGGATTCAGCTCTGCGGAACACCAAGCGACAAATTGCCACCCCTAAGGGTGGTTTTACTTTTTACAAATTGACTCAAGCTTGCTTGATGGGAAATTTGGGAAAGGTAAAATAAGGCATTTATGCTGCAATTTGGAGCAAAGATACTCCCATAGCGCACGGGTACTCACGGAGGATTTCACGATAGATGAAATCCTTCGCTAAGTCCCGGATTCAGCTCTGCGGAACATAAAGCGACAAATTGCCACCCAAACGGGTGGTTTTACTTTTTACAAATTGACTCAAGCTTGCTTGATGGGAAATTTGGAAAAGGTAAAATAAGGCATTTATGCTGCAATTTGGAGCAAAGATACTCCCATAGCGCACGGGTACTCACGGAGGATTTCACGGCAATCGCTAAATCCTACATAGAAGACTACATAGAGGTCGTAATTAAGCCGACTAACTGCGAGTGCAAAGGTATATAAATCTTTTGAAAGTAAAATGCTGAAATCAAGCATCTTCCAAAGATGCATTGTGAATAAAGAATCAGGCGTATGCTAACGGCTACACAAAGCCCTACATACGCCTGAATCTTTTCATTGCATCTATTAGTTGTCGATTTGTTTCAACTCTCCATTGTAGAAGTAGAGATAAGTCTTGTAGTTATAGACCCACACAGAAGACACGCCCCACTTAGTTGTGGTGGTATATTTATCGTGCGGGCTACCCCATGATAACCTACACATCTCTTCGGTCATGCCAATAGCCACTTTCCGATCTGCAATCATATTGCCAAAGGCATCTCCATATTTCTCGATAAGTCTTGCTCGGCGAAGACGCATTTCTTGCTCATACTTGCGCTTTTGCTCTTCGTCTGCTATTCTGAATACTTCACCATTGTTAATAATTTCCGTTTTTAATCTTTCATTAACGGCAAGAATGTTTTGTCTAAAGTTTTCAATCTCTTGCCTCGGGAATATCTTTGCTTCATCACTTAAATAGTATCCAAAGGGCATGTAATATCTTTCTCTGGAAACACCATCAGTTTCACCTCCAACATAAATATTTAGTTTCCCAAAATCGCTTGCATTTCTACTTCGCTTTTGCGAAGTAATTTCAAGGTGGAATCGCTGGCTGTTGTATTCGAATAGACCATATAATTTCTTGTCACTAACTATTATGTCGATACATTTCACCCAATTAAGATCCGGAAATGAAAATTTCTCAATTTTGTCCAACGACCTTTCATGGGGCTGTTGATAGCCTTCGTATTTTGCGATATACTCAGTGAAGTATTTATCCCATACAAAAGTACTTTTAAGCATTTTACCTGACACTGCATCATTAAAACCATTCTTCCCGAATACAAGCAACACATCTTTGCCTTTGATATCATTGCATAATTGTTCATAGAAAGGAAGAGAGATGTTAACAAAACTTTTAATATTTCCAAACTGATAGATGTCGAGATGCCCATCCCGAGATTTTACAATTTCTTTAATCGTATCCGTTTTGATGAGCTTTTTCCCTCTGAATCGTTGCGATATTCTATAGTTGGCTTTTTCGATTTGGCGGCGACTGTAGCCATGATCAACAGTTGGAATCAAAAAAGATTCATGTGCATCATTGGTCAATACGTAGATAGGATATTTGTAACGCTCTTTCTTTATAGCATTATCTATCAATACTTCTTCTTTAAACTTAGCAATTGAGTGAAGTCTGTTTGTATAGTCAGTGTACCACTGTTTAAATACTTCGTCTACACCCATATATAAACTATCGTTCGGAATACATACATAGTTAGTAGATTGTGTATCGTTACGCGAGGTATTATCTCCCAAAAAGTCCTCTTCCGAGACTTCGGGCGAAGCAAAGCCAATTTGATCTAATAATTCTGACAACTGCTCTTTAAAGCGTATAATGCGAGTAACCTCATAATATCCTTGAGGCATTTTCTTTATGGTATATGTTTTTTTGTTGTGGTCAATGCAAGGATAGATAAACTCTACATGTGCCCCAAAACTATTTACAACAGTATAAGAATATCTTTCGCCTGCCACATATAATTTCATACCTACAATATTTTCAAGTGCATTATATTGATGGTTGGCGTATTCCCATACAACACTATCCGTGGCTATAAAATAATTATTAGCATCTTGCTTTTCCACAGTTTGCAAATTCGTTTTTTTGGCTTGTTCATGTAACTGTTCCGAACCTACTATGTTCAATTGTGCATAGCTGGTTGCTGTAAGGCTTAAAGTAGCACATACTAATAATAACCTCTTCATATTAGATTTGTTTAGGTTCCCGCATCAGCTCCTCAGCGGTAATTTTTACACAAACAGAAAGTGTGGAGCTGATTTCCGTTTATCTGACACGAGGCTCTGACAAAACCCTGAAAAGAATAAACGATACAAGACCCCACACTTGAATAGTATGGGGTAGATGCACAGAGAGTGCATAGCCACATAGCTATACAAGAAATGAGTGTTGTCGTATCCTCTTTTCGTTGAAACTGTCAGATTTCGTGTCAAGGATAAAAGCGAAAACACTTTCATCTATATGTAATGCCGAGGGCATAACTCCCACGACATTACAAAATTAGTAAAATTTTCGCAAATGACAACACTCTTTCGGGGTCTTGTTCGAATAAAATAGAAAAATCACCTTTTGTCTATCCGCAAAAGGTGATTAAATATAATAATGGTGTAAATAGACAAATTCGGCGATGAAAATCAATTCACCGCCGAAAAAGGAGAGTCCCAAAGGGTGGTTTTGCTTTTTTCTGAAATTTTTCTTACATTTGATAACTAATTCATTTTCTTCTATGAAAAAGACCTTAATTATCACCCTTGTACTCATTATGTGTGCAGGCTCGGCAGAGTCCCAAAGTCTCTTGAATCAACTTGGAAAGAGAGTTCAGAAGAGAGTCACTGAAAAGGTTACCGACGCCGTAAGGCAGGAGGTAAGAAAGGCGATCTCCGGCAAAGAGCAGAATAACAATCAGAGTCCTCAGACATCAGAAGATATGACTGCAGCAGCACCTGTAGCTCAGCCTGTGGCTACAAAAGAGCAGAAACATCTTGTCAAAGATAATGGAGAGAACATACAGCGTCAGGAGGGACTTGATTATATCGACGAATACGGCATAAATCACGGTGGCGGTATTCTTATAGGCGATATTCTTTGGGCTCCTGTGAACTGTGGCTACCACGAAACAGACTATCCTTATGGCAAGCTTTACCAATGGGGAAGAAAGCATGGTCAGGGTTACGGAGAACCATACACAAACGCAACGACCGAGAAAAAATCTGACAAGACTACAGCAGAAATAGTTCCCGCACCTGTAACACCTTCAGAAGCCCTGAAGTATCCGAACCGTTTCTATGCAAGATCTAATATGGCATCGTTCAATTGGACAAGAAACGATATGTCCTTGTGGTGCCCGCTGGTTGAGGAGGGAAAGGCAACCAAACATCCCAAATACGACCCATGTCCTGAAGGATGGAGAGTACCCGAGCTGTTTGATTTTTATAGTTTGGCAGAACATTATTCAGACTTTGTCGAATATCCGGAGGGCGGACCAAAGGGCAGATGGTTCTCCGGTCCTGCGGAGTATAGCACAGATGTCCAGCGTATCTTCCTGCCGGCGACAGGTATGCGTACCAGAGATGGTGAAAGCCATTCGCGAGACCGCCAAGCAATCTATTGGTCTCTTCGTCACGGTGGCGGCGAAGGACTTGTATGGCACCTCTATCTGAATGATTATGAGGTTAATGTAGACCCAAGTGCATTCCCTCACGAGGCGTATTCGGTACGCTGCGTAAAGGATATCGAGGGTCAGAGACTGAAATAAGGCTCTCCTATAATTAGGTAAAGATGCAAAAAGTGGTACTCTTTGCATCTTTACTATTTAATTACCCCCTACGGTCACAGTCACTGATTTTCCCTTGAGGTGGATTGTATATTGGTTTCCGTTTTTGACCATATAATCAGCCTCAAGTGGGATGTATGACTTAATCCCGTCACCGGTCTGGCAGATTAGATAAGCCTTTTCCATCTCTGTTATCGACTTGAAGTTATAAGAGCCTGTACTTGACTCAATCTGATGTATTCCACTTCCGGCAGCAAATAGCTGAATCAGGTATTTATAACCGCCCACATAGTGTACACCCGCACCAAAGTAACTGTAGGCGGTACTGAGTATATTTGCCCTATGACCTGGAGATTTCATCCACCCTTCAATAGCCTGAGAAGGAGTCAGCTTGCCCTGAAAGGCGTTCTCTCCGCTTGTTCTATTCTTGATAAAAGATGGGTCTATGGCAGTATTGAATTTTGAACCGTCGGGGCGCAAATGGTCGTATCTGTAATCTGTGACAATCTCCTTAGCACGAATATCGGCAGCATCCTGAAGAGGATCGACCATCGTCAATAGAACTGCTCCAACCTTATATCGCTCGATATTTGTCAGACGGAGTATCTCCCACTCATCTTGAACTATAGAAAGACCGAAAGGTAGTTTAGCCCTGAGCTTAGACATTCTGATTACATTATGAGTGGTGCGTGTCTTGTTTTTTAGACTCAACTCAAAGTCCATAACAATCTTACCCTCTTTGTCGTATGTGGCATCGGTCTTTGCGAAGTTCTTGAGTGTAAGTTTTGTGCCATTTTTCATAGATGCATTTGCAGCACTTAACAGCTCCTCCTCGGTAGTGCTGTTATCCGCGCCATAGGTGCGCAGTGCTTTTGAGAGTGCGCTGACATCGGCATCGATTGCCGCATCGGCAGAAGAGCCGTTGATAGGCAGAACTTTATGGACATTGATAATATCTTTTTTGTCACCGAGGGCAACAATCATATTGCCGATAATACTTCCCTGAATATTAGATGTCGAAGCCACATATCTGTAATTTTTATCCCACACAGCCTTTGTTCCATGAACTGATGCAGCATTTACAGCCTTCAGCACATCATCACCCGTTGTCTTGGATGTAATCAAGAGGTCTTGAAGTGCTGCTTTCATAAGCTCCATATCTGCTTTCAGATTTATCGCCTCTGGAGATTTATTAGTAGCCGGCAGTCCGACAGTGAAATAGTATTGGTTAAGGGTCACACCGTCACATGTAATACCGATTGGCATTGAGACATGACCATCTTCAGTGTCGGTTGGCAGTCGTCGTGTATATCTGTAAGCACCACCGGCACACCATATCTCGGCATTAGGTAGCTTCTTTTTCAAATATGCAAGCAAATCTCTGTCGTTAGTGGCATTATTGGCTTTATAGGCTGACGCAAGTGCCGAAAGTTTTGCCTTAAGCTTGGTCTTGGGATTATTTGGGTTTTCACCACCGAGTGTCTTCCATGTGTACTTTACGGTAATGGTAGATTCTTTGGCACGATTGACATCATTACTGCCGGTTACTTGTGCCTTATTGCCATTGACGGTGGCATTAATTTTCGATGAAGTTGCAAAGATATTGGATGAACTCGCCTTGATTCTCAGCTTTACGGTAATGGTATAATCATTTCCCTGAACGAATTTGTCATTGTCAAACTCTCCGGACCAAAACACTTTAAAAACCTCTGTGCTTGCAGTTTCAGGAACGCTTGCCTTAAACGAGAATTTTTCTCCCACCTTAGGCTCTGCGGTTGTGATTGTCACTTTTGTAACATATGCAGCAGAAGCTGTAAATGAAAAGAGTAGTGATAATAGGGTGGCGATAAATAACTTTTTCATATATTAAGAAGAATTAACCCTCAAATGTATGAAAATTTTTGCAAAAAAACAACAGAGATAATCCTTTAGCGGAAATCACTCTACCACTTTGGACGGATACCTATAAATATCTCGAAGTTAATACCGGGCATTGGGCGTGATAACACAGAGACATACTCTTCGTTGAAGAGGTTGTTGATTGTCCCTTTGAGAGATAGCTCTGCCCAATGGAACTCAAGGATTTTTTCGAGTGAGATATTACTCATAAAGTATTTTGGTAACTTGCCCGAGAGCGAAATATCGTTGCTCGACATTGTAAATCGCTCACTGTAGTAGTTCCACTTATAGAGGAAGCTCCAGCGACGCCACGACAGCCTACCCGTTACTGCGGCAGAGTATTCAGGCACATAAGGGAGCTGCTTGCCGACAGATTGGTCGGCAGGTGTACGCTTTTCGCCTCGATTTATTGACGGGGTCCAAGAGAATGTACCATCAAGCCCGAGCTGCCACTCCTTTGCAAAATTCACCACCATATTACCCTTCAGCTCGACACCGTATGCGTGTACATCCTTGATATTGTCGGGCGAGAAGAAACCCTTTGTTGTCGGCAGCCAAATAATCCAATCCTTCACAAACGACTCAAACCAATTTGCCGAGCCACTGAGCGAATAGAGACCATCTTGACCAACAGCAAACGACACTCCGGCATCGTATGTCCAACCACTCTCCTTTTTCAGGTCGGGATTTCCTCCGGGTAGGAAGTAGAGGTCGTTGAGTGTCGGAAAGCGGAAGTTGCGCGACACAGAAGCCTTTGCAACAATATTTCCCCTCTTCGACAGCACGCCGTCTATAAAGAGTGCCGGAATTATCGGGGTCCACTCCTTACCAAACATCTCCTCGCGCAGAACAACACTCACTCCAAACCTATCTATCGGACGCCACTTTGCCGACACCGAACCCGACAGCTCAGGGCGCGCTTTACGATAACCTACAATGCCATTTCCGCCCTGCTGAAGAACTATATTTTTATCCCTGCTCTCCACAAAGTGCTGATGCAGCGACAGATTTGCCGTAAAGAGCCACTTTTTGCCGATATAGTACTCTCCATCGAGCTGACCATAGATAGTATTTATCTTGCTACGCGAGCGGGTCATGTGCGCCATTGTTCCATTGCCCAAGTCACGCTTATAGTCATACGCCATCCAAGTATAGATATAACCTGCACGCGCTGCAACCTTCCAATTTGAGCGTAGATGGTCCCACGAAAGCACACCTCGGAAGGTATTTTCGCGCTGTCGGTTGTCAAAATCCGTGTCGTCACCGTGATCGACCGTAAGCATTGCCAATTCACGGTTTGAGTTGATATACCACGCATTAAGACCAAACCTATCCCCCTTCAGTGTATTGTAATATACCTCTTGCAGTATATGCAAATCCTTAAACGAGCCACTGCGGTTGCGCTCAACAGGATAGTACTGCCCGATGATGTTCATATCCTCATCGTAGATATTCTCCTTCTTGTCGTGGTTGCGGTATTTATAGTCATTCGGCGACGAAGAGTACACCGCGCGGGTCGATACCTGCCAATGGTCATCACCGTATGTAAGACGCAGAAACTCATCGAAGGTTTTAAACGAGCCGATACCTTGAATATACTGCAACCCGAAACCTCTATTCTCTGCCGGACGGGTCATCAACTTCACCGCACCACCAAGACCTCCACCCGTTTCACTGACAGACGAAGTGCCGTGCAATAGTGAGGCATCATCAATAAAATATGACGGAATCATCGAAAAGTCGGTCATTCCGAGCATCGGGTTGTTAATCTTCATACCGTTCCACGACACCTGTGTATGTGATGGAGATGTTCCGCGAAAGGCGACGGTCGAGAGGGTCGCCCTGCCGTAGTTCTTGACAAAAATCGAGGAGTTGAATGTAAGCACATCCGCCATCGAGAGGCTCACATTCTCCTTGAGAGCTACCGAGTCGAGCTTTGTCTGCTGCATACCCATCTCCTTCATCGGGCGATGACCGATCACGGTTATCTCTCGTATAGCCACAGTACGCTCCTCTGCCACGGCTATTGCTGTGACAAACAGAGCAAGTATGTAGCACAAAATTCTCATTTCCAACAGAATGCCCCGGGGATTATACCCACATAAAACTCATCCAACAACTCTCCCTCTGCCGAGTAACGGTATATCATACCCTGCTGCGTGTAGTCCACAGCATCGGCAACATAGACATCTCCATTTTCGGGAGATACCGTAAGCCCATAATAGATAGTTCCGCGCGATGAAATTATAGGCTTTGTCGGCACACTCTCTGCCGCCACATCCATAGCCCAAATATCATCATTAATCCAATACAGCGTATCCCCTCGGCTGTTCAACTGCACCTCCGACGGGTCATCTCCGAGTCTAAACTCAAACCTCTGCTCAACCTTAAAACTCTCGGCATCTATTCTACACAATGCCGGAGCCTCATAACCATATACCGAGCCCTCATAACCGCCATCGGTAACGGTCCACAACTTACCGTTGCAGTCTAACGCCAGCGATGTCGGCTGAATACCCACCTCTAACTGATCTACAACCGTATCTGTCCGCGTATCAATCTTGAGTATTCGATTTTGGTACGACCAACAGTTCACATATACATAATCCCCATACTGCACCATCTGCTCCGTCGAGCCGCTCTCCATAGTCATATCCGGACACTCGATATAACCCGTAATCTCAAACCTCTGCGGATTTACAATAAATATACGATTGTCCCAAAGCTGTGAAATATAAGCCTTTTGGTCAGAGACAAAGTGTATATATCGTGGCGATGTCAGATTTACTATTCGTCCAACCTCTTTGAAGGTGTTGATGTCGATAGCAAAGACCACATGAGAGTTATTCACCACAATCCAGCCTATGCCGTCACGGATTATCATACTCTGCGCCACATCGCCGAGTTTCATTCCGTTGGCACGGTTAAACACCTCATTCTCCACAACCTTTGTCGCGGGATTATAGAACGACAGCGAGGCGTTGCCGTATTGAAAATTGCCCTCATTGGAGATGAACAGCCCCGACTCTGTTACCCTAAACTCCTCGACTATGCCATACTCCCACTTCATACAGCTCTGCATAGCCGCAATAGATAGAATTATGGCAACAACCAATCGAAATATATGTCGAGGACTGCTCATTATATCCAAATTTTACAAATCGTAAATATCAAAAATCTCTGTCGAATTCTCTCCCAATCTGCCACTCTTTGTATTGCAGGCGGTCTGAACCTTTACAAAGTCTATATAGTTGAGTGCCACAGTATTACCCGAAGCATCAATAGCCTTCGAGATGTCAAATGTATTGACAGCTTTATTTTCTTTGGCACAATCTATCGTACTTGCATTGTCGGCATAACCCCAATCGTAAGCCGGCTGCACCCACATTGCACCATTGCCAAACTTGTCATAGTTACGAGCTTTGAGCATTGTGCCTGTAAGAGTGTAACTATCAGCCTCTATCCACGCCGGATAGTAGTAGTCCTGCTTATGGAATTGTTTGAGATAGTCTATCTCGCCACTATTACCCTGATTGTCCGTCCACTGTACGGGCTGCATCGGCTCGCTTGGGCGATAGTATGTCACGGCATAGTTTTGAATTGTTTCTGTCTTGCCTGTCTCCGAGCCTGCCAACTCATACCAAGTATCATCGGGCTGACCATTTCCGTTCTCGTCACGCATCACCCACACAACTCCGGGCTCTGATGAGCCGTCAAACGAGTTGCCCTGCACGGCAAAGTCGTAACCCTCATTATTATCAATACTGTGGTCAAAGCCTACAACTATATAACCGCCAAAGCCACCGAGTGACACATAACTTTTAGCCGCCAAACGCCTCTCTGCATACGCCACCGCATCTGCTGCGCTACGCTCCTCGCCTGTAAAACCACCTGTCTTTGTGTCGCCAATAAACTGCCCGGGCGCAGGTGTGTACTCAAACACCTCGCTCCACTGCATCAAAGAGCCTGCTGTCGCTGCTCGATAGTACTTGTCAACATCCGGCGCGGTGATGGTCTCGTCTATATTGCAAGACGAAACCACCACTGCCAGCATAGCTGTAAAAAATAGTCTGTAAACTCTCATATATTACTCTTCAAATCTCACTGCTACATCATCGTAGGCAAAATATGCCGGAGTATTCATTCCATAGCCGCCTACCAAATCACTGCTCGGCATAAAATTAAACACCACCTTTGCAACCTTGCCAAGCGCACTAAGCTCCCACTTCTGCCAATCAGTTACTATATCTGTTCCCTGGCAGAGGACAAACTCACAACTACCTGTCAGACTATCCTCAGCATCGTAACCATAAGCGATAACCTTAAAGAGCGTCTCTTCTGTTGCTGCCGGAGCAAACCCATCGCCGTATGTAAGCGAGTTGAGCACATAGCAAGTATTTGCTATATACATATGGTCAATAACTCGCTCTACCCCGTCGGTAAACTCAAAACCTTGAAGAGTTGCATCATAAATTTGCTCGTTGAAAAAGTCGCTATACCCGTTATGTACACAGAAGTTTGCCGAGCCGCCATTACCACCAATTGGTGTAGCAAGTTGTAGTTCGTACCACCCATCATATCCATCAGGCAGGGTCGAGTAATCCTCTATCACATAGTTAGATATCGCATGACCGCCGGTCCAATAAGGAGTTGTAAACGAGTGTGATAAATTGGTGTTATTACTATCAACCCAACTATACTCCATCCCGTTAGAATATAAAAGGTCTCCGCCATACTGCATAGAGTCAATCATAGAGACCCAATAATCCCCCTCGAATGTCAATGTGCGCAACTGATATTGAGGAGCAGGGGCAACCAAATCCTCGGCAGCAATGTTGGTAGCAATGCGGCGAGCAGCACCGACTGCAAAATCTTTTGACGGAGTTTTAACCTCTGTAAAGGTTCTACCGTCGGCAAATGTATAGACAACAGTCAGCTCTGTGCCTCCCACCTCGGCAGGATAGGTGACCATTGCGGCAAATACGCCCTCATTCGCCTCGCTCAGCACTACGCCTTCGCCAAACTTAAGAGTGATGCTGTTAGAGGCGTCGGTAACATCCTCTGCCCACTCTTTACTCTCAAAGTTAAACACCCTCTCGCCGGCAAGAGCAAAGCCCTCTTCTGCTGTCACCTTGATAGATACGAGCCTCTCTGTAATGTCCTCACTTGTAGTGTCAAACCAAAGATAGGCAACCTTGTGCTCAAGAACAAAGGTATCAAACTCATCGGCTACAGCATAGCCGAAGTCTCCATCATTACCCAAATTGCCATCGGCAGTCTGCTCAGCAAGGACTTTGGCGGTCTTATCCGTGCCTGTCATATTGTAAAATACATTGTAGTTGCCTACAACCGACGGCGTATTTGCTCCAAAGTCGAAGCTTGCGCTCTTGCAAGCCTCAGCAATAGGATTACTCTGCACTGTACCAACCCAAATGTAGTCGCCTGCGCTCCAAGAGAATGGAATTTGACTTTGAGTCGGAGTCTCAAATTGTGTACGAGATTCAATTGAACAATAACCCTTCAGTACACGCGATGTTGTATAATTAACATCCTCATTTGTGCTACAAGAGGCAGCCAAAACCAATGTAGCGATAATTGCAAAAATCTTTTTCATAGCACTACATCGTGTTAAAGGTCCTCCCAATCTGCGGGTTTCTGTTGTGAAATGGCAAATCCTGCCTCTACTTCTGTGACAGTAGTTTCGACTGCCGGCGATTGATACTTTCTCTTCATAACCTGTAAAGAATTAAGTTAGTTAATAAAAAAAACACTGCGACCCTTCGGATTGCAGTGTTGTATCAAAACTCTCTACGGCTACGACTTGTGCACCAATCTGCCACGAGCTGTTCTGACTCCCACCCGTTATCCTGCGGGTCAAAAATCATATAGCACAGAGGCAGGTCTTCTGACTTGTTCCGATTTGTGCGCCTTCCCGATTTCTCAGTGGCTTATTGCCCAAAACTTGTATCTCCCAAAGGGAGAGGAACTTACAGCAGCAGGTACTGTTCCGGATTCTCACCGGATTTCCTTTTCACTTCGGCTGTTCGAACAGCCTAAAGAACCATCTGCACTGCAAAGGTAGTAATTATTTTGTTATGTTGTTCAACGAAGGTCGATTTTTCATTTTCTAAAAAGACAACATGGGCTCTCAAATAGTTTGAGAGCCCATACTACCATACTATTGATATACCTATTTTTTCTTAAAAATATCGCCATAATATGTCATTGTATTGCCCGATATAGAGGCAACATCAATCTCTCCTTCTGCATCATTATAGTACAAAGTGACTACTCCATCCTCATACTCGTATGCACCTGTATAAACTGCTTTATAGCCATCTGAATCTACATCTTCCTCTCTAAATGAGCCATTAGACATAAATGTAAAAGTCCAATCACTCTCATCTATACAAACCCAAGTTCCAACAATCGAATTTGTTTCTGTTTTCTTGTCATCACCACTCTCCTTTGTACAACTTGTTACGGCAGAGCCCACCATAATAACCGCAACTAACGGTAAAATCCATTTTAAAAGTTTCATAACTTCTCTTTTTTAAGGGTTAATAAAAAATTAATGTTTTGTCGGCACAAAGTTAGAAACTATAATTCACCCCTCCTCGACTTTATTGTGGAATAGATTTCTACATATTTGTTGAATTATTTTCTACATCTAATTCGTTTGAGTATTCTTGAAAAAAGTCATGTTGTAACAATCTTGATATACGCAACAGCATATCTGTATCCAAACTTCTTCGTTTAAATATAGAATAGACATTTGTTCGCTCACAATATAGATTACGAGCAAACCAACTTACCGTACGCTGTTGGCGATACAACTCCTCTTTAATCAACTCCCCAATATGGACCATACACAAAACAAAACACGGACAAACTCTATCCGCAACTGGGGTATTGGACGACCCACATAACTAGATATAAGAATGCCCGTGCCGAAATAGAGCACGAGCATCGACAATCATTCCTAGTTACATTTGAAAGTGTCCAATTTTCAGTTGCAAGAATAAGCCGATGCGCTTAGTATGTAAAATTTCCTCTAAAAAATACTCTTTTCTATTTTGTCTTTTCAGTATTAGTTGTACAAAAATAATATTATCTCGACAAATCTGCAAATTCCCATATTAAAAGATGACTATGCATAACAAATTGCGATTAGATATCATTTTTCAAGAAACAAACATAAAGGTTGCAGTTTGACACCGATCTAATTATCAAAATAGTGCAAATACAACGCTGCGATTAAGCCGAGAGGAGCAGCAGTCGCACACCGTAGGTGCAAAAGACGAGAATTGAAAGCGGGAGCTTGCTCACAGATTTTCAATTTCGGCTTTTGGAGTGCTTGCACTGCGACTGATATTGCCGAGGCGAAGCAGTGAAGGGTCATCAAAGATGAGCCAACGCTCGGGTAATTTTCCAACAGCACTATGCTCACACTTTGCACCTATTTTATCGTCAGAGATTGCACTCCGCCCATTCCTTGCACCATTTTATCGTCAGAGTGGGGCATTTACAAGGCTCGGCTAAAAAGACAACGAAGGGCTGTACTGAGTGTACTGCCCTTTGTTGGATTTTTAGTTAGCCGATGGAAATGCGCCACTATCACGATAAAAACCCGAGAGCTGCCCAACCTCCAATATGACGCTCAAGATTGAGTTTCAACCCTCTGGCTGTGCAAGCTGCAACCATAGCCTCAACATCGTTGTCAAGGAATCCGCTAAAGAGGATTTGACCACCCTCATTTAGACTCTTTAGGTATGCATCCATATCGCCAAGCAGTATATTGCGGTTGATATTGGCAAGGATAAAGTCGTACTTACGACCCGCTATTGCCCTCACATCGCCAAGCATCGGAGTTATACGCTCGGCTACGCCATTTGTTGCAATATTTTCAATACAGTTTTCAAAAGCAAAGTCATCAATATCGACGGCATCTACCGCCTCTGCGCCACACTTGCAGGCAGCGATAGCAAGCACACCTGTTCCGCTACCCATATCAAGACCGCGCTTACCCTTCAGGTCGATATTGAGAATCATCTGCACCATCATCTTTGTTGTTGCGTGATGACCCGTTCCAAACGACATCTTCGGCATAATTACAATCTCAAACTCCGTTGTAGGGCTTGGGGTATGAAATGGCGCGCGAATCATCACCCTGCCATCCACATCTACCGGCTCGAAATTACTCTCCCACAACGCATTCCAATTTTGCGCCTCAATCTGCACATAACGACAGTCCGACACACTATACTGTGCAAGAATTTGGTCAGCCTCCTCTTTGCAATCGACCAGAGCATCTTGAGGGATATATGCCTTCAGCACGCCCTTCTCAGTCACAAAGCTGTCAAATGGCAATTCGGAGAGTTCAGCCGTCAAAATCTCGGCAATCTCTGCACTCGGCACAGAAATATTTAGCTCAACATAGTTCATATTATGTAAAATTTTGTATCTTCGCTCTGCAAATTTAATAAATATATGGCACAAAACAGCGAAAAGTGGAATAAAACCATACAGGCATACAAGACTTATATCCGATTGGAGAAGAATCTATCGGAGAATAGTGTTGAGGCATACATCCGTGACATTACGGTTTTTGAGAACTTTGTGCTGCGAATGTACGATGTCACTCCGACCGCTGTTGAGGAGTATATGATTGAGCGATTTTTAGTTCATTTGCACGAGAAAGAACATAAAAAGTCGTCACAAGCCCGTGTTCTGAGTGGCATAAAAAGCTTTTTCAACTATCTGCTCCTTATCGATAAAATCGAGAGTTCTCCGGCAGAGTTTATCGCCGCACCAAAGAGCAGCCGCACACTCCCCGACACACTCTCGATAGCCGAAGTCGAACAGATTATCGGCAGTATCGACACGAATACAGTCAAGGGTCGCCGCGACAGGGCTATGTTAGAGCTGCTCTACTCCTGCGGTCTGCGCGTCTCGGAGCTTATCACACTCAAGCTGAACGACCTCTTCTTCGGCGAGGGCTACATAAGAGTTTTGGGTAAGGGCAGTAAGCAACGCCTTGTTCCTATCGGTCGCGTGGCTCAAGAGTTTGTTATGCGCTACCTTGACGACCGCAAAGAGGAGGAGGGTCGAGCATCCAAGAGCCGTGGCGAGCAGTACCTCTTTCTGAGTAACCGCCGCACAAAGCTCTCCCGCGTTATGGTGTTCAATATTATCCGCCAAGCCACAGAGGATGCCGGTATCACTAAGCGTGTCAGTCCCCACACCTTCCGCCACTCCTTTGCCACCCATCTGCTTGCCGGTGGCGCGAGCATCAGACAGGTACAGGATATGCTCGGACACGAAAATATCACCACCACAGAGATATATACACACCTCAACCCCGACCATCTGCGCGAGGCAATAGAGAGAATTGAGCTATGAGAAGTTATAAGGCACGAGGTATTGTCCTCAACTGCGTAAAATATGGAGATAAATCTCTTATCGTTCAGATGCTCACCGACACTCTTGGTCGCCAAAGTTATATCGTTCAGGGTGTGGGCTCTGCAAAGGGTAGAGGGTCAAAGATGGCGCTCTTTCAGCCACTCTTTGCACTACAGTTCGAGGGTATTATCTCCGAGAAGTCCGAACTACACCGTCTGAAAGATACCCAAAGCGGAATAGTTCTTCAGACAACACCTTATGATATTCGAAAATCGACCATTGCCCTATTTATGGCAGAGGTGCTGTATCGACTTATCGGCGAGAGCGAGGCTAACAACATCCTCTTTGACTTTGTCTGGGGCAGCATCGAGGCTCTTGATACTATTGACGAGGGTGTTGCCAACTTCCACCTTTGGTTTTTGGCGAACATTAGCCGCTTTTTGGGCTTTGCCCCGGGCAATGAATATATAGCAGACAGCTATTTCGATATGCGCGAGGGTCTATATACCCCTATCCGCCCGAGCCACGACAAGTTTCTCAACACAGAGTACTCGCGCCTGCTCAATGACCTTATCGAGTGCGATGTTCAGTACCTCGGTGAGATTGGTCTTAACCGTAACCAGCGTGTGGATATGCTCCTCGGGCTTGTCGATTACTACACAGTTCACCTCGACTCTATTCGCCGCGTGCAGTCTATCCACATACTGCGCGAGTTATTCTGATTCGACCTCAGCCACTACGGCTCCCACAAAATCTATAAGCTCTTTGGGGTCAATCTTTATCTGCAACCCTCTCACACCTGCACTTATAAATATATGGTCGTACTGCAACGCTGTGGAGTCTATAAAGGTCGGAAATCGCTTTTTCATACCTATCGGTGTGCAACCTCCGCGAATATAACCCGTTGTTGGCAGCAGCTCCTTCATCGGTATCATCTCGGCATACTTATTTCCTGACACCTTTGCCGCAGCCTTCAAATCGACCTCCTTGTCACCCTGCACAACACACACAAAGTGTCCATTCCTATCCCCTTTCAGCACCAGCGTCTTATAGACCTGCTCTATCGGCTCCCCGAGTGACTGAGCCACATGTGTCGCCGCCAAATTATTCTCATCTACCTGATAGGGAACAAGTTGATAGGCTATCTTTGCGCGGTCAAGCAGCCTTGCCGCATTGGTCTTTTCTATCTTTTTTGCCATAACACCAAAATACTACTTCAAGCTGTGTCGCCCAATGCTGTCGAGATAGTCAAGCAACAGCTGCGGGCGATCTGTTTGAATCATTGTCACACCACGCTTGAGTAGTGTGCCATAAATCTTATCTTCATTGCCATTCAGTGCGCGATTATCCTCAAAGCTGTGCTTCTCGCCTCCGCATATCGAACTCCAAAGGGTATTTACCCAAAGACGCGCTCCCGAAGCAAGTACACGACCGAAAATCTCACGCTCCCCCTTCAGTGTGCCATCCCAACAAATCTCGTATGCTATAACGGGCAGCTGCAAGTTTATGTAGCTCTCAAAAATATCGCTATGCTTATCCCACCTCTTCTCCATATAGTTTATCACAGGCATATAGAGCATATTCTTGCTGTAAGGGGCAAACTTCTCTGCCACCACTGCCGCATCATAGCTGCTCTTTATCACAACCTGCTCAACCATATCTCGTTTGGTAAGCAACTCAAGTATTTGGTCGTAGTAGTTATAGCCCTTGTCAATATTTATCAACACCCTGCCTTTGCACAGGTCAAGAGCCTCTGCCAGCGTCGGCATACCATACTCTGTAACACCACTCTTTGTCTTCAACTTGAGAGTTGATATATACTCCGACGACAGCTCGTGTACCTTACCCTTGCCTGTCGTTGTACGATCCACCGAGTTGTCGTGACAGCAGACCAACACACCGTCGGCTGTGCGCTGTACATCTATCTCGACCATATCCACACCCATAGCTATTGCACCCTCCATAGCCGCCAACGAGTTCTCGGGATAGTGTCGCCAATCGCTTCTGTGGGCAATTACAAATACATACTCAGACTGTGGACTCTTCAGCTCGGCAATAAGTCGCTCGGCACGGCTCTGAGCCATTGATGTCGCTACCGTAAATAGTAACACCAATATCAACAATCCTCTCTTCATCCTACTGATTACTAAATGATTTCAACTTTGCAATCTCCTCTGCCCAACGACTCTCATCAGGGGTCTCGAGGATAATCGGCACATTATCAAACAGCGGACTTGAGGCGATAAACTTAAAGCAGTCCCAGCCGATAGTTCCGTCGCCAAGCGGTGCGTGACGATCAACCCTGCTGCCCAACGGCTTAAGAGCGTCGTTGAGGTGAACACCTCGCAGATATTTCAGACTTATCGTACTGTCTAACTGCTCAAAGGTCTTTTGACAAGCCTCTGTTGTACTCAGGTCATAACCCGCCGCAAAACTGTGACAAGTGTCAATACAGTAACCCACACGGCTCTTATCCTCAACCCTCTCTATGATATGCGCCAAATGTTCCCACGCAAAACCGAGGTTTGAACCTTGTCCGGCAGTATTCTCTATCACAGCCGTAACGCCCTCTGTGCGCTCTAACGCCATATTTATCGAGTCGGCAATACGATTTAACGACAATATAGATGTAATCTTGTTCAGATGACTTCCCGGATGGAAGTTAAGCCTGTCAAGACCCAACGCCTGACAGCGAGCCATCTCCTCAAAAAACGACTCTCTCGACTTCTCAAGCCCCTCAGCCTCCGGATGTCCGAGATTTATCAGATAACTATCGTGAGGCAGTATCTGATGCGGAGCATACCCGCACTCGGCACACGCCGCCTTAAATCGCTCACACTGCTCTGCGGTCAGCGTAGGCGCGAGCCACTGCCGCTGATTCTTTGTAAATAGCGCAAATGCCGTCGCTCCGATAGCCTTTGCATTATATGGTGCATTCTCTACACCACCTGCTGCGCTTACATGCGCTCCGAAATATTTCATAATTACACTTTTTTCTTAAAACCTCTACAAAGGTAATATTTTCTATGGAAAATCGTATATCTACCTGTCTAATAAATAGAGAGCATTTTGAACTTTTTTCAAAAAATGTTTGTTCTTTTCAAATTTAGTTGTACCTTTGCACCTCGCAAGGGCGTATTATGCGCCTAACTAAGCGCGTAAAGTTAGAACAAAACAATAAAAACGATACGATTATGGCAATGAAGAGAACTTATCAGCCTTCTCGTCGCAAGAGAATCAACAAGCATGGTTTCCGTGCGAGAATGGCAACTGCTAACGGTCGCAAGGTGTTGGCAGCGCGTCGTGCTAAGGGACGCAAGAAGTTGACTGTATCTGACGAGGCTACATTCAAGTACAACTAAGAGAGATCTTGTTACAGCATAAACCCGAGCTATTTTATAGTTCGGGTTTGCTGTTTTATGTGGCAAGACCAAACAAAACGAAGTTGTCTAACAAGGTGATTTCCGCGTTATACTCGCCCTCAAAATGCTCATTTACGCTTAGTAAACTCCGCTTTTTCGGGCTTCGCAAGCCTTGAAATCTCACTTGTTATACAACTTCTAAAAGAATAGGCTGTCCAACAACTTTGTTGCGACAGCCCCATAGTTGCAGATTCCGTAAGCCGAGTTCTGTTTTAGTTCATCATTTATCTTGGACGACAGTCACCTGCCGCCTCCAGCGGTTTACCCCTCGGCATCGGGCGAGCAACCCTTAATTGCCGATATACATAACCTTGCAACCCACAAGGCGTACTGCCGATGACATTGCTGCCCTCGCGGTGGGCTCTTACCCCGCCTTTTCACCCTTACCCTTTCGGGCGGTTATTTTCTGTTACGCTACTATACCCTCACGGACATCAAGCCGTTAACTTGTGTGGTGCTCTGTGTTGCTCGGACTTTCCTCCCCTCTTTCGAGCAGCGATGAACCGAATCTGCGCTGCAAAGTTAGTTAAGAGTATTCAAAAAACAAAATAGACTCTTTATAAACAATATTGTAAATTATTTACTACCTTTGTGGCAGAAACTAAACACTTTATTATATGGAGGCTATTGTAAAGACAAACTTCAACTTCAAAGGTCAGAACAACCACTATGTAGGCAAGGTGCGCGATGTATATAGCATCGATGGCGACTACCTTGTAATGGTCGTATCAGACCGTATCTCTGCTTTCGATGTTGTACTGCCAAAGGGTATCCCTTTCAAGGGTCAGGTACTCAATCAGATTGCAGCTTCTTTCCTTGATGCCACAACCGACATCCTTCCAAACTGGAAAATCGCCGTTCCCGACCCGATGGTTACCGTAGGTCACAAGTGCGAGCCGTTCAAGGTCGAGATGGTTATCCGCGGCTACCTTTCAGGTCACGCGTGGAGAGAGTATAAGGCTGGCAAGCGCACTATCTGTGGCGTGGCTATGCCTGACGGTATGGTTGAGAATCAGAAGTTCCCGGAGCCAATCATCACCCCTACAACCAAGGCTGACGAGGGTCACGATGAGGATATTTCAAAGGAGGAGATTATTGCTCGCGGTATCGTAAGCCGTGAGGACTACGAGCAGCTTGAGGCATATACCCGCGCAATCTTTGCTCGCGGAACAGAGATTGCTGCCAAGATGGGTCTTATCCTTGTCGATACCAAGTATGAATTTGGTAAGAAGAATGGTGTTATCTACCTTATGGACGAGATTCACACCCCTGACTCATCTCGCTACTTCTATGCCGAGGGTTATCAGGAGCGTCTTGCAGCCGGCGAGAAGCAAAAGCAGCTTTCTAAGGAGTTTGTTCGTGAGTGGCTTATGGCAAACGGTTTTCAGGGTCAGGAGGGTCAGCAGGTACCAGAGATGACCCCTGAGATTGTAGCCTCAATTACCGACCGCTATGTTGAGCTCTACGAGAGCATTACCGGCGAGAAGTTCGTCAAGGCAGAGTGCGCAGATGTTGCTGCCCGCATTGAGAAGAATGTAAGCAACTTCTTGGCTACTTTGTAGTCGTTATAATAACAATAAGAAGGGAGGATGGTTTTGTGCAACCATCCTCCCTTCTTATATAACCCAACTTGTTGCCATAAGGAGGCATCAAATATTACTATACTACATCAAATGAACGATTAAGTGCAACGTGTATATTATCGAGAATATTCTCCTTACCAATCTTCTCTACAAGACCTGAACGCTCAAGAGAGCGATATACATTCTCATTCACGCCTGAGAGGATAATTTTTCGACCATTATCTACCGAGGCATCGACAAATATCTCAAGGTTGTGCAATCCCGTTGCGTCGATAAACGACACCTTACGCATACGGATAATTCGTACAGCGGCACTTGTACGGGTACGCGCCATCTCCTCAAATTTTGTAGCGACACCGAAGAAGAACGGACCGTCAATCTCATAAACCTCGACAAACTCCGGAATTGTAATCTTCTCATCGTCAGCCTCGCCGTCATTGTGCAAATCGAGCTCATCTTTAAGCACCGAGATACTTGTATTCTCCATAATTCGACGCATAAAGAGCACCACAGCAAGCACAAGACCAATCTCGATAGCGATTGTAAGGTCGAAAATCACTGTCAGCAGCAGTGTTGTGAAGAGCACCGTAATATCAGAGCGCGATTGGCGACACATCGAGCGGATAGTTCTCCAGCCACTCATATTGTAAGAGACCATAATCAGCACACCTGCAAGGCACGGCATCGGAATAGCACCCACAAGACCACCGAGCAAGAGCAATACGCAGAGCAGAACTACCGTATGCACTACACCCGCAACGGGAGTCTTTCCACCATTGTTGATATTTGCCATTGTTCGGGCAATAGCACCTGTAGCAGGAATACCTCCAAAGAATGGCACAACAATATTTGCAATACCCTGACCTATAAGCTCTGTATTTGAGTTGTGCTTATCGCCAATAACACCATCAGCCACCATTGCCGAAAGAAGCGACTCGATAGCTCCGAGCATCGCAATAGTAAACGCTACAGGCAACAGCTGCTGCATTGTCGAGAATATAGTCTCGCCCTCCGGAAGAGCAGGCAGACGCCACTCAGGCAGTCCTGATGGCAGTGTATAGAGGTCGCCAATTGTCGCTATTGATGTTACGCCGGCAAAGCGTTCAAGCACCCAGCAGAGCAGAGTCATAATGACAATAGCAAGCAGTGAACCCGGAATTTTCTTCGAGAACTTCGGAGTATATACAATAATCAGAATACTCAATATACCCACTGCAAACGACCACCAATCAATATTTCCGATATTGTTAAAGTAACATATCCATTTGTCGATAAAGTTTGCCGGCACATCCTCTATACCCATACCAAACAGGTCGTTCATCTGCGTAGAGAATATAGTAATTGCAATACCGCCTGTAAAACCGACAATAATCGGATATGGCATAAACTTAATTACACTGCCGAGCTTGAATATACCCATCAGCACAAGCATCACACCCGCCATTATTGTAGCAATGGCAAGACCGCCCAGCCCGAACTGCTGTATAATTCCGTAGATGATTACAATAAAAGCACCCGTCGGACCACCAATCTGTACCTTCGAGCCACCAAAAACCGAGATAAGCAGTCCTGCAATAATCGCTGTTACAAGACCCTCTGTCGGACCAACACCCGAAGCAATACCAAAAGCAATAGCCAACGGAATAGCCACGATGCCGACAATAATACCCGCCATAAAATCCTTCGAGAAAGTTGCAAAATTGTAACCCTTCAGGGTTGAGAACAACTTCGGGCGGAAATCAATTGAAAATCGAGACATAAGTTTGGGTTTTAGTAAATTAACCGTTCTTTTTATAACTAACCTTTGAGGGGGCAAAGGTAGTTAAGAGTAGCCAAATATCAAAATATGGCATTATAAAAATTTATTCGCTTAAAATTGCAATATTTCGCCCAAAAAGTTATCTTTGTAGAAAAATGAAGTGATATGGCTGTATTTAAGGTAGAGGGCGGTCGCCGCCTTTCAGGTGAGATTACTCCACAAGGTGCTAAAAATGAGGCATTGCAGATTCTCTGCGCAACGCTGCTGACAGAGGAGGAGGTCGTTGTTGAAAATATCCCCCAGATTCTCGATATCATCCAACTTATAGAGTTGCTCTCAAAGATGGGTGTAGAGGTTAAGCGTCTGAGTGAGGACTGCTATAGTTTCCGCGCTGCAAATATTGACTTGGAGTATGTCCAAAGTGACGACTATCTTCGCCGCTGCGCCCGTCTGCGAGGCTCTGTGATGATTCTCGGACCTATGCTCGGTCGCTTTGGCGTGGGCTATATGCCAAAGCCCGGGGGCGATAAGATTGGTCGCCGCCGCTTGGATACCCACTTCCTCGGCTTCCAAAAGCTCGGCGCGCAGTTCGACTACGACGGTGCTGAAAACCTCTTTGCTGTTCGCGCTAAGGAGCTTAAGGGTTGCTATATGCTCCTTGACGAGGCATCTGTTACCGGTACAGCAAATATCATTATGGCTGCGGTGCTTGCCAAGGGCAAGACCACAATCTATAATGCTGCCTGCGAGCCATATATCCAGCAGCTGTGCAAGATGCTCTGCCGTATGGGTGCAAAAATCTCGGGCATAGGCTCAAACCTCCTCGAGATTGATGGCGTAGAGAGCCTCGGCGGAACAACACACCGTATGCTCCCCGATATGATTGAGGTCGGTTCGTTTATCGGTATGGCAGCAATGAATCGCTCGGAGATAACTATCAAAAATGTCTCTTATGACGACCTCGGCATCATCCCGGCACAGTTTGCCCGCCTCGGCATCGCTTTAGAGCGTCGTGGCGACGATATATTTGTTCCACAGCAAGACCACTACTGCGTGGAGAGCTTTATCGACGGCTCAATAATGAGCTTCGCCGACGCCCCTTGGCCCGGACTTACCCCCGACCTGCTCTCTGTATTCCTCGTCGTGGCTACACAGGCAAAAGGCACAACACTTATCCATCAGAAGATGTTCGAATCACGCCTCTTCTTTGTCGATAAACTTATAGATATGGGCGCACAAATCGTGCTCTGCGACCCACACCGCGCCGTAGTTATCGGTCACGACCATAATGTGCAACTCCGCGCTTCACGAATGTCATCACCCGATATCCGCGCCGGAGTGTCACTGCTTATCGCCGCAATGAGCGCCGAGGGAGTGAGCACAATCCAAAATATCGAACAAATCGACCGCGGCTACCGCGATATCGAAGGTCGCCTTAACGCCATCGGCGCAAATATCATCCGCACCGACGAATAGCACCGAATAGCTACGCAGTACTGCCCGCTTTTTCGAGAAAAAGCAGGCAATCGTAGCGGTTTTCAGACAGCACTGCTGTTGATAAAAATAGTGCTTGACTTTGCAAATAAACTTGCAGTCAGCACTATTTTTTATCATCTCCTACGGAGA
>JAFVIB010000012.1 GCA_017474235.1 Alistipes sp. | reverse complement strand
TCTTTTATGTATTCGTATTTAACCTGTTTTTTATAGAACTCTACAAGGAAATCTTCAAGCTCTTCTTTCGACTTGCGATAACGCAGCTGCCTTTTGCCGTTTTTGTCTCTGATATGGGTAAGCCACTGTCCATGTTCGTTTTGCCAGATTTTAGAAGTGTGTTGCTTTAAATAATCCTTTCGTCTCATAGCTTCAACACGCTCTTCTAATTCATCAAAATCGATTATACCATAATGACAAAATACACTTTTTATTCGCTCTCTTTAAAATTTGGTCTTCCCTAAATTAAATCCAAGTCCAAAATAGTAATTCAACGACTTTTGGAACTTCGGCACTACCATCTCTCCGGCTAAAGCGTAGTTTGTATCGATATAGTCAGCACCCAAGAAGAGGTTTAGACCTGCTGTATGGACATTGATAGCTGCACCGAAGATGCCCGCGCGGTTACGACCACAGAAGGTGTGGCTCAAAGTTGCCGAGAAGGTCTTACCAACACGGAAATTCACAGATGCGATAAGCTCCGAGAGTGTATAAAGCTGGCGGAACTCTGTGTGCGAGAGCAGACCGAATGATATCCAATTATTCAGGATAGTGTACTCGGCACCGATATTGAGCGTTGTATTGAGGCTCTTTGTATAACCTGAAGGGGCTACCATTGAGATATTATCCTCACTCTGCATATCGACCTCTTTGGTTGTAAGATTGACGCCCTTATATGTAAAGCCATATCCGAACTCTGCCCTTGCCGCGGCACTCTTTGACCAGCTGATAAAGCCGAGGTCGGTAATACTAAGGCTCACACGCAGTTTATCATTGAGGAAGCGAGCCTCAGCACCCAAATCCACGCCGAAACCGCCACTCTTCAGACCAGCAGTAGAGAACTCCTCCTCCAAAATATCGGACACTTCCTCAATCTCTCCTGTCTTATAGTCTGACCTAACCATCAGTCCGCTCATATGCAAATCTCCACGCAGCGAGCCGACAATTTGCGAGCGGGTAATAGAGAAGTTACCCTCCGAGAGCTGACCGCCGACATTGATAACGCCCACAAGACCCTTCACTCGCGCACCGACTCTCAACCAATCGAATATAGGGCGACAAGCACCAATATAAATCTCGCTATAAGCCGTGCCGTCAAAGCCGACAGTAGAGAGGTCGTAGCTATTATTTCCAAGGCTCTTGAGTGCAGCAAACAGATCTTTGCTCGTTACCACATCAAAATTCACACGGGCTTTGACACCGAAATTCCAGAACATCTTTTTGGCTGAAAAACCTGCTGCCAAGAGATTAATATCGCTGTTAAGGCTCAGATGACCCTTCTTTGGCAGTCTGCCGAGGAACTCCTCACTCTCAACACGGCTATCCAAAGCCAGCACAGTCTCTCCGTCACGATTATAGACGAAGTTATTGACAGACAGAAAGTTATTATTCACGCCAACGCCCAAGCCACTCAGCACCGGTATAGCGACATAACCACGACCCGGAACAAGTGCCGGATTAAGGTCTGTTCTGAAGTATGAGCCCTCCATAAAATAGGCTGTACGCATCTGCGCAGTGGCAGTGAGGAGGGATAATGATATTACGAGGGTTAATATTATTCGTTTCATAGCCATACTATTCTGTCAAGTTAATATTCACATTTCCATCAACTTGCAGTGCAAATGTTCCGGAGATTGTCTGATTACTATTTAGCGATACGCCATTGGCTGCGCTTGTTGCGTGGAGAGTATAACGCAGAGTCTCAACATCCTTCAATCCATCAAGGATATTTGCCTTATTAGTCGATGAGAGGCTCAGCGTAATAGTACTCTTGCAAGGTGTCACTCCATCCTTAGAGCCCTTAATGACTGCTGTCTTATCGCTCTTAATCTGCAAAGGAGTTGGTCTGCCACTCTTATCGAGCATCTGTAACTCCAGAGCCAAATTGAGCGGTGTAGAGTTCTCCACCTCACAGATAAGCGATACACTACCCGTTGCAGAGATATCCAACGACAGATTACTTACCGTCTCGCCGATACCGTCAGCATTGCCCGAGTACTTCAAATCAAGACCGCTACCAAATGCCAATGGAAGGAAGAAGCTGTAACCATAATCAATCTGATATGCCGGCAGAAGCACAAGCGATACATCCTGCTCAGGGTCTGTTCCCACCTCAAGGTCTATCGCTACCTCCTCAGGAAGTGCTCCGTTAAAGAGGCTCTCAAGGTCACAATCAACAGTAGTTACACCCGCCTCCGAAGTAGGATTCTTGCCGATACGGACACGGTTCTGCGTAGGGATAACATCTGTAACAGACTCTCCGCCCACTGTTGCAGGCTTAATCTCGAACTTATCAATGCTAACGCCCTGTCCTGTCACGCCACCAACCATAGGTGCAATATTTGCACTGACATAGAGCGGAACAGTGAGTGGATTGGTCAGCGAGAAATCAATCACAGGGCTTATGCCAAGACCATTAATCTCAATATCTGTCTGCTCGCCGAGGTCTGCAAGGCTGAACGAGAGGCTCTCTGTATGCTTAAAATCGACACGACCTTTAACAGATGCCACGGTCAGCTGTGCATCATCATAACCTGCACGAACATATACATTACCCTCGTGCTGAAGGTACTTCAGACGAATCTTTGCACCCTGCTCAAGGGCTACACGCAGTGATATAGGCAGATTTACCTCAATCTTTCCGTTGCTTCCCGGGATAAGACCATCTACCCCGAAATTGAGCTGTGAGAATGTAAGGTCTATACCATTTTTAAGTTGCGCAAGCGTTGCATGGAGAGTGTTTGTAGTCTCATTGAAGCCGATATGGCTATCTGTAGGCTTAATTTTAAAACACTCAGGCATTGTAACCTCAACAAAAATATCGTTAAGAGCACCAGCCATAACAGCATCGGCATCCCACCAATCAAAGCCCTCTACAAAGAGCGTTATATGGCTCTGCGCAAGATCTATGCTCTTGATACTCTTAATGCTCTCGTTGAAGGCATCTATCTCGATTTTGCTATCAAACTGCTGTGACGGCAGAAGGTCGATATTGCCGAGAATAATCTCCGCATCCTCACACTCCAAATCGGCAGAGAGCGAGAGTGAAGGCAGCTGCTCGAAGCTGACAACACCCGACTGTGTAGTGAGGTTATAAGATATATTGTACTCTATGCCGCCAGGGATATGTAGTTCGCCATCCTCAGCCTCGTGGTGGTTGATAATACTACCCACATACATAGTAAACTTAACAGTATGCTGACCCGGGGTAAAGACTCTGTTCTCAACCTTGAAGATATGGTCATCAAGACGGTTGAACTGCTCATCATAAATCTCATAGTCCTCAGGAACTTTAAGCTCGATAGAGACAGTACCACCACCATTTACATCACCAAGTGAACCCAAGTCAAACACAGCCTCCATAGGCGCACCCGGAAGCTCCTCACTATGAGCTACATAGATACGCTCAATACGCTCTACATACTCAGGCAGATGGACATCTGTCATATAACTTACCTCGCCGTGCTGCGAGCCGACAATCGGAAGACCCGGAATCATATTGATTGTATGACCAAGCGTAAGGTCTATATCGCCCAGCTTGCCACCCAAGTCAAATGTGTTATTGATAACACAACGGCTATCGCTCAACTTAAACGACGGATACTCTACCTCCATCTCAAATACTGAGCCCGGGATTTCAAAACTATTCGTCGCGCCATCAATTACAAGGCTCTCATTTGCCGCACTATAGCTAATCGAATAGTCGCCTGTTTGAGGGTCTGCCGTAACGCCGTCGATGCTATTTTCAAGCATCTGGTCAAGGCTTCTCTCCTCCATATATGCGAGCGGAAATGTAAGTTTTTCGGCATTTATACCGATATTTCCCTGCATATTACCCAAGTCAAGCTCTTTATCGACACAACCGACAAAGAGAAGTGCTACCGCAAGGTATAAAATTCGCTTCATAATAAAGTTTGGATTTGTTAAGATTGACAAATATAGTAACATTGTGTTAATATTCCAAAAAAAATACATATTTTTGTAGTATGAGTAGTGAAAATAACCTTACACTCAAAGAGCAGGTCGCTCTGCTGCCACTTCTGCCCGGATGCTATCTCTTCTCGGACAAGAGCGGGCAGGTTATATATGTAGGTAAGGCTAAAAGCCTTAAAAAGAGGGTCAGCAGCTACTTTGTCGATAGTCGTGACCACTCTGCCAAGGTAAGGGTTATGGTGCGTCAAATAGCCTCGCTCAGGCATATTGTCGTAGATAGTGAGACCGACGCATTGCTACTCGAAAATTCACTTATCAAGAGCCTTAAGCCGCGCTACAACATTCTGCTCAAAGATGATAAATCCTATCCGTGGATAGCACTTACCGCACCACCTTTTGAGCGAGTTATCTCGACTCGCCGTATCGTAAAAGATGGCTCACGATACTTTGGTCCCTATGCCTCAATATCGGCACAGAAGGCGATGCTTGACTTTATCGGCGAGGTTATTCCGCTACGCACCTGCCGACTCAATCTCTCGCAGGAGCAGATAGATAAGGGCAAATATACCCCGTGTCTGCAATACCATATCGGCAACTGCAAAGCCCCTTGTTGCAACCGTCAGAGTGCAGAGGAGTATGCAAAGCTCGTAGATATGACCGTATCGATACTCAAAGGCGACTTGCGCCCCGTAAAGAGCTACCTTGAGGCGGAGATGAACGCAGCAGCCGAGCAGTTGAGATTTGAGGCGGCACAACGATTTAAGACAAGGCTCGATGCACTTGAGAAGTATCGCGCCAAATCTGTGATTGTCAGCGCAAGTATGATAGATGCCGATATATTCTCTCTCTACACAGAGGGCGATGAGGCTTATTGCAACTTCTTGAGGGTCAAAAACGGCTCTATTGTCGCTGTGCAGACACTTCAAATATCTGTCGGCATTGATGCCGATGAGCGGCAGATGCTTACACTTGGTATCGAACATATTGTCGAGAATATAGCAGAGCAGTTACAGAGCGAGGTTATCGTTCCGTTCCTGCCCGAAGAGCAGATTTTTGAGGGTGTCCATTTTACCGTGCCGCAGAGGGGTGAAAAGCGCGAACTGTTGGAGTTTTCACTCCGCACAGCAAGGCTCTATCGTGCCGAGTTGATGAAGAATATGGAGATTAAAAATCCTGAGCGACACACCGACCGACTTATGGAGGCTATGCAGCGAGAGTTACGACTCGACCGCGAGCCTCGACATATAGAGTGCTTTGATAACTCCAACACGCAGGGTACACATCCTGTAGCCTCGTGTGTGGTCTTTCGCAACGGTAAGCCGTCAAAAAAAGAGTATCGCCACTTCAATATCAAGAGTGTGGTCGGTGCCGATGACTTTGCCTCTATGCGCGAGATTATCACTCGCCGTTACAGCAGACTTGTAGAAGAGGGAGCCGAGCTGCCCGACCTGATTGTTGTCGATGGAGGTAAGGGTCAGCTGTCGAGTGCATACGCAGTGCTGTGTGAGATGGGACTTGAGAGTAAAATCCCTATTGTCGGTCTTGCAAAGCGACTTGAAGAGGTCTATTACCCGGGCGACCCTATGCCATACTACCTCTCACGCACGGGCGAGCCACTCAAGGTTATGTGTCATATCCGCGACGAGGCTCACCGCTTTGGTATCACATTCCACCGCAGTAAGCGTACAAATGCAATGATACACAGTTCATTAGAGAATATACCCGGAATTGGTGGCAAGAGCATAGAGCAACTATTCAAACACTTCAAGACCCTCTCGAAAATCAAAAGCGCGACCTTAGAAGAGCTTGCTGAGGTTGTCGGCAAGGCTCGCGCCGAGAAGATTATAACATATTTTGATAAGCAATGAGAACAAAAGAGCGATATGATGGTATTATAGGTTGGTTTTCTGAGAATATGCCCGTAGCAGAGAGTGAGCTGAACTATCAGAACACTTTTCAACTGCTTGTAGCAGTAATTCTCTCGGCACAGTGTACCGATAAGCGTGTGAATATGACTACGCCTGCGCTATTTGAGGCTTTTCCTACACCGCAGGCTCTTGCGGAGGCGACCGTCGAGCAGGTATTTTCATATATCCGCTCCATATCCTACCCCAACAACAAGGCTAAAAACCTTGTGGCTATGGCGCGTATGTTGTGCAGCGAGTTTGATGGCGAAGTACCTTCAGATATTGAGAGTATGATGCGACTGCCGGGTGTTGGTCGCAAGACGGCAAATGTCGTGGGAGCAGTTATTTGGGGAAAGGAGGTTATGCCTGTCGATACCCATGTCTTTCGCGTATCGGCACGCATAGGTCTTACAAAAGATGCCAAAACCCCGCGTCAGACAGAGTTGCAACTTGAGAAGAATATTCCGTCACACCTGCTGCCTATTGCCCACCATTGGCTTATACTGCACGGCAGGTATGTCTGCACAGCCCGCAAGCCGAAATGCTCGGAGTGTGGTATTGCAAAGTGGTGCAAGAGCTACGCAGAATAGATTTTTTTACTATATTTGCACTATGAATGGAGGTATAGATATTAATCAGCGCGTGGAGCGTGCAAAGGAGCTGTTTAATAGCGGCTATAATTGCTGCCAATCGGTAGTGCTTGCCTTTGCAGATATTATCAAACTTGACCCTACCCTCGCGGCAACTATCTCAGCCCCTTTCGGTGGCGGTATGGGCAGACTGAGAGAGGTGTGTGGTGCAGTGAGCGGTATGACAATGGTTGCGGGATTCCTGTCACCCTGCCCTACGGCAGATAACCCCGTGGCAAAAAAGGCAAACTATACTTTGGTTCAGAACTTTGCGGAGAAATTTCGCGCCCAAAATGGTGCTATTGTGTGTCGTACACTGCTCGGTTTGGACCGCACAAAGGATGACCCGACACCATCCCCTCGCACAGCAGAGTACTACAAAAAACGCCCTTGCACCGAGCTTGTAGGCGATGCAGCACGAATTATAGCAGAATATTTATTAAATCACTAAATAAAAACAAAAGTTATGAATAAAGTTATCGCAAGTCCATACGCACCTAAAGCAGTAGGTCCGTATTCACAGGCAATTCAGGCAGAGGGAACACTCTATCTTTCAGGTCAGCTTCCAATTGATGGTGCAACAGGCACTATGCCTCAGACAATCGAGGAGCAGACAGAGCAGAGTCTTAAAAATGTCGGTCATATCCTCAAGGAGGCAGGTTATGACTACACAGATGTTGTAAAGACAACTGTTCTGCTTGCAGATATTAAGGACTTTGCAGCGATGAATGGCGTGTATGCAAAGTTCTTCAGCGGAGCTTTCCCTGCACGCGTCTGCTATCAAGTTGCAGCCCTGCCTATGGGTGCAAAGGTAGAGATTGACGCTGTAGCTGTAAAGTAGAGTTTGCCTGATATTATTTTTCCAAAATTGGGTACTGCGTGTACTCAATTTTGGATTTTAGATGAGGATTTTCAACGCTCGCTGATATGCGAGGCGATGGGATATACTCTTGTATCTCCCATTGACGAGAATGAAGCAGCGGCAGTAAACACCCCTTTCACGACGAATTTTGTTGTCAAAAGGTGGTAGTTACAACGCTCGCTGATATGCGAGGCGATGGGATATACTTTGGTATTTCCCATTGACGAGAATGAAGCAGCGGCAGTAAATGCCGCCTTTTCACAACAAAATTATGGATAGTCAGCAAAACGAAAAAGGAAGAGACTACTCGCAGTTGATGAGTCGCAGGATTCGTCAAATACTGTTGGTGTGCAATAGCTACGACAGCTACACGCTGGAGGAGGACGGCAGGTTGGAGGTGCAGATTACGCAGGAGTACTCGGAGTTAAATCTGAGTAATCCGCCATCTATTACACGAGTAGAATCTACGATTGAGGCGTTGGAACTTATCGAGAGAAGTGAAAACTTCGACTTGGTAATTACGATGTACAATGTAGGTCAGATGGATGTATATACATTCTCGCACAAGATGAAGCAGGTATCTCCAAATACCCCTGTTGTGTTGCTGACAAACTTCTCAAAGGAGATTTATAGGCAGATTGAGCAGTCTGACACCTCGGCGTTGGACTATGTATTCTGCTGGAACAACTCTACGGATTTGATTATTGCGATAATCAAGTTGATAGAGGATAGTATGAATGCCGACCACGATATATTGGAGTTCGGTGTCCAGACAATATTGTTGGTAGAGGACTCTATTCGCTACTACTCGACCTATCTGCCGGCTATATATAAGTTGGTATTGCAGCAGAATGGTGCGTCTATACGCGATGCGCTCAACGAGCAGCAGCAGATAGCCCGTAAGCGTGCGCGTCCGAAGATTCTGATGGCAACAAACTACGAGGATGCGGTGGCGATGTACGAGAGGTACAAGAGTAATATGCTCGGTGTAATCTCGGATGTCGGATTTGTTATCCACAAGAACGATGACCCTGCAACAGAGAAGCTCGATGCAGGTATAGATTTGTGCAACCTCATCCGCAAGGACAATCCGACAATGCCATTTTTGATGCAGTCGTCACAAGAGAGTATGCGCGAGGTTGCAGAGCAGTTAGGTGTAGGTTTTGTTGTCAAGCACTCTAAGACGCTTATCCACGAGATTGGCGAGTATATCGGAAGAGAGTTTGCCTTCGGAGATTTTGTACTCAAAGATCCTAATACGGGTGAAGAGATTGCCAGAGCTGAAGATTTGCTCGGCTTGGAGAGGCTTCTGCACGCAATTACAGATAATGTGCTTTATAGCGTTGTGACGACAACATATCTGTCAAAGTGGTTACTCTCGCGCGGTATCTTCTCGCTCGGAAACTCTTTCAGAGAACTCACTCTAAAAGAGTTTAATAACGATATTGCAGCTGTAAGGCAATTTTTAACAGACTCTATTCGTGACTACCGAATAAAGCAGGGACTTGGTGTTGTTGCGCGCTTTTCGGCGGATACCTATAACGATGCTATATGGTTCTCCAGACTCGGTAATGGTTCTATTGGCGGCAAGGCTCGCGGACTTGCCTTTATGAACCATATTTTGCAGCAGTACAGCCTATACAGCGAGTGGGAGGGTGTGCGCGTAATGGTGCCACGAACACTCGTTATTACAACCGAATATTTCGACCGTTTTATTATCGAAAATGGTCTGCAATATGTTGTCAATGCCGATTTGAGCGATGCTGAGATACTCTCTGAGTTTGTAGCCTCATCACTACCACAAGAGTTGATGGAGTCACTCAGAGTATTTATCCGCCATGTCAAAAAACCACTTGCTGTGCGCTCGTCTTCAAAGTTGGAAGACTCTTACTATCAGCCTTTTGCGGGTATCTATTCAACCTATATGATTCCTCATACAGAGAATGAGGACCAGCAGCTCAGGCTACTCTCAAAGGCTATAAAGAGCGTCTATGCATCGGTATATTTCGCCTCTTCGCGTGCATATATTACAGCTACGGCAAATGTTATCTCGGAGGAGAAGATGGCAATTGTGTTGCAAGAGATTTGCGGCTCAGAGGATAGTGGATACTTCTTCCCGACACTCTCGGGCGTTGCCCGCTCACTCAACTTCTACCCTATAGGCTATGAGCGTGCCGAGGAGGGTATTGCAAAGGTGGCATTTGGTCTTGGAAAGGCTGTTGTCGATGGCGAACAGGTACTCCGTTTCTCGCCAAAGTATCCACAGCATGTACTCCAGACCTCTACCCCTGAGCTGACTATGCGAGAGACGCAGCAGACTATGTATGCCCTCAACCTGCAACCCGACAAATTTAAGACCTCTATCGACGATGCGGTAAACCTCGAGAAGATAAATATTGCCGACTGTGCAAAGTTCCGCAATACAAAACATGTGACATCTACTTGGGATATGCAGAGTATGCGACTGACCGATTCGCCACTTGCCGAGGGTATCAAGGTTGTCACCTTTGCCCGCATACTCAAGTACAACACCTTCCCGCTTGCCGATATTCTCTGCCGACTGCTTGAGATTGGTCAGAATGAGATGAAGACCTGCGTAGAGATTGAGTTTGCGGCAAACCTCGACCGCGGAAAGCGTTTCAGCATCTTCAATGTGCTACAAATACGCCCTATTGCCGCAGCAGCTGCCGAGACAAATATGGATTGGAACAGCGTAGATACGAGCAATGCACTGATATACTCTCAAAGCGCATTGGGTACGGGTTATGTCGAGGGTGTTACAGATGTTATCTATCTGCGCAAAGAGAACTTCGACCCTGCAAAGACACAGGCAATGGCAGAGGAGGTAACACGCCTCAACAGTAAGATGCGTACAGAGGGACGCGGCTATCTGCTTGCAGGATTTGGTCGCTGGGGCTCAAGCAATCCGTGGCTCGGTGTGCCGATAAAGTGGAGCGATATTTCGGAGGTCAAGGTTATTGTAGAGTGCGGACTCGATAACTTCCGCATCGAGCCGAGTCAGGGCACTCACTTCTTCCAAAATATGACCTCATTCGGTGTGGGATATATTACAGTAAATCCTTATGCCGGCGAGGGTGTTCTTGACTTCGACAGACTCGACGCTATGCCGGCACTCTATGAGAGTGACTTTATCCGTCATGTCAGATTTGACTCTCCGCTGGAGATATGTATTGACGGAGTGAAGAATAAAGCATTAGTAAAATAAAAACACTAAAAAAGAGGCTTTTGAGCCTCTTTTTTAGTGTTTTATAGCGGTCTCATCCACCAACATATTCATCTTCTTACGCAGCGAATTTACCAAAGGAACCCAAACGAGTGTTATAGCCCAAATTGCGCCGATACCGATACCCATAATGATACCCTGTAACAAATCTACAATATCCGGATGGTGAATAAAGCAGAGGGCAATAATATTGACACCTATCAGAATAGCAAAACATCTGAGCAGCATTGAGAGTGTGCGGATAGCGTAACTATACGCCTTATTTGTCATCTTGAGCTTTGCAAAAGTGTCGCCATCCTCATTAAATACACCCTCTGACGCCTTCTTACGCAAAAACAACCACTGCTTCTGCTTACAAACAACCTCTATACCGCACTCTGTAAGGAAGTTACAATAGGCGTGCTCATCCATTCCGCGCTCCAAATTATCGGGCAGGTCGAGCTTGTAGATATACTCACCCGGAGTACCCTTCTCAAAGACATATTGTAACAGCCAATTAATACGCACCAAGTGCCAACCATTACGAGCCATAGCGTTAATCCACTGCTCCTCCTCTTCCCACTTAGCAATAGTGAAGAAGTTCCATACTTTTTTAGTTGTTCCCATACCATTATAATTTTAAGATTTGTTTTCCTTTAAGATTTGTTTTCCATTATTCACAAGCTCCTCAAGACGAGATAGCTCCTGTATAAGCATCGCTCTGCCGACAGATGTAATTCGATACTCCTTACGGCGTGAGTCCGCCAAAATCTCAAGCTGCTCTATCCAACCCTTCTCCAACAGGGTCGAAAGTGCGCCATAGAGAGTACCTGCCGAGATTACCAATCGACCACCACTCAACTCTGCCGTGCGCTGCATAATGCCGTACCCGTGTAACGGCTCTATAAGGGCGAGTAAAATGTAATAAACCGCCTCGGTTAGTGCATTGTTAGAATTATTCATATATCGTTCACTGTTATATCGGTTGACGATACAAAGGTAAACGATATATTTTGAATTTGCAAATTTTAGAGCAGGAAATAGATGACAGTGACAATATTTTCCACAATTTTATCGTCAGAGTGGCATATTTACCACGCTCGGCATAAAAATCCGGCTCGGATGGTAGTAAAACCTACAGCCGACGCCGGATTTCTTATGTTAGCGGCAGAAAATATGCTGCTATCACGATAAAATTTGTATCTTTGCACTCGTTATGGCAAAGGTAGTAGTAGGATTATCGGGAGGTGTCGATTCATCGGTGGCTGCGTGGCTGCTCAAAGAGCAGGGTCACGAGGTCATTGGTCTGTTTATGCGCAATTGGCACGACACGACAGGAACGCTCGAGGGCGACTGCCCGTGGCACGATGACCAAGTATTTGCCGAGCTTGTGGCAAAGAGGCTTGACATTCCGTTTCGCTATGTAGATTTGTCGGAGCAGTACAAGCAGAGGGTTGTGGACTATATGTTTTCCGAGTATGAGAGGGGCAGAACGCCAAACCCTGATGTGCTATGCAACAGAGAGATAAAGTTTGATGTATTTTTGACTGAGGCTCTTAAGCTCGGTGCCGATTTTGTCGCTACGGGACACTACTGCCAAAAGGGCGAGGAGGTTATAGATGGTCGCACGGTATATTCGCTTCTTGCAGGAACGGACAAGAACAAAGACCAGAGTTATTTCCTCTGTCAGCTATCTCAAGAGCAGCTCAAATATGCCCTCTTCCCTATCGGTCATCTTACAAAGCCGGAGGTTAGAGAGATAGCTGAGGCTCAACGACTTGCAACCGCAAAGCGCAAAGACTCTCAGGGCATCTGTTTTGTCGGCAAGGTCGATTTACCACTCTTTTTACAGCAGAAGTTATCTGCCAAGCAGGGCAACATTCACGAGATACTTCCCACTTGGGCAAAGTATGAGCGTTATGCAGCCGACACATCATTAGAGGGTATGGCGCGACCATACAGCTATACTGTTCGTGACGGCAAGAAGATTGGCACTCACAACGGCGCACACTTCTACACTATCGGTCAGCGCAAAGGTCTCGGCATAGGTGGTCGCAAGGAGTCGCTCTTTATTATCGGCACAGATGTTGATAGCAACACTATCTATGTCGGAGAGGGTGATAGCCATCCGGGGCTTTATCGTCGCGCGCTACATATCAAGAGTGGCGAGCTTCACTGGATAGACCCTGCCGAGAAGTTGGCTGTGGGAGAGAGCCGCAGATTCTCCGTCCGCATACGCTACCGCCAGCCACTACAGCAGGCAACTGTGCATATGAAAGAGGATGGAGCATACATAGTTTTTGATGAGCCACAGCGCGGAATTGCAGCGGGTCAATTTGCCGCTTGGTATATAGGAGATAGGGTCGTCGGCTCGGGTGTTATATCAGCCTAAAAGTCATTTTTTGACTATTCGCAAAGGCTATCGAATAAAAATCGATAGTTTTTGCTATTTTTATATAGGAGTTTGCAAAAAAATTACTATATTTGCTGTTCGGAACAAACAGAGATTGAAAATTAAAACAAATTTATAATTATTTAACAAAAAATTTAAGAGTTATGGCAAATGTTAAACGCGTCTATACCTTCGGTAACAAAGAGGCTGAGGGTAATGGCAAAATGAGAGAGTTGCTCGGTGGTAAGGGTGCAAACCTTGCCGAGATGAACCTTATCGGTATTCCGGTTCCTCCGGGCTTTACTATCACCACTGAGGTTTGTGCAGAGTACTACAAGCACGGTCAGCAGGCTATTATCGACATTCTTCGTCCGGATGTAGAGGCTGCTATTAAGAATGTAGAGGCACTTACAGGTCGCAAGTTCGGTGACGCTAAGCTTCCACTTTTGGTATCAGTTCGTTCAGGTGCTCGCGCATCTATGCCTGGTATGATGGATACTATCCTCAACCTCGGTATGAACGATGAGGCTGTTGAGGCTGTTGCACAGCTCTCAGGTAACCCTCGTTTTGCTTGGGACTCTTACCGTCGTTTCGTACAGATGTACGGTGATGTTGTACTCGGCATGAAGCCTGTTTCAAAGGAGGATCAGGATCCATTCGAGGTTATTATCGACGAGATGAAGGAGTCTCGTGGCGTTGCTCTCGATACAGAGCTCTCTACTGACGACCTTAAGGAGCTTGTTGTAAAGTTCAAGGCTGCTGTTAAGGCTCAGACCGGCTCTGATTTCCCTGTAAACCCTTGGGATCAGCTTTGGGGTGCAATCTGCGCTGTATTCGGCTCTTGGATGAACGAGCGCGCTATCCTCTACCGTAAGCTGAACAACATTCCGGCTGAGTGGGGTACTGCAGTAAATGTTCAGGCAATGGTATTCGGTAATATGGGTGACAACTCTGCTACCGGTGTTGCTTTCTCTCGTGACGCTGCAACAGGTGAGAACATCTTTAACGGTGAGTACCTGATTAACGCACAGGGTGAGGATGTTGTGGCAGGTATCCGTACTCCACAGCAGATTACTATCGAGGGTTCAAAGCGTTGGGCTAAGGCTCAGAACATCTCTGAGGAGGAGCGTGCAGCTAAGTATCCTTCACTCGAGGAGGTTATGCCTGAGGTTTATAAGGAGCTTAACGAGATTCAGCACCACCTTGAGGAGTACTTTACAGATATGCAGGATATCGAGTTTACTATTCAGGACGGTAAGTTGTGGATGCTCCAGTGCCGTAACGGTAAGCGTACCGGTGCTGCAATGGTTAAGATTGCAATGGATATGCTCCGCGAGGGTCTGATTGACGAGAAGACAGCTGTTCTTCGTTGTGAGCCTGAGAAGCTCGACGAGTTGCTCCACCCTGTATTCGACAAGAACGCTATCAAGAATGCAAAGGTTGTAGTTAAGGGTCTTCCTGCATCTCCGGGTGCTGCTACAGGTCCTGTAGTATTCTTCGCAGACGACGCTGAGAAGGTATTTGCTCAGACAGGTCAGAAGGCTATCCTTGTTCGTATCGAGACCTCACCAGAGGATTTGAAGGGTATGCTCGATGCAGCAGGTATCCTCACTGCTCGTGGTGGTATGACATCTCACGCAGCCGTAGTTGCTCGTGGTATGGGTAAGTGCTGCGTATCTGGTGCAGGTGAGCTTGAGATTGACTACAAGGCTCGTACAATCCAGATTAACGGTCTTACAATCAAGGAGGGCGATTGGATCTCTCTCAACGGTTCTACCGGTGAGGTTTACCTCGGTCAGGTAGCAACTAAGGAGGCAACTCTCGATGGCGACTTCGGTAAGCTTATGGAGCTTGCTTCAAAGTATTCAGTTCTTAAGGTTCGCGCAAACGCAGATACTCCACGCGATGCAGAGCAGGCATTTGCTTTCGGTGCTGAGGGTATCGGTCTTTGCCGTACAGAGCATATGTTCTTCGAGGGCGAGCGTATCAAGGCTATCCGCGAGATGATTCTCTCTGATGATGAGGATGGTCGTCGTGTAGCACTTGCTAAGCTGTTGCCTATGCAGCGTGGCGACTTCGAGGGTCTGTTCAAGGTTATGAAGGGCTACCCTGTTATCGTTCGTCTGCTCGACCCACCATTGCACGAGTTTGCTCCTAACACTGAGAAGGATCAGCGTGAGATGGCAGAGGCTATGGGCATTCCATTTGAGAAGGTTGTAGCAAAGGTTGAGGCTCTGCACGAGGTTAACCCTATGCTCGGTCACCGTGGTTGCCGTCTTGGTAACACATATCCTGAGATTACCGAGATGCAGACACGCGCAATTATCGAGGCTGCTATGAATGTTAAGGCTTCAGGTACTCCTGTAAAGGTTGAGATTATGGTTCCACTCGTAGGTAACCACAAGGAGCTCCGCTATCAGAAGAATATTATCGACCGTGTAGCTAACGAGGTATTTGCAGAGCGCAATGACAAGATTGACTATATGGTAGGTACTATGATTGAGGTTCCTCGTGCCGCTGTTACAGCAAATCAGATTGCTGAGGTTGCAGAGTTCTTCTCATTCGGTACTAACGACCTTACACAGATGACCCTCGGTTTCTCTCGTGACGATATCGCTAAGTTCCTCCCTGTATATCTGGAGAAGAATATCATCAAGGCAGACCCATTCAAGGTTCTCGATCGTAACGGCGTAGGTCAGCTTGTTCGTGAGGCTGTTCTTAAGGGTCGTTCAACTCGTCTTGACCTTAAGTGCGGTATCTGCGGTGAGCACGGTGGTGAGCCATCATCAGTAGAGTTCTGCCACTTCGCAGGTCTGAACTATGTAAGCTGCTCTCCATTCCGTGTGCCTATCGCACGCCTCGCAGCAGCTCACGCAGCTCTTAAGGAGAAGTAGGATTACTACCACATATGATATTTTGAAAATAGGCGATAAATTTATCGCCTATTTTTTTGATAACTAAAAAAGTTTTTTGTATCTTTGAGATGTGAATTAATATTAAAACATTTGAACTATGAAGAAATTATTACTCGCATTAACATTCGTATTCTGCGCTGCAAGCGTATCTGCACAAGGTTGGGGCATTGGTGCTCGCGTAAATGCCGGTGTTCAGCTTCAGGGAGAGTACACATTCTCATCTGAGAACTACTTCGATGCTCGTTTGGGTATTGCATTTCCACAGGGTTTAAATATCGACCTTACAATTCTTTACCAGTGGAATATTGGTCAGTGGGATTGGACTCCAAATGCTGGTACTTGGTTCTTTGATGCCGGTGTTGGTCCTCAGGCAGCTCTCTTCTTGAAGGAGGACGGCGGTGTGTATGCAGGTATTGCCGGAGATGCTAAGTTCGGTATCAAGTTCAACAAGGTACCTATCAAACTTGCTCTCGATTACACTCCGGGTGTTGGTTGCCTCTTTGCAAACGAAGGTGGTTTCCACGGCAGTTGGTATAACTTCGGTCTCTCTTGCGTATATTGCTTCTAAAAGGGACTCTGAATAGTATTAAAGTGTACTTTTTTCGCAAAAAAGTACACTTTTTTCATTGAAATATTTGGTAGTTCCAAAAAAAGCCCCTATATTTGCACTCGCAATCAGCAAATGGCTCCGTAGCTCAACTGAATAGAGTACTTGACTACGGATCAAGCGGTTCCAGGTTTGAATCCTGGCGGAGTCACTGAAAAGAGGTTACTGAAAGGTAACCTCTTTTTTTGTTATCCTTTTTTATCGTAATAGTCCGAAACATAGACCGTAAAAATCGGGAAGAACATCATCCCGACTACGGGCAAAAGAACGCATATAACTTTGCCGACTGCCGTGACAGGAAAAATCTCTGCGCCAACGGTCGTTACATTCATACACGCCCACCAGAGCGCATCACCGAAGCTCGTAAGGTGGCTATTTAGCCCCATTTCGCAGTCGTAGAAGGCGAGGGCAGAGATATATGTAAACATCGTCACCGTAAGGATATAAGCCGCCATAAGCCGTTTTTTACGCCCCTCAACGAGCCATTCGAAGATAACAACGGTAGCCATAATAGATATTACAACAGGCGCAAAGGCGAGCAACCGTTCACTGCGTTGTGCAATATCGGCTCCGCTCCACTCTAATATATCTATATAAGGTATAGATGCAATGGCGAAGATGGAGTCCCGAAACCAATGTTCACGCCTATATTGCTTTACGGTCAGCCGAAAGAGTGCTGTAACAAAGAATATCGAGCATACGACAAGTTGCAGCGTCCTGTACCAAACTGTAAAGCCGCTCTTGTCGCCACCCGTAACCTCAAACGATATTCCGACAAGCAGCAGCACGCTCGCACCAAGTGATATAGTGTTGAATATGTTTACAGCCTCATTTAAAAGCGATTTACTCTCTGCCATAGTGTAAAGTTTTGCATTTTGATAAAAAAAGTTGCAAAAACTTTGCAAAACAAAATTTATTACCTATCTTTGCACTCGCAAATCGCAATGGCGGGATAGCTCAGCTGGTTAGAGCGCATGATTCATAATCATGAGGTCGAGAGTTCAAGTCTCTCTCCCGCTACAAAAAAGGAGTGGTTTTTCCACTCCTTTTTTAGTAGCGGGGAGAGACAAGTGTGTTACCCACCCCCTAAATCCCCCTCCTGTGAGGGGGATTTATTCTGACAAACAAGCCAAGGCTTATCGGTCAGAATATTAAATCAGAAACTATTTCGCTCTTTTATGCTGTTTGCAACTCTATTTTCGAACATTATTGCACCGTTATCCAAAATTTTGCCTATATTTGTAATGGCTTAAGGCTTTTGCCATTGAGCCGTACATATTAGTTGACATTTATTGTCGAAATCTTCCGTTCCTAAACTTGGCAGTTTAAATCGACACGAAGATTGGCAATCAGATGTCTGCGTTTGGTGTATATCCCTACCATCAGCTTTGGCTTGATGTGTGCGATATATCTCCGGCGTAGGCTGTCTGTTTTGCTTATTCGTGTTACGGGTAGCCAAGACCTAGGAGCGGGATAAGTTAATGCAGTAGTCTGCGCTTTTTTTATGAACTTATCCGGAAATAAGGGGTTGCTTGATAGAGAGTTAGTGGCATTCTTCGCATCGCGCAATTCGCCACCCCAAGCCATTGCTCTTGCCACTCGTTGGGCGCACGAAATAGCTAAAACAGAGAAGATTGTCGCAAGCGGCTTCCACTCCCCCGTAGAACGCGCTGTGCTTGATACGCTGCTTGCTGAGGGGTGCTCCGTTGTAGTCACTTTGGGTCGCTCGCTCTACCGCAAAATACCCGCATATCTGCAAGATGCTTTCAAC
>JAFVIB010000023.1 GCA_017474235.1 Alistipes sp. | reverse complement strand
TGTTATCAAGGAAAATTTACCAAAGAATAAGAAGAGTGTTATAAAAGAGTATGATAATTTGAATCACCTTTTCCAGCATTGCACTCCAACTACCGCACTCAACTATGGAGCAATTGAAGAGACGATATCAGAAGAGGTGTTAAATGATATAGCGAATTGGATAAAGGCCTTATAATCGAAAAACCAAACAGTAATGGCGACTGCAAGGTTGGGGCAAGTATCATTGGCTCTTCACTTGGATACCCGGTTTCTCAAACACTATCGAGGAGGTTGCCAAAGCAATGATAAGTTGCGCAAAACACGGTTATTCCAAACCTATTATTGGCGTAAAAGATATTAACACACTATCGAAGTGGTATAAATAACAGACTCCATTCAAATAATAACAAAGAAACAAATGACATCTATGAAAAATATATATTTATTTAGTATTCTTTGCTTATTGGTATTCGTTCAATGCGCACCCAAGTTACACGATACAAAGCGCGAACAAGAGTATATAAAGGCTGATAGCACCTTATGGGCAGAGTATGAGGCAGAAGGAGAAAGATTAGCTGAACTATACGCAGAAAATGAGGATTCCCTGTACATTAAGGCGGTGGAATTAGAGGCTTATGCAGACAGAAAAAACAAAGAACTTGCCATTGAGTATTCAGCAACGCCAAGTGGGCTTAGACGCTGTTTTATGCTTAGATTAGATATCGAGAAGGATACTCTTCAAGATATTTTGTCTAATCTTCCTCGCGACCTTCGTAAGTCTGAGTGCGCCAAAGCAATTAGAGAGCATATCGCAACAGAGCAGATTGAAGTGGGGATGGAATTCTGCCCTATTGATGTTGTAGATGCAGATGGGAATAAATTTGCTTGGAATGAACAGCGCAATAAAAACATACTACTTATCTATGGCGGTTTGGGTTGTATGGGGCGTTTTGGTCGTAGAGAACTTGCTACTCTACGCGAAGAATATGCCGAGGATAGCCTCGCAATAGTTGTCTATTATTCTGTTAGCACCCTTGAGGAACTCAAAGAATTTCGCAATCAATATTCCGATGACTATATATTTATATCTGAATTGATGTCGGATTATTCGCCGTTTAAGATAAAGTATGGTGTGCAGTCCACTCCGACTTGTTTTGTTATAGACAGAAGTGGAACAGTTGTACTCAAAACCGTGGGATTTGATGCAGAGCAAGTAGAGGGACAAATAGATAAGTAAAATAACAAAGTGTAGAAATGTTCCGACCCCAAAAAGTTGGGCTGATTAATAAAAGAATTTTACTTGTAAAAAGTTCGGTATTGAACCGGACTTTTTTCGTTTAATTTCAATTTAATACTATCACTATTATAGTAGTTAATATACTATAAATCTTCATTATCCTGAAAAAGATGCTGTTTGGGATTGGATTGTAACAAACTATGGTAAGCCCAAGATATAGATTGTAATTATAACCGCATAAAATATTACAATATAGTTTTATCTTATAATATTTGCAACATTATAACCTATTTATTACCTTTGTATAGGAATTAAAACTATTAAAAAAGAGAGACTATGAGAAAGATGTTGTATATTTTGTTTGCTGCTACAATATTAGTTAGCTGTGGTACAAATAGTAATAAGGGGTATGATTCGGTAGATGCCGATAGTTTTGCGAAGTTTATTGCCAACGAGCAGGTGCAACTTATTGATTCTCGCACTCCTGAGGAGTTCAATGCTGGACATATTCCAGGTGCGGTAAATATCAATATTGATGATGAGAATTTCAGAGCTAAAGTCAATGAACTTGATAAATCTCGCCCTATTGCAGTATATTGTCGTGGTGGTCGTCGTAGCAAGGAGGCTGCTGATATAATGGTAGGATGTGGCTATGATGTTACAGAACTTTCAGAGGGCATTATCTCGTGGAAAGGCGAAATAGAATAGTAGAAACCCACAGTCGCAATAAGCAATAAATGGAGTGTCTAACAAGTTTTTTAGACACTCCATTTTCGTTAGAAGTTGTATAACAAGAGGGATTTCAAGGCTTGCGTAGCCCGAAAAACCGCAGCATACTGTAGCGTATGTGAGGATTTTGAGGGCAAGCGTAACGCAGAAATCTCCTTGTTAGACAGCTGATAATAGTTACTCGCGTTTTATTTCATTATAGCATCTATCTCTGTGTAGAAATCTTCAGTCTCACCGACAAACACCTTGTGCAGGCAACCTTCGGGTGTGATGATAACCTTTGTAGGAAAATTAGCAACTGCATAGTTCATCATAATGCTATTGGCAGGTAGTGTATCCTCATCGTGAAAGATATTTATCCAAGTCATCTCGTTTTTCTCTACAGCTTTACGCCACTGCTCCTGTTTATCATTGCAAGCTATGCCGACAATCTCCATCTTACTACAATAACGGTCATAATATCTCTTCATCATTGGAACACCGCGCATACAAGGACCACACCAGCTACCCCAAAAATCCAAGACAACCCACTTACCACGAAGCGATGAAAGAGTAAACTCATTGCCGTTAATATCTTTGCTTGTGAAGTCAAAAGCCGCTCCATTTTCATCTATCATTCTTTTTGCTTTATCTCGCACCGCACACATCTGTTTTGTCTTTTCATAGAGAGCATTGACATCCTCCCATTCGTGAGATAAAAGTGTAGGTTTTAGATGTTCTATATATTTAACAATATCGTCTGGCAATAGTGTCAGGTTGAATAAAAGGAATAGCGAAGAGACTCTATCCGGATTGCTTTTGATACTCTCTATTAACGCGTTATCCATAGCATTTAGACTATTCTGAATAGCCACTCCGCGCTCTACCCTGCTTAACTGCTGCCCCTTATCTCCGATAAGCAATGCAAAATAGTCTGCTGCATGTTTGCGATATTGATTTCTCACATCTGCAATATCTCTATTGGCTCGCGAACCACGCTTTACTGCAACCTCAATATGCTTGTCAAATGGTGTTACCTCCATTCTGATTTTGTCGTTGGAGGTAATAAAATTTCTGATTATACCAGCAGGTGTCGGAAGAGACATTCTACCCTCACGCACAGATAATTGAGTTGCTATAAGCTGAAAATATTTGGCAGAATCATCTGTCGGAATATTTGTCTTTATAACACCATCTTGAGCCACAAGGGTTTGTGTCTGCATATTATCATAGTTATTGGCAATATAATCCGACAATGGCATTACACCCAAAATCAGAGTGTCGTTGTGAAAACCTTTTAATCTAATCTCAAGATTATGCTTAGGCGTGCAACCTATAGCGGCACAAATAACAAGAACAAGAGGCAGTAGTCGTTTCATATTGATTTTATCTATTTACTCATTGTACAAAAATAGGCAAAATTGGAAATAACACCGCATTTTGTCGTCAAAATGTGTCATTAAAGTAACTATTTTAGCGTCAGAGCGGGGCAGATACTCCGCTCGGCATATAAAGCAGCGAAGGGCTGTACTTATGCGTACTGCCCTTTGCTCGATTTATATGTTAGCGGAGATAGGTGCCCCGCTATCACGCTAAAAGACGCGGTTGAAGATATAATCTACATTCTTAAGATAGTACTCAAGAGTAAAGCAAGAGTCAAGTTCCTCACGGGTAAGGAGTGACGATACCTTCTCGTTCTCGGCGAGCAGCTCCTGATAGTCAGCACGCTCTGCCATAGCACGCATAGCTACAGGCTGTACGGTGTCGTAAGCCTCCTCGCGAGAAAGACCCTTATCAATCAGTGCGTTCATAACGCGCTGTGCGAAGATAACCTTGCGAGTGCGGTAGATATTCTCCATCATCACATCCTCAAAGACTACGAGGTTATCAAGGATGCCCTTGAAGCGGCAGAGCATATAGTCAAGAAGCTCTGTTGCATCAGGAAGGATAATACGCTCGGTAGCAGAGTGTGAGATGTCGCGCTCGTGCCAAAGGGCAACATTCTCGCAAGCGGTAGCCATATAGCCACGCATCACGCGAGCGCAGCCACAGATATTCTCACTGCTGATTGGGTTACGCTTATGAGGCATTGCACTTGAGCCCTTCTGACCCTTACCAAACGACTCCTCAACCTCGTGTACCTCGGTACGCTGAAGGTTGCGCACCTCCATAGCCATCTGCTCAAGAGTTGATGCGATAACGGCGAGGGTTGCGATATAGTAAGCGTGGCGGTCGCGCTGGATAACCTGTGTAGAGATGTCTGCGCTATCAATGCCGAGTTTCTCGCAGACATAGTCCTGAATTACAGGAGGGATATTTGCGAAGTTACCCACAGCACCGCTCATCTTACCAACCTCTACACCGCGTGCAGCAGTGCGGAAACGCTCAAGGTTGCGGCTCATCTCCTCGTACCACAACGCCCACTTAAGACCAAAGCAGGTAATATCGGCGTGAATACCATGTGTACGACCGATGCAAGGTGTACTCTTAAACTCATATGCACGACGCTTGAGCACCTCAAGGAACTCAATCAAATCCTGCTCAAGAATCTCATTTGCCTGCTTGAGCAGATAACCATTTGCAGTATCAACAACATCTGTAGAGGTCAATCCGTAGTGTACCCACTTACGCTCCTCGCCCAAAGTCTCTGACACGGCACGGGTAAAGGCTACAACATCGTGGCGGGTCTGCTCCTCAATCTCCTTGATACGGTCAATAGAGAACGAAGCCTTCTCCCAAAGCTTTGCAACATCCTCCTTTGGCACTACGCCAAGGGTACTCCACGCCTCAGATGCAAGAATCTCTACCTTCAGGTAGGCATTAAACTTATTCTGCTCGGTCCATACATTACGCATAACCTCGCGGCTGTATCTTTCAATCATTTTTTATACGGTTTATTGTGTTATTACTTATTCATTCTGTTCAAGAAGCACTCGATAGTGTTCTGCATAAGCATTGTGATAGTCATCGGACCTACGCCACCCGGAACAGGAGTGATATGAGCTGCAATATCTTTAACGCCCTCAAAATCCACATCGCCACAGAGTTTACCGGTTGCTTGGTCGCGGTTTACGCCCACATCGATAACGATAGCACCCGGGCGAACCATATCGGATGTAATCATACGAGCGCGACCAACGGCAGCGATAAGAATATCTGCACCGCGAGTAACCTCAGCAAGGTTCTTGGTGCGAGAGTGAGCAATAGTAACTGTTGCATTTGCATCAAGCAGTAACTTTGCCATAGGCTTACCAACAATGTTGCTACGACCTACAACAACTGCATTTGCACCTGCAACATTAAATCCGCACTCCTCTATCATACGCATAACGCCCTTTGGAGTACAAGGCTTGATGCAAGGCTTACCGAGCCACAGATTTGCCACATTGTCAGGGTGGAAGCCATCCACATCCTTCTCAAGAGCAATAGCGTCAATAACACGCTCCTCGTTGATATGCTTTGGCAGAGGCAACTGAACCAAAACTCCATCTACCTTCTCGTCCGCATTAAGAGCATCAATCTGAGCGAGCAACTCCTCCTCAGTGCAGCTCTCAGGCAGTGTAATAAGTATGCTCTCAAAGCCGCACACCTCACACGCCTTAATCTTTCCGCGAACATAAGATTGAGATGCAGGGTTTTCGCCAACAAGGATTACCGCCAACGAAGGTACTATGCCATACTTCTCTTTCAGTTCAACTACCTGCTCTGCCATCTGCTCCTTGAGCTTGGCAGAGAGCTGTTTTCCATCTATAATCATGCTTTGAAATTTTTAATATTTCAATACAGTTACTTAAACGCTTTGTGTCCGATATCGGTACGGTGGAACAAATTATCACACTTGATTTTTTCAACCTCGGCATTTGCCTTAGCGTGTGCCGCAGCAAGGGTATCAGCCTTGCAGACCACAATCATCACGCGACCGCCGGCTGTTACAATCTGACCCTCTTTGGCTGATGTACCCATATGGTAAACAACGCCATCAACAGCCTCAAGACCTGTAATTGCGTAACCCTTCTCATAGCTACCCGGGTAGCCCTTTGATGCAAGCACAATTCCGAGCGTAGCGCAACTCTCCCAAGTAGGCTCTTGAGCATCTCTACCCTCTGCCACAGCCTCGAAAATATCGTAAATATCACTCGAGATAAGCGGCAGCACAACCTCTGTCTCCGGATCGCCAAAGCGAGCATTAAACTCGATAACCTTAATGCCCTCTTTGGTCTTCATCAGACCACCATAGAGTACACCTGTAAGCGGGCAACCCTCTGCTACCATTGCAGCTGCCGTAGGGCGCATAATCTGCTCCATAGCATACTCCATATCCTCGTCTGTGATAAATGGCAGGCAGGTATATGCACCCATACCGCCCGTATTCGGACCCTTATCGCCATCATAAGCGCGCTTGTGGTCCTGCGCAACAGGCATAGGATAGAGTTTATCGCCACAAACAAAGCACATCAGCGAAAACTCCGGACCCTCGAGGTACTGCTCAATAACTACACGACCACGACCAAAGCTCTCATCAAGAAGCATATCTTTTAACGCCTCGTCAGCCTCCTCCGCAGTCATTGCCACTACAACGCCCTTACCCGCTGCAAGACCGTCATATTTAAGCACTGTCGGTACATCTGTACGCTCAACATACGCCTTGGCTTCATCATAGTTATCAAACGCCTCGTAAGTGGCAGTCGGAATATTATATTTTACCATCAACTGCTTTGCAAACTCCTTACTTGACTCTATGCGGGTTGAACTCTTTGTATGACCAAAAATCTTCAAACCCTCTGCGCGGAACGCATCTACCACACCGGCAGCCAACGCAGCCTCAGGACCAACAACCGTAAGGTCAATGCCCTGCTGGGTAGCAAAAGCCTTAAGAGCCTCAACATCTGTATCCTTAATAGCCACCGTCTGAGCCTGAAGTGCAATACCTGCATTTCCGGGAGCACAATATATTTTATCTACCTGAGGCGAGCGACTGAGCGCATCAACAATGGCGTGCTCACGACCACCCGAGCCTACAACTAATACTCTCTTACCCATATCAGAAACTACCTATTAGTGTTTGAAGTGACGCATTCCTGTAAAGAGCATTGTGATACCCAACTCATTAGCCTTCTTGATAGAATCCTCATCGCGAATACTACCACCAGGCTGAACGATAGCTGTTACGCCATACTGTGCGGCAAATGCTACTGTATCGTCAAATGGCAAGAAACCATCTGATGCAAGTACAAGACCCTCTGTAAAGCCTGCTGCCTGTGCCTGCTTGAGTGCAATCTCTGCAGAGCCTACACGGTTCATCTGACCTGCACCAACGCCGAGTGTATGACCATCCTTAACAACGGCAATAGCATTTGACTTTACATGCTTAACAACTCTCCAACCGAAGTTCAAATCTACGAGCTGTGCCTCTGTCGGCTTAGTCTCGGTCACGCACATATCGGCAGTAACGCTCTTTGTAACTGTATCAAGCTGCTGAACAAGCAGACCGCCATTGACGCTGATATACTGATTAATCGGCTTATCGCTCTTTGTCATATCGACCTTGAGCAGACGAAGATTTTTCTTAGTACTCAAAATCTCCAACGCCTCAGCTGTAAACTCCGGAGCCATAACAATCTCAAGGAAAATCGGCTTCATACCCTGAGCCACCTCGGCAGTGAGAGGTCGGTTTACCGCTACAATACCGCCATAAATAGAGACCTTATCTGCCTCGTAAGCCGCAGTCCAAGCCTCCTCGATAGTATTACCGATAGCAGCACCACAAGGATTCATATGCTTCAGAGCAACACAGAATGGCTCGTCAAACTCACGCACAATATTAAGAGCTGCATTTGCATCCTGAATATTGTTGTACGACAGCTCCTTACCACCCAACTGCTCTGCATAGGCAAGCGAGAATGCAGTTGTCTGATTATCGCTATAGAACTTTGCGCTCTGGTGAGGGTTCTCGCCATAACGAAGAGACTGCTTTACATCAAACTCAAGGAAGAGTTTCTCTGACAAACCAGCCTTCTCACGCATAAATGTAGCGATGCAGCTATCATACTGTGCAGTATGTGTATAAGCCTTTGCAGAGAGGGCAAGACGGGTCTCAACCTTTGTATTACCACCCTCAGCAATCTCTGCAAGCACTGCTGCATAGTCCGCAGGGTCACAAACTACAGTTACATCACGATAGTTCTTCGCCGCACTACGGAGCATAGATGGACCACCGATGTCGATATTCTCAATAGCATCCTCCATAGTAACATCAGGCTTTGCGATAGTCTGACGGAACGGATAGAGGTTTACACATACAAGGTCGATAAACTCAATACCATTCTCTTTGAGTGCCTCTAAATGGCTTGCCTCGTCACGACGCGCCAAAAGACCTCCGTGTACCTTTGGGTGCAGAGTCTTAACACGACCGTCGCAAATCTCCGGAAAGCCTGTAACCTCGCTAATACCGATAGTCTTTACACCGCTCTGCTCCAACAGACGCTGAGTTCCGCCTGTTGCGATAATCTGCCAACCGAGTGACTCAAGACCCTTTACAAACTCTACAAGACCGCTCTTGTCACTTACACTTACTAATGCTCTTTTCATTCTAATATCTTTTTAATCGTTTCTACATACAACTTATGTTCTATCTGCTGACCTATACGATGCACCTGTTCAGGGTCATTGCCGTCGTATTCAAAGGCTCGCTGTGCGATAATTTTTCCGCCATCAAGTGTCTGATCAACCCAATGGATAGTAATACCATACACCTTCACACCATACTCCACAGCTCTCTCTACCGCTCTTGCGCCCATAAAGGCTGGAAGCAGTGACGGGTGTATATTAATTATCCTGCCACCGTATGCCCCCAAGAGCACACTGCCCACAATACGCATATAACCGGCAAGGCAGACAAGCTCTACCCCTGCCCTATCGAGCAGCTCTACAATCTGGCTCTCAAACTCCTCCTTTGAGGCGTAATCTTTCGGATTAAACGCAAAGCACTCTATGCCAAACCTGTGAGCCTTTTCTACTGCTGCTGCCTGTGGCTTATCACAAACAAGCAGTACAACCTCGGCATCTAACTCGCCCCTATTGCACGCCTCAACTATCGCCTCGAAGTTTGTGCCTGTGCCACTTGCAAATACAGCTATCTTATGCATCGTATGACCCTTATTTTATGACAACACCCTCAGTATCTGTTACGCGACCAATAACCGATGCCTTCTCGCCTGCCGCAGTGAGAATATCGATAGCCTTCTGAGCCTGACTTTGGTCAAGAACTACAACCATACCGATACCCATATTGAAGATGTTAAACATCTCACGATGAGGGATATTGCCATACTTCTCAAGCAGACGGAATACAGGAAGAATCTCCCAAGTACCCTCTGTAATCTCAAGACCCTGACCCTCGTGAAGCACGCGAGGAATATTCTCGTCAAAACCACCACCTGTAATATGGCAGATGCCGTGAACATCACAGTTACGGATTACCTCAAGCACCTGACGAACATAGATTTTTGTCGGTGTAAGAAGAGTCTCGCCGAGGTTTGCACCCTCAAGCTCCTCATAAGAGGCATTAAGGTCGAGATTGTTATCGGCAACCACCTTACGAACAAGGCTAAAGCCGTTTGAGTGAACACCACTTGATGCAATACCTACAAGCACATCGCCCACCTTTACTTTGCTACCGTCAATAAGCTGAGACTTCTCAACAACACCGCAAGTAAAGCCTGCAATATCGTAGTCGCCACCCTCGTACATACCCGGCATCTCGGCAGTCTCGCCACCGATAAGTGCGCAACCTGCCTGACGGCAACCCTCTGCGACACCTGCAACGATAGCCTCAACCTTCTGCGGGATATTATGACCCAACGCTACATAGTCGAGGAAGAAGAGTGGCTCTGCTCCCTGTGCAAGTACATCATTCACACACATCGCAACGGCATCAATACCGATAGTATCGTGCTTATCCATTGCAAATGCAATCTTGAGCTTTGTACCCACGCCGTCTGTACCGCTGACAAGAACAGGCTCCTTAACACCGAGTGATGCCAAGTCAAACATACCTCCGAAGGCTCCGATATTACCCATTGTACCCTTACGCTGAGTCGATGCCACATGCTGCTTAATTCGGCGTACCACCTCGTAGCCCGCCTCCAGGTTTACACCTGCCTTTTCGTAATTTACTGCCATATTAAATCTGTTTTATCTTTTTTCGCTTTTCTACTTATTTGCATCCTCAATCTTTTGGTAGATAGGTGTCGGATACTCGCCACCAAAGCAAGCCAAACACATATCCGTTCTACCAACAGCAGAGCCTAATGTAGCCCCATAAGAGAGGAAGGCAAGGGAATCTGCACCAATAGCCTTACAAGCCTCATCTACACTCATACGGGCAAGCATCAACTCCTCAAGAGTAGAGGTATCGACACCATAGAAGCAAGGGTGTGTCATCGTAGGGCTGGCGATACGCACATGCACCTCTGTTGCACCCGCCTCACGGAGCATATTAACAATTCGACGAGATGTAGTACCCCTGACAATAGAGTCATCGACAAGCACCACGCGCTTACCGCTCACAATAGAGCGTACAGGCGAGAGTTTCATTCTTACACCCTTTTCACGCAAAGCCTGTGATGGCTGGATAAATGTACGACCGACATACTTATTCTTTATCAGACCCATCTCATACGGCAGACCACTTGCCTCGCTATAACCCTGTGCAGCACTAAGGCTTGAATCAGGTACACCAACAACAATATCTGCATCTGCCGGAGCCTCATAGTAGAGGCGACGACCCGACTCTTTACGATACGCGTGTACATTACACCCCTCAATATCGCTATCAGGACGAGCAAAGTAGATATACTCCATAGCGCACATCTTACACTTGCAACCACTCGGTTCTGTGTAGAATGATGAACGGATACCCTTCTTATCTATAGTTACAACCTCCCCGGGCTGAACATCTCTGATAAACTCAGCGCCTATTGTATCGAATGCACAAGTCTCGCTACTTACCACATAACCATCGCCTAACTTACCGATAGAGAGAGGATGAAATCCATACTTATCTCGACAAGCATATATACGATTTTTTGTCATAATCAGAAAGGCGTATGCACCCTCCAACTGCTTGAGAGCCTCAATAATCGAGAAGATACGCGGTTCATCCGGATTATCCTTCTTGATAAGATGCGCAAGCAACTCTGCGTCAGAGTGAGAGTGAAACAGCGAGCCTTTACGCTCAAGGCTGTCTGTAAGAAGCTCCGAATTGACTACATTTCCATTATGAGCCAAAGCAAAGTCCCCCGACCCGTGGTGGAAATAGAGTGGTTGTACATTATCCAAACCGCGAGAGGCAGCACCGGTATATAGCACATGACCAATACCCATAGTGCCATCCATTGCGGCAATCTTCTGTTCATTAAACACCTCAGAGACAAGACCAAGTCCGCGATGGCGTTTCATCTGCCCATTGCCATCTACACAGACCATTCCACAACCCTCCTGACCACGATGCTGCATAGTGTGCAGACCATAGTAGATAAGTGACGAGGCGTGCTCTACTCCATAAACTCCTAAAACACTCATTATACCTATATATTATAAGTTATTCCCCTTTAAAATAGCGAACTGCATTGTCAAATATATTCTGACACTTTTCGCCTGCAATATTCTTAAATAATCCCTCTGTATAACGCTCTGTATGACCCATCTTTCCCAAAATCTGTCCGTCACGGCTGATAATACCCTCAATACCGTAAGAAGAACCATTAGGATTAAATGGAGCATCAGTTGTCGCTCTACCCTCGGCATCCGTATATTGGAATGCCACCTGACCATTTGCAAACAACTCCTCAGCAAACTCCTCACTGACAACAAACTTACCCTCTCCGTGGCTCACTGCAATAGAGTGCAAATCACCTACACTAAAAGATGACAACCATGGCGAAGCAGTTGTTCCTACGCGGGTAGTTACCATCTGCGAGATGTGGCGATGGATATCGTTATGGAAGAGTGTAGGTGAGGCTGTTGTAACCATACCCAATCGACCATAAGGGAGCAGACCCGACTTAACCAAAGCCTGGAAACCGTTACAGATACCAAGGATAAGACCTCCACGATCAAGCAGTGCGTGTACGGAGCGTGTCACATCTGCATTATTGAGCACTCCGGCAATAAACTTACCGCTACCATCCGGCTCATCACCAAGCGAGAAACCACCACTGAGTACCAAGATATGGCTATTGTCAATAGCTGCGCACATACGGCGGATAGAGTCAAAAATAGCATCTGATGTAAGATTGCAGAATACACCAATCTCCGTCTGAGCACCTGCACGCTCAAATGCACGAGCGGTATCATAGTCGCAGTTGGTACCCGGGAATACAGGCAGATATACCTTTACAGTATCAACCTTCTCGCCTTTATATTTTGGAGCCGCTGTACTACAATTTGCCTCACGACAAGGCTCACCTGCTCGACCCTTTGAAGGATATACGCTCTCAAAGCGTGCCATATTCGCCTTAAGCAACTGCTCAATCTCAACGCTCTGACCATCTACTGTAATAGACTTCTGAGCCGTAGTCTCTCCGATAAGCTGTGCCGCAGCATCTGCAATATCAACACTACTCTCGACTACGATAGAGCCATAGTTATAGTCAAACAACTCGCTACCTGAGATAGTAAGCTGTGCGCCAATCTCATTTCCGAAACTCATCTTTGCAACAGCCTCGGCAACACCACCAAAGCCCACTGCGTATGCTGCCTTTACACTACCATGCTCGATAAGGTCGGTAACAAGTGTAAAGTTATGACGCAGAGCATCGCAATCCGGCGTATAATCACCCTTTGGAGTGTGCTTGATAAGGTAGAGCTTGCTACCAGCACTCTTAAACTCAGGGCTGATAACCTTGCGTGCATCAACAGTAGTAATACCAAAGGCAATAAGAGTCGGAGGTACATTAATATCGTTAAATGTACCGCTCATAGAGTCCTTACCACCGATAGATGGCAGACCGAGTGCGTGCTGCATCTTCAGCGCACCCAGCAGAGCCGCCATAGGCTTACCCCACGAGTTGCGGTCTGTCATACGCTCGAAGTACTCCTGATAAGAGAATCGCATCTTATCAAATCTCGCTCCGGCAGCAACAACCTTTGCCACAGCCTCAACTACAGCATACTGCGCACCGTGATATGGGCTCCAACTTGAGATATACGGGTTATAACCAAATGCCATAATACTTGCAGTATTGGTCTTTCCGTGGCGTACAGGCAGTGTCTGAACAGATACCTGACTCTCGGTCGATTGTGTACGACCACCAAACGGCATAAGCACTGTCGAAGCGCCGATAGTTGAGTCAAACATCTCAATAAGACCCTTCTGACTAACGACATTCCAATCCTGCATATTTACCACCAACTGCTCGGCTGCTGTACTACCCTCAACGGTACGAGTAAACGGATTTCGCTCCTCCACGGCAGGGATAGTTACTTGTGTGTAGTGCTTTGCACCCGCACTGTCGATAAACTCTCGCTTCAAATCTACGATAAGCTCGCCGTTGAAGTACATTCTCATTCGCTGAGTATCGGTCACATCAGCAACGTGTGTTACCTCAACATTCTCCTCAGCACACAGAGCCATCATCGCCTCCATATCCTTACGCTCGACAACTACCGACATACGCTCCTGCGACTCGCTAATTGCAAGCTCTGTCGAATTCAGACCGTTATACTTAACCGGTACTCTGTCGAGGTATATATCAAGACCATCTGTCAGCTCGCCGATAGCCACACTTACACCACCTGCACCAAAGTCATTCGACTTCTTAATCAGGCGTGTAACATCTGCGCGACGGAACAGACGCTGAATCTTACGCTCCTCCGGTGCATTACCCTTCTGCACCTCCGAGCCACACTCCTCAAGTGAAGAGGCTGTATGCTGCTTTGATGAACCTGTTGCTCCGCCAATACCGTCACGACCTGTTCTACCACCCATAAGCAGTACAACATCGCCCGGAGCAGGAGACTCACGGCGCACATTCTCCGCCTTGACAGCACCGACAACAGCACCGACCTCAAGACGCTTTGCTACATAATTATCGTGATAAATCTCGCGTACATGTGTTGTAGCAAGACCAATCTGGTTTCCATAGCTCGAATATCCGGCAGCAGCCTTACGAGAGATAACTCGCTGTGGCAACTTACCCGCCATAGTCTCGGCAACACCCTTATAGATGTCACCCGCACCTGTTACACGCATAGCCTGATATACATAGGCACGACCTGACAGTGGGTCACGAATAGCACCACCAAGACAGGTAGAAGCACCACCAAACGGCTCAATCTCTGTCGGATGGTTATGGGTCTCGTTCTTAAATTGGAGCAGCCACTTCTCTGTCTGACCATCAACATCGACATCGACAAAGATACTGCAAGCATTATTCTCCTCACTCTGCTCCATATCGTCCAAAAGACCCTTGTGACGCAGGTAACGAGCACCTATTGTAGCAATCTCCATAAGGCAGAGGCTCTTATGCTCGCGACCAAGCTCTGCTCGCATCACGCCAAACTCGGCAAGGGCACTCTCAAACTCGCTCTTCATAAACGAATCATCAACCTTTATCTCGGTAATCTCCGTAGTAAAAGTTGTGTGACGGCAGTGGTCTGACCAATATGTATCAAGAATACGAAGCTCTGTCTGTGAAGGGTTGCGACCCTCCTTCTTGAAGTAGTTTACAACCTCACGAAGGTCGTCAGCATTCATTGCAAGTGAATTCTCACGGCAGTATGGAGCAAGCTCCTCCTCGGTCATCTCTGTAAAGCCCTCAAGGATTGGCACAGGACGACGCTCAGCCTGCTCATTGTCTGTCAGACGGCTCAAATCCTTCTCACGAGACTCCACAGCATTGATATAGTAGTGCTTTACAGCCTCAATATCAGCCTCACTCACGCCATTATCAAAGATAAGCAACTTTGAGCTGCGAATTCTAACATCGGCAGTCGGCTCAATAAGACGCACGCAATCTACTGCCGAAGAGGCACGCTGGTCAAACTGACCGGGCAGACACTCTACCGCCAAATACTTCAGACCTTCAAGCGGGCAAGAGTCTGTTACACGGTCGGTAACAATCTCTCCAAATACCGAGTAACGACAACGCTCAATAAGTTCCTCTGTAAAGCCGAATAAATCATATACATTCAGCACTCGAAGTGAGCGGATATTCAGACCGAGATTTTCATTCAGTTCGCTCTGCAACGAGTGAGCCTCGACCTGAAACTCGGCATATTTCTCTACAAAAATTCTGAAATTCTTCATATCTCAACTTTTTTACAACTCTGAAGCAAGTACAGTCTCTGTCTGCTTCTTACGATACTCAATCAATCGAGCCTCAAGCTCTGGGTCGGTCAGCGCAAAGATTGACGCAGCAATAAGAGCTGCATTCTTGGCACCATTGATTGCAGTTGTCGAAACAGGAACACCTCCCGGCATCTGCACAATAGAGAGCAGAGAGTCAAGACCACCCAAAGCCGAAGTCTTGATAGGTACACCTATTACAGGCACAGTTGTAAGACCTGCTGTAACTCCCGCCACATGGGCAGCGCCACCTGCACCGGCGATAATTGCACCAATACCACGCTCACGAGCTGTGGTTGCATACTCAAACATCAAATGAGGGGTACGATGTGCGCTGATTACTCGCTTTTCGTACTCGATACCTAACTGCTCAAGGGTCTCAACCGCTGCCGACATCACGCCCCAGTCGCTTGTAGAGCCCATAATAACTGCTACCTTCATAGTTTTCTATAATTAAATTACACTTTTATATCAAGCAAAAAGCCACCACAACATATCTGTCGTAGTGGCTTGTTTTACACACCTATCTCCTGCACACTGCATACTACGCTCTGTGAGCGGAACTTTCTGCGATGTACGCACCCGAACTTTTTGCTTCGAGGACTACTCCCCGAATCTACAAAAAACTCCAAATGCGACATAAACACTTTCATACGGCAAAAATATAAAACTTTGCGGGTACTGAAAAATTTTCAGCGCACTTTTTTCAACACTTTTTCAACGAAATTGACAAATAATATTTTTTATCAAAAATTTGCTCTAAAATTTGCACTGTTCAAAAAAATATTCGTACCTTTGCACAAATTATAAACCACCCACCGATGAGAGCAAATTGTCACCCTTGGTTTCACGGTCCGATTATCTGCAGTGTGCAGCTCGGGCTTTACGGTAAAGGAGTGTGCGGTATGTTCGGAGCTGTGGGGGTGTGTGCGAAATAAGCGAGGTGCGATTGTGCCTCGCTTTTTGTTACTGCTGTATATGTTTAATTAATAAAATAGTAGAGTTATGTCGTTTTTATCAGAGAGAGTTCAGCAAGAGGGTTTGACCTTTGACGATGTATTGTTGGTCCCAGCATACTCGGAGGTTCTTCCACGCGAGGTTAGCGTCAAGAGTCGTTTTTCGCGTAATATTACCCTTAATATTCCTATTGTTTCAGCGGCTATGGATACCGTTACCGAGGCTCCTATGGCTATTGCCATTGCTCGTGAGGGAGGTATCGGCGTTATTCACAAGAATATGTCTATTGCCGAGCAGGCTGCACAAGTTCGTCGTGTAAAGCGTGCTGAGAACGGTATGATTTATGACCCTGTAACAATCACTGGCGAGCAGAGTGTTGGCGATGCTCTTGCTCTGATGCGCGAGAACAAGATTGGTGGTATTCCTGTTGTGGATAGCAACCGTATGCTTGTTGGTATTGTAACAAACCGAGACCTGCGTTTCCAAAAGGATATGACTCGTAAGATTGCCGAGGTTATGACCTCAGAGAATCTTGTAACAATCACAAATCCGGAGGCTGAGGATGTTACAGATGTTCTGTTGCGCAATAAAATCGAAAAACTCCCTGTTGTAGATGCAGAGGGGCATCTCGTTGGTCTTATCACATACAAGGACCTTACAAAAGTTCAGGACCACCCTAACGCTTGTAAAGACAGCAAGGGTCGTCTGCGTGTAGCTGCAGGTGTAGGTGTTACGGCAGACTCTATGGAGCGTGTAGATGCGCTTGTAGCTGAGAGTGTTGATGCTGTTGTTCTCGACTCTGCTCACGGACACTCAAAGAATATCGTTACACTGCTTAAGCGCATCAAGGAGAAGTATCCGCACCTCGATGTTGTTGTAGGTAACATCGCCACAGCAGAGGCTGCTCGTTATCTTGCAGAGAATGGTGCTGACGGTATCAAGGTAGGTATCGGTCCGGGCTCAATCTGTACTACCCGTATTATTGCCGGTGTCGGTGTTCCACAGCTCACTGCAATCTTTGATGTATCAAGTGCTGTGAAGGATATGGATGTTGCAGTTATTGCTGACGGTGGTCTGCGCTACTCAGGCGATATTGTTAAAGCTCTTGCAGCCGGTGGCGACTGCGTAATGTGCGGCTCAATGTTTGCCGGTACTGAGGAGGCTCCGGGCGAGACTATTATCTACAATGGTCGTAAGTTCAAGACCTACCGAGGTATGGGCTCCATCGACGCTATGAAGGCTGGCTCTACCGACCGCTATTTCCAGGATGGCGAGACTGCTACAAACAAGCTCGTACCAGAAGGCATTGTAGGTCGTGTACCGTTCAAGGGTGCGCTTAATGAGACTGTATATCAGCTCATTGGCGGTATCCGTTCAGGTATGGGTTACTGTGGTGCTAAGGACCTTGCAACACTGCGTACAGCTCGCTTTATCCGCGTAACTGCAAGCGGTGTTATTGAGAACCACCCACACGATATTACCATTACACGCGAGACTCCAAACTACACTCGCGGAGAGTAAGATATTAGGTTATTAAAAATATATTTTCTGAGGTTATGAAACAGGATATGATTGTTATTTTGGACTTGGGCAGCCACGAGAATACTGTTCTTGCCCGTGCCATTCGTGCGCTTGGTGTATATAGCGAAATCTACCCGCACGATATTACTGCAGCTGAGCTCAAGGCTCTGCCAAATGTCAAGGGTGTAATTATCAATGGTGGTCCAAACAATGTTATTGATGGCGTGGCTATTGATGTTCTGCCAGAGATTTATAGCGCAGGTTTCCCTGTAATCGCAGCAGGTCACGACAAGGCTCTGTGTGAGGTTAAACTGCCACAGTTTACCGATGATGTAGAGGCTATCAAGGAGGCTGTGAAGAGTTTTGTATTTGACACTTGCAAGGCTGAGGCTAACTGGAATATGACCAACTTCGTTGCCGATCAGATTGAGCTTATCCGCCGTCAAGTTGGCAACCGCAAGGTGTTGCTTGCTCTCTCAGGCGGTGTAGATTCGTCTGTTGTGGCAGCTCTGCTTCTTAAGGCTATTGGCGACAACCTTGTCTGCGTACATGTGAACCACGGTCTGATGCGTAAGGGCGAGAGTGAGAATGTTGTCGAGGTATTCCGCAACCAGCTCTGCGCAAACCTTGTATATGTAGATGCAACAGAGCGTTTCCTTTCGAAGTTGGAGAATGTTGCCGACCCTGAGCAGAAGCGTAAGATTATCGGTGGCGAGTTTATCCGCGTATTCGAGGAGGAGGCACGCAAACTTGAGGGTATCGACTTCCTCGGTCAGGGTACTATCTATCCTGATATTGTCGAGAGCGGTACGAAGACTGCGAAGATGGTCAAGTCACACCACAATGTAGGTGGTCTGCCTGAGGATATGAAGTTTGAGCTTGTTGAGCCACTGCGTCAGCTCTTCAAAGATGAGGTTCGTGCTTGCGGTCTTGAGCTTGGTCTGCCATACGAGATGGTATATCGTCAGCCATTCCCAGGTCCGGGTCTTGGTGTTCGTTGCCTTGGTGCAATTACCCGCGAGCGTCTTGAGGCTGTGCGTGAGGCTGATGCAATTCTTCGTGAGGAGTTTGCAAAGACAGGTCTTGACAAGAAGGTTTGGCAGTACTTTACCGTTGTGCCTGATTTCAAGAGTGTAGGCGTGCGTGACAATGCTCGTTCTTTCGAGTATCCTGTAATTATCCGTGCCGTAAATACCGTAGATGCAATGACTGCAACTATCGAGCGCGTTGATTGGGATATTCTCTGCCGTATTACAGACCGTATTCTTGCCGAGGTTAAGAATGTAAACCGCGTCTGCTACGATATGTCACCAAAGCCAAATGCGACTATTGAGTGGGAGTAGTTTATAACATGTAATACATAATAAACAGAGCCGATGAATGTCGGCTCTTTTCATCTGCCAACTATGAAAATTGGATTAGTACAAACCAACATTGCCTGGTGTGATATACCCACAAATATTGCGCGTGCAGAGGAGCTTATTGCAAGCTCGGATGCTGCCGACCTGTACATCTTACCGGAGATGTGGAGTACAGGGTTTGTTATTGAGGCTCAGGATGTTGCGCAAACTGAAGAGGAGTGCGAAGCTCTACGATGGATGGTTAGAACTGCCCGTACAAGAGGTTGCGCACTATCAGGCTCGCTTGTCATTGCTGAGGGCGGAAAGTACTACAACCGTCACTACTTTGTCACACCTAAAGGCATTGCTGCCAGATATGACAAACATCACCTTTTTCGTCTTGGCGGAGAGACAAAGCGTTTTACGGCAGGCAGTGAGCGGGTAGTAGTTGAGTGGCAAGGGGTCAAGTTCCTATTGCAGACCTGCTACGATATTCGTTTCCCGATATTTGCCCGCAACCGTCTTGTAGAGGGTGGGTATGAGTACGACGCCATTATCTATGTAGCATCGTTCCCAACGGCTCGGCAGGGTGCTTGGCGTACGCTATCGGCTGCAAGAGCCATTGAAAATGAGTGTTTTGTGGTGGCTGTAAACCGCACAGGCGACGATATATACTGCAACTACAATGGTGGCTCGGTTGTGTGGGATAGCTTCGGCGAGATTATAGCAGATGCCGGCGAAAAGGAGTGTATTACAGTTGCGCAAATAGATATTGACGAACTAAAAGTTCGTCGTAAGCAGTTCCCGACTCTTCGCGATGCCGATTTGTTCAGTATTGAATAAATTACTATCTTTGCGCTGAAAGAATAATTTTTGCAATATAAAACTTAAAGAAATGAAAAAATTCGTAACCGCTATGGGACTTATCGCGCTTACTCTGTCATCTTGCACAGAGCAGCCAAAGGAGGCGGCTTGGATTGTGGACAAGTTTGACGACATCAAGGTTATCCGCTACGAGGTACCTGAGTTTGAGAACCTGCCACTCAATGAGAAGCTGCTGGTTTACTACCTTGCCGAGTCGGCAAAGTGTGGTCGTGACATTATGTTTGACCAGAACTTCAAGTACAACCTTACTATCCGTCGTGCTTTGGAGCAGATCTACACCTCTTACGAGGGCGACAAGAGTGCTGCTGACTTTGTAGCTATGGAGAAGTACCTGAAGAAGATTTGGTTTGCAAATGGTATTCACCACCACTACTCTAACGACAAGTTCACTCCTGAGTTCTCTCGCGAGTGGTTTGCAGAGCAGCTCAAGGGTGTAGATACAGGTGTTGTAAAGCACGAGGAGCTTGTAGAGATTATCTTCAACCCGTCTCTCTACCCTTCACGCCTCAATCAGACTGCCGGCGTAGATATGATTGCATCATCTGCAGGCAACTACTACGAGGGTCTTACACAGAAGGAGGTAGAGCGTTTCTACAACAAGATGATTGACCCTAAAGACCCACGCCCAATCTCTTACGGTCTTAACTCAAAGCTCGTGAAGAAGAATGGCAAGATTTTCGAGCAGACTTACAAAATCGGTGGTATGTACACCGAGGCTCTTGAGCAGGTTGTATATTGGCTCGAGAAGGCTGAGGCTGTGGCAGAGGAGCCACTCAAGACCACTATCGGTCTGCTGATTAAGTACTACAAGAGCGGAGATTTGCGCGACTTTGACGCCTTTAATATCTCTTGGGTGCAGGATACTCAGTCAAATATCGACTTTGTAAACGGCTTTACCGAGACATACGGCGACCCTCTCGGCTTCAAGGCTTCTTGGGAGAGCGTTGTAAACTTTGTAGATAAGGCTGCTTGTGAGCGTACAAAGATTATCTCTGAGAATGCACAGTGGTTTGAGGACCACTCCCCTATCAACCCTGCATACCGCAAGCCTGTTGTTAAGGGTGTATCGGCAAAGGTTATCACAGTAGCTATGCTCGGTGGCGACTGCTACCCTGCAACACCTATCGGCATCAACCTTCCAAATGCAGATTGGATTCGTAAAGAGTACGGCTCAAAGTCTGTAACTATCGACAACATTACCTACGCATACAATAAGGCTGCACAGGGCAACGGCTTCTCTGAGGAGTTCGTTCTCCGCGATGAGGACCGCGAGCGTATGAAGCAGTGGGGCAAGCTCTCTGATGACCTGCACACAGATCTTCACGAGTGCCTTGGTCACGGCTCAGGTCAGCTCGCTCCGGGTACAACAGGTACAGAGCTCGGCTCTTACTCTTCAACCCTCGAGGAGACCCGCGCAGACCTCTTTGCACTCTACTACCTCGGTGATGAGAAACTCATTGAGATTGGTCTTATCCCTACACTTGATGTTGCAAAGGCTCAGTATGCATCTTACATTATGAACGGTATGATGACACAGCTCTCACGCATCGAGCTTGGCAAGAATGTCGAGGAGTCACATATGCGTAACCGCAAGATGATTGCAGAGTGGTGCTACGAGAAGGGCAAGGCAAACAATGTTATCGAGTGGGTAGAGAAGGATGGCAAGAAATATATCGTTGTCAATGACTTCGACGCACTGCGCAAGCTCTTCGGCGATATGCTTTATGAGGTACAGCGCATTAAGAGCGAGGGCGACTATGAGGCTGGTAAGGCACTTGTTGAGAACTATGGTGTAACTGTCGAGCCAGAGCTCCACAAGCAGGTTCGCGAGCGTTACTATGCACTCGGTATTGAGCCTTACGGTGGCTTTGTAAACCCTGAGTATCAGATTGTTGAGAAGGATGGTCAGATTGTTGATGTAGTTATCTCTTATCCTGCAAACTACACCGAGCAGCACCTCCACTACTCAAAGGAGTACTCATTCCTGCCGTCAATAAACTAACCTTAAGGTTATAAACACTAAAAGCCGGTACTTGTTGCCGGCTTTTTTGTTGCTGTATTGCTCTGCCAATAGCCTATTTCATAATAAAATCAAAAAAAATGTATATCTTTGTGCGATAAAGCATACTCTATATGGCAAAGGAGAACATTATTTTTGGTATTCGACCTGTGGTTGAGGCTATTGAGTCAGGCAAGCAGATTGAGAAGATTTTTATCCGTCGTGGTGCGGAGGGTCAGCTAATGAGCGAGGTCAGAGACCTCTGTTTCCGTCATCGTCTGCGTGTGCAGGAGGTTCCTGTTGAGAAGCTCAATCGTCTTGTGCGAGGCTCACATCAGGGTATTGTGGCGCAGATTGCCGAGATTGACTATGTCGAGGTTGAGGATATTTTAGAGCGCGTACCCGAGGATGAGACTCCACTTATTGTACTCTTTGACGGAGTGACAGATGTGCGTAACTTTGGCGGTATTGCACGAAGTGCAGAGTGTGCCGGTGCGCACGGAATAATCTGTTCGCTCAAGAGTGCTGCGCCTGTAAATGCGGAGGCTATGAAGGCGAGTGCCGGAGCGTTGGCTCGTATTCCTGTTGCCCGTATAGGTTCTGTACGCAATACTCTCAAGTCGTTACAACTCAATGGTTTTCAGGTTGTTGCAGCGACAGAGCATAGTCGTAAGTTGATGTACGATGCAGACCTTCGCCGTCCGACAGTTATTGTTATGGGCTCAGAGGAGAGGGGTATTTCAAAGGAGGTACTCAAGCTATGTGACGAGCAGTTGGCAATACCGATGATTGGCGCAATAGAGTCGCTCAATGTCTCTGCTGCCGCTGCAATTATGCTCTTTGAGGTTGTCCGTCAGAGAATTGGGGATTAAGAAATTGTTTAAAATTTCTAAGTATGCAGATAGTCAGGGCAGAACTCTCTGATATTGACGCGATAATGGCTTGCATAGCTGATGCGCAACGCTTTTTGGCTCGTGTAGGGGTCGATCAGTGGCAAGACGGCTATCCGACAAGGGAGATTATCGAGCAGGATATTCTGCGTGGCGAGAGTTTTGTGATGACAGAAGATGGTGAGGTTATAGCCACAGCCGTAATCAGCTTTGCAGGCGAGCCGACCTACTCGGTAATTGAGGGCAGTTGGTCAGCCGACATACCCTACGGTGTTATCCACCGTTTAGCGGTAAGAGATAGTGGCAGAGGTGGTATTGCAAGGCGATTTTTCAGCTATGCCGAAGCTATGGCAGAGGCTAACGGTTATAGTTGTATTAGAGTCGATACACACTCTGATAACAGAGTGATGCTGCACCTGCTCGAGAAGTTGGGTTATGCCCGTTGCGGAGTGATTACACTCACTTCGGGTGCTAAGAGAGTTGCATTTGAAAAGATATGGCAGACTACAAAAATATAAATATTCGCAACAAGCGCGCGACCTTCGACTATGAGATTCTTGAGGAGTACATAGCCGGAGTGGTACTATACGGCACAGAGATAAAATCTATCCGAATGGGTAAGGTCTCGATGGTCGATAGCTACTGCTACTTCTCGGAGGGCGAGTTGTGGATTCGCGGAGTGAACATTGCCGAGTATAGTTGGGGGACTTGCAACAACCATGTCCCAAAGCGCGACCGCAAGCTACTGCTTACCGCCAAGGAGTTATCAAAGCTCTCACGACAGCTGCAAGATAAGGGTCTTACTGTAGTTGGTCTGAGGCTCTTTCTCAACGAGCGCGGGTTGGCGAAGATTGCGATAGGACTTGCCCGTGGTCGCAAGAGTTACGACAAGCGAGAGTATCTGAAGGCAAATGATGCTCGCCGCGAGATGGATCAGGCACTGAAACGATATAAATAATAGATATGGCATTAATACTTTGTATTGAGACAGGAACAGACATCTGTTCTGTGGGTCTTGTTAAGGACGGAGAGCTGCTCAGCCTACGCGAGAGCGATGCAGGTCGTGACCACGCGGGTCGTGTGGCAGTTTTTGTCGATGAACTGCTCCGAGAGAATGAGTTAGACCCATCTGATATTGATGCTGTGGCAGTTGGCGAGGGTCCGGGCTCTTATACGGGTCTGAGAATTGGCGTATCGTTTGCCAAAGGTCTCTGCTATGGACTAAACAAGCCCCTTATTGCCGTATCTTCGTTAGCATCTCTTGCACAAGTTGCCATAGAGGACTATCAGGCGGGTATTATCGACATCGACAATTGGGAGGAGACTCTGCTCTGTCCAATGATAGATGCACGCCGTATGGAGGTCTATACAACCATCTTTGACACTACAGCAAGGCAACTGACAGCGGTCACTGCCGAGGTTGTCACTGCCGAGACTTTTGCTACACAGAGGGCAGATACTAAGCACTTTGTAATTTTTGGTAGCGGAGCGGCTAAATGTCAGGAGATTTTGGGTGCAGAGCTAATCAATATTGTCCCATCTGTACGCGGTATGGCACGCCTTGCCGAGGAGAAGTACTGCGCAGGCGACTTTGCTGATGTTGCCTATTTTGAGCCATACTATCTTAAGGATTTTGTTGTCACCACAACGCGCAAGAAGCTCTTTTAGTTCCTCTTGCGGGCGCATATAGGGGCGTAGTCGCAATAGGTACAGCTCAATGGGTCCTCAGACTGACGGAACGGTATATCGGGATTAAAAATCTCTGTCAGCGTATCCTCTACATAACCCTCAAACTGCTCTGAAATATCAGAATAACGCTCTATTGTCATCATTGGGCAACCACGACCCTGAAATATCCTGAGCAGTGGCGAGTAGTCGCTACGATTCATCTCTCGCAGATAGTATAGTGCCGGCTGCACCTCACATCCACGACGACGAGAGGCAATCATAGCATAGAGTAGTGTATTGATAGTATTGCTTATCCTCTGCGAATCTTTGCCGTGGAAGAGTTTCTCAAAGCCCGGGAAGGTCAGATGTTCACCACCCGTTTTGTAGTCAATAATCCTCTGCACACCACTCTGAAGGCTATCTACACGGTCTGCTCGACCCTCAAAAACAATACTCTTGCGCTCTCCAGCCACAGTAAATCCAAACTCGGCATCAAAAACATCCTCCAATGCCATAACCGAGAAGCCTGTATGACTCTTGTCGTAACAGAGAAGGTTATCCCACAGATAACTTGTAACAATCTGTCGGACAATCGTAAGTTCGCCTTGCAGTTGCTCCTCACTGACCGTTTCTCTATCAAAGCAGACCTCGGCAATTGCCCTATCGACCGCCTCTGCAACAGCTTTATTATCAATTCTTTCGAGTAGTCTCTGCGGATTATCCTCGTCTACAATACCTCCATAGAGTAACTCTGCTGCGCGGTGGAATATATTACCGAAGGTCTTATCGTCAATACCCTCCTCCAGCTCATCCTCAACTTTAATCGACGCCATATAGCGATAGAAGAACCTCATCGGACACTGAACATAGGTCGAGAAGGCTGTCGGCGAGAGTCTTCGCTCGTGAGTAGTATAGCGCGCAAGTCGCTCAAGGGTCATACTATCTTTAGCCACCTCAATAGGCTGTTGGTGCGCCACATTGACCTCTGCGCCAACCTTGACTGACTCTATCTTCAACCCCGACTCGTACTCCAACTGACGAATATAACGGCTCGGCTCGCCCGTACCCTTCTCGTCTGCCGTAGAGCAGTATGTCAGCCACACTCGCTCGGCACGCGATATGAGGCGGTAGAAGTAGTAGGCATATACGCCCTGATGATGCTCCTGTGTAGGCAGATTATAGGCATAGCGCAGGCTATACGGTATTACAGAACTATCAACGATGCGCGTACCCGGGAAGTTGCTGTCGCTCATAGAGAGGACAATGACATTCTTAAAGTCAATATTTCGAGTCTCAAGAATACCCATAACTTGCAGACCCTCAAGAGGTTCTCCCTCAAACGGTATTCTGATACTCTGAAGATGGCGACGCACAAGCGAGCGCATAAGCGGCATTGTCAGCTCAATATTGCAGCTTGATACCATATTTGCTAACTGCTCAATGCCCTTAACGGTCTGCACCAAATACTCCACCTTCAGCACATCCTCCCCACTGCACTGCACAAGCAACCACTTAAAGACATCTACAAGATATTGCAGCAGGCTCTCAGCACTATCTGCAACTCTAAAAATCGACTCAGCGCACTGCAACCCCGCGACCATAGCGTGCGGGACATCATATATTCGATGCTCGACAATCTGTCGGCGAATAGAGTCAATCGCCTCGGTATCTCTATCGGCAATATATGGGTGTGTGAGTAGAAAATCTATATCGGCGTGGTAGAATGTCGCTCCTCCATCCTTAACCCTTGCGTGGCTCTGCAACTCAAGCAGTCGCTCAACAAACGAGTATGCAAGAGTTGTTCGCAGAGGATAACCCATCGTTACATTCACGCCATCTCGCTTAACCCAATCGGGCAGGGCGTATAGCAGTGGCATAAGCAGACTCTCATCTGTAAGGACTATTGCCGTATCGCGTCCAAGAGGCTTCCTATTACCCTCTTCATCATACTCAACAAGCGATTCGAGCATCTGTGCCACATATTTACACTGCGCCACAGAGGTTGCCGTAGATGCTACCGTAAGACTCGAAATACTCTTTGTAAAGCTCTTATGATTCATCGCAACCGACTCTCCATAGCGGGCAACATTCTCACGGATAAAGCGACCCGCCTCCTGCATATCGTTACAGAAGAAGTAGTCGTTATAGTCCCAAAACATATCTGCGCTGTGGCTGCTTCGGAGGTGGTCAAAGAGTATCTTCTCACAACTACTGAGCGCATTAAAGCCCGCAACAGCATAATGGCACGGCTCGAGCGGTGATGTTGTAGCACTGCGGATTGAATCAGCTGCATCACGGTAAATCATACCTGTATAGCCGATACCCAGAGTACGCAGATGCTCCTTATACTGAGTGTAGATTTGTGGCAGAGAGTGCCAAATTTTGAGAAAAAACTGCTTCTGTTCCGAGAGAGTCATACTACTGCTCAGAGTGTTCCAAAAGCGACGGATATACTCCTCCTGCTCGGCTGTAAGGTAACTCAAATCTGCCTCTATATCCTTTATATCGGCAATATTACAAAACAGAGCCTCGGCATCGACCATATACTTATCGACCATATCGAAATCGGCAATAAGCATCTCGCCCCAATGGTAGAAGTGGTCAAAATCCTCACTATGAAAGCGCGAATAGACCCTATATAGCTCAGAAACAAGCCTTATGCGGTCTGCCGTGCGGAGTGTCGAGATTTGGCACATCAACTCCTCGATTGTCGTATATCGCGGCGACCAAACAGCATCCTCAGCCACCTCGGATAGTGCCTGCGCAAAGAACAGACGCGCACGCTGTGACGGAAATAGCATCACCACATCCGCAATACCGCGACCATACTTACTATACAGAGCCTCGGCAACCTGAGTAAGAAAGCTCTTCATCACTGCTTAATCTGCGATATTTCGCCACCAAAGAGCGAGTTTCTGACTCTCAAAATAGAGGGATTACCTCGATAGTAGAGCTTTGCCGAAGTGGTTGTAATAGCCTCTAAACGCTCCGATACAGCAATTGTAACCTCCGAATCGTGCGAAGCATCAATATTCGATGCCATAGTCTGCAAATAACCTCCGTCAAGCACTGCCGACGATATATCGAGCGCAAAATAACGCGCCTTACCTCCAATATTAATCAGGCTGTGACCCGTACACTCTACCTGCGCATCCATAGCATCTATAGAGATATTTACCGTAGCACCGCTATGAATAGCCATATCTATCAGATTGCTCTTTACAACACCCTCAAAAGCCACCGTAGCACGCGAAACGGTAATCTGTTCCAGCTCGTTATACCACACAGTAACTTGCGCAGTAGAGTCACTTCGTCCCTCCTCGTCACTTTGAGAAATTGTCAGCACACCACCCTTATCAACCCCCGCGCGGAAGCGAGAGACGCCACCCGAAGCAGGGTCATAGGTAATCTTTAACCCCTCGTCACTAACTGCACGCTTGAAGAGTACATTCACATCGCCCTCTACTACGACCTTTGTATAGGACGATAGCCACTCAGTATTTGGCATAGATATCTCACTACTCTCCTGAGCCATAGCAACTGTAGAGAGCAACGAGAACAGAATAACGATGTACTTTCTCATCTGACCACGATTTTCCACAAAGATAACAACTTTTTTGAGAAATGGCAACGAGTACTGTTTTTTCTCGTATCTCAGGTGGTCATAAGAGGCTCTGTACTACTCTCTACCCTATCGGAAACTACTGCCGTTGAGCGTCGAATATATACGCTCGTCTTTATAGCGTTCTTGATACTCTGCCCTCTCTGCGGCATTGCCCGTATCGCCGATATAGCGTATTGTATAGCCATTCAGAGCCTCAGGCGAGGGTTGCAGTCCGTCCATAATAAACTCGCCAAAACGGTAGTATTTCAACCGTAGTGATGTCTGATAGTATGGGCTACCGAGAGCCTGATAGTCGCTATTTGTCAATGTAAGTGTAAGACTATCAAGGTCAAAGCTCCACAACAGAGTGGTGTAGAGAAACGGATACGGAATATTATTATACGGTGCTGGGGCGTATAGGTAGCATTGACGGCAAGTTCCGTTAGCATAGAAAACAAGGTCAAGGAATTGGCTGCCACGACCAAAGGCTGTATTGACAAAACCGCTATATGAGGTGTTCCAAATGTCACCATTGCGGTAGGTCACCCAATTGTCGATATCCCACACACCATTCTCGATATCCGAGATAAATTGCAGAAAGTCGTCAGTCGTAGCCGGATAGTCGGCAATAAGGGCATTAATGCGCGAAATCTGATGTCGCGGAGTCCAGCTGTCGCCATTGTCGCACCCAACAAGGGTCAGGGACAGAAGAGGTAAAAGGGTATAAAAAAATCGTCTCATAACTACTATTTTTTGTTACGAGACGATTATTGCAAATACTCTACCAAATAAGGATATTGGCTATTGTATCAGTATATTTGACAACCTCGCCCGTGTCGAGTGTAAAGGCAATTGTTATCTTATGCTTGTAATAATCCTCCGGCAGTGTACTTGTATGGAACGACATATCTGTACCACCATAGATGTTCCAATCACACTCAAGTAGTGGATTTATATCCTCAGCCTTCAGCTCACTTACAATAGCACGACGAACAGTCGTTGTACCATCCTTAAATCCATCTTTGATATAATCTGCGAGGGTGCGATACTCAACTGTAAAGAGTGGAGCAAGCTCTTTGCCCGCAGGGTAATCCTTTGTCCACTCGCTATCACTTGTGATAGATATTGATACAACCTTCTCACTAAAAGCGTAGTAAACACAGTTGCCGCTCTCAATTCTCCACTCGCCACCGCCCTTGCGCTTCTCGTAGAAACGGAATACCGACGGATTAGGGTTAAAATCGCCATACTTCTCCTGTGCAGCCTTATACGCCTGTGCTTTATCGCCATTTGGGCTATTCATCACATCATATACCGAGCCGATATTATCGCCCACAAGGCTGAGCATTATCACCATCTCCTCTGTATTTGTATCCGCAGCCATAATACCATGCACAGGCATCTCATTCTCCACCATACGGATAAACTTGAAATATGCATTGACAGTAGAGTTTGTCTCAAATGTCTCCTCTGTACGAGTTTCGGTCTGCAAGCAACCCGCTGCAAGGGTCGCAACCACCAAAATAGTAAATAATTTCTTCATAAATATCATATTTTGGGACAAAGATAACAACTTTTTAATAAATGACAATACTCTACAAAAAAGGTGTGTTCCAGATTTTGGAACACACCAACAAAATTATTTCAGACAACCTTTAATAACCAAATATCTGACGCGGAGTAACATACTCAATCTCTCCGAGCGAGCGCAGATACTTCATATCCAAATCATTCTTATCGCCGAGGATGCAGTAGAGGTAATTGCGGTCTTTGATATGTGACTGCTGGAAGGCTACAACATCATCAAGGGTCATTGTCTGAACAGCGTTATAGATAGCCTCTGTACGGTTGAAGTCTGTTATACCAAAACGCAAATCGCCGATATACTTCCAAAGCACATCCATCTTTGTAGTTCTTCCAGTACCCATATTTGTGATAATACCCTGCTTTGTCAGCTCAAAGGCTTTCTCTGACTGAGGCATATTCTCGATAATCTCATCAAATGCCTCAATAGCCTGCTGCATCTTATCGTTCTGAGTTGCGATAAAGGCGTAGAAGTAATAAGGCTCCTTGCAGGTGTTTCCCTGACCCAAATATGCGTATGAAGAGTAAGCCAAACCGCGAGCCTCGCGCATCTCTTGGAAGACAATTGCATTCATACCACCACTGAAGTACTCGTTATAGAGGCGCACCTGTGGGTCTAATGTCACATCAAACATATCATTTCCGCAGGTGTACTGCATATAGTAAATCTGCTTTGCATCGTACTGCGCAAAGATAACCTTTGGCTCTGTAACAGGGATATTTGGTGTACTCTTATACTCTACAGGTATCAGATTTTCTGCTACGGCGTGATATCTATTCAGCATACCGACAAGGCTCTTTTTGCTCTGCGGACCATAGTAGAGGATGCGGTGCTGGTAGTTCTTCAGATTGTGGATTTTATCAATCAGATAGTCCGAAGTCAAAGCCTCCAACTCCTCGTTAGAGAGGGTTGTACGCTCTACATAGTCGCCACCATAGGTTGCGTAACGCTGGAGAGCCGAGTAGTTTGCACGCTGATTGGCTTTATTATTCTCTCGCTCCTTAAGTATATCGCGCTTAATCTCAGATAGCACAGCCTCATCGCCCTGAACATTTGACAGATACTCCTCTGCAAGAGCCATAGCCTCCGCCATATTCTCTGCAAGACCCGAGATTGTAACATATAGATTTGTCTTTGATGGCGAGAGTGAGATGTCACACGCCAAGTTGTACTGCTCAAGCTGCATCTGCTTGAGAGACTTTGTCTTTGTGCCGAGCATAGACATATATCTACCTGCAAAGGCGAGTGCCGGGTCAGCCTCTGTACCGAAGTCATAGAGATATACCAACTCAAAGCGGTCGTTCAGCTCATTCTGCTTATAGAGCAGCTCCAGACCATTCTCCATAGTTACAATATCCATATCACGCTCATAGTCTGTAAAACGAGGAGCGATAGGTGTAACCTCGCTTGCTGCAATCTGTGCAAGGAACTCCGACTGTGAGTTACGGTTGCTCGGAATTGGTGTAATCTGCGGCTTTGAAATCTTCTTCTGACTCTTATCCTCGCCCTGACGCTTAAATACGGTCACAAGCGACTCCGGATTGAGTTTCTCGTTAGCCCACGCCACAACATCAGCCTTTGTAATCTTGCCTACTCGGTCGAGTTTTGTCACAACATCCTCCCAATTCTGACCATTGACAAATGACAGAGCCATAGCATAGCAACGGCTGAAGTTATCCTCATAAGAGGTCATAAGGTCTCGCTTGTAGTTTGTAATAATAGCCTTCAGCATATTCTCATCAAACTCACCACGCTTCAGAGTCTCCACCTGCTCAAGGAGCAACTGCTCAACCTGCTCAAGTGTCTGACCCGCCTTTGGCATACCTACGAGCATCATAAAGCCTGCATCAGAGAGTTGGTCGCCCGATGCACCGGCATAGAGTACCTTCTGAGTCTGTATAAGATTTTGGTCGATAATACCGCAATAGGCATTGCTCAATATAGATGGCACAATCTCGAGCATCAGCGCATCCTCGCTGGTTGCCGAGCCTGTAAGCCAACCGGCATAGAGCATCTCGCTCTCAAGACCCCACACCTCTGCACGACGAGGCTCTGTAACAGGGGTGATTGCCCCCTCAACACTCTCCGGCAGAGTGTTGTTTGGCTCCATATCGCCAAAGTATCTATCTACAATCTTGATAACCTCATCAGGGTCAAAGTCTCCCGACAGACATACCGCCATATTATTTGGCACATAGTAGGTGTTGTAGTAGTTCTTGATATTTGTGATTGACGGATTTTTAAGGTGCTCCTGCTTACCAAGCACTGAGTGCTGACCGTAAGGGTGATTTGGCATCATCAGCCCCAAGAACTTCTCGATAACCTTATTATTATCGCGAGTAAGGCTCATATTGTACTCCTCATAAACGGTCTCTAACTCGGTGTGGAAGCCACGAATAACCGCATTCTTGAAACGCTCCGACTCAATCTTTGCCCAATTCTCGACCTGATTTGACGGAATTTCGGACATATAACTTGTCTCATCATACGAAGTCCACGCATTGCAGCCATCGCCACCGATACTCTGCACCAGCTTGTCGTACTCATTCGGAATAGCATAGCCCGCTGCCTGCTGCGATATGGCATCAATCTGAGAATAGATAGCCTTACGCTCCTTCTCATCCTCCGTTGCTCGGTACTGCTCAAAGAGCTGCTCAATCTGGTCAAGCAGCGGCTTCTCTGCCTCGTAATTGCTTGTACCGAACTTATCGGTACCCTTAAACATCAGATGCTCGAAGTAGTGAGCAAGACCTGTTGTCTCCGCAGGGTCATTCTTTGCACCTACGCGCACAGAGATTATAGTCTGTATTCTCGGTTGCTCCTTATTGACAGACAGATAGACCTTCAATCCATTGTCCAAAGTGTATATGCGTGTATTGAGCGCATCGCCCGATACCCTCTCGCAGCTATACTCCGAACAAGATGACAGTGTTAAAACCAAAACTGCCATCAAAATTAACCTCAACTGTTTCATAATATTTGATTTTAAAATAGATTTACAAACCAATCTTTCACTACGGGCAGTATATCTCTGAACACCGCCAGCAGCATCACAAAGCTCAGAATAACCTTCAAACCCGTACCGACAATAAACGAGAAGAACGAACCCAAACCAACCTTGAAGGCACGGCTCTTATCTGACGGATTTTGCATCAGCTCCCCTATCACAGCACCCACAAACGGACCGATAATAGCACCCACAATACTGCCTAAGAGCATACCTACAATAAGACCCGCCGTAGCACCACGCTCGCCAGCCTTACTGCCACCCGACAGTTTTGTCATATATGCCGGCAGCACATAGTCGGCAATAGAGACCGCAATCGTAAGGGCAAGATAGACCCACACTGCCGTTGTTGATATAGCCGAGAAGGAGCAGAAGTAGCAACACAAGTAGCCCACATAGGCAAGAGCCACACCGGGCAGCACAGGAACTATGCAACCGATAATGCCGACTACTATAAAGAGTAGCGCGAGTATTGAGAGTAGTATATCCACTATTTTACAACTCTATTTGTTGCTGTCTCGGGAAATATTACCCACGGCTTGAAGCTCTTTGCCTCCTCGAACTCCATTGCCGCGTATGAGATAATTATTACCACATCGCCCACCGATGCTTTGTGTGCAGCAGCTCCATTAAGGCATACCACACCACTGCCCGCCTCGCCTGCGATAGCGTAGGTTTCAAGACGCTCTCCGTTTGTAACATTAACCACTTGAACTTTCTCGCCGACAATGATATTTGCGGCATCCATCAACTCCTTATCAATAGTAATGCTACCCACATAGTCCACATTCGCCTCAGTGACTGTCACACGATGAATCTTGGACTTCAAAACCTCTATTACCATCTCTTATTTGAGTTTAATATTATCTATAAGTCTAATCTCTCCAGCCTGCACAGCTATACAGCCCTGAATACGCTCTGACTCCTCCCAACTGCTAACCTGCTGAAGCGAAAGTGCATCTACAGCCTGAAAATATATAACTTTGAGTAATGGTTCACGCTCAACCTCAGCCACAACCCACTCTGTAAGAGCCTGCGGAGTCATCTCCGTAAGTTTTGATTGAGCTGCACTGAGTACCTGATAGATATGAGGTGCGGCAGCTCGATGCTCAACTGTAAGCAGCGTATTTCTCGATGAGCGGGCAAGACCGTCAGTGTCGCGCACAATCGGACAATCGACAATCTCGAGTTTCAGCCCCAACTGCGCCACCATTGCGCGGATAACTGCAATCTGCTGGAAGTCCTTCTCGCCGAAGTATGCCTTATCAGGCTCTACAATGGCAAAAAGTCGGCTTACCACCTGTGCCACGCCGTTGAAGTGACCCGGGCGGGTTGCTCCCTCCATAACCTTATCTATCTGACCGAAATCAAAGACCCTTGTATCAGGCTCCGGATATATCTCTTCAACACTCGGGAAGAGTACATAGTCCACCCCTGCTGCCTCAAGCATCGCGGCATCTGCCTCCGGAGTACGAGGGTAATTTTTCAGGTCATTCTTATCGTTAAACTGTGTAGGATTGACAAATACGCTGACAACAACAGTGTCACACTCTCGGCGCGCACGCTCTACGAGTGATATATGACCCTGATGCAATGCACCCATTGTTGGCACAAAACCTATTGTCTTGTCACGGTGCAAGTTAAGTGCTTCACGCAACTGTTTTACTGTCGAAAATGATTTCATCTTCTCTTTAATTTATGTCGCAAAGTTATAAAACTATTCAGAAAAGTCAATATTTATACACCATTTTTTGCAACAACTCGGGCTCGCTACAACTAATCACCGTCTTACGACCATCTGCCGTACAGATAAGATAGAGACCCCTCATTGTCGTTGCATACATTCTAAATTGTCCGAGCTTACGATTTTTAAAGCTACCAAAATAGCCAAACAGACCGCCACAACCTCCCATAGTCATTGTCCACGCCATATCGCTATGTGCAATCGGAGTTATAGAGAGTATTGTCGAGCGAGGAATTGCAATGCTGTCATATCGGCGCAGGATAGTTATCTGCTCGTCGCTTATCTCAAGGCGTTGTGGCGAGTATCCCTCGCAGTATATCACAATGCCGAGTAGTATAGGCAGCGACACCATAAGACCCACAACTGCCGCCACAACCGCGCCCATTACCCAGATATAGACCAACTCGGCTATAATGGCAAGAGCGACGACAAAGTATAGAGCCGTTATCGCCCACACCTTTTTGCTCCACGGAAAGGAGAGTGTATATACTCTGCTCTGTGTCATCTTTAGAACTGAACCTTCACACCCACAACACCACCGGCACCATACTCCTTATAGAGTGCCCAATTATGAATCTTTGAGTTTGTCAAGTTGCGACCCTCGAGGTAGAGCGTACACTGCTTGCTGATAAACCAATCGAAAGTAGCCTTTAGATTGACATATGTAGGATAGCTGACAACAGCACTGCTGCTTCTATCCTGAGTAAGATATACCGTCCACTTTGTCGCACCCACAACATCGGCAGATGCGCCAATGGCAAACTTGCTATGGGTATATCGTATGCTGAGATTTCCCAATATCGAAGGCTTGCAATTCTCCACCTCAACGCTCTGTGGTGTCTTATAAATCATACCCTTTGCCGAGGCTGCAATATAGAGCTGAGACATAGGCTTATACTCCAATGACGCCTCAAGAGAGAAGACCGTTTGGTCGGCAACCTCTGCATCAAAATATGCCGGAGTCGGGCTGTACCAATAGAGGGCATTTTTAATCAGTCCCATATTTCCATAGAGGCGATATGCAAACTTATTACCCCCCACATGACCACTCACACCCACACGGGCATTATACTCCACCGTATTTGGCAGCAGAGAGACCTCTGCCGGCATAGCAATATAAGGGTTTATGCGCTGCAACTGCTGATATGAGTTGTTAATCAGCTTACTATCAAACTCTACATACGGCACTACTGCTCCATTCTCAAGTGCATCTGCACCGGCATAGAGGTATGGCAAGATATGGTGCTGGCTCTTATCGAGTACAGTGTTATTATCAAAACTGTATGTCACGCCGAGCTTCATATCGAAGATTCGCTTTGCGTGATAGCCAAACAGAGCCGTAGCCGACACTATATTATCGGTATAGTTCTCAAGCGACTTTGAGCCATAATAGCCGTTGTAGTCTGCCGAAATCATCAACTCTGCACGCTCAGCCAACTTACGCGCCGCCTTAACACCCGCAGAGAGTGAAAACTGCTGCAACTTGAGAGTCTGATCCGCCTCAAGAAGATGCTCCGACTTATCATTATAGTAATCTGCCGCAGCATAGATGCCGAAGTTGAACTTTGACAAATCCGAGAAGGAGTCGCCGAAGGTAAGTCGCGCTGCTATATTCTCAAAATTGACCTCATCGGCAGTAGTCTCAGTAACCTGCTGCGGGTAACGATGGTATATGTCAGACTGGTAGTACACATCGCCATCAAGCGTATAACGACCAAAATATTTACCGCCATTCACACCTACGCGGTTTGTCATCTGCTGTGAGTTATTGTCATAAGGAACTACTTCGCCCTTTGCAAGCTCTGTCTCTCCCTTAATCTTCGAGAACTGACCGCGATGGTTTACATAACCCGTAATATAACCCACATCGGCACGATTTGTCGTTGCATATACATCTACCTCACTTGCCAACGGATAACCTGCGCCCACCTTGACATAGAATGGATAACGCTTATTGTACTCCCAATATGTAACCGTCGCCGGACGGAACTTACTTGTGCTGAGTGCCGAGGCAAACGACTTGGGGGCGATTGTATAGTCAATCTCCGGACGGATTGTCACCGTATCCTGCTTATCTGTCACCATATCGAGCTTATGAGCAGGCGGCAGCTTTGGAACATACTGCTTTGTAACCTCAACCTCTCGTGTTACCTGCGCACTTGCAGCCACAGCGACAAGCAGAGCAGCTATTGTCAATATATATCTTCTCATCGTTATAACAATTTTTGAATTCTCTCTTTTGCCTCATCTACCACGCCGTCATCTACCGGAGTATAACCATCTACAATACTCTGATATGTTGCTCGAGCCTGGAATGTATCACTCTTTGCTGCGTATATATCGCCCAGCAGGATAAATGCCTTACCGAGGTAGTAACTATGAGGAGTTTTGCTGTCGGCAAGCTCATATACGAGCTTCTCAGCCTGCTCATGCTCGCCCTTATCAAAGTGGTGGCTGATAACGATATAGGCACTCTCTGCACCCACAATATCGCCCTTATTACCACTCAATGCGCGGTATATCTCCATAGCCTCATCGCCACTACCCTTGCGTGACAGAGCCTTTGCCTTACCAAATCGAGCCTTGCGCAGTGACTGCTCCTCAATATCGGTCATCGTCTCAACATCCTCTGCCATGGCGAGTATCAACTCATCCTCGGCATTGAGAATAGTCATATCCACATAGCTCTTCGACACCTTCACACGCGCCTGCGGTTGGTCTATAACATCATACAGACGGCGGTAAGCCGAAGCTGACTCTCGGTACATCTTATGCTCCTCTGTAACCTCTGCCAACTTCTCCAACACAGGCACTGTATATCTGTTTGTCGGACGGTCAGAGAGCAACTTCATACGCTCCAATGCTCTATCGAGCGAGTCACACTTCAAGTAGCTGTCGCTCAGACAGAAGAGCGCATCATCGATATAGTAACCCTTTGGATTGTTAGCTATATACTCCTCAAAGTGAGATATAGACTGCTCCGTACGCCCTGCAAGATATATCTGCTCCGCAGCACGATAACTCAGTGAGTCGCGGGTCATTGCACTCAGGTCACACTCCACACCTGTACGCTCTGCATAGGCAAAATATGAGTTCACATCGCCCTTTGACACATATATCTCGCGCACGCTGTTCATCGCATCCTTTGCCGCCTGAGATTGTGGAGCTGCCGATATTACACGGTCATAGCTCGACAGTGAACGCTCTGCATCGCCAAGGTTGAAATATATCAGACCCAAATCGAGCATTGCCGCAGTAATATAAGGGGTTGTCGGATGGTCTGCCACAAGAGCCTCAAGCACCTTTGCGCCCTCTGCATAACGCTCTGCCAAGACATATGTTCTACCCAACTCGTATGCTGCATCATCTGTATATTCGCCCTCATTGTCAGTGATAATCTTCTGCAACGACTCAATCTTTGGCGACTGCTTTCCGAGCAGACCCAACGATATTGCACGACGATAGCGAGCATAGTGTCTCTGCTCTGTACCCAAAGCAATTGCACCCTCATAGCTCTTTACTGCCTGCGCGTAGTTCTGCTGCAAGAACTGCACATCGCCGAGGCGGTTATATCCGTCTGCACGATACTTATCACGCGACTTGTAGAGCCATATAAAACCGTCAAGAGCGCTCTTTGCCGCAGGGATATTATTGCGAGCAATCTGCACATAACCGAGGTTATAGAGAGCCATCTTATACTCCTTTGCATTTCGCGGAGCGCGCTTAAGATAGTAGTTATACTGAGTAGCCGCCTGCTCCATATCGCCACTTTGGTAGGCAATCTCGCCCAACCAAAATGCACACAGAGCGTTGTACTTCGGACTTACACCCACAGCAAGTGACTCCTCCAACGAACTGCGAGCCTTGTCATAGTCACCCGCATCAAAAGCCTCAATGCCTTTGTAGTAGGCAATCTTTTGCAGGGCTGTTCGCATACTTCCGTCAGGATTTGGGAAGGCACGAATTGCATCGTACGCCATATCATAATCCCTTGAGTTGTAGTAAGCTGCGATAAGAAGCTCCTTTGCCTCGGCTGTGCGTGACGAGTCTGGATAGCGAGTGATATATCGGGTAAGGATATTTATCGGCTCGTTAAACATTCCACTACCTGTCTCAAATATCAACTTACCGTAGTTGAACAGCGCATCCTCGGCAATCTCGTTATTGTAACGCTCATCGGCAGCCATTGCAAAGGCGTGGATGGCATTGCGCTTATCGCCCAAACGGATATAGCAGTCTGCCAAGTGATAAGAGGCATTCTGCGCAAGATTATCGGTACCATTACAAGCAGCCTTCAGTGGCTCAACAGCACCGGCATAGTCGGCAGTGCGATAAGATGTATAGCCGAGCAGATAGTTATCCTCACGACTCATCGCCCCCTCAAGGCTCTTTGCATAGGCTGTAATATACTGCAATGAACGACGGTAACCCTCCTGACGGAACCACGCCTCAGCAGCAAGACGCAGCACAGCTGTACGCTCCTTGCCCGATGACTTCTCTAACAGTGCATCACAGTTATCAGTCACATACTTATAGTTACCACGGTCAAACTCAAGCTGCACAAGATAGAACGGAATGAGCGATGAGTATATCTCGCTACTCTTGAGTTTCGAGAAACCATCGTATGCCGCATCTATATCGCCACGCTGATAGGCTATATACGCCTTGTAGTAGATAGCGTGGTCACTTGCCGTTCCGCCCGCAGGTACACGGTCAAAGTAACTGACAGCCTTGTCATACTCGCCTGCAAGAAACTCGATATAACCCATTCTGACATCATAACGCTCACGATCTGCTCTGTTGAGAGCCTTGTAACTTACAGCCTCAAACTCGCGTTTTGCGCTCTCCCACTGTTCTGTCTCGCAGTAGTGCAATGCAAGACGGAAACGGATATCGGCAGCGTGTACAGAGCCCGGGTAACGATTAAGGAAGCCTATCATACGCTGCTCAGCCACATTGTCATCAAGCTCTACAGCACATACCGTAAGACCATACTCAGCCTGCTGTATCAGACCCAAATCATCAGCCGGAGCCACCTGCTTAAGACGCAAATACTCGTGACGCGCATCAGCATAACGCCCATGCTCAAGCAGACTCTTAGCCCTGCCCAGCAGCTCACTCTGACTATCTGCCACTGCATACCCCCACACTCCGGAGAGCAGTGCAACCGCTATTGTTAATTTTCTAAACATACAAATACAATTTGCGCAAAGTTAGTAATTTCCGACAACACCTCCTAATTTTCCGTAGGAAAATAAACCAAATAATAGAATAGCGTGGCTTACGACCACGCTATGTCTGTAAAATGATTCTCTCTAAGCCTTACTTAGAGCGACACACAAGGCGGAAGCCGTTGAGGTTGTAACGGTCGTCCGGATCGCCGCTGCCACGATATGAGACACGACAGTCCCTCGCAAAGTTGTAACAGCTACCCCCACGCAACACGCGGCGAGAGCCACTGCTTGGACCTGTAGGGTTAGTCTGTGAACTGCTGCTATAACTTCCGTACCAATCCTGACACCACTCCCATACATTGCCGCTCATATCATAGAGTCCGAGTTCATTTGGTTGCTTTTGTCCTACAGGATGAGTTTTGCTGCTTGAATTGTTTGTGTACCAAGCTACATTATCCAAAGTATTACTGCCGCTATATTTATAACCCTTACTCTTGTCTCCTCCGCGTGCCGCGTACTCCCACTCTGCCTCGGTCGGTAGGCGGAAGGTTTTACCGGTCATTGTGTTAAGTTTTGTGATAAACTCCTGAATGTCATCCCAAGAAACTTGCTCTACCGGCAGATTGTCACCCGTAAAATAACTTGGATTACTGCCCATAACTGCGCGCCACTGAGCTTGCGTAACTTCGTACTTGCCGATATAAAAGTCAGAAACAGTGACAGAGTGGGTAGGTCGTTCATCGCTATAAGCGTCGCTACCCTGCTCCGAAGTCGCGCCCATAGTAAATGTTCCGCCCTCGACATAGACCATATCGAAGTCGCCAATAATGTCTGATGTAGTGTTTGGAGTGTGTTTATTGGGCTGTGGAGCATACATTCTACCCCCATCAGGAAGCTGTATCGGCTGTTGTTGTGAGGATTTCAGATTGCTAACAAAGACGAAGTTTTCGCTATTGACATTTATATCTTGCTCTATCTTTTTATCTGCATATTGCAGCACTAAAAAGTGTTTATTTGCCGATATGCCGTGTACAACAAGAGTACTATTTGCTCCAATCTGACCGCGGTACATATCGTCGATATAGACATCAGCACCTACAGCATCCGACATTACCGTAATGGAGAGCAGTTGATTAAGGTAAGCATCTATGCGATACTCCTTATTTGACTCAAGATTGACATTTACCTCATTAGAACAGCCTAAGCGCGGATGATAAACATAAAAACGGCTATTAGGTTTTGCTGTCATCTCGATAATCAATCCATTGTCGTACTCGGCAGTCTTGCACTTGCGCAGCTCATTATTTGTGGCGATGCGCACCTCTATAGCGTTGATATCCTCCTTGGTCATTCGGTTAATTCTGACCTTGATACGCGCACAAGGGCGACGCGACGAATCCTCACCTATCGGGTCAATATTCACACCTGTAAGCGCATCTGACTGCACCGCGCGGAATGACGACTGCTCAATAACTATAGATTTCTCGCTCTGCGCAACTGCTGCAAAGGAGATAAAAACTGCAATAAGAAGAGTTAGTAGATGTTTCATAATGCAAATATAGTAAGAAATTATTTAAAATTGGAATACTATTTGCTTTGTGGTGGATAAACAATAAAAAAATGGCTATGAGAGTGAAGATTACAATTGAGATGAACTGCAAGGGCGAGGTATGCCCCGTAAACAAGAAGGTGGATGAGATGAATCCCAAAGAGTTGCTTATCTATGCTGCCGGATATTGCGCCGCACTAACACTGCGCGGAATACTCGACAAGGAGCATATATGCCCTAAATCTTTGGAGATTGAGATGTCGGGAGAGCTTGATACTGAGGAGGTTGCTGCAAAGAGCATATACCGCTCTTTCAACATACTCTACCGCATAGAGTGCAACACCATTGCCGAGCAGAGCAAGGTCGGCAGAGCCGTAAATCTAACAACGGAAAAGTACTGCGGAACGCTCCAAATGCTCCGCCGTATAGCACCACTCTCGCACGAGGTCTCTATTGTCAGTATCGAAAGTCGTGAGTAACAACAAGCAGCAACGATATTGAATTTTAGCGAGTGATTTATAATGCATATTTGATGTCAGAGTTGTGTATTTACAACGCTCGGCATTTTTTGAGGCGATGGGACATACTAAAGGTATTTCCCATTGTCGAGAAAAAAGTTAGCGGAAGAGAATACGACCTATACACAACAAAATATTTGATGTCAGAGTTGTGTATTTATAACGCTCGGCATTTTTTGAGGCGATGGGACATACTAAAGGTATTTCCCATTGACAAGAAAAAGGTTAGCGGAAGAGAATACGACCTATACACAACAAAATATTTGATGTCAGAGTTGTGTATTTACAACGCTCGGCGTTTTTTGAGGCGATGGGCTGTACTGAGCGTACTGCCCATTGTCGAGAAAAAGGTTAGCGGCAGAGAATACGACCTTATACACAACAAAATATTTGATGTCAGAGTTGTGTATTTACAACGCTCGGCGATAAGCGAGTCGATGGGCTGTACTACTTGTACTGCCCATTGACGAGGTTGTCGTTAGCGGCAGGAAATACGCAACTATCACATCAAATATCTGTGCAGTTAGATTTTCGCGTAATTATGCCGTCAGTAAGAACCACAAGTCCCGTATTCGCGCGAAGCATTGTTTTCAGGGTTTTGGAATCGATATTGTAACAACGGACTTGCTTGCTGTCGGCAAACGAATGGTATGTTGGGCGGGTGATAGGCTCAGGGGTAAGGCAGATAACAGGTGCCTGCTCCTCGGCTGCCCGCTCCACTACCGAGCGTAGGCGTTGCTCGCACTTATGGCTGATTTTATTGCGGTTGGTTACGCAGAGGATATAGAGGTTGCCTTTGATAGAGAGGAGGCTATCTGTAACCTCACCCTGTTCATCGGAGATATAGAACTCCAAAATCATCGGCTCTACGCGGTCGGCATTATCAGACAATACACGGGTATCGACCCACTCCCAGCGGTTCTCGTTATGCCACGCCTTATCGTCGAGTGAGAACTCGCGCAGCTTACCGGTGCGGCGATTACGATAGACAAGCACCACCTCGCTCTGCTGTTGGCGGTTACGCGCCTCATCCATTGCGTGTGCGATATTTGTACCCACCTTATAGGGGAGCAAATCCACAGGAGGCAAGTGGTAGTAGCAGTATGTACCCACGCCCATACTGAAGCAGCAGAAGAGGACTGCGAGGGCGAACTCCAAGCGCGAGAAGGCAAACATTCTATCCGGCTTATAACGCCACCAAACGACAAGGATAAGTGGCAGGAGTATCAGATTTTTGATAAACGACTGCATCGGCGTAAGTTTGATAACATCGCCAAAGCATCCGCAATCCTCCACAGGCATAACCGTTGCACTTAAGAAGGTGAGGATGGTAAAGAATATCATCGACACGGTGGCAAAGGTCGAACACATACGAATTCGGACCTTGAAGAGGAGCATACAACCCATCATCAGCTCCGCACCACACAGCCATATAGAGAATATCATAACAATCGGCTTGAAGAACTCAAGACCGTATGTTACCAGATAGTTATTCACACTAAGTGCCGTGCCCCACGGATCCATAGACTTTACGGCTCCGGAGAAGATAAATGTAATAGCAACTATTACACGACAGAAGTGTGTAAATAGGCGAAATGAGCGGCGGTTTCTAAGTGGGATGTTGTTCATCTGACTAAAGTTTGTTCAATAGTGGAGTTACAACCTCTTCTATGCGGGCAAAAATACCGTCAGGGGTATCCATACCACCCTCGGCATTGCTGCAATCTATCACTTTGAGTGCCTCATCACTCTTTGCAGCCTCAAGATAGACGCTACGCACCATCTGTTGCAAATCGAGCGACGACTCGTGGATATCCTTCTCGCCATTCAGGTATGCCCTATCATCGCCACTGCGCTGCTCGGTGAGCGACTTGGCTGTAAAGGCAAAGGGCACATCCAAAAAGAGCGATATATCAGGCTTCGGAATATTATAGTAGCCATACTCGGTGGCTAAAATCCACTCTTTCAGGCGCATACGCTCTTCAGCGGTTGCCAACTTGGCACATTGGTAGCCGATATTCGAATAGACATATCTATCGACAATAACCACCTTACCTTCACTCTGCCAGCTACGAATTTGGGGAGCCATATCTGCTCTATCTCCCGCAAAAAGGAGAGCGACAATATATGGATCAACACTCTCTACGCTACCCAACTCTCCCCTCAAAAAGCGAGCTATAAGCTCTCCAAATACCGGCGAGTCAAAGCGCGGAAAATGAACATACTCACTCTCAATACCTCTGTCAGCAAGTAGTTGGCGCAGTCTCTTAATCTGCGTACTCTTACCTGCACCATCAAGTCCTTCAAGAACTATAAACATCTCTATCTCAACATTTTAACTGCACGCTCAACACCCTTGGCAAGAGCATCTATATCGGCAGTTGTGTTATACAAACCAAATGAAGCTCGGCACATACCATTCACCCTGAAACGCTCCATTGTAGGCTGTGCGCAGTGGTGACCCGTACGGATGGCAATACCCATCTTATCGAGAATCATTCCTATATCGTAGTGGTCACAGCCCTCAACATTGAAGCTGACAATCGGAGCTTTATCAGCAGTTGTGCCGTATATTGTAAGACCCTCTATTGCAGAGAGTTGCTCAGTTGCATAAGTGAGCAAATTATGCTCGTGGCTCGCAATATCCTCCTCAGAGAATTGTCGCAGATAGGCAATAGCCTCAGCGAGCGACACAGCCCCCACAAAGTTTGCAGTTCCCGCCTCAAACTTAAGTGGCAGAGGTGCAAAAGTGGTCTTTTCAAATGTAACTTTATCCACCATATCTCCACCACCCATAAATGGTGGCATAGCATCGAGCAGACTACTCTTGCCATAGAGCACACCTATACCCGTTGGTGCATAGAGTTTATGACCCGAGAAGGCGTAAAAATCACAATCCAAATCTGCAACATCTACCCCACCGTGTACCACGCCTTGACATCCATCAACCAGCACCACTGCACCCACAGCGTGCGCTGCTGCAATAATTCGTTTCAAGTCGGGACGCGTGCCGAGTGTATTTGATGCCTGAGTAACAGCGACCATCTTTGTTCGGCTGTCGATAATTGTATCGAGAGCATCGAGCATCAACTCTCCGCTATCATCTACCGGAATCACACGCAGCTCTGCCCCCTTACGCTGGGCTGCAAGCTGCCACGGCACGATATTGGAGTGGTGCTCAATGTGGCTTATAACGATATTATCGCCACTGCTAAGGAAGCGTTCTGACCAACTATAAGCCACAAGATTTATAGATGCAGTTGCTCCTGCCGTAAAGATAATCTCCTCACTCTTTGCTGCACCGATAAATTCACGCACAGCAACTCTTGCCTGCTCATAGAGAGCCGTCATACGGTCAGAGAGGTGGTGTACTCCCCTGTGAATATTGGCATTGAGGCTCTTGTAAAGCTCCGCCTCACGCTCGATGACAGACAACGGTTTCTGCGCCGTAGCTCCGCTATCAAGATATACAAGCGGCTTACCATAGACCGTTTGGGTAAGTAGAGGAAAATCTCTACGGATATTTTCTACATCAAAAGCCATTATATCTTTGACAATTTATCTGTTACAGCCTCCGCAACAAGGCAACATACAGGCTCTACATTGCAACGCGACACCACATCCTGCACAAAGCCCTCAATCTGCAAACGACGAGCATCAGCCTCACTAATGCCCCTCTGACGCATATAGAATATAGCCTCTGCATCTGAATAGCCAACCGTAGAGCCGTGTGAACAACGAACATCATCGGCATATATCTCCAACTGCGGCAGTGCAACAATATGAGAGTTATCTAACTCTATATTTCGATTCTGCTGCTGTGCATCTGTTCGCTGCGCATCCGGTGCAACATATACAAGCCCGTGGAACTCTCCCGTAGCACGGTCTGCCGAGACACCCTTAATGAGCGAGCGACTTGCACAGTCCGACACAAGATGGCGCGTAGTGAGATTTAGTGTTGCGTGGTCAGCTCCTATTGCTATAAACAGCCCATCAAAGGTATTTGAGGCATTGCGACCATTCAGCTGATATGTGTATGTAGCATTTGAGCTACTCAACAGAGCCGAGAGGGTCTTACATTGAGAGTCCTCAGCCTGATTTATTGTGATATTGGCATAACTATCTGCCAAATATACCTCTACAATCTCTACCGATGCACCTTGAGCAATATCTATCTCCACAACCGACTGACAAGACTCTGTATATGCAACAACAAGTCGCACAGACAGACCCTCTGCAACCTTTGCATTGAGGCGTTTTGCATTGAGCGCAATAAGCGGCAGTGATGTATCGACACTACCATCTATCACACCACCCTCAAAGAGCCTCAAAGCCCCCGACTCTATCATCTGTTCGATAGTCATACTACTCCTTATAATCGTTAATCAGCCAATCGTAACCCTCCTTCTCGAGCTTGAGAGCCAGCGACTTATCTCCCGAATAGATTATTCTGCCCTTGTAAAGCACATGCACAAAGTCAGGAACAATATAGTCAAGCAGACGCTGATAGTGGGTAATCACAACCGTTGCATTCTCGGCAGTTTTGAGTCTTGTAACGCCCGTAGCAACTATTCTCAGCGCGTCAATATCAAGACCCGAATCGGTCTCATCGAGAATAGAGAGTTTAGGCTCAAGCATAGCCATCTGGAAAATCTCGTTCTTCTTCTTCTCACCACCCGAGAAACCCTCGTTTACTGCACGCGCAGTGAGTTTGCTGTCAAGCTCTACTACAGCACTCTTCTCTCGCATAAGGCGCAGGAACTCCGCTGCTGTAAGTGGCTCAAGACCCTCATATTTACGCTTCTCATTTACGGCAATCTTCATAAAGTTTGCCATCGAGACACCCGGAATCTCTACCGGATACTGAAAGCCGAGGAAAAGACCCTTGCGAGCGCGCTCCTCAATAGGAAGCTCAAGCAGATTCTCCCCCATAAAAGTAACCTCGCCGGCTGTTACCGTAAACTTCTCATTGCCCGCAAGTACGGATGCCAGCGTACTCTTTCCTGAACCGTTTGGTCCCATTATAGCGTGTACCTCACCCGCCTTAACCTCAAGGTTTATACCTCGAAGTATCTCTTTATCGCCAACTGAGGCGTGTAAATTTTCAACCTTTAACATATATCGTTCTATTTTTTCCAATTTAACAAAAGGCTAACCGACACTACCTTCAAGAGAAATTGCCAAAAGTTTCTGAGCCTCTACCGCAAACTCCATCGGCAGCTTTGCCAGCACCTCCTTGGCATATCCGTTTACAATCAGACCCACAGCATCCTCCGTAGATATACCGCGCTGATTGCAGTAGAAGAGCTGATCCTCCGATATTTTCGAAGTTGTAGCCTCATGCTCCAGCATAGCCGTCTTATTGCGACAATCAATATGCGGGAAGGTATGAGCACCGCACTTATCGCCTATAAGCAGCGAGTCACACTGCGAATAGTTACGGGCATTTTCAGCCTTCGGAGCAATCTTGACAAGACCTCTGTATGAGTTTTGGCTACGACCTGCCGAGATACCCTTTGAGACGATACGCGAGCGTGTATTGCGACCCAGATGTATCATCTTCGTACCCGTATCTGCCTGCTGATAGTTATTTGTCATAGCCACAGAGTAGAACTCGCCCACCGAGTTATCGCCCGCAAGCACACAACTCGGATATTTCCAAGTAATTGCCGAGCCGGTCTCTACCTGTGTCCACGAGAGTCGTGCATTCTCTCGACACAGACCACGCTTTGTCACAAAGTTATACACTCCACCCTTACCCTCTTTATCGCCCGGGTACCAATTCTGCACTGTCGAGTACTTCACCTCGGCATTATTCTCGACAACAATCTCAACAACTGCGGCGTGGAGCTGATTTTCATCGCGCTGTGGGGCTGTACAACCCTCAAGATAGCTCACATAAGAGCCCTCATCTGCCACAATAAGTGTGCGCTCAAACTGACCTGTACCCTTGGCATTGATACGGAAATAGGTCGATAGCTCCATCGGGCAACGCACACCCTTCGGGATATAACAGAATGAACCATCCGAAAAGACAGCAGCATTGAGTGCCGAGTAGAAATTGTCGGCATAACTAACCACCGAGCCTAAATATTTGCGAACAAGCTCCGGATACTCACGAATAGCCTCCGAAATAGAGCAAAATATAATACCCTTCTCGGCAAGTGTCTCACGAAAAGTGGTCTTGACAGAGACTGAGTCCATCACAGCATCTACCGCAACACCGGCAAGAGCCATCTGCTCCTCCAAAGGAATACCGAGCTTGTCAAATGTGCGTTTAAGCTCCGGATCAACCTCGTCCATAGAGCCGAGTTTCTTCTTCGGCTTTGGCTCTGCATAGTAGATAATATCCTGAAAATCAATATCCGGAATATCGAGGTGCGCCCAAGTGGGCAGAGACATAGTCTGCCAATGGCGAAAAGCCTTCAGACGGTACTCCATCATCCACTCCGGCTCGCCCTTTTTCTCTGAAATGGCACGCACAATGCCCTCATTAAGACCCTTTGGCAAAGTTTCGGTCTCAATGTCGGTAGTAAAGCCGTATTCGTACTCTTTTGATTCGAGTGAAGTTATAATATCGTTATTATTCTCTTTCATAGTCGTAAATTCGTGCAAAGTTACAAATTCTTATTGAAATTTCCTATTTATAATAGGTGCAAATATCGCGCAACAAGGATTTTTGAAATTTTTTCTCAAATAATTTTGCAGATTAATAAAAAACCACTACTTTTGTACGCTCTTAAAAATAAGATGTACGGAGGGTTGGGTGAGTGGCTTAAACCAGCAGTTTGCTAAACTGCCGATATCGTAAGGTATCCACTGGTTCGAATCCAGTATCCTCCGCAAAGATTGAAAGCCTTGCATCTGCAAGGCTTTATTTGTTGTAATAGGTCGAGTAAACTTGTTTACTAAAGAGCTGTTACAACAAATAAAAAAAGTAGCAGAGCTACTTTCAATCTTTGCAGGGACGCCCGCGGCAGCGAATGGATGGGCGTCACGAAGCAGACCTTAGTCTGCGAAGTAGCCAATCCCTGCTAACTAATTATTACAACCTGTCTCGATGACTTGAAAAAAGTAGCAGAGCTACTTTCAATCTTTGCAAGGACGCCCGCGGCAGCGAATGGATGGGCGTCACGAAGCAGACCTCTGTCTGCGTAGTAGCCAATCCGACACTGCCGCATTTCCACTACCTATCCAACACCTAAAGCTACATCATCTCTCGACTTGCGAAATACAAAAATTCTGCTACTGCTTTTATCTTTCATCTTTTTGTGTTATCTTTGCAGACTATGATTGATCGTGATACTGTCGAGCGAATACTATCGGCTGCCAATATTGTCGAGGTGGTGAGTGATTACATCACTCTCAAGCGCAAAGGAGCCAATTTTCAGGCGTGTTGTCCTTTTCATAACGAGAAGACGCCATCGTTTGTCGTATCGCCATCAAAGGGGTTGTTCAAGTGTTTCGGATGTGGCAAGGCGGGCAATGCTGTGACATTCATTATGGAACACGAGAGCATCTCTTATCCCGAGGCTCTGAAGATTGTTGCCAAGAAGTACGGCATCGAGGTTCGCGAGAAGGAGATGACCGAGGAGGATGTTCGCCGCAATGACAATCGTGAGAGTATGTTTGCACTCAACAGCTGGATTGCCGACTACTTTATCCGTTATATGAACGAGAATGAGGAGGAGGGTTTGGCTGTCGGTATGAGCTATTTCCGCACAAGTCGCGGTTTCTCGCAGGCTACAATTCGCAAATTCGGACTGGGTATGTGTCCGAGCAAGGGCGACAAGATGACCACAGACGCTCTGAAGGCGGGTTACAAAGAGGAGTTTTTGGTTGGCACAGGACTTACTATCAAGCGTGAGAGTGACGGGCGTCTCTATGACCGTTTCCGCGAAAGGGTTATGTTCCCTATCCACAATATTTCGGGTCGTATTGTCGGCTTTGGTGGACGAACAATGCGCACCGACAAGAGCGTTGCGAAGTATCAGAACTCACCTGAGAGCGAGGTTTACAACAAGTCTCACGAGCTTTACGGACTCTACTTTGCCAAGAAGGCTGTTCAGCAAGCCGACTACGCCATTATGGTCGAGGGCTATACAGATGTTATATCTATGCACCAAGCGGGCGTAGAGAATGTTGTAGCCTCTTCGGGAACATCGCTCACCATTGACCAGATAAGGCTCATTCGCCGTTTTACAAACAATCTGACCATTATTTACGACTCTGATGCTGCGGGTATCAAGGCGTCACTGCGAGGTATCGACCTTGTGCTGCGCGAAGGTATGAATGTGCGCGTAGTACTGCTTCCCGATGGGGATGACCCCGACTCATTTGCTCGCTCACACAGCGCAGCAGAGGTGCAGAACTACATATCGCAGAATGCGCAGAACTTTATCACATTCAAGGCTGAGTTACTGCTTCGCGAGGCTGCCAATGACCCTATAAAGCGTTCTGCCGTAACCAAAGATATGGTTCAATCCATAGCTCAAATTCCTGACGCCATTCAGCGTTCACTCTTTATCAAGGAGTGTTCGAGGATTATGGATGTGGACAATAATATGCTCATTGGCGAGGTGGCGCGATACCGTATGATGTCGTTAGGCGACAATGAGGCTATGGCGTTCATAAATCGCCAACAGCAACAGATAAACCGCGAGAACAGAGGTTACAATAACGGCTACGGGGGCTACAACCGTCAGCAGCCGATAACAAATGCCGAGGAGGCAGAGCAGAGTTTTGGCGAGATGCCGTTAGTTGCATCTACGCAGACACTTGAGCGCGAAATTCTCTACTATCTTCTCAAGTTTGGCGACCATAATTACGAGGTTATGGAGAGCGGTACTATTATTGAGATGAATGTTGCGCAGGAGATTATCGAGCAGTTTGACAATGACGGCATGGAGTTCAAAGACCCTGTATATAACAAGATTCTCACCATCTTCCGAGAGGCTCTTGCCAAAGGCGAGTATCCGAGTCAGGCAGAGATTGTAAACAACCCCGATCCGGCTGTATGCTCTATTGCCGTAGATATACTTACGATGGATGACAACTACATTGAGAGCAATATTTGGTCTCAGAAAGAGATGCGCGCCCTCTCTGAGTCGGATATGCTTGCAACGGGTATTCCGAAGCTCTTTTGGCTTTACAAGTCAAAGACTGTCATGGGTCGCATAGCCGAACTTAATGCAGCCTTAGAGAGGTGTCAGACAGAAGATGAGCAGTTGGAGATTATGCAGGAGCTAAACAATATGAACAAGCTCAAAGTTACCCTATCAAACCATTTGGGACGACTGATAATATAGTTTGACAAAAAGGGGTGGTCGGGGCGTACACGCATCACTGCGCATACCGGTGTGCAAACAGAAAATAAACAGAAAGATGTGTAAAACATATCAAAGATAAAAGAATCAGTTATCTTGACCGACCACCCTTCAGCCTATTTGTTGCAAGATTTGTACCAAATCGAATATGATTTTTAAGTTAGTTTCTCAATACTCCCCTACCGGAGATCAACCGGAGGCTATACGCCAGATTCTCGACACCTTCAGCAGTGGCGTGGATTGCTGTACCCTGCAGGGAGTGACAGGCTCGGGCAAGACCTTTACGATGGCAAATGTCATCAAGGAACTTGGCTGTCCGACCCTTGTATTGAGTCACAACAAAACCCTTGCAGCACAGCTGTATGGCGAGTTTCGCAACTTCTTTCCCGACAATGCTGTCGAATATTTTGTCTCCTACTACGACTACTATCAGCCGGAGGCTTATCTGCCGGCGACCGATACATATATCGAGAAAGACCTCTCTATCAACGACGAGATTGAGAAGATGCGACTATCTACAACAGCCACGCTGCTATCAGGTCGCAGAGATACTATTGTAGTATCGAGTGTGTCGTGTCTTTACGGCATTGGTAATCCTGCCGACTTTCACGCCAACACGCTTACACTCAAGGTCGGGCAGATAATAAACCACAAACAGATTCTCTACCGCCTTGTAGATGCCCTATATACTCGAACTGAGTTAGAACTCACACCCGCAACTTTCCGTGTCAAGGGCGAGACGATAGATATTATGGCGGCATTCGGTGGTCAGTGCTACCGCCTGCTCTTCTTTGATGATGAGATTGAGGCAATATACTCTATCGACCCTCTTTCGGGACAAAAGATAGCCTCGCTAAACGAGGTTAGTATCTTTCCGGCAAACCTCTTTGTAACGACAAAAGAGCGCATTGCCGATGCCGTGAGCCAAATTTATATCGATATGGGCAAGCAGGTCGCCTTCTTTGAAAAAGAGGGTCGCTCATTGGAGGCAAAGCGTATTCAGCAGCGCGTAGAGTACGACTTGGAGATGATTAAGGAGCTTGGCTACTGCCCGGGTATCGAGAATTACTCCCGATATTTTGACGGACGAGCTGCCGGCACGCGACCATTCTGTCTGTTGGACTACTTCCCTGAGGATTTTCTGCTCATTGTCGATGAGAGCCATGTGACTGTGCCGCAGGTGCGCGCAATGTTCGGTGGCGATAGAGCGCGTAAAGAGAACCTTGTTGAATATGGCTTCCGACTCCCCGCAGCAAGGGATAATCGCCCACTGCGATTTGAGGAGTTTGAGGAGCTGACAGGTCGAACACTATATGTCAGCGCAACACCTGCCGATTACGAGATTATCCGCTCTGAAGGTGCTGTGGTTGAGCAGATTATACGCCCGACAGGTCTTATAGACCCGCCACTTGAGGTGCGTAGTTCTGAGAATCAGATTGATGACCTTATCGAACAGATAGAGCTGCGTACGCAGAAGGATGAGAAGGTTATTGTCACCACCCTCACAAAGCGTTCTGCCGAGGAGCTTGCAACATATTTTGAGCGTATGGGTATTCGTTGCCGATATATCCACTCCGATATCGACACCTTGGAGCGCGTGCAGATACTTGAGGATTTGCGAGCCGGAATGTTCGATGTGCTTATAGGTGTAAACCTGCTCCGTGAGGGTCTTGACCTGCCGGAGGTGTCGCTTGTCGCCATCATCGATGCCGATATGGAGGGTATGCTCCGCAATGTCCGCGCAATTACTCAGATTGCAGGTCGCGCAGCCCGCCACGAAAACGGACTTGTGATAATGTATGCCGGTAAGATTACAAAGACTATGCGCACATCTATCGAGGAGAGTAACCGCCGCCGCTATAAGCAGATACGCTACAATATGGAACATAATATGATGCCTCGACAGGCACATAAGAGCGGTAGCACACAAACACTTCTTGCTAATAGTCAGGCTGAACAAAATATCGCCGCCGATGTTGTATCGCCATACGACACTACTGCCGACATCGACACCCGCATAGCACAAGCGCGCTCCGATATGGAACGCGCTGCAAAATCGCTCGACTTCCTTGCCGCCGCCCGCTTCCGCGACCTGATGTACGAACTCCAAAAGCAAAAAGAGGCAAATAAGGGAAAAGAATATATCTCAAACTGTATAGACGATTTATCTGTTAAATAGTAACAATTTATCGTGCCACACAATGTCCTATAACATCTCTACCGTCTAAATTAAAATCATAGTATTTAATCTTACCTACAGTTTTTATCTTTAGAGTACCATTGCATCGAGATGACCCTGAACTGCGGTAATAGTACATTCCACCATATATCCAATATCCCGAATCTGAATCTATCTTATAAGTCCCATCATGCCACTCGCTATCTATTCCCTCGTAATAAGGGGTAGAATACATAAATCTCGCTCCAACAGGTTCTAATTGTCCATTTGGACCAAAGAACTGCAGATGTTTCATATTGGCATTGGTACCTGTGCCGTGGTTACAGCGTTGAACAACCTTTGAAATTGCATAGTAAGTTCCATATATCTTGATAAAACTCTCAAATGGAGTACTTTTATAGTCTATATTTGTCGTACCGTCTTTACTTAATCTATCATATTTACTAACTGCTCCTGTATGCGTAGTGACCAGTTCTATATTATCCTCAGATGTAATAGATACTTCATATACCACAGAGTCCTCATAATTATATTCATCTGCCGGATAGTTAATATTTAACATATTATCGACTACTTTCCAAGTAAAATATCTATGCCAAATACCTTCATCTGAAGATAAAACTCTGCGATATCCCTCTCCATTCGATAGAAAATGTATATTCGTAATAGTACGATTATATACTTCTGTCCAATTACCTATAAGGCTTGTTACAATCTCTTTATTGTTACCCAAATCATCAATATCTGCATTTAATCCACCTTTATCACACGATACAAATAGAGATAATGAAACGATAATACAAATAGTCAACAAATAATTCTTCATACTCTCAATATTTACAATACTTTACAAAAGTAGAAAAAGTTAAGCAAACTAGCAACTCTCTACAGAAGTTAATGCTACCTTTTTGTGGCAAATGCGAAGTAACGACTAGCTAAATAACTATAGACAGTCGAAACTACGGTTGTGATAATTTTTGACGGGGTTGCCCAGAGGTGGGCGTGCTCGACGAGGAGTTTCATCGAGGCGTAGTTGATAAGGATAGAGCCGAGGACGGTGAGCAGATAGCGCAGGAGTTGTTTTCGGCTCTCGATATGAGTAGTGCGGAAGGCGACATTGCGATTGAGCCAAAAGCCGGTAAAGAATGTTATCGGGAAGACGATAATCAAAGAGAGGATATGTGGCGAGATGACCACAAAGCCCAAATCGACAAACCGTTTGGCGACAATGAAGTTATAGATGATAAAGTACCAAACGGCATCAAGTGTCATATTGGCAGCACCACAAGCCCCGTAGCGGAAAATCTGTTGTGAAACAAACTTTCGCACTACGGGGATGTAAAATAGGTCTATTGCTTTTGTTAAAAGCGATGCAAGACTCATTTAATGAGGCTATTACTTATTTGTAAAAATCCACATATCGTCAAACAGACCATCAAGCTCATAGAGCTCCTCCATAAAGGCAAGGCACTGATTGCGAGTAGATTTCTCGGCAAGTGCAAGCAGGTAGAGGGTATCGCCTCGGTGGTGATAGATTGTCGGAGTGACAACATTACCATACTTACGCTCGATAATGCTCTTATACTTCAGTGCATTAGCCTTCTGCTCGAACACACCCCATACAACATAGCTTGCGCCCGGGGTCATATCCAACACATCAGGGTCTTTAACAACTACAGGCTCCGGCTCTGGAGCAGGTGCAGGCTCTACAACAGGGGCTGGTGCAGGTACAGGTGCAGGCTCAGGTCTATTGTAGTACCACAAACCTGCCAAGACTGCCAAGACAACAACAACTGCAGCGACGATATAGGCTGTCCAATTACGACGAGGCTTAATCTCTACGCTCTCAACAACCGGATTGAGAAGAGCCAAGAACTCACGCTCTGCGCGGAACTTCTTATCAGCGATAATACCTACGCCATCGATAACAACACCATTCTCCTTTGTTACCTCCTGCAACCACTGTGCATAAATCTCCTCTGCACGAGCATTATCGACCTCTGCGGTCTTAGCGATAAGATTAACCACAGACTCGCCGCGCTGCTCACCGGTAAATGATACAAAGCGTGTTGGCGGGGTCATCTTTGAGCTACCTGAACGAGATGCTGCGCTACGGCGCACTGCAAGAGAGCCAACCTGAGGAAGCGACAGACTCTGTCCTTGACAGAGAGCGTTGCTTATCAACTTATTAACTTCTGTAATCATAGTTTTATTTTTTATTGGTTTTTGATTTCTTCTCCTCTGCAACAGGCGGATGGCTGAGAGCATACCACACCGACGCTACGCCGATAATGATAAACGGCACGCTAAGCCACTGACCCATATTAAGAGTCATACCCTCCTCAAATGCCACCTGATTAATCTTCACGAACTCGATAAAGAATCTTGTCAAGAAGATGCCTATCAGCGCAACACCGAACATCAATCCTCGGCGACGCGGAGCCTCCGTCTTATTATACATCCACCACAGTACGAGGAAGGTAAGTATGTAACACAGAGCCTCATAGAGCTGTGTAGGGTGACAAGCGGGTACCTGCTCAACAGGCAGACCTCTATGGAGTCGCATAAACTTAAAGCCCCACGGCATATCGGTCTGATGTCCGATAATCTCGGAGTTAAAGAGGTTTCCAAAGCGAATGAGCGCACCGCTGATTGGAGCGATGACACCAAGGCGGTCGGTCATCCACATTACAGGTACCTTATTTTTACGCGAGCAGAGCCATATAGATACAATTATACCGATAGTTGCACCGTGGCTGGCAAGTCCGCCATTACGAATCTCTGTAATAATAGCCCACGGCTTAAGCAGATAGTACTCCGGCTCATAAAAGAGGCAGTGACCCACTCGCGCACCAATCATCGTACCGAGAGCGATGTAGAGAAATGCCGAATCCGAGAGTGACTGCGGGCGACCCTCCTTCTTGCAGAAATATGAGAATATCCACGCACCTACAAGCAGTGCCGCAGCCCACATAAGGCTATAATAGCGGATTTCAAAGCTACCGATTGTAACAAATACCGGATTAAAATCCCAAACTATCGACAAAAGATTTGTCATAATTACAACTTAACTTTCTTTAGCGTAAATGTAAATGTACTACCCTCGCCTATCTCGCTACGCACAGAGACCTTCTCGCCGTGGTTCTCGATAATATGCTTAACGATAGCAAGACCCAAGCCTGTACCGCCCTGCTCACGAGAGCGACCCTTATCTGTACGATAGAAACGCTCAAAGACGCGAGGCTGATCGCTCTTTGCGATACCGATACCGTCATCCTCAACCTCTACAAGTACCTTATCGAGCATATCGCGGCAGGTAATCTTGGTAAGACCACCCTCCTTACCGTAGCGAATAGAATTAACAATCAGATTATCAAGCACTTGACCGATATAGAACTTATCAGCCGACACCCAACAGGTAGATGGCAGATTATCTGCGCCCTTGACCTGAATTGTGATATTGCGCTTAGCAGCCTCCATCTCAGCCTGCTCTGCAACCTCCTTACAGAGTGCAACCATATCGAAGCTCTCCGGATGCATCTGATTCATATCACTATCAAGGCGAGAGATTGTATCCAAATCGCCCAAAATATTAATCATACGCTCCACGCTCTTCTCTGCACGCTCAAGGTACTTGCGATTGATAACCTCATCCTCAAGACCACCATCAAGCAGTGTACTGATATAACCCTGAATATTGAAAATAGGGGTCTTCAACTCGTGAGCTACATTGCCCAAATACTGCTTACGGAACTTCTCAGCCTCCTTCAGGCGAGCTATCTCGCGGTCATTCTCATCTGCCCAATTACTAAGCTCGGCAGACACCTCAACGACCTTCTTATCCTTCAATTCGGCTGCAACATCGCCCGTATGCACCTCACGAGAAAGCACCATTGAGTATATCGGACGCAATTTGTAAGCTACATACTTTACAATCATCCACAGTGCAAACAGCGAAACTGCGACAAATACAAGCAATGATGCCGTAAGCACCAACCACCATACATTTCCGGCAACAGTCATAGCCACCGCTGTACAAACTCCTGCTACCGCACCAATAAGCCACGACGCACTCTCTTTAGTTTTAATTATCATAGGTTTTAATTTTTAAGTATTATTCTCGCCTTTACTGCATATATAGCAGATATGTCAGACCTCCTTATGAACAGGTCATCAAACCTACTCGGGTCATCTGCCTCCAATCTATACTGAATACTATCCTCCGTAGCACGAATACGACGCAGTGTGGTAATATGTGCAGTGCTTACAACATAGTCATTACCAAACACAATTGCATTTGCATCTATCTGCGACAGAATGAGTATTGTTCCACTCGGCACAGACGGCGACATATCCTCTCCGTGATAGGTAATAGCAAAATCTACACAGCCCAACATCGGCATATAGATATACGACTCAGGTGTAATATGCTCTATATCAGGCAGACGGGACAAATCACAGTTATAAAACGGAACATGCCCCTTGACAGATATAGGATCGGCATACTTCGACCCATAACCGGTCTGCAACCACGCCTTACTATACTCCGGATAGTGCGATGTAACCAACTCGGCAATATGGTGCGAAATACCAATCTGACCTCGCTTAATCTGATAGAGAGTCTCACTGCGCGACAGACCAATAGCCATAGCAAAAGAGTGTATAGTCATTCCGGACTCCTCTATAATCTGAGAGAGCCTTTCCCAACCCTTATTTACACCAATATTTGCCATATCTCAATTTTTTTTGCATCTTTGCAGTGCGGTTCCGTAGTTCAATGGATAGAATATAAGATTCCGGTTCTTACGATAGCGGTTCGAATCCGCTCGGAATCACTCCGAATCACTCAAAGAAATCTCTTTGAGTGGTTTTGTTTTATAGTTCAATTTGAGCAAGCTCAATATAACTCAAAAACAAAACTCGCTCTGCAAGCGATTCGGCAACCCAAGCAATTAC
>JAFVIB010000022.1 GCA_017474235.1 Alistipes sp. | reverse complement strand
TGTTGTGAAAAGTACGCATTTACTTCCGCTAACGCGATATGTCAGCAATGGGCAGTACGCTTAGTACAGCCCATCGCCTCCAATCGCGCCGAGCGTTGTAACTACGCACTTTTGACAACAAAATGATTTTATCGTGAAAATGCGGCATTTGCGCTTATAAGAGCGCACCTGCTTCCGCTAATAAAAAGTCCCAGCAATGGCTGTACTACTTGTACTATCCATCGCTGGGATTTTTCATCGAGCGTTGCATCTGCACCCTTCTAAGCACAAATGGAGATTTTGTGGTGATAACGCGCTATCTACCCCGCTCTGACGATAAAATGGTGCAAACTATGAGCGGAGTACAAACTCTGATGATAAAATGGGTGCAAAATGAGAGCGGAGTTTTAGTGGCGATTAAAGGTGATTAGTGTTTGTCCCTACTCCCCCTATCAGTCTTGCATAATATCTGCGGCGGGCTTGCCGGCAAGAATAAGTTCTTTCATACGCTCCATAGCCTGTGCTGTATGGTCGTAGAAGTGTTTATACCCCTCGCAGAGGTAGTTTTTGCCATATTCGCCACGATTATCATCAATAAAACGGTGCTTTGGGCACTCTCCGTGGCAGAGATTATAGTACTTACAGTGGCGACACTCTCGCGGTAGCAGGGCGCGTTTTGCTACGCCAAACTCAAACTGTCGGTCGCAGTAGGCAAGGTCTGCAAGGCGGTCGGTATGGATATTTCCTATCTTATACTCCGGATAGACAAAGTGGTCGCAACAATATACATCGCCATTATGTTCGACCGTAAGTCCGCTACCGCAGGTCTCGCAGAGTGAGCAGACTGATGGTTGCACACCGACCATAAGGGCGAGTGTGGCGTCAAAGAGTTGTACATATCGTCTGCCGACATCCTTCTTGACCCATATATCGAACACATCGCACATAAACTCTCCGAAGCCCTTTGCACTGACTGACCACGGTGCTATATCTGCCTTTTGAGCCTCCGGAGATTGTATTCTGCCGTCACATAGCAGCTCTGCCACGGGCAAAAACTGCATAAAGACGCTGATACCTCGCAAAAAGTTATAGACCTCCGCACCGCGACCCTCGCTATGGATATTTACGGTTGTCAGTGTGTTATACTCCACGCGGTTGCGATATAGTCGCTCAATACCCTTCATAACACGGGCGAAGGTCGGCTGACCTCCCGCATCTACGCGGTGAGCATCGTGGATATGCTCAGGACCATCGATAGATACTCCGACAAGGAAGTTGTTATCGCGGAAAATGGCGCACCACTCGTCATCAAGAAGCAGTCCGTTGGTCTGAATAGAGTTCTCGACCGTGCGACCCTCGGCATACTTCTGTTCTAACGCCACAGCCTTGCGGAAAAACTCCTTACCTGCAAGCAAAGGTTCTCCGCCGTGCCACGCAAAGGCTATGACAGGCGAGTTATTACCCTCGATATTTGCTCGGATGTACCGCTCTAACAGCTCATCGCTCATCAACGGTTGGCGGTAGTCGTATAGAGCTGCTTTGTCGAGGTAGTAGCAGTATTTGCAGCGCATATTACATAAAGAGCCGACGGGCTTAACCATAGAGGTAAAGCCGCGTCGCTCATTGCGCTTGACAATATCTTCGTAACTAAACTCTACGCTTCGGCGCATTATCTTGATATATCTACATTAAATGGCTCATACTCGGCAAGGTTGTGGCTCTGCTCGATATAGCCCCACATACGCTCAACAATCTCAGGGTGTGATGCAGCTATATCCTTATCGTCAAACTCGATATCCTTACCCGGGGTACTGAGGTCAAAGAGCTTCATTGTACGATTGCCGTTATGCACATCCTCGATAAGACCCTTCCAATTGCCCTCGCGAACAGCAATCATTCCACCTGCTGCAGGGTACTCCCAATAGAGATAAGGGTGCTCCTGCTGCGCCTCAGGGTTGCCAGAGAGGATAGGCACGAGCGATACGCCGTCGGTCTTTGGAGTCTCGACACCGGCAAGTTCACATACTGTCGGCATAACATCGGCAAAGATACCTATATGGTCGCTCACTACCCCCTGCTTAATCTTTGCGGGCCAAGAAGCGATAAATGGCATACGGATACCGCCCTCGTGCAGCGTGCGCTTGCCCCAACCCTTACCACAACGATATGGCGCAGCGCTATCCATCCAAACGGTTGGAGAAGAGGCGTTATTTGCCGGACCGTTGTCGCTTGAGAACATAATAACTGTATTTTCATAGATACCAAGACGCTTAAGCTCCTTAACAAGCTCGCCGACCTGATAGTCGAAGTATGAAATCATTGCAGAATATGTTGCATGTGGGTAGCGGCAAGGGTAGTAGTTGTGAGGCCAGGCGTTAAGCTCGCAGTTCTCGCCCACAAGTGGCTCCTCGTCGCCATACTTTGCAACATACTTCTCTACCCACTCCTTTGGTGCCTGAAGTGGAGAGTGTGGGAATGGAGTGGTCCACATAAGGAAGAATGGCTTATCCTTATTGGTGCGGACAAACTCGACAACATTGTCGTACATTGCATCGGGAGCATATCTCTTGCCCTCGCTGTACTTATCATAGCTCTTTGGGTCGAGAGGATCTGCGCCCTTGTCGAGCTTTGTGCCCGGGTGGGTAATGGTTGCAGGGTCGTTGATATACTCTTTCTCTCCATTTTTCCACATATAGGCAGGGTAGTAGTTGTGAGCCACGCGTTGGCATACGCAACCGTAGTAGAAGTCAAAGCCCATATCCCACGGAGCAGAGCCGCCTACAGGGCTGCCGATACCCCATTTGCCGACCATACCTGTAGCATAACCTGCCTGCTGCATAACAGTTCCGAGAGTCGGTGTTCCGGGCTTAAGACCCATCTGTCCCTCAATCTCAGGGTGAGCATCAACGGTATCGAAGTTCCAAATACCATCCTCGACACGACCCTCGACATTCTCACGAATCTGCGAGTTACCCATGTGCTGACCTGTAATCAGGCAGGCGCGTGACGGAGAGGATACAGGGGCAGCGGTGTACATATCTGTAAAGCGGATGCCGTTCTCTGCGAGTGCGTCGATATTCGGAGTTTCGGTCTTAGTCTGACCATAGCATCCAAAGTCGCCATAGCCGGCATCATCCATGAGGATAAAGATGATATTTGGTCTTTCAGACCTCTGCTCGGCAGATTTACAGCTTGTAAAAGCCAAAGGTGTTACAGCTGCTGTCGGTACGGCAACGCACAGTGCTGTCTTGGATAGTTTGTTTAGTTTCATTATTTTGCTGTTTTGGTTTATTGCTACAAAGATAGAAAAAAATGTTGTTTATGAGAAATATCTGCCTTGAATTTCTCAGTAGGAGTGTGGTCAGAGTGGTAACAGGGAGTGTTATGCGGGTCAATTTTGTCAATTTGATAGCCGTTTTAGGTTTGATTTTGACAAAAATGCGAAAAAAGTTTGGAACTTTGGTTGGCGGTAACAAAAAAAGTCGTATCTTTGCACGCTATGTTTAACTAAAATATTTTACAATTATGCCAAAAATGAAAACTAATGCCGCTGCAAAGAAGCGTTTTACTTTCACCGGCACAGGTAAGATTAAGCGTAAGCACGCTTATCACAGTCACATCCTGACCAAAAAGACTAAGAAACAGAAGCGTAACCTCTGCTATTCAGGTATCGTTTCACCAGCCGATGAGGCTAAGATCAAGACTCTGCTTGTTAAATAATTAGCAGCCGAGCAAAGTAAATTTATTTTATTAACCGGAGTGAAACAGCCCTAAAGAGTGCGAGAGAATCGTACCGCTGTTAACTTCATCAAAAACTTTTAATTATGCCACGTTCAGTCAATGCTGTTGCGTCACGCGCAAGAAGAAAAAAGGTTTTGAAGCTTGCCAAAGGTAACTTTGGTTCAAGGGGAAATGTTTGGACAGTAGCCAAAAATACTGTCGAGAAGGGTCTGCAGTATGCATACGCACACCGCCGCCTTAAGAAGCGTACATTCCGTTCGTTGTGGATTACCCGTATCAATGCGGCAGTCCGTGCTTACGGTATGACCTATTCGGAGTTCATCGGTAAAGTAAACGCTAAGGGTATCGCTCTTAACCGTAAGGTTATGGCTGACCTGGCGATGAACGAGCCGAAAGCATTCGAGGCAATTGTAAACGCAGTTAAATAGCCTTTTGCGGTCGCAAAAGTGAGGGGCGAGTGTCAACTCGTCCCTTTTGTTTTGTTGTGAAAATACGGCACCTGCTGCCGCTAACATAAAATGCTGACAATGGCTGTACCTTTAGTACTATCCATCGTCATCATTTTCTGCCGAGCGTGGTATTTGCACTATTTTGACGATAAAAATGAGTGCATAATAGCGACGGAGTGCAGTCGGAAAATTATTCGCGCCAATAAAAATAGTACAAGAAGTGGACTACCTCTCCATAATATATATACGCTCGCCCTTGCGCTGCATATTGTATCGCTCGCGGGCAAACTGCTCAAGGTAGTCGTCGTTTTTGAGATTATGAAGCATAATGCTATCCGCCTCGATGCTCTCAAGGTAGCTGTCGCGCTGACGCTCAAGTTGGTTGATATGGTGCTGTGACTTGATAATCGACACAACCGACTTGCCGATAATAAAGAGTGTTAAGATTGAGACAACGATAGTGAGAATGCGCCAAAAAAGCAGTGACGCATCCTCAAAAAGCTTACCTACAGCCCCCTTTATCTTGATTTTTTTTGCCATTATGGTATGTGCATAAACTTGTGGCTCTGTATGGATATGCTCCACTTCGGATGAGCCTTGGCATACTCGACAATGCTCGCCATCATCTCTGCGGAGCGACTCCATTCGGGTTGCAAAAAGAGCAGACAGCTGCTGCTGACCTTTGCGGCATTGCTCTCAGCCCACTCAAAATCATCCTCGCTCTCGATGATAACCTTCAGTTCGTCTGCACGCCCAAAAGCCTCCTCTAAAGGTGGCTGTTTGCGCTTTGGCGAGAGGCATACCCAATCAAAAGTGCCACTGAACGGGTGGCTGCCCGAGGTCTCAAGAAATATCTGCAAGCCTGCTGCCTTGAGACGGGTTGTCAGTGGCTCAAGGGGGTAGAGCAACGGCTCTCCGCCCGTGATGACTATCGACTGCGCACTGCAAGCAACAGCACGGCTGATAACAATATCTATGCTTGTGGGAGGGTATAACTTCGGATTCCAAGTATATTTGGCATCACACCACTTGCAACCCACATCGCAACCGCCAAGGCGGATGAAATATGCAGGTTTGCCCGTGTGAAAACCCTCACCTTGAATGGTGTAGAAGTCCTCGACAAGGGGTAGAAGTTCTCCACCTTGCAAAACTTCTATATTATTCATTATCAACGACATAAATATCCTTTAGATTGCGACCTACCTGATCGTAGTCAAGACCGTAACCTGCAATAAACTCGTTACCAATCTCCATTGCCACATACTTGATAGGGCGGTCATAGAGATACTTCTCCGGCTTGAAGAAGAGTGTGCAGACCTCTACGCTACGAGGGTTGAACGATTGGAGGTAACGGGCAAGGTAGTCGATGCTGTGACCTGTCTCGACAATATCCTCAACAAGGATAATATCGCGATCGGTAATATCGAAGTCGATACCGAGCTTCTGCTGTATATTACCTGTACTCTGTATGCCCTGATAAGATGACACCTGTACGAATGTAATCTCGTTGTCGAAGGTTACCTTACGAACAACATCTGCCAAAAATATAAATGCACCGCAGAGTACTCCTACAAAAATTGGTGGCTTTTTTGCATCTGCATAGTCCTCGTTCAGACGCTGTGCAACTTTTGTTACGGCAGCATCAATCTGCTCTGCCGGAATCATCACCTTGAAGGTGCGGTCATTAAGTTTTATCTTCTCCATTGTAGGGTTAGTTTTTGCAGTTATACCTTGCGTTATTCGTAGCGACCGGACTTAAGTCGATTTACCTCATCAACTGTAAGGAAACGCCAAGCTCCGCGCTTGAGATTTTTCTTTGTAAGACCTGCGTAATATACACGGTCGAGCTTTGTGACCTGATAACCGAGGTGCTCGAACATACGGCGCACGATACGGTTGCGACCCGAGTGAATCTCTACGCCGACAGACTTTTTGTCATCCTTGAGCCACGAAATTTCGTCGAAGTATGCCTCGCCATCCTCAAGCGTTACACCCTCGGCAAGGGTGTCGAAGTCGGCACGGGTAAGGGCTCTGTCGAGTGTAACCTCGTAAATCTTCTTCTTCTTGAGTGACGGATGTGTCAGTGTGCGGGTAATATCGCCATCGTTTGTAAAGAGTAACAGACCGAGAGAGTTCTTGTCAAGGCGACCAACAGGGTAGATACGCTCTGTGCAAGCACCTGCAACAAGCTCCATAACGGTCTTGGCTGCGTGGTCATCCTCGATAGTTGTCACATAACCCTTTGGCTTGTTAAGTATCAGATAGACCTTCTGCTCGCCCTGAATACGCTCGCCATTGAAGCGGACATCATCCCCGGGCTTAACCTTTGTTCCGAGCTCTGTGACAATAGTGCCGTTGATGCTTACAAGACCTGCTGCAATCAGTTCATCAGCCTCACGACGAGAGCAGATACCTGACTGTGCAACATAACGATTCAGACGAATCTCGCCCGTCTGCTTATTTGGATTGAACTTCGGATAGCTCTTGCGCTCGCCCTGTGGCTTGCTCTTAAAGCCACCCTCACTGCGCTTGCCAAATGGCTTGCTGCCCTGAGTCTTGCTGCCGAAAGACTTACCACCCTGCGGTTTGCTGCCAAAAGGCTTGCTGCCACCTTGTGGCTTACTGCCAAATGGTCGGCTGCTGCGTGCAGGACGCTCGGTGCGCTCGGCTCGAGGTGTGCGCTCACTCTGTTCGCCTCTGCTGTACTGCTCCTTCAGACGGTTATCGTCTGTGAAGTGGGGGTTGTATGATGCTCGCTTTGGTGCGGCAGTGCGTACGCGCTTATCCTTTGCAAAACGCGACAATGTAGAGCTGTTCTCTGTATTAAACTTTGCCATAACTTTCTATTTTGGGTGCAAAGGTAATCTTTTTTACCGATTCAAGCACCCTCTATGTGGTAAAAAGACTATCTATTTCACTAATAAAGCGGGTTGAGATATTCTAAGAGAGCTCTCGGCTGTATAGCTCTTAACGACAATCACCGCTGAACGCTCAGAATTGTTGTTGTTTGGCTTGACATCTATAACTATGCCCGACATCCACTCGGCAAGCTCGCGCGTAGTCTGATAGTTGTCTATAACCTTGACAATGGTCATCCAACCCTCTACGGGAATCATATCGCCATTGCTGTCAACCTCCCAATTTGACATATCGTTGTACTCTATGCGTACATCATCCACGCCCGTGCTGCGAACAGGAATTATCAACTCGCCACCCGTAGCAGGTATCATATAGCTGCTCTCGGAGAATGATACCGAGGGTTCATCCATCTTTGCACAACCGCTAAAAAGTGTAACTGCAACTATTGCAACCGATAGTTTGAAGAGTCTGCTCATAATATAACTGTGTCTAATTTCACAAAATTAGAAATTTTGTTTCTCTTTTCCAAATTTTAGTTACTTTTGCGCTATGAACAGAGAAATTTTCAGAATAGCCGTACCGAATATCATCTCGAATATTACCGTTCCGTTGATGGGTATCTTCTCTACTGCCATCGCCGGTCATTGTGGAGATAGTGCTGCAACTATCGGTGCGCTGGCTATCGGTGTGTCGATATTCAACTTTATCTATTGGAACTGCTCGTTTATCCGTATGGGAACAAGCGGTCTTACTGCTCAAGCCTTTGGTGCTGAGGACTTTACGACCACAACGGCAATGCTTGTTCGTGCCGTTGCTCTCTCGGCGGTGTTGGGTCTTGCGGTGCTTGTGTTGCAGTATCCGCTCGGGGAGCTGTCGCTCTGGATGATGAACGGCTCGCAGATGGTCTCTGACTACTTCTATGCTCGCATCTGGGCTGTGCCTGCCGGAATTATGCTCTTCGGACTAAACGGCTGGTTTACGGGTATGCAAAATGCCGTGATACCGATGGTGACATCTATATTTATCAATGTGCTCCATGTGCTGCTCAGTCTATGGTTTGTCTTTGGTTTTGATATGGGTATTACGGGCATTGCATACGCCTCTGTGGTGGCGCAGTGGAGCGGTATGACACTGTCAATAGTGCTGCTGCTCTTGTTCTTCCGCAAAACGCTCCAAAGGGTCGATATTCGCCAAGTACTTCAGCTCGATGCTATGCGCGAGTTTTTTAAGGTCAATGGCGATATCATTATTCGCACATTCTGCATCGTTATCGTCTATACATTCTTTACCGCAGCCTCTGCCCGTATGGAGAGTGAGATTGTGCTGGCTGTCAATACTATGCTGCTGCAACTCTTTACCCTCTTCTCATATATGAACGACGGCTTTGCATACGCTGCCGAAGCCCTTACAGGTAGATTTGTCGGGGCAAGAGATAGAGTGTCGCTACAACTCTGCATACGCCGTTGCGTGGTGTGGGCTTTGGGTACCGCTGCAATATGTATCGCAATCTATGTTGTTTGGTGGGAAGATATACTCTCGATGTTTTTCGGCGATAAGTCGCAACTTATTGATATGCTGACCGTTGCAAGACAATATATCGGTTGGGTTATAGCTATCCCTCTCGCCGCCGCACTTCCATTTCTTATGGACGGCATAATGGTCGGAGCAACTCTTACCCGCGTGCTTAGAAACTCAATGCTTCTCTCTACCGTCGCCTATTTTGCTATCTACTACTCCCTTCACCCATTTATCGGGAATAATGCACTTTGGCTCGCCTTTACAGCCTATATGGCATTGCGCGGGATAGCTCAGTATTTTATGTCGGGGAGGCTTGCAAAGGTCTATCAAAAAACTATTTTATCGTGATAGTGGCGCATTTCCATCGGCTAACTAAAAATCCAACAAAGGGCAGTACACTCAGTACAGCCCTTCGTTGTCTTTTTAGCCGAGCCTTGTAACTACGCCACTCTGACGATAAAATGGTGCAAGACAGTGACGGAGTGCAAATCCTGACGATAAAATGGTGCAAACTATGAGCGGAATTTTAGTGGAATTAGTGTTTATCCTTAATCTCCTTTCCTAATCCGTTTCAGTTGACGCTTTTTGTCTGTTATATCAAAATAATTTCAAGCCGGACTTAAATCTCTTTTGTTTTTAACAAAAAAACATTATCTTTGTACGATTATAATATCACATAAGCGTTATTTATGAAAGAGAATATTGACGAGAAGGTACTTATTGAGGTAATTGCTGCGGCAATTCAAGATAAAAAGGGTAAAGGCGTTGTATCGCTCGACTTGAGTGGTATGGACGGTGCGATATGTTCACACTTTGTGGTTTGTAATGCCGATTCGACAACTCAGGTGTCGGCTATTGCCGATGCAGTTGAGGAGGCTGTATATCTGAAGCTCGGCGAGAATCCTTGGCGTGTTGAGGGTAAGCAGACAGGTCTGTGGGTAGCTATGGACTACATTGATGTTGTGGTGCATATCTTCCAGACCGATTTGCGCGACTACTACAAGCTCGAGGAGTTGTGGGCTGATGCGCCGATGGTGGAGTATGAGGATATAGATTAGCACTTTTTGAATAGCACTTTTTTTGCATTTGATACAATTTGGAGCGTATAGTCTTCGTTGCATTAAAATAAAATTGTGTAAACTATGGCAAAGAAGAGACAGACAAAAAACAAGAAGAATATGAATAGCTATCTGCGACCAAATATGATGTGGTTGTGGACGGCTGTATTTATCGCCATAATAGGTTTTTCCCTCTTTGGCGAGGCTGCAAAGGAGCCTGTTGAGAGCGACTGGAGCAGTGTCGAGCAGATGATTGCAGAGGGTAAGGTTGAGCGTATAGAGATTGTCAATCGTGACGAGGCGTTGGTTTTCCTCACCCCCGAGGCGGTTAAAGAGCTGAAGAGCGAGGAGAATAGTCGTTATGCATACCTCCCCGAGCAGGGTTATCAGTTGAAGTTTCAGATAGGCTCGGTAGATACCTTCCGCAGCGATTTTGACAAGGCTGTGGTACTCTCTCCGAAGGCTGTGAAACTGACATACAACAATCATAGTCAGGATTGGGTCGATATAGTTCTCGGTTGGCTGCCGTGGATATTCCTCGTAGTCTTTTGGATATTCATTATGCGCGGTTTCGGTCGCAGCGGTGGCGGTGCTGCCGGTGGTGGAATAATGAATGTTGGTAAGGCTCGTGCGCAGGAGTTTGATCAGGATGACCCTAATCGTAAGGTGACATTTAAGGATGTTGCGGGTCTTGAGGAGGCGAAGGTCGAGATTATGGAGATTGTCGATTTCCTTAAAAATGCGGGTAAGTACCGCGAGCTGGGAGCAAAGATTCCGAAGGGTGCGCTGCTTGTAGGTCCTCCGGGAACAGGTAAGACGCTGCTTGCTAAGGCTGTTGCGGGCGAGGCTAATGTTCCGTTCCTCTCTATTTCGGGTTCAGACTTTGTCGAGATGTTCGTGGGCGTGGGTGCATCGCGTGTGCGCGACCTCTTCGAGCAGGCAAAGCAGAAGGCTCCGTGCATCGTCTTTATTGACGAGATTGATGCTATAGGTCGTGCGCGTGGTCGTAATGCAGGCTTCTCGGGTAACGACGAGCGTGAGAATACACTCAATCAGCTCCTTACAGAGATGGATGGTTTCCAGACCAATGCTGGGGTTATTGTCCTTGCAGCTACAAACCGTGCCGATATTCTCGATAAGGCACTTATGCGTGCCGGTCGTTTTGACCGTCAGATAGAGGTCGGTCTTCCTGAGATTCACGAGCGCAAGCAGATTTTTGATGTGCATCTGCGCAAGCTCAAGCTCGATCCCGATTTGGATAGAGAGTTCCTTGCCAAGCAGACCCCGGGCTTCTCGGGTGCAGATATTGCCAATGTCTGCAATGAGGCTGCTCTTATTGCGGCACGCCATAATAAGAAATTTGTGGGCAAGGAGGACTTCCTCGCTGCGGTAGATAGAATTATCGGTGGTCTTGAGAAGAAAAATAAGGTAATCTCTCCATCTGAGAAGCGAACAATAGCCTTCCACGAGGCTGGTCACGCTACGGTAAGCTGGTTGCTCAAGAATGCCAATCCGCTCATTAAGGTTACAATTATTCCGCGCGGTAAGGCACTCGGTGCGGCGTGGTATCTTCCGGAGGAGCGACAGATAACTACTAAGGAGCAGTGGATGGACGAGATTGCATCTACTCTTGCCGGCAGAGTCTCGGAGCAGATATTCTTCGGGCACCTCTCTACCGGTGCGCTGAACGACCTTGAGCGAGTTACTAAACAGGTGTATGCAATGGTTGCCTACTACGGTATGAGCGAGGCTGTGGGTACTATAAGCTACTACGACTCTACGGGTCAGAGTGATATGGCATTTACCAAGCCATATTCAGAGCGTACAGCCCAGCAGATAGATGACGAGGTGCGTCGTATTATCGGAGAGGCTTATGCAATGGCAGAGCAGACTATCCTCGCCAATAAGGAGCGTCTTACAGAGCTTGCAGAGTTGTTGCTTGAGCGTGAAGTTGTCTTTACAGAGGATGTCGAGCGTATCTTTGGTAAGCGCGAGGGTACAACGCCGACAGTAGAGCCTGATACAACAGCGACAAATGCATAGATAGAGAAACTAACCTAAAACTTATGAATAAAGATAAATTGAAAAACCTCGCTGTGCGTACCTTGAGTGGTGCGGTTTTGGCAGCGATACTCTTCGGGGCGACACTACTCTCGCCGTGGGGCTATATGGCTCTGCTTGCCGTGATTGTGGTTGTCGGCGTGTGGGAGTTCTACTCTCTCTGTCAGCATTGTGGATATGTTCCGCAACGAGTTATGGGAACTGTGCTTGCCGTAGTGTTGTACGGCTTTGGCGCGAGTATCTTCTACTCGATAGTCATAGCTCGTTCCGCTCTTGCAGAGAATATTATTTTGGCGGCTATGCTCTATGCTCTTGTGGCGGTGCCTACAGTATTTGTCTGTGAGCTGTTCCGCAAAGAGGAGCACCCGATTGCCAATGTGGCGGTGACGCTTGCAGGTGTGTTCTATGTGGCAGTGCCTACAACGCTGATGCTTGCCGTGCCGCAAATGCTCAGTACAGGTGGCGAGTGGAATCCGTGGTATGCAATCTGCTACATCCTTATCATTTGGGCAAACGATGTCTTTGCCTACCTTGCAGGCATCACTTTGGGTCGTCACCGTATGTGCGAGCGTATCTCTCCAAAGAAGAGCTGGGAGGGCTTTGTCGGTGGAGTTGTCGCTGCGGTGGGCTTTGGTGCGCTCTTTGGTCATCTGCTTGGTGGTAATGTTGCTCTGTGGGCAGGTCTTGGAGCGGTTATTGCCGTTACGGGTGTTGCGGGCGATTTTGTAGAGTCACTCTTTAAGCGTAGTGCAGGTGTGAAGGATTCGGGGGCTATTATGCCGGGTCACGGAGGAGTGTTGGACCGCTTTGATGCGCTTCTTATCTCTGCTCCCTATGCGTTGTTGTATTTGATATTGATGTAGTGCTATGAAGATAAATAAAGAGGGTTATAAGATTATTGCAGTGTCGGGAGTCTGCCTGGCAGCTGTTTGGGCGTTGGTGTATTATATGATAGAGGCTCATGAGCATAGCTGGTTGATATTTGTCATCACAGCTTTGCTGCTGATGTTTTGGTTCTTTATCGTCTCGTTCTTCCGCGAGCCGCGCCGAATAAAGATTCACGATGTCGATTTGGTCTTTTCGCCTTGCGACGGTCGTGTAGTTGTTACTGAGGTGGTTGAGGATGACGAGTACTTCCACGGCAAACGCCTTCAGGTGTCGATATTTATGTCTGTGACAAATGTCCACATAAATTGGTTCCCTGTCGGAGGTATTGTTAAATATTTCAAGTACCACCCGGGTCGCTTTCTTGTTGCTTGGCATCCTAAATCATCGACAGAGAATGAGCGTACAACAACGGTTGTAGAGACCCGTAAGGGCGTTGAGGTGCTCTTCCGTCAGATTGCAGGTATCGTTGCACGCCGTATTGTGAGCTATGTCAAGGTTGATGAAGAGGTACATCAGAACGATAAGTGCGGTTTTATCAAGTTTGGCTCACGCATTGATATTCTTCTTCCGGAGAATGCAGAGTTACTTGTCGAGATTGGTGACCGCGTAGTTGGTACACTCACCCCGATTGCCCGTATTGGCGACTTTGGTGTTGAGGATGCAGATGATAGTGTAGATGAGCAGTAAGCAGAATATAGGTCGTTGGGTTGCCGGCTTGATGCTGATAGCCGTGGTGGGTGCGCTGTTGTGGTACTTCCGCTCTACGGTTGTCTATATCCTTATTTCGGCAGTCCTTGCCATTATCGGGCGACCTGTTGTGCGTATTCTGTCGGGCATAAAGATAGGTAAGGTGCAGACTCCACGCTGGCTGGCGGCTCTTGTGACGCTGGTGGTGATGTGGGTTGTGTTGATTAGCTTCTGCCTGCTTGTTGTGCCACTTGTCGTGGGTAAAGTCTCTTCGCTTGCCGAGCTTGACCTAAGGGCTGTGCTTGATAATATACAGCAACCATTAGAGCGTGTACAACACTATCTTGAGTCGATGGCAATTGTAAATAGTGAGTCTGTGTCGCTCTCTGAGGTGCTTGTGGGGTGGTTGCGTAAGGTACTTAACTATGATACGGTCAATGCTGCCTTCTCGTCTGTAGTAGATATTACTATGTCTTTGGCAGTGGCGTTCTTCTCGGTGTCGTTTATCACATTCTTCTTCCTTAAGGAGGACGGACTGTTCTATAAGATGGTCTGCGCACTGTTTCCGGAGCGATATAAGGATAATGTAGAGCGTGCTCTCGATAAGATTGTAGTGCTGCTGTCGCGTTACTTTACAGGTTTGTTTGCCGAGAGCCTGATTCTTATGGTGGTTATCTCTGTAACCCTCATAGCCTTTGGTATGCATACAGAGAATGCCTGCTTTATCGGTGTAATTATGGGTGTGATGAATGTCATCCCTTATGCAGGACCGCTTATGGGAGGTATTGCTGCGATGTTTGTGGGTATTGTTTCGCCAATAGACGGTTGTACGATAGGCTATACCATAGCTGTTATTGTCGGCACACTGCTTACGGTCAAGGGACTTGATGACTTCGTGTTGCAACCGACACTCTACTCTGAGAGGGTCAATGCACATCCGCTTGAGGTCTTTATTGTTATCCTTCTTGCCGGCTCTGCGGGCGGAATTGTTGGTATGCTGCTTGCAATACCGTCATATACCGTACTCAGAGTATTTGCCAAGGAGTTCTTCTCGCAGTATTCACTTGTTAAAAATCTGACTAAAGATATCTAATGGAGGGTGTTGTTGTAGAGGCAGAGGTTGTTTCGGGAAACCGCTTGGGCAGAAAGCTCGGGTTTCCTACGGCAAATATGAGTATCTCGGGACATACCGAAATTGAGAATGGTGTCTATCGTTCCACTATTACTGTTGATGGTGTTGAGTATCAGGCAATGTCAAATGCCGGTGTTCGCCCTTCGGTAGATGGTACGGGTCGTTGGCTTGAGACCCATATCTTTGATTTTCACGGCGATTTATATGGTAAAGTTCTGCGTGTGCAGCTGCTTGAGAAGATTCGCAATGAGCGTAAGTTCTCCTCTGTTGCCGAGTTGCGCGCACAGCTTGAACACGATATGGAGTATTGTAAAGAAAAAGTAAAATAGATATGAAGAAATCAGTAGTTTCATCTTTTGATGTTGATCATCGTACATTGCGAGAGGGGCTATACCTCCGCTCAACATATACTATCAACGATGATGTTAAGGTTCTCTCTTGGGATTTGCGTTTCTGCGCTCCTATGGACCGTAAGCCACTCAGTGCCGGTACAGTGCATACTATTGAGCATCTTATGGCATACTACCTGCGCCTTGACGAGCAGATTGGTAGCGCAATTGTGAGCTTCTGTCCTATGGGCTGCCAGACAGGCTTCTACCTCTCGACTGTAAATACCGTTACAGCTGAGGATATCGCTGCTGCTCTTACGCGCGTATATAATAAGGTATTCCCTATTGCCACAACTGACGATATTGTCGGTCTGAACGAAATTCAGTGTGGAAACCCTTATCTCTATGATGTTGAGGGGACAAATGAGGCAATGAATAACTATATCAAAATATTGAGCCAATGCGAGTTTTAGTAGTTGCCCCAACAGGCAGGGAGTATAAGTATATGCGTGCTACACTCGATGCCGCACAAAGTACAAAACACAACTATACCCTTATATGCTCAGGTATCGGTAAGGCAGGTGCTGCTGCGGGCGTGGCTACGGCTGTGGCAAGGTCCTCAGAGCCGTTTGATGCCGTTGCCGTTATCGGTTTTGCCGCAGGCTCATTAGATTTTAAGCAGGGCGATGTTGTTGCCCCAAATATGGCTCTTTATCACGACTGTGATGTCCCCGAGGGCTTTATTCCGGAGCTTACCGACCCCTATAACCTTGCAGGAACAGACTCTGTTACCGTATTTACCGGCGACTCATTTATCAATGCCACCAGCGCAACAGATATTATGACCCGATTTAACTGCAAAAGCGCAATCTTCGATATGGAGATTATGGCAGTAGCTATCGCTGTGCGCGACTATGCCGGTGCAGTGCCACTTCTGGCAGTGAAGTTTATCTCGGATGTCCCTCAGAGCGGACATAACGAGTGGTCGTATGATGAATTTGCCGATAGCCATTCAGATTTTTCGCCACTGCTCTCAAGGATAGAGAGTTTATTGGATAACTAACAGCAAAACAGCGTGGTAATTACCACGCTGTTTTCTTATCTCGCTCCCAATTGCCAATCTCCATATCGCGGATATTACTGCCGTCGATTGTAAATCGTATTGCTGTGCGGACATTATGAAAGCCATAGCACCCTGCAGCCCCGGGGTTGATGTGGAGCGTATCATAGACCTTGTCGTAGATAACTTTGAGAATATGAGAGTGTCCGGCTATAAATATTGTAGGTCGGCAACTCTGTATCTTTTGCAGGGCTTTGGGCTGATAGTGGCGCGGGTAGCCGCCAATATGTGTCATCAACACCGTAACCTCCTCGCACTTAAAATATGCAAACTCCCCGTAGTGGTATCTTACCGAACTGTTGTCGATATTGCCATAGACAGCCTTGAGTGGCTTAAAGGCTGCAATAGCCTCGGCGGTCTCGATATTGCCGATATCGCCTGCGTGCCAAATCTCATCGACATCTTTGAGAAATAGCTTTAGCGTATCGTCAAAGGTGCCGTGAGTATCGGAAATTACTCCTATACGCTTCACTACTTGCTGTAATTTGTTGATAGATACTCTTTTACGCTGAAATTGGTCTTTGTCTTAGGGTGCTTCTTGTCATCAACACTCTGAGTTATCTGCAGATGCTCGCCACCCACAACCACGCGCTCGATAAATGAGAATATCTCGTGGAGATTGACATACATCGGGTCGCCAGCCATTGAGTGGTCGCGATAGTTGGCAGCGTAAAACCAATATGGCACATCCATCTTCTCAAGTTGCTCGCAGATAAATTGCGAGCCGAAGAATCCCACACCCATAGCCGAAGCCTTGTTGTAAGGCACATTGCTGTCGGAATTGCCGTGAAAGAGCAGCATCGGACAAGGGGTCTTGTCCCACTTTGGTTTACCCGATACTGAGAATATAGCACCAGCGAAGCTGACCACACCGGCATAGTTGAACTCGCCAAGCTCTGCTGCACGCTTATCGCCATTGCATATCATATTCTCCGCTTGCAGAGCCGTTATCGCACCTGCACTTGAACCACAAGCGATAATCTTTGTCGGGTCAATGCCAAGACGCTCGGCATTGTCGAGTACCACCTTTGTTGCAGAGAGCATATCTTCGGCAGCATACTCTACGGCATTTTTCATCGTCACAACAGCACCCTTCAGACCCGAGGTATTAATACCCTTTGCAAGGTGCTTGCGATAGTCTATAGATACAACATTGTATCCCGCCTCTGTCAGAGCCTTGAAGTATGGCAGATAGCCCTCGTCAGCCCTTGTTCCGCGGGCAAAAGCACCTCCAAAGGCAAATATCACACACGGAGCATTCCCTGTAACACCTACGGCAGGGTAGTGGTCGAAATAGAGCTTCTCACCATCACGCTCGGCGTAGAAAATAGTCTCGGCTACAACTGAAAAGGTTACGGCAATAGCCGCTATAAGCATAAAAAATCTCTTCATAATCTATCTGTATTTATCCTTCCACAACTCTTCTATTCGAGCGGCAATCTTCTGCTCTGTCTGATTTGTTGTGTTGGGGTGGTAGAATGTTTTTCCTTTAAGTGTGTCGGGCATAAACTCCTGCTCCACAAACCCGCCCTCAAAGTCGTGAGCATATTTGTAATCCTTTCCGTATCCCTCGCTCTTCATAAGCCCTGTTACGGCATTGCGCAGATGGAGCGGTACGGGTCGGAGTGTGGTATCCTTGCTTACAAAGGCAAGAGCCTCATTTATAGCCATATAGGCAGAGTTGCTCTTTGGCGATGTGGCAAGATATATCGTCGTCTCGGCAAGGGTTATTCTCGCCTCCGGCATACCAATCTTGTGTACAGTGTCAAAGCAGGCATTGGCAAGTAGTAGCGCATTTGGATTTGCAAGACCTATATCTTCTGATGCAAGAATTACAAGCCTACGGGCGATAAATCTCGGCTCCTCGCCACCTGCAAGCATACGGGCAAGGTAGTATATCGCCGCATTCGGGTCTGAACCACGCACAGACTTGATAAATGCCGAAATGGTGTCGTAGTGCTGCTCTCCATCCTTGTCATAGAGGGCTATGTTCTGTTGCAGAGCATTTGTTACCGTCTGGTTGTCTATCGTTATAGCACCCTCGCTGGCACTTGTCAGTATGTCGAGAATGTTGAGCAATTTTCGTGCATCTCCACCGGCAAAGCGGAAGAGAGCCTCGGTCTGATTGACAGTAATCTCACGCTTTTTCAGCTCCTCGTCTGTGGTCAAAGCCCTCTCTAACAGCTCCGCAAGCTGATTGTCATCCATCGGCTTGAGAGTATATACCTGACAGCGGCTGAGCAGTGGTGTGATAACCTCAAAAGAGGGATTTTCTGTCGTTGCACCGATAAGCACAATCTCGCCCTTCTCGACTGCTCCGAGCAGTGAATCCTGCTGAGACTTGTTGAAACGGTGAATCTCGTCGATAAAGAGTAGAGGTGTTGCTGAGTTGAAAAACTGCTGACGCTTTGCCGCCTCGATAACCTCGCGCACCTCCTTTACACCCGAAGTGACCGCCGAGAGCGTGTAGAAAGGACGCTCTAACTCAGTGGCAACAATCCTCGCCAGCGTGGTCTTACCCACACCCGGAGGACCCCAAAGTATAAAAGACGGAACGCTCTTGGTCTCAATAAAGCGACGGAACACACCACCCTTACCGACCAGATGACTCTGCCCGATATACTCATCAATCCTCTGAGGTCGAAGCCTCTCTGCAAGTGGTGCTGCCATAACAGATGCAAATATACAAAAATTATGTGGAATATTGTTTTTTATTTACTACCTTTGTACTCAAAATTGTGGATTATGAAGAGATTGATTGTTCTGTTAGGGTTTGTGTGTGCCGTTTTTGGGGCTTGTTATGCGCAGAAGAGTTATGTTGTGACATCTCCAAATGGCAGCGTGTCGGCAACGGTGTCTGTTGGCAATGCTACGACCTATTCGGTGGCATTTGGCGGTAAGACTATCATTCAGCCATCTTCTGTGGCTATGAGGCTTGAGGATGGGCAGATGTTGGGCTGTGGCAAGGTGCGTCGTGTGTCGCGTTACAGTCACAATGAGACCATTGTGCCGCAGTTGTACTTCAAAAGCACTATTGAGGATAGCTATAATGCCCTGAAGGTTGAGTTTCGTGACCATTCGGCAGTAGAGTTTCGTGCCTATGATGATGGTGTGGCATACCGATTTACAACAGATTTTGCAGAGCCGTTTACTGTTCAGAATGAGGTTGCTGCATTCGATTTTGGCGAGCCGTATCATTGCTGGATAGCCTACAACAACCTTACAGGAACAAAGAGAGACAGGTACTTCACATCGTTTGAGAATCGTTACAACCATATTCCGATAAATCAGATAGATGCCGCTCGACTTGCCTTCTCGCCCGTTGTGGTAGATGTTGATGGGGTAAAGGTCTGCATTGCCGAGAGTGATGTTGAGGGTTATCCGGGAATGTTTATAAGTAATGTCGATGGGGATTATATCCTCGATGGAGAGTTTGCCCCTATGCCGTCGAAGGTCGAGGTTGGCGGACACAATAAGTTGCAGGGTATTGTTACTGCACGCCACAACTATATTGCCAAGTGCGAGGGGGCGTCACTCTTTCCGTGGCGTATAATTATGATTGCAGACGACGAGCGCACGCTGGCGGCGTCAGATATGGTCTATCGCCTTGCATCGCCTTGCAGGGTTGAAAGTACCGAGTGGATTGCCCCGGGCAAGGTTGCTTGGGAGTGGTGGAACGCTTGGGGACTTACTGATGTAGATTTCGAGGCGGGAATAGATACCCGGACCTACAAGGCTTATATAGACTTTGCGGCAGAGTATGGTGTAGAGTATGTCATTTTGGATGAAGGTTGGGCAACAAAGTATAAGAACGACCTGTTTGACATCGTGCCGCAGATTGATATGAGGGCGATTGTCGATTATGCGACATCAAAGGGTGTCGGGATAATTCTTTGGGCGGGCTACAATGCCTTTGATAACGATATGGAGCGTGTATGCAGCCACTATTCGGCTATGGGAGTGAAGGGCTTTAAGATTGACTTTATGGACCGCGATGATGCGATGATGAATGAATTTTACTATCGCGCTGCCGAGGTCTGCGCACGCCATAAGCTGATGATAGACTTCCACGGATGCGCAAAGCCTACGGGACTTAACAGAACATATCCGAATGTTGTCAATTTTGAGGCGGTCTTTGGTCTTGAGCAGATGAAGTGGAGAGAGCCGGAGGTCGATCAGATGGAGTATGATGTCACTATGCCGTTTATCCGTATGGTTGCCGGTCCGATAGACTATACGCAGGGTGCTATGCTCAATGCTAAGAGGGAGGAGTATCGTCCAAACTACAATAAACCTATGAGTCAGGGTACTCGTTGTCATCAGTTGGCGGCATACGCAGTATTCTTCTCGCCACTCTCTATGCTTTGTGACTCGCCGAGCCACTATCGTAGTGAGGTTGAGTGTGCCGAGTTTATCGCCTCTGTGCCGACGGTGTGGGACGAGAGTGTGGTGCTTGACGGTAAAATAGGGGAGTATATCGTAACTGCCCGTCGCAAGGATAACACTTGGTATGTTGGCGGTATGACCGATTGGAATGCCCGTACTGTCGAGGTCAATCTTTCACAGCTCGGTATTGCTGCCAATAGCACTGTGGAGATATTCTGTGACAGCGACGGTGCAGCCTCTGACTATATACGCAAGAGCGTCACGCTGCCTTCAAATGGCGTGCTGACGGTAGATATGGCGTCGGGTGGCGGATTTATGATTATTTGTCAAAACCCTCTCCCATAAACCAACGGGGGATGTTGCAGCCGATATAGTTGCCTGCAATAGCCCACATCCACGGGATAAATAGTGCCCAATCAAAGCGATTGTAGAATATTGACGCTGCGTAGTAGAAAGCATCTGCTACGCAGTGTGGTAATCCGCAGAGAATAAATACGGGAACACCAAATAGCAGTGGCAGGTAGTGCTTCTGTCGTGCGCCATAGACGGCAAGGGTCATAATCATACCCGTACCGACGGAGGTTACAAGAACTTTGTGGCAAGGCGAAGTGAGGCGTGCATTGATAATTGTGTCGAGATTTGCCACAAGCGTCTCAGAACTGCAATAAGAGGCAATAACAGCAGCTAATGCACAACCTACAGCATTGAGTGCAATCATAGCCATAAGTCGCGGAAACTCCTTGTATTGTAGAAAACCCGCCTTACCTGTGAAGAGTTGCGCACCACACATCACTACACATAGCAATCCAAAAGCAAATAGCACAGCACCGGCTACACCACCAACACGCAGATATACAAGCCCACCCGTGCCGATAAGCAGACCTGCAAAAATAGACATTGATACAAAATTTCTCATAATAGTAAAGAAGAGGGTGACTAAAAGCTAAAATTAGTCACCCTTGCTTTGTTATTCAACTACTTGTTACTCAGGTTTTACAAGCGAGAGATACAGTTCGTCAAGCTGCTCCTGTGCAACCTCAGAAGGTCCGTCGAGCATTACATCGCGACCTGCATTGTTCTTAGGGAAGGCGATGTAGTCACGAATAGACTCCGAGCCACCGAAGAGTGAGCAGAGACGGTCAAAACCGAATGCAAGACCTCCGTGTGGTGGAGCTCCATACTTGAAGGCGTTGATAAGGAAGCCAAACTGAGCCTCTGCCTGCTCCGGAGTAAAGCCCAAACACTTGAAGATAGTCTGCTGCAACTGTGCATCGTGAATACGGATACTACCGCCACCCAACTCTGTACCGTTACATACAAAGTCGTAAGCATTTGCACGAACACGACCCGGATCGGTTTCAAGATACTCCACATCCTCCGGCTTTGGAGATGTGAACGGATGGTGCATAGCATAGAAACGCTCTGTCTCCTCATCCCACTCAAACATAGGGAAGTCGATAACCCACAGTGGCGCGAACTTCTGAGGGTCACGCAGACCCAGCTGCTGACCAACCTCAAGACGCAGTGCGCAGAGCTGTGTGAGGACCTTGAACTTCTTGCCGCACAAGATAAGGCACAAATCGCCCTCCTTTGCACCCATACGCTCTGCAATAGCACGCAGAGAGTCTGCATCAAAGAACTTGTCGATAGATGACTTGATGTTTCCACCCTGCTCAAGGCGAATCCATACAAGACCCTTGGCACCCACCTGAGGACGCTTTACATACTCTGTCAGGGCATCAATCTGCTTGCGGGTATATGTTGCACAACCTGTTGCAGCAAAACCTACAACATACTCAGCATCGTCAAAGACAGAGAAGTTGTGACCGTGTGCAAGGTCGGTAATATCGGCAAACTCCATTCCGAAACGCAAATCAGGCTTATCGGAACCATACTTCTCCATAGCCTCAATCCACGGCATACGACGCAGTGGCTCGTTAAACTCGACGCCAAGCACACTCTTGAACATATGCTTTGCCCAACGCTCGAAGATAGAGAGTACATCCTCCTGCTCAACAAATGCCATCTCGCAGTCAATCTGTGTAAACTCAGGCTGGCGGTCTGCTCTCAAGTCCTCATCGCGGAAGCAGCGAACAATCTGGAAGTAACGGTCATAACCGGCAACCATAAGCAGCTGCTTAAGGGTCTGTGGAGACTGTGGCAGCGCGTAGAACTGGTTAGGGTTCATACGGCTTGGAACAATAAAGTCACGCGCACCCTCCGGAGTTGATTTGATAAGGTATGGGGTCTCAATCTCAAGGAAACCCTCGCTGTCAAGGAAACGGCGAATCTCCTGAGCCATCTTGTGGCGCAGAATCATATTGCGCTGAAGTGGCGGACGACGAAGGTCAAGATAGCGGTACTTCATTCTCAAATCATCGCCACCGTCAGAGTTCTCCTCAATAGTAAACGGCGGGGTAACAGCCTCTGTGAGGATGTTGATGCTCTCTGCAACCACCTCAATATCTCCGGTATCCATCTTAGGATTTTTGCTGCTGCGCTCGATTACGCGACCTGTAACCTGAATTACAAACTCACGACCCAAGCGTGCTGCGGCAGCCTTAGTCTGCTCGTTAGAACCCTCCTCGACAACAATCTGTGTAATACCGTAACGGTCACGAAGGTCGATAAACGCCATAGCACCGAGGTTGCGCACCTTCTGCACCCAGCCGGCAAGTGTGACGGTCTGATTGATATTTGCGGCTCTTAACTCTCCGCAAGTGTGACTTCTATACATAGTTATATTTTTGTAAAAATTTATTACCTTTGCAAAACTAACCCACAAAGATAGTGAAAATTATGGAAAACTCGCTTCAAAGAGATGAAAAATATATGCGTCTGGCAATAATTGAGGCTCAAAAGGCGTTTGATAGTGACGAAGTACCTGTCGGAGCTGTTATAGTTGCAGGCGACAGGGTGGTTGGCAGGGGTCATAATTTGGTCGAGACTCTTACCGATGTCACAGCACACGCAGAGATGCAGGCAATCACTGCCGCAGCCTCGGCTTTGGGGGGTAAATATCTGCAAGATTGTACTATTTATGTGACTGTCGAGCCGTGTGTGATGTGTGCCGGAGCGTTGGCGTGGAGTCAGATTAGTAGGATTGTATATGGTGCATCCGACCCAAAGAGGGGCTATAATCGCTTCGGGAAGGTGCTTCTACACCCCCGTACAGAGGTTGTTTCAGGGGTGCTTGAGTCAGAGTGTGAGAAACTTATGACCGATTTTTTTGCAAAGTTGCGTTAAAAGTCTTACCTTTGCCGACTGTTGAGAAAAATATTAAAAATTAACGGATAAATAACCTAAAGGATTATGAAAAAAATTATTTTGATGGCTATCGCATTCTGCTCTTTTGCAATGGTTTCAGCGCAGAGTGCAAGTGAGGTAACTGCAAAGTACAATGACGCTGTTGCTGCTTATCAGGCTAAGAATTGGTCTGCTGCTCTTGAGGGCTTTGAGGCTGTTGTTAAGGGTGGTCAGGACTCTGAGGATGGTAATGTTCTGAGCCTCGTTGCAACATCTAAGAAGAGTATCCCTACTTGCTACCGTATGCTCGGTACTCGCGCTGCAGGTGCAAAGAAGTGGGATGAGGCTGTTAAGTATCTGACAACTTCTGCTGAGAAGGCAGAGCTTTGGGGCGACAACACTGCAAAGTTGAAGAGCAATCAGATTCTTGCAAAGGTTTATCAGGCTCAGGGTGGTGAGGCTTTCAATGCCGGTGACTACGCTGCTGCTGTTACCGTATTTGAGAAGGGCTATGCTGCAAACTCTCGTAATACAGGTATGGCACTCTTCCTTGCGGAGAGCTACTTCAAGCTCGGTGAGTATCAGAAGGGTATGGATGTTTGTAACAACATCTGCGCTATGAACCCTACAAAGTATGCAGAGCCTATCGCAGAGGCTAAGGAGAAGATGTCTATGTACACTATCAACGAGGTTGCTCGTCTCCAGCAGGCTGGTGATCAGGATGGCATTATCGCTATGGCTGATTCAATGCTCGCTACAGACCCATCATCTGCTCTTGCAGAGAAGATTCGTCTTCAGGCTTATAACAATAAGAAGGAGTACGATAAGGTTATCGAGCTTGGTGAGACAGCTGCTGCTGCACAGGCTACTGACGAGGAGAAGAGCGATGTATATTTCATCATCGGTGCTGCTTACAATGCTAAGTACAACGCAGGTGGTAACAAGGATGCAGCTTTGAAGGACAAGGCTGTTGCTAACCTCCAGAAGGTTACTGCCGGTAATAGTGTTGAGGCTGCTAAGGGTGCGCTTGAGAACTTGAAGTAATAAACTACCCTTTGTTTGTAGTAAATTTGAGCCTGCATCGTCAGGCTCTTTTTGTATAACTATGAGAAAAATAATATTAATACTACTACCATTACTCCTTATCGGCTGTGGTGGTCGAAAGAGCAATAATAACGAGCAGAAGAGTGTACAGAAGACCCATTTCCGCCGTGTGATGCCACCTATGCAGGCATCGCCGGAGGATCAATTCAGTTATATGGTCGAACACTATTGGGATAAGTTTGACTTCTCCGATACGCTCTTTATCGAGAGGGTAGATAGTGCCGAGATGGCTCTTGTATTTGCCGAGTATATCTCAAACTTTGTGGGTCCTTATAACGGCGAGCCTGTAAAGAGACTTATGCAGCGCGCCTCTACATCCCGCAAGATGCTCGACTACTTTGTGGCTATGTCAGAGAAGTTTTTCCACGACCCCAACTCGCCACTGCGCAGTGACGAGCTCTATATCCCCGTTCTTGAGGCGCAGATAGCCTCTCCATACTACGATGAGTATGAGAAGCTCGCTCCGCAGTACGACCTTGCTCTGGCTTCTCAAAACCGAATTTGGCAAAAGGCAAACGACTTTAAGTTTACCACAGCCTCGGGTCGCACTTCAAACCTCTACTCCGTTAAGGCTGAACTTATACTTATATATATAAATAACCCGGGCTGCCCGATGTGCCGCGATATTCAGGCGCAGATAGAGTCCTCGGCTCTGCTTACAGAGCTTATTGCCTCCAATACGCTTAAGGTCGTTGCCCTCTATCCCGATCAGGATTTGGCTCTTTGGAAGGCTCATCCGCTGCCAAAGGAGTGGATAAATGGTTATGACAGGGGCTGTCAGGTGGAGAAAAACCGTACCTATGACCTGCGAGCAATCCCCGCTCTATACCTGCTCGACCGAGATAAAAAGGTGCTTGTCAAAGACTCTACATCTATCCCGCAAATAGAGCAGACTATTGTGCAGCTCTCTAATAGCTAAAACTTATAGTTTTATAAGAAAAAAGAATTTTGATATTCTGTAAAAAGTTTTTATCTTTGCAGTAGAAAAACAGAACAAATGTAAAACTTAAAAAATATTAAAGATTATGGCTAAGAAATTTCGTTGCACAGTATGCGGTTATATTCACGAGGGAAATGAGGCACCTGAGCGTTGCCCACTTTGCAAAGTACCTTCAGATAAGTTTGTAGAGATTGAGGAGCAGAGCGGTAACCTCGAGTTTGTTACCGAGCATGTTCTCGGTGATGGTCTTGGTTCAAGCCCTGAGCTTCTTGAGGGTCTTAAGAACCACTTTATGGGCGAGTGTACCGAGGTAGGTATGTATCTTGCTATGAGCCGTCAGGCAGACCGTGAGGGTTATCCTGAGATTGCCGAGGCTTTCAAGCGTTACGCTTGGGAGGAGGCAGAGCACGCTTCAAAGTTCGCTGAGCTTCTCGGTGAGGTAGTTTGGGATACTAAGACCAACCTCTTCAAGCGTATGAACGCCGAGAGCGGTGCTTGTGAGGATAAATTCCGCCTCGCTCGTATGGCAAAGGAGCAGAACCTCGACGCTGTTCACGATACCGTTCACGAGATGGCAAAGGACGAGGCTCGTCACGGAAAGGGTTTTGAGGGTCTTTATAACCGCTACTTCAAATAATTTGTTGTGAAAAGGCAGCATTAGCTGCCGCTAACCCTAAAAATCAGCAATGGGCAGTACGGTTTAGTACAGCCCATCGCTGTTTTTAGTGCCGAGCGTTGCTACTACTACCTTTTGACAACAAATTGTTTTTTGTAGTAGTAGAGTACTTATTTGTCCCGCTCTGACACCAAATTGGGTAGTGCTTTGTGTGCAGTCCTTTGCTATTTTTTATGCTGAGAGTTTTATACTAAGAGTTTTTATTACTATATTTGCTACATAAGAAACTGTTGAAAAAAACGCAAACAAATTTAAACAGTTTCTAAACAAAAACAGATAGCTGTGAGGAAAATATTAACTCTTATTATCGTTTTATTGACGATGTTAGCGTGCAAGGGTGGCGAGGAGTCGTCGGTAAGTAGCCCGTTGCAGGCGATTGATTTTGTGCAGGAGGATGGTGCGGAGGTTAAAATTGACAACGGCGTAGATAAGAGTCGTGTCACTTTGGCTTTTGAGGTTACTCCAAAGGAGTATATTACAACTCTCTCGAAGAGTTGGGAGTCGGCAATATCTTGTGCGGCACTTTGTGATGGTCAGACTGTGCAGTTGCCGATAGAGAGTTTCAGGTCAAGCGTAGAGATGGGAAAAATCTCGATAACTGCATCGTGCTGTAATCTTCCGGAGAGTTTCTTTGCAGCACAGACTACTGCGACGGCTGTTGTGACTATTGCAGATGGTAACAATACGGTATCATCTGTCGAAATTCCGTTTACGCTACAGAAGATAGTGAATATAGAGAATATCAAGTTGCAGAAGTTTCCGAAAGAGGATGAGATAAAGGTGATGAGCTTCAATGTGAGGGTTGAGACCTCGGAGAGCAAGGCTTCGAACAATTGGTCTAACCGCAAGGAGGCGTGTGTGGCACTTATCAAGGACCAAAAGCCTTGCATTATCGGCTTTCAGGAGGCGAAATATACCTCGCAGTGGATATATCTTCGTGAGCAGTTCAAGGGCGAGTATGACGGTTGGGGGCTAAACCGCGAAACGGGTGGCGAGTCCGGCTCGGGTGAGGTTATGGGCATACTCTACAACAGGTCTAAGCTCGAGAAGTTGGATGGCGGCACATTTTGGCTCTCTCCGACCCCTAATAGGTGTTCGTACGGTTGGGATGCTGCGTGCAGGCGTACGGCTACTTGGGGTGTGTTTAGACATAAAGCTACCAATACGACCTTCCTCTATATCAATACCCACCTCGACCATCAAGGTATCGAGGCGCGCATTAAGGGTCTTGAGCAGTTGGCTGCCTTTATTGCCAAATATCCGTCATATCCGGCTATTTTAGGTGGCGATATGAATATCGAGTCCTACCACGAAGCGTTCAAGCCGATTAACGCGATAATGAACAATACCCGCACCGCTGCTCCGGAGGGTTATACAGACGATGCAGGTACATTTAACGACTATGCAAAAACATCTCAGATTATCGACCATATCTATTGCAGTAAGTCTATGCAAGTGGTTGAGTATCATACTATAAATGAGAAGTACGGCGTGGATTATGTCTCTGACCACTATCCTATCTATGCCATTATCAAGATGAAATAGTGGGTTTGGGTAGAATGTTATCTGCGTTTTTTAGGTCAAATCCTCAAAAAAAATTATTACCTTTGCTAAGAAGTTGAAGTTGTTTAAATTCGGATAATTATGAAACTCAAACATCTTACCGGTCTCTCTCTGCTTGCGCCGTCAGTGGCTTTGGCTGCGGAGAAGCCGAATATCGTATTTTTTATTGTTGATGATATGGGCTGGGTAGATAGCTCTGTTGCCTATGGCGAGGAGGTCTATCCGAATAATATGCGTTACAATACGCCTAATATGCAGCGTCTTGCAAGTCAGGGCGTTATGCTGACAAATGCCTATGCCTGTCCTGTATCTACACCGACCAGAACTTCGCTTATTACGGGTGTAAATGCGGCTCATTCGCATATCACAAATTGGACATCAACTACGCGCGATACTCCGAGTGATGCTACGGGTGGTGCTGTGGCTATGATGCAGAGTGGTGTCAATAATGATATGAGCGGTCGTTTCTCGCGTCCGGAGTGGAATATTAACGGTATGAGTCCGGTAGAGGGCGTTGAGAGTACGCTCTATGCTACACCTCTGCCACAGCTGCTCAGAGATGCGGGTTACTATACAATTCATGTGGGCAAGGCGCATTGGGCAAGTGCCGGAACTCCGGGAGCAAGCCCATACAATATGGGTTATAATGTCAATGTGTCGGGAAATGTTGCAGGTATGCCGCGTAGCTATCAGAGTGAGGATAACTATGGTAATACTCCGCAGCTGTGGAACTACCTTGCCGTGCAGAATATGACGGAGTACTACGGCACGGGCATACATCTTACCGAGGCACTGACCCGTGAGGCACTTAAAACTCTTGACTATCCGGTTGAGAATGACCTGCCGTTCTACCTCTATTTTGCTCACTATGCAACCCATACGCCAATTCAGCGCGATTCTCGCTTTGTGCAGAGGTATCTTGATGCCGGAATGGATGAGGGTCAGGCTCGCTATGCCTCAATGGTTGAGGGAGTGGATAAGAGCTTGGGTGATTTGCTTGACTATTTGGAGGCAAAGGGCGTTGCAGATGATACAATCATTATCTTTATGACCGACAATGGCGGTAATGCCGAGAATAAGGCAAAGGGTGGTGTACGCTTTATGCACAATCTGCCGCTGCGAAATGGTAAAGGCTCTGTCTATGAGGGCGGTATCCGTGTTCCGCTGATGGTTAAGTGGAGCGGAAAGGTTGCCCCTGATACAAGGGTAAATACCCCTGTGATTTGTGAGGACTTGTTCCCGACAATTCTGCAAATGGCGGGCATTAAGCGTTACGATGTTGTTCAGAGTGTAGATGGCAAGAGCCTTGTAAATCTTGTCACAAAGGGTTCAAAACTTGCAGCAAAGGCGGCTAAGAAGGGTCAGATTACAGACCAAAAGAGTGCCAACTCCTTTGTTGTTCCGCAGGAGGTGTCAGGTATCGACCCTGAGCGCGCGCTCGTGTTCCACTATCCGCACCAGTGGAAGCCTTACGATTTGGAGGATATTGATTTTCTCAGTGCAGTGCGCAAGGGCGATTGGAAGTTGGTCTATCGTATGCGCACCGGTAAATTGGAGCTGTACAATCTTCGTGAGGATATTGGCGAGCAGCACGACTTGGCTGCAAAGTATCCGGAGAGGGTTAAAGAGCTTGCAGTAGAGCTGTCAGAGACCCTGCGCAAGTGGAACTCTCCGATGCCGAGCTATCGAACAACAGGAGAGGTTGTTCCGATGCCTGATAAATTGTAAGAAAAATTTGGATATTTATAAAAGGTTAGTTATATTTGTATGAACAAAAATTCTTAATTGTTATGAAAAAGCATAATTTCAGCGCTGGTCCATCCATTCTTCCGGATGTAGCCTATCAGAATGCAGCAAAAGCAATTCTTGACTTTAACGGTACAGGTCTTTCGATTCTCTCTATCTCTCACAGAACGAAGGATTTTGAAGATGTGCTTAACTCTGCACAGGCACTTATGCGCGAGTTGCTTAATATTCCGGAGAACTACCATATCTACTTCGTAGGTGGTGGTGCAAGTACACAATTCTTCCATATCCCTGCAAACTTTTTGGGCAAGAAGGCGGGTTATGTAAATACAGGCGTTTGGACAAAGAAGGCTATCAAGGAGGCAAAGCTCTACGGCGAGGTGGAGGTTGTGGCATCTTCTGAGGATAGAAACTTCTGCTATATCCCTAAGAACTTTGAGATTCCGACAGATATTGATTACCTCTATATCTGTACAAACAATACCATCTACGGTACAGAGTATAAGAGCGATATCGACTCTCCTGTTCCGGTTATTGCAGATATGAGTTCAGATATTCTGAGCCGACCTATTGATGTGTCAAAGTATGCAGTTATCTATGGTGGTGCGCAGAAGAATTTGGCTCCTGCGGGTGTCTCATTCGTAATTATCCGTGACGATATGTTGCAGAAGGTTGTTCGTCCACTGCCTACTATGGTCAATGTGAATACCCATGTGGAGAATAACTCAATGTTCAATACCCCTCCTGTATTCCCAATCTTTGTGATGAACGAGACCCTTAAGTGGATTAAGTCTATCGGTGGTTTGGAGGCTATGTATAAGATTAATCTTGAGAAGGCTCAGATTCTCTATGATGAGATTGAGCGCAACTCTCTCTTCCGTCCGACAGTCGATCAGCCAGACCGCTCACTGATGAATATCTGCTTTGTTATGGCAGAGGGTAAGGAGGAGCTTGCTGCGGACTTCCTCAAGTTTGCTACCGAGCGCGGTATGGTCGGCATCAAGGGTCACCGCCTTGTAGGAGGTTTCCGTGCTTCGTGCTACAATGCACTGCCAAAGGAGTCTGTTGAGGCACTTGTGGCTTGTATGCAGGAGTTTGAACAATTGCATAAGTAGGCTATGGCGACTATAGTTCCATATACATTCGAGAAAAAAGAGGAGAAAGCACTATATTTCACATCATTTGTAAAGGGTATGAAAGTTCTTATTGCAACAGAGAAACCGTTTGCTAAGGCTGCGGTAGATGGTATGGTAGAGATACTAGAGGGCGCAGGTCATACTGTTGTTCGCCTCGAGAAATATACAGATAAGACCCAGCTTCTGGATGCTGTGGCAGATGTCGATGCACTGATTGTGCGTAGTGATAAAATCACTTGCGATGTGCTTGCTGCTGCACCAAACCTCAAGATTGTTGTTCGTGCCGGTGCAGGTTATGACAATGTGGACTGCTGCGATGCTAAGGCTCGTGGGGTCGTTGTGATGAATACTCCGGGTCAGAACTCAAACGCTGTGGCTGAGTTGGCTATTGCGATGATGATATTTATGTCGCGCAACTGCTTTACCCCGGGCACAGGTGGCGAAATTAAGGGTAAGACCCTCGCTATTCACGCTTACGGTAATGTGGGTCGCCTTGTGGGCTGTAAGGGTAAGGCTTTGGGTATGAATGTTATTGCATACGACCCGTTTGTCAGCGACTGCTCTGTATTTGAGTGCGATGGCGTGGAGAGAGTTGAGTCTATGGAGGAGCTGTATCGCCGTGCCGACTTCCTCTCGCTTCATATCCCTGCAACACCACAGACTAAGGGCTCTATCGGCTACGAGCTGCTGACCTCTATGCCTAAGGGTGCAACGCTTGTCAATACTGCCCGTAAGGAGGTTATTGACGAGGCGGGACTCTGCAAGGCACTCTCCGAGCGTGAGGACCTTAAGTATGTGAGCGATGTTGCTCCTGAGTGTTGCTGCCAGATGAACGAACAGTTCGGTAAGCGCGTATTTGCAACGCCGAAGAAAATGGGCGCAGAGACTGCCGAGGCAAATATCAATGCCGGTCTTGCTGCTGCACGACAGATTGTAGATTTCTTTGAGACAGGAAATACCAAATTTCAGGTAAATAGATAGTTATGGTACGCATTAAACCTTTTCAGGGCGTCCGCCCTCCAAAGCAGTATGCCGCTGAGGTGGCATCGCGCCCCTATGATGTTCTGAACTCTGTCGAGGCAAAAGCTGAGGCTACAGAACGCTCTCTGCTCCACATTATCAAGCCCGAGATAGACTTTGACCCTATCGCAGACGAACACTCTGCGGAGGTATATCAGAAGGCTGTCGAGAACTTTAAGCTCTGGCAAGAGCGCGGTTGGCTTGTTCAGGATAATAAGGAGTGCTACTATGTCTATGCCCAGACAATGAACGGCAGAACGCAGTATGGTCTTGTTATGTGCTGCCACTTTGAGGACTACCTGTCGGGTGCTATCAAGAAGCACGAGCTTACTCGCCCCGATAAGGAGGAGGATCGTATGATTCATGTGCGTAATCAGAGTGCCAATATCGAGCCTGTGTTCTTTGCCTATCCGGATAATTCAGAGATAGACGCCATCGTTGCCGAGGCGGTTTCAAAGCCTGCGGAGTATGACTTTACCGCTGCCGATACATTCGGTCATAAGTTGTGGGTTATTGACGACCAGGCTACTTGCCGTCGTATCACAGAGATTTTTGCAACAATCCCTGCACTCTATGTTGCCGATGGTCACCACCGTACGGCAGCTGCTGCGCGTGTAGGTGCAGAGTGTAAGGCTAATAATCCTAACCATACCGGAGAGGAGGAGTATTGCTACTTCCTCGCTGTAACATTCCCTGAGTCACACCTGCGCATTATCGACTATAACCGCGTAGTCAAGGATCTTAATGGACTTACTGAGGAGCAGTTCCTCTCTGCTTTGGAGACAGATTTTACTGTCGAGAAGCTCGGTGCCGAGATATATACTCCATCTTCTCTGCACAACTTCTCAATGTACCTCGCCGGCACTTGGTATAGCCTTACCGCTAAAGAGGGTACTTACGATGATAATGACCCTATTGGTGTGCTCGATGTTACCGTACTCTCAAATCTTGTCCTTGATAAGATTTTGGGTATCACAGACCTGCGTACCTCAAAGCGTATCGACTTTGTTGGCGGTATTCGCGGTCTTGGCGAGCTTAAACGCCGTGTAGATAGTGGCGAGATGAAGGTCGCTTTTGCCCTCTATCCTGTCTCTATGCGCCAATTGATAGATATCGCCGACACCGGTAATATTATGCCGCCGAAGACTACTTGGTTTGAGCCGAAGTTGCGCTCGGGTGTAGTAATCCACAAGTTCTAATTTTATTGTGAAAATGCGGCATCTGCTGCACATCCCTTAAATAGCAGTCACGGTTGTATGCTTTAGTACTATCCGCGACTGCTATTTTTTTACGATGCACCATAACTGCCTCATTTTGACGATAAAATAGGTAGGTACTCTAATCTCTGAATCTCTTAAATTCACTGCTTACACTCTCTACTCTTTTCTCTTTGCTGCATCAGACAAAAAATCTTGCACCCGCAAGATTTTTTTATTACCTTTGTGCCATTAATTTTTAGACTATGCAAAAATCTATGACGGGCTTCGGTAAAGCCGAGGTCAAGGTGGGTAATAAGAAGTTTACAGCAGAGATTCGCTCGCTTAATTCCAAGCAGTTGGATTTGTCTGTCAAGTTGCCGCTTGCATATCGTGCTGCCGAGGCAGAGGTGAGAAGTGCTGTGGCTAAGGCTCTTGTGCGTGGTAAGGTTGATGTGCTTATCACATTTGAGAGTGAGGCTGTACAGACCGGTGGCGTGATAAATAACGATATTTTCCGTGCCTATCTGCATCAGGTGACAGATGCGCTCAGCTACTCGGGTATCGATGCCGCTTTTGACGCTATCGTGCCGGCAGTGTTGCGTATGCCTAATGTCCTTTCAACCGAGAGCGAGAGTGTCTCTGATGAGGAGTTAAAGGCGATAGTTGAGGCGGTGAATGTTGCAGCAGAGCGTCTTGATGCGTTCCGTGTGCAGGAGGGCGAGATATTGATTGCAGACCTGATTAAGAGGGTAGAGATTATCGAGCAGTGCCGTGATGCTATCACTCCGTTTGAGACAGCCCGCGCAGATGCTGTGCGTGAGCGTATTCGTGAGGGTATTGCAAAGATTGGCATTGAGGTAGATGAAAATCGCCTTGAGCAGGAGATGATATTCTATATCGAGAAACTCGACATTACCGAGGAGAAGGTTCGCCTTGCTGCCCACTGCAAATATTTCCGCGAGGTGGCTGCTACAGAACCTTTGGCAGGTCGTAAGCTCGGATTTATTGCGCAGGAGATGGGTCGCGAAATTAATACCACCGGCTCAAAGGCAAATAACCACGATATTCAGGTATTGGTGGTTAAGATGAAAGACGAGTTAGAGAAGATTAAGGAGCAGGTCCTCAATTTATTGTGATAGTGGCGCATTTACTACCGCTAACCTTTTTCTCGACAATGGGAAATACCTTTAGTATGTCCCATCGCCTCGAAAAACGCCGAGCGTTGTAAATACACAACTCTGACAATAAATTACCCAAATAACAGACTAATAACTACAGATAAAATGGAGAAAGTAATCATATTCTCAGCTCCGAGCGGGTCGGGTAAGACAACTATCGTACACAAGTTGTTGGAGAAATATCCGCAGTTTGAGTTCTCTATCTCTGCAACTTCTCGCGCTCCGAGAGGAGCCGAGCGTGACGGAGTGGACTACTACTTCCTTACCGAGGAGGAGTTTCTGCGCCGTATAGAGGCAGATGCTTTTGTGGAGTGGGAGGCTGTCTATGCCGGAACGCACTACGGAACACTGCGCAGTGAGGTTGATAGAATTTGGAGCAAGGGCAATGTGATTGTTTTTGATGTCGATGTTGTGGGTGGTATAAACCTCAAGAAGATATTTGGCGATAAGGCTTGCTCGATATTTATTATGCCGCCATCTGTTGAGGAGTTGGAGCGACGACTCTTTGGCAGAGGAACAGATTCTGAGGAGGTTATTGCCAAGCGTGTAGCCAAGGCAGGGCAGGAGATTGAGCGCGCACCGGAGTTTGACCATATTGTGGTCAATGATATTTTGGAGCAGGCTGTTGCGGCAACTTGTGAGATTATAGATAACTTTATTGCCGAGTAATGAAGCGAGTATTGCTATATTTTGGCTCTTTTAATCCCGTACACCGTGGGCATATAGCTTTGGCGGAGTATGCAGTAGAGAGCAATATTGCAGATGAGGTTATACTGATTGTCTCGCCTCAAAATCCGCATAAGCAGTCGGATGAGCTTGCAGCCGAGTTCTCGAGATATGAGATGTGTCAGGCGGCTTGTCAGGCATCGAAATATCCGGAGAAGATATTGGTGTCGGCGGTAGAGTTTACCCTTCCGCGCCCGTCATATACGATTGATACGCTGAAGTTTTTGAGTGAGAATTTTGGCGATAAGATGGAGTTTTCACTGCTTATGGGTGCTGACAATGTCGAGCGTTTCGACCGCTGGAAGAGCTATGAGCAGATTTTGGAGAGCTATCCGATTTTTGTATATCCGCGTCGTAGCTACGCGGTCGAAAAGTTTGCCGATAGGGTAACGGTGCTTGCAGATGCACCGCTCTTTGACTACTCGGCAACCGATGTCCGCACGGCTATAGCCGAGGGCGGTAATATCTCGGAGATGGTTATTCCCGAGGTGGAGAGTTATATAAAACTTAATAAGATCTACGGATAATGAGTAATAGACTTAAAGTTGCACTTCTTGCTGGCGGAAACTCCTCTGAGCGTGAGATTGCTTTAGCGAGTGCAAAGCAGATAGCCGAGGCTCTTGATGCTTCGAAGTATGATGTGAAGGTTATAGACCTGCACTATCGTAATATGACCTATACAGCAGCCGATGGCTCTCAGTGGGAGGTGGATAAGAATGATTTTTCGCTTACCGTTGCAGGCGAGAAGACGGTGTTTGAGTATGCACTCATTATTATCCACGGTACACCGGGTGAGGATGGTAAGTTGCAGGGCTATCTTGATATGATGGGTATTCCATATTCATCTTGCTCACAGACCTCTTCGACGATTACTTTCGATAAGATTTCGACTAAGCGCGCTGTTGCAGGCAGGGGTATAAATCTCGCTCGTGAGGTGCTTATCTGCAAGGGTGATACGATTGATGCCGAGGCTATTGTCAGCAAGTTGGGCTTGCCACTCTTTGTTAAGCCAAATGCAAGTGGAAGCAGCTTTGGTGTGACTAAGGTTACATCAGCCGAGCAGATTGAGGCAGCAGTAGCCGCTGCGGCAGCAGAGAGCGACGAGGTGCTTATCGAGGAGTGCATCGTTGGTCGTGAGATGGGCTGTGGCGTGGTGATTACAGAGGATAGAGAGATTCTTCTGCCTATTACCGAGATTGTCTCAAAGCGTGACTTCTTTGACTTTGAGGCGAAATATACCGAGGGCTTGTCAGACGAAATTACTCCGGCACCTATCAGCGACGAGATTGCAAAGAAACTCAACCGAATGACCCTTGAGGCGTATCGTGCTTGTCGTTGTAGCGGTATTGTCCGCATTGACTTTATCGTTACACCAGCCGGCGAGCCTTATATGATTGAGATAAACTCTATCCCGGGTATGAGTAGCGGCAGTATTGTACCAAAGCAGGTGCGTGAGGCTGGAATGACCCTTGGCGAGCTGTATGATATTGTGATAGCTGACTCTCTTAAACAATTTGGTGCAAAATGATAGAGATAGATGGTAAAATTGTCAGTACCGACCTGCTGACCGAGCACTTCTGCTGTGATATTACAGCGTGTAAGGGGCAGTGCTGTATTGATGGCGACTCGGGGGCTCCGCTTGATATAGAGGAGGTAGATATTCTCGAGAGTGAGTATGAGAATTATAAACCATATATGACAGCCGAGGGCATCGCAGCCGTCGAGGAGCAGGGCTTTATGGTTGTCGATGTTGATGGCGACTATACCACTCCGCTTGTCAATGGATGTGAGTGTGCATACACCTTTGTAAATGAGCAGGGGATAACTCTCTGCGCTATCGAGGCGGCATATCGTGCCGGTAAATGCTCATTCAAGAAGCCTATCTCGTGCCATCTCTATCCTATCCGCGTTGTGGAGTTCTCAAATGGTACGGTGGGTCTTAATTACCACCGCTGGGGTATCTGCTCTTCGGCTTGTAAGTTCGGTAAAGAGCAGGGCATACCTGTCTATAAGTCACTCAAAGAGCCTATTATTCGTCGCTTTGGCGAGGAGTTCTATAAGGCGTTAGAGTGTGCTGAGGATTTGTTGAAAAATAGTAAGTAAGATATGAAGAGACTTTTTATTACCGTTGTAGCACTTGTTGCAACATTTAATCTGTATGCTGCCGAGCCGGTAAAAGATACCGTGGCTATGGCTCCGCCAACAATCGCAGCCATAGAGCCACTCGTGTCGCCTATTGTAGTCGATACTTTGGCAACCGATAATCAGGCACTGTCGGTTATCCTGTTTAACGACGGCACTTGGCGTTATGTTCATAATAGAACCATCGAGCAGGACTCTACTGTCTATGGCAAGTTTTGGGATACGACAAATATCTCGGCATATAAGGGCGTGAAGCTCGACTCACTGCCAAAGAGCGTGGCTATAAACCTTGTCGATTCTCTCAAGAATTTCCGCTATCCGTATATCGGACGCATAACCTCACGCTACGGCATTCGCCACCGTAGAGCGCATAACGGTATTGATATTGCACTCAAGGTTGGCGATACAATATGTGCCGCTTTTGATGGTCGAGTACGCTTCTCAAAGGCTACAGATACAGGTTATGGAACGCTTGTTATTATTCGCCACGATAACGGTCTTGAGACATATCACGGTCACCTCTCGGCACGCCTTGTAGAGGAGGGCGACCGAGTGGTTGCCGGACAGCCAATCGCACTTGGTGGTAATTCGGGTAGAAGTACCGGTCCGCACCTTCACTTTGAGACTCGCTACTACGGACAGTCGTTTGACCCTGAGCGTCTTATCAACTTTAAGACGGGCGAACTGCGCCGTGACTGCTTCTTGCTCAAGAAGGGATATTTCAGTATCTATTCAAAATATTCGCAGGATTTTAATGCAGAGGAGGAGCGTTATGCAGCCGAGAAGAAGGAGACCGCTCTCTCTGCCGAGAAACGCTACTACAAGGTGCGTAAGGGCGACTATTTGGGTCTGATAGCCAAGCGTAACCATACAACAGTTTCGGCAATATGCCGCCTGAACGGTATTAAATCGACTACCGTACTGCAAATTGGTCGAGTACTGAGAGTCAAATAGTTGGCAGAAATATTGAGTAGAAGAGGTCGCCTAATATTTAAGACGACCTCTTCTATTTTATGAAAAATTTTAATTTTTCGCGAAAAGTTGTGTATTTCAGAAAATTGTCGTATCTTTGCGCACTCGCAAAGTGCGAGGTTGGATTATAAATTATTAACAACAAGTATTAATTAACAACAAATGGATTCATTAAGCTACAAAACCATCTCGTTGAATGCAGCGACCGCCAACAAAGAGTGGGTGGTAATCGATGCAACAAATGAGGTGTTGGGTCGTTTGGCTTCACAGGTTGCAAAAATCCTGTGTGGTAAAAACAAGCCTGGCTACACTCCACATGTTGACTGCGGTGACTATGTTATCGTTGTTAATGCGGACAAGGTGAAGCTTACAGGCAAGAAGTTGACCGATAAGGTCTATGTTCGTCACACCGGCTATCCGGGTGGTCAGCGTTTCGCTACTCCTGAGGACCTGCTCAACCGTAAGCCGACAGCTGTTGTAGAGGAGGCTGTAAAGGGTATG
>JAFVIB010000021.1 GCA_017474235.1 Alistipes sp. | reverse complement strand
TGGAACACGGGCGACCTTGTCAGCGTATTCTATAAGAGCGATGCCAATGACTGCTACCGCTTTGCCGGCAATACGGGCGAGCGCACCTCGGAGCTTGTGCGCACCGCAAAGGGCGAAAAGAGCCGTAGTGGCGACCATATCATCACCGTCTATCCATATAGCGAGGATTACATCATCTCCCTCTCTGCCGGCACTATCGAGGCACACCTGCCCGCCGAGCAGACCTATGTAAACGAGAGCTTCGGCATCGGCAGCTCGCCTATGGTCAGTATGAGCGATTACAAGCAGGTGGTGCTGAAGAATGTCTGCGGCTGGCTGAAGGTGCAGTTTACCGGTAATGGCGAGGTGGTCGATAAAATCACCCTGCGCGGAAACTGCGGCGAGCAGGTCGCGGGCGATATTATGATTGTCGCCGAAGATGCCAGCACCATTCTCGCCTCAGCCGGTATGGATATTGATGACACCGAGGTCGGCGGCACGCTCGTTGATGAGGATAGTATCATTACCGAGGTGTCACTCATCTGCCCCGATGGCGTAACCCTCGGCTCTGAGCCAACCTCGTTCTATATCGCCCTGCCACCGCAAACATTCAGCAAGGGCTTGACGGTAACCCTCTACTCTGATAAGTCGGGCGCAATGAAGCAGACTACAGATAAGAGCATCACTATCTCGCGCAATATCGTACAACCTCTCGCAAGCGTCGAGGCAAATCTCCAGCCGAATAAAATCTACTATACCTCTACCGATGGCAAGATTGTCACGCCTTATCGCACCACTGCTTTCGGCGGAGCTAATATCGTATCAAACACCTACGAGGACAATCAGGGCGTTATTATTTTCGACGCTCCGGTAACTGAGATTGGGAGTTCCGCATTCCGCAATCGCAACAACCTGACATCGGTTACTATCCCTAATAGTGTAACAAAAATTGGAGATGAAGCATTCTACGGTTGCCACAGCCTGACTTCTGTTACTATCCCTAATAGCGTAACTTCGATTGGATGGGGTGCATTCGGATATTGCCGCAGCCTGACATCAGTTACTATCCCTGATAGCGTAACTACATTGGGAGATAATCCATTCCGAAGCTGCTCAAAACTTACTGAGTTTAATGGTAAATTTGCTTCAGCAGATAAGCGTTGCCTTATTGTAGATGGAGTCCTCAACTCATTTGCTATCGGTTGTGGGCTCACTGAGTACACTATCCCTGATAGCGTAACTGAAATTGGAGATTATGCATTCCGGTATTGCAGCAGCCTGACATCAGTTACTATCCCTGATAGCGTAACTACGATTGGAGATTCTGCATTCGAAGATTGCAGCAGCCTGACAAATGTTACTATCCCTGATAGTGTAACTAAGATTGGAAGTAGTGCATTCGAATATTGCAGCAGCCTGGCATCTGTTACCATCCCTGATAGCGTAACTGAGATTGGGACTTGGGCATTCAATGGTTGCAGTAACCTAACAAGCGTTACTATCCCTGATAGCGTAACTGAGATTAGAGATTACGCATTCGCATTTTGCAGCAGCCTTAAGAGCGTATATTTAGCTTCTACAACTCCGCCAACATTGGGTGTAAGAGTCTTCCAGTACAACAACAACGGCGAGTATAAGAACTTGGACTGCACTATCTATGTGCGGTCTGTTGCTCTTGACAAGTACAAAAACGCAGAGAATTGGAGCGGATATAATATTGCGGCAAATAGTAATGAGTTGCTATATACCTCTACCGACGGAAATATAGTTACTCCATATAAAGCCACTGCTTTCGGCGGAGCAAATATCATATCAAACACTTACGAGAACGGTCAGGGTATTATTACTTTCGACGCTCCGGTAACTGAGATTGGAGGTTATGCATTCATGGGTTGCAGCAGCCTGACTTCTGTTACTATCCCTGATAGCGTAACTACGATTGGATATTATGCATTCAACAGTTGCAGCAGCCTGACTTCTGTTACTATCCCTGATAGCGTAACTACGATTGGATATTATGCATTCAGCGAGTGCAGCAGCCTGACATCAGGTACTATCCCTGATAGCGTAACTACATTGGGTGGTAATCCATTCCGAAGCTGCTCAAAACTTACTGAGTTTAATGGTAAATTTGCTTCGGCAGATAAGCGTTGCCTTATTGTAGATGGTGTTCTCAACTCGTTTGCTATCGGTTGTGGGCTTACCGAGTATGCTATTCCGAATAGCGTAACTGAGATTGAAAGTAGTGCATTCTACGGTTGCAGCAGCCTGACATCGGTTACTATCCCTGATAGCGTAACTACGATTGGATATTCTGCATTCTATGATTGCAGCAGCCTGACATCGGTTACTATCCCTGATAGTGTAACAGAAATTGGAGGTTCTGCATTTTACAATTGCAGCAGCCTGACATCGGTTACTATCCCTGATAGCGTAACTACTTTGGGAACAAATCCATTCGCAGGCTGCTCAAAACTTACTGAGTTTAATGGTAAATTTGCTTCGGCAGATAAGCGTTGCCTTATTGTAGATGGTGTTCTCAACT
>JAFVIB010000020.1 GCA_017474235.1 Alistipes sp. | reverse complement strand
GTGAAGCTTACAGGCAAGAAGTTGACCGATAAGGTCTATGTTCGTCACACCGGCTATCCGGGTGGTCAGCGTTTCGCTACTCCTGAGGACCTGCTCAACCGTAAGCCGACAGCTGTTGTAGAGGAGGCTGTAAAGGGTATGCTCCCTAAGACTCGCCTCGGCGCAGCTATTTTCAAAAATCTGAAGGTTTATGCAGGTGCTGAGCATCCACACGCTGCACAGAACCCAAAGTCAATTAAGTTAAACGAGATTAAGTAAACACTATGGAAGTTGTAAACACTGTTGGTCGCCGTAAGGCAGCTGTTGCTCGCGTATTCGTGAAGCCGGGTACAGGTAATATTACAATCAACCAGAAGGAGCTTGCAGTTTACTTCCCACTGAACATTCTTCAGTATGAGGTAAAGCAGCCACTGCTCGTAACCGAGACTACCGAGAACTTTGATGTAGTTATCAACCTTGTAGGTGGTGGTATCAAGGGTCAGGCAGAGGCAGCACGCATGGGTATCGCTCGCGCATTGTGCGAGATTAACCCAGAGTATCGTTCAGTTCTTAAGAAGAACGGATTCCTTACTCGTGACTCACGCGAGGTTGAGCGTAAGAAGCCGGGTCAGCCTGGTGCACGCCGTAAGTTCCAGTTCAGTAAGCGTTAATCCTTACCGCACCAACTATTTCGGCAAAGCACGACTTGGGTTACAAATCAACACGACTACCTATATATATTATATGTACTACAAGTTGATTGCCTAGTCGCGGAAAACTCAGCAGATCGGTTTCGCTACTGTCTGAGTTGAAATAAAGAGATTAAAAAAACAAAAAAACAGAGAATTAAAATGGCTCGTACAGATTTTAATACATTATTGGAGGCTGGTGTACATTTTGGTCACTTGAAGCGCAAGTGGAATCCAAGAATGGCTCCATATATCTTTATGGAGAAGAACGGCATCCACATCATCGACCTTCACAAGACAGCAGTGAAGCTCGATGAGGCAGCAGCAGCACTCAAGCAGATTGCAAAGAGCGGTCGTCGCGTGTTGTTCGTTGCAACAAAGAAACAAGCAAAGGAAATTGTTGCCGAAAAGGTAGCAGCAGTCACTATGCCTTATGTTACAGAGCGTTGGGCAGGTGGTATGCTGACAAACTTCCCAACTATACGAAAGGCTGTTAAGAAGATGGCAACCATCGACAAGCAGATTGCAGACGGTCTTTTCGAGAATTTTTCAAAGCGTGAGAAGCTCCAGATTTCACGCCAGCGCGCAAAGCTTGAGAAGAACCTCGGTTCTATCTCTGACCTTAACCGCCTTCCTGCAGCACTTTTTGTTATCGATGTACAGAAGGAGCAGAATGCAGTACGCGAGGCAAAGCGTTTGAACATCCCTGTATTTGCAATGGTAGATACTTGTTGTGATCCAACCGACATTGATTATGTAATCCCTGCAAATGACGATGCTACAAAGTCAATCGCTCTTATCCTCGATGTAGTTTGCGGTGCAATCGCAGAGGGTCTTGAGGAGCGTAAGCTTGAGCGTGAGAAGGCTGAGACTGAGGCTGAGGCTAATGTAGATGCCCCTGTAAAGAAGGAGGGCAAGACCCGCGTAAAGCGTGGTGTTAAGGCTGCAGTAGATGCTCAGGAGACAGCAGCTGCTGAGATTGTTGCTTCAACAGAGCAGGCAGCCGAGTAATTATTAACCAACCGTTAAAACAGACAAATTATGGCAATAGAAATTAAGGCAGCTGATGTAATGAAGCTCCGTAAGATGACCGGTGCCGGTATGATGGATTGCAAGAAGGCTCTTATTGAGGCTGATGGCGATTTTGAGCGTGCACAGGATATTATCCGCGAGAAGGGTAAGCTTATCGTTGCAAAGCGTGCAGACCGTAATGCATCTGAGGGCGTTGTTGTAACCAAGATTGTAGGTACTAAGGGTTATATCCTTTGCCTTGCTTGTGAGACCGACTTCGTTGCTCAGAATAGCGAGTTCTCTGCAACTGCAAATGAGCTCCTCGAGCTCGCAGTAGCAGCTGACGCAGCAGATTGTAATGCTCTGCTGGCAGTAAAGAATGGTGAGGGTCGTACAGTTGAGGAGCTGGTTACTGAGAAGTCAGGTCAGACCGGTGAGAAGTGCGAGCTTGCTTACTACGCTCGTATTGAGGCAGCTTTCATCTCAGCTTATGTTCACTTCAACAAGAAGCTCGGTACTATCCTTGGTTTCAACAAGGAGGTTTCTGAGGAGGTTGCAAAGCAGATCGCTATGCAGGCAACTGCAATGGCTCCAATCTCTATCGATGTTGACGACTGTCCAGTAGAGATCGTAGAGAAGGAGAAGGCTATCGCTATGGAGCAGATGAAGCAGGATCCTAAGAATGCAAATAAGCCTGAGGCTATCCTTGAGAAGATTGCAGAGGGTAAGATGCGTAAGTTCTTCGAGGAGAACACACTTCTTAACCAGGCAGTTGTAGGCGAGAAGGAGTCTATCCGTGAGCTCCTCGCACGCGCTGACAAGGAGGCTACTGTTGTGGCTTACAAGCGTTTTGCACTTGAGGCATAATATTTTGTTGTGATAACGCGGCTATCTACTGCCGCTACCCTAAAAATCAGCAATGGGCAGTACGACAAGTACAGCCCTTCGTCGTTTTTTGAAGCGAGCGTGGTAAATGCACCACTCTGACGATAAAATGATTTTGTTGTGAAAATAGCACAACTACTTCCGCTACCTCATTCTCGTCAATGGGAAATACAG
>JAFVIB010000019.1 GCA_017474235.1 Alistipes sp. | reverse complement strand
TTGTCGCAAGCGGCTTCCACTCCCCCGTAGAACGCGCTGTGCTTGATACGCTGCTTGCTGAGGGGTGCTCCGTTGTAGTCACTTTGGGTCGCTCGCTCTACCGCAAAATACCCGCATATCTGCAAGATGCTTTCAACAATAACCGAGTACTATTTATCTCATTCAGAGACCACTCTCGCCCCTCATTTTCCAACTCCCAGCTCCGCAATTGGGCAACTGCCGACCTTGCCGGTCAAATCGTCTTTGCCCCATTTGACAACTCAAGCCAACTATCAACACTACACCACGCTTTTCAACACAAAAGTTGGGTTTTAGGAGAGGGGTAACGCTCGGTAAAAATACCCGCGAAGGGACATACTGCAATTTTGAAGTCAGAGTGGGGCAGATACTCCGCTATCACGACAAATGCTGTCTTTCACGATAAAATTATTTTATCATCAGAGTTTGTACTCCGCTCACTTTCTGAACCATTTTGTTGTCAGAACGCGGTAGATACAACGCTCGCCCTATAAAAACAGCGATGGGCTGTACTTGTCGTACTGCCCATTGCTGGTTTTTAGGGTAGCGGCAGTAGATAGCCGCGTTATAACAACAAAATTACAAGAGAATGTTACTTATTAATCTTCGCCCACGAATCCTTAAGCGTGACAGTACGGTTAAAGACAAGGTGGTCGGCGGTTGAATCCTTATCGACATTGAAGTAGCCGATGCGCTGGAACTGCAAGTAGTCAAGCGGTTTTGCATCAGCAAGGAACTTCTCGACATAGCACTCATTAAGCACGGTAAGAGAGTTAGGGTTAATCATCTCCTTCATAGCCTCAAGAGCATCGCAGCCCTTCTCCTTGCGGATTGCAGCCATCTCGTCGCGAGGGTTCTCGACCATCCACAGGCGGTCATAGAGTCGAACCTCAGCCTTAAGGCAGTGGTTGCAGCTTACCCAATGGATAGTACCCTTGACCTTACGATTGCTGCCCGGCAGACCGGTCTTAGTCTCAGGGTCATACTCGGCATAGACGGTTGTGACCTTTCCGGTCTCATCCTTATCGCAACCTGTACACTTAACGATATAGGCGTTCTTGAGTCGCACCTCGTTGCCCGGGGTCATACGGAAGTACTTCTTTGGAGCATCCTCCATAAAGTCATCGCGCTCAATCCACAGTTCACGGCTAAACTCGATAGTATGTGTGCCAGACTGTGGGTCTTCAGGGTTATTGATAGCCTCCATAGCCTCAACCTGACCCTCAGGGTAGTTGGTTATAACGAGCTTTACAGGGTCGAGGACGGCACTTACACGGGTAGCGCGCTTATTAAGGTCGTCACGCACGGCACTCTCGAGCAGTGCGAAGTCGTTCAGAGCATCGTAGGTGGTATAACCAATCTTATCTACGAAGTTGCGGATAGACTCAGGGGAGTAACCACGACGACGGAAGCCGCAGAGTGTCGGCATACGAGGGTCATCCCAGCCATTAACAAGACCCTCCTTAACGAGGATAAGCAGGTTACGCTTGCTCATAAGGGTATAGTTAAGGTTGAGCTTATTGAACTCATACTGGCGTGGACGATTATGCTCCAAATCCTTACCCTCCTTTACCCAATCTACAAACAGGTCATAGAGAGGGCGATGAGGTACGAACTCAAGGGTACAGAGCGAGTGTGTTACACCCTCGAAGTAGTCGCTCTGACCGTGTGCAAAGTCGTACATAGGATATACATTCCAAGTATTACCTGTGCGGTGATGCGGATGCTTTACAACGCGGTAGATAATCGGGTCACGGAAGTGCATATCCGAGCTCGTCATATCAATCTTGGCACGAAGCACCATCTTTCCCTCCTCAATCTCGCCGCGGTTCATCTTCTCGAACAGCTCAAGGCTCTCCTCAACAGGGCGATTGCGATATGGGCTCTCGGTACCTGCCTGAGTAGGTGTACCCTTCTGCTCAGCAATCTGGTCTGATGACTGCTCGTCGATATATGCTTTACCCTCCTTAATGAGGCGAATAGCGAAGTCCCACAGCTGCTGGAAGTAGTCGGACGCATAGTACTCATTGCCCCACTTGAAGCCGAGCCACTCGATATCCTCCTTTATAGCCTCTACATACTCCACATCCTCCTTTGTAGGGTTGGTATCATCAAAACGAAGGTTACAAACACCGCCATAGCGAGCTGCTACACCAAAGTCTAAGCATATTGCCTTTGCGTGACCAATGTGCAGATAGCCATTTGGCTCCGGTGGAAATCGGGTCTGAACACGAGGCTCGCCATCTGCGATATTCTGCTCGATAATCTCCTCAATGAAGTTCAAACGCTCCTTCTCTTTGATCTCTGTTGTTTCGGTAGTCATATTACACTATTTTTTATGGTTTTCTTTTCTGTATAAAGTTGGGCATATATTTACCGACACGCCCACAAGTTGCTCGCAGTACATCTTCTTGCCGTCGTGCTGCAATACCATCTCAGCCTTGACCTTTACCCTGTCGGCGGCAAATGAGCGGCTATAACCTATGCCTGTACGGTTGTATATCTTATGCTGTGTGCCGTAAAACGGGTCACAAGTATATAGGTTGTCGGCATACTGCACACCATCCACACCTATACGGTTATAGTATGGGGTTAGGCTCTGACCCAGATAGAGGTTATTGTCAATATAGAGTCCCCAACGGCTGATGCGGAAGTAGAACTCTCCACCCGCAGGCAGTGTCCAGCCCTCGTCTGTTCTACGGTCGCGCTGCGCCGAGATAAGCCCGCCCAAACGGATATCGAAGTCAAAGAAGGCTTTGAACCTCACACCGATATACGGATTGAGAAGCAGATTATCGACCACATTGCCCTGAAAGGTCGATTTATTGGCAAAGTGCTGCATCGAGAATGACCCACCGGCATAAAATATGTCGGCAAAACGACCTCCTCCGGCAAGCAGGATACGGAACTTCTCGCGCGTATCTGCCGCATAGAGACCATCCCAATCTACAACAAGCTCGGCAAATGCCCTATCGCTTTTATATCTGCCTGCAACACCCTGCACAAGGGGGTTGTATATTCTGTAAGCATCGCTAAAAAATGCCCTTGAATACTCTCCTATAAGTTTATCGCGCTGAAAGATACCTGCATTAGCTCCATAGCGCAGAGAGGCAAATTCATAGTATGCCACAAGCATAGAGCGGTCTATAAAACGACTTGAGCCAAAATCCTTCAACAGCTCCGCACCCACAACCACAGAGTGATTACTATCAAAGCGATAACCCAAAGTAGGCATCACTCTGACTGCAAAAATCGTCTTTGAGTCGCCAAGACCACTGCCGGTATATTCGGTATTGTCAAAATGAGTAGATAGCTCCCCGTCAAAGAAGAGTTCCTGCGCTTTTACTGTGGTAAAAAGCACTGCACAGAGGAGTAATATGGTCAATTTTCTACCCATTTTCAACTAATGTCCCAAATATCTGTCAAAAATAGATAAAATTTTTTATTTTTGCACCATATATGAGAAAAATTACAAATCAAGAGCTTGGCAGACCTTCAGCAGAGCAGTTTGCCGCGATGGAAAAGATGCCTGTTACCGTTGTGCTTGACAATGTCCGCTCGGCACAAAATGTGGGAGCTTTCTTCCGCACAAGTGACGCTTTTGCTGTCGAGAAGATACTCCTTTGCGGTATCACTGCCACACCACCTTCACGCGAGATTCACAAGAGTTCGTTGGGTGCAGAGTTTACCGTTGTGTGGGAGCACTACCCTACTACTATTGAGGCAGTTACAATGCTCAAAGAGCAGGGTTATACAGTGCTTGCGATAGAGCAGGTCGAGGGGGCTGTGATGCTTGACAAACTTACGGTTGACAGCACCAAAAAGTATGCCCTTGTCTTTGGCAATGAAGTTATGGGCGTTGATCAAGCGGTTGTCGATCTATGTGACGGTGCAATCGAGATTCCGCAAGTAGGCACAAAGCACTCTATCAATGTCTCTGTCTGCGGCGGCGTAATACTTTGGAAATTTTTTGAAGGATTTAGAAAATAGAGAGATATGATACAACAAGAAACTATTAGAGAGATTATAAAGCGTCTGGATACGCTGAGGAGGTGTCTTTGACATCGATAGTCGTAAAATAGATTTGCAAAACGAGGAGGAGAAGACCCTTGAGCCCAACTTTTGGGACAATCCCGAGGCGGCACAGCGTCAGCTACAGAAGGTTGCAGGCATAAAGAGTTGGATTACCGACTTTGAGAGTGTTGCTGCGAAGGTTGAAGAGGTGGCTATGATGCCCGACTTTATAGCAGAGTCGCTTGCCACAGAGGAGGAGCTGGAGAGCGCCTACAATGCCGCTTTAGAGGCGATAGAGGCTCTTGAGTTGCGCAATATGTTGCGTGGCGAGGAGGATAAGATGGGTGCTATTATCGACATTAATGCCGGCGCGGGAGGTACTGAGGCTCTCGATTGGGCAGATATGTTGCTAAGAATGTACACCCGCTGGTGCGAGGCGCACAACTATCGTATAAAGATGCTCAACTATCAGGCGGGCGACGAGGTAGGTGTCAAGTCCTGCACAATGGAGGTCGAGGGAGATAGTGCCTATGGCTATTTGAAGAGTGAGAACGGTGTGCATCGCATGGTGCGACTCTCGCCGTTCAATGCCAACAACAAGCGTCAAACAACATTCGCCTCTGTCGCTGTAACCCCTGCCGTGGATGATACTATCGAGGTGGTTGTAAATCCGGCAAATGTCGTCTGGGAGACCTTCCGCTCAAGCGGTGCAGGTGGTCAGAATGTAAACAAGGTCGAGACCGCCGCCCGTCTGCGCTACCACTTTAAGGATGAGGATACGGGCGAGGAGATTTCGTATGTAATCGAGAATCAGGAGACCCGTTCACAGCTGATGAACAAGGAGAACGCTATGCGTATTCTCCGTTCAAAGCTCTATCAGTATCTGCTCGACAAGCGCACAGCGAAGAGTCAGGCTATCGAGGCGGCGAAGAAGAAGATTGAGTGGGGCTCGCAAATCCGCTCCTATGTCTTTGATGACCGCCGCGTGAAAGACCATCGCACAGGCTATCAGACCTCGAATGTCGATGCGGTAATGGATGGCGACCTTGATGGTTTTATTAAAGCTTACCTAATGGAGTTCGGAGGACAATAGTATATCGTGCACAATTTCTGCGTTATGCTCGGCTCGGGACTTGTCATTTACCGGTTTATATGAGAAGAATAATTTTAATACTATTTACACTACTCTCTACTGCTTGCTCGGCAGCAGAGAGTAGAGTTACTGTCGGTGCAGAGCAGACCGAAAAGTATCTGCCGCAGCTCGAGGGTAAGCGTGTGGCGGTGCTTGCCAACCATACAGCTATGGCAGGCGAGCAACATCTTGTCGATATGCTTGTAGCAGAGGGTGTCAATCTTGTCGGCATAGTATCGCCCGAGCACGGTTTTCGTGGCACTGCCGATGCCGGAGAGAAGGTCAATTCTTCGGTAGATAGCCGTACAGGCGTGCCTATTTGGTCACTCTACTCATCGAAGGGGCGCAATCTGACAGAGGAGCAGATGGCGGCATTTGATATTATGGTGGTCGATATGCAGGATGTGGGTCTTAGGTTCTACACCTACTATATCACAATGCTGGATGTGATAAATCGCTGTGCCGATTTTGGTCGCAAAGTGATAATTCTCGACCGACCCAATCCAAACGGAATGTATGTCGATGGTCCGATACTTGATATGAAGTACAAGTCGGGCGTTGGTGCGTTGCCGATACCTGTTGTCCACGGGCTTACGATGGGTGAGATTGCCATTATGGCTATTGGCGAGGGTTGGGCAAAGAGTGCCGAGATTGAGGTAGTAAAGTGTAAGAATTACACCCATCAGAGCCGCTATACCCTTCCGATTGCCCCATCGCCAAACCTTAAGAGTCAGCACGCCATATATCTCTACCCCTCTACCTGTCTTTTTGAGGGTACAGCCTGCTCGTTAGGTCGCGGTACTGATGCGCCATTTGAGATGTACGGTCATCCGACAATGCAGGGGTGCGACTACACATTTACACCCCGCTCGGTTGCAGGTGCTAAGAATCCGCCACTCAAAGACCAACTCTGTTATGGCGTTGATTTGAGGGGTATTGATGATGAGCAGATTATCAGTGAAGGGTTTAACCTTGAGTATATAATCGACGCCTACCGCCGCACCAATTTGGGCGAGAAGTTCTTCACGCGTTTCTTCGAGCTGCTTGTCGGTGTAGATTATATCAGAGAGATGATTATTGACGGATGCAGTGCCGAGCAGATTGCCTCTCGCTGGCAGAGCGATGTCGAGCAGTTTAAGACTCTTCGTCGCAAATATCTTCTCTACAAGGAGTAGCTGTTAGAGCAGAAACATAATCATCATCTGCGCAATGACCACTCTGAGGAACATCACGAGTGGATAGACCGTAGCATAACTAATTGCCGGCATATCCGAGCCGGCAATATTATTTGCATATGTGAGTGCTATCGGATTTGTCATACTGCCTGCAAGTGTTCCCATAAGTGTATAGTAGTCCATCTTATAGACCTTGCGGGCGAAGATGCCGACCAAAAGCAGCGGCACGATGGCGATAATAAGCGCATAGAGCATCCACACATAGCCACCCGACAGAAGTGCATCGACAAAGCCGTCACCCGAGGCAAGACCCACCGCGGCAAGGAACATCGCCAGACCCACCTCGCGTAGCATCAGGTTTGCGCTAACAGTTGTATATGTAATCAGGTGCCAATGAGTACCAAAACGACCTATAAGAATTGCCATAAGCATCGGTCCGGCGGCAAGTCCGAGGCGAATTTGCGGCGACTCGACAAGCGGTATCGAGCCGACAAAGACACCCAAAGCGATGCCGAGGAAGATAGTAAAGATATGTGGCTGGTGGAGCTTCTTGAGTGAGTTTCCGAGCAGCTCTGCGACCTTATCTATCGCGCTCTCCGAGCCCACAACCATAACCTTATCGCCTAACTGCAACTCCATACCCTGATAAGGTATCAAATCGACGCCGGCACGATTTACGCGGGTGATATTTATGCCATACTTCGTGCGCAGGCGCAGGTCGGAGAACTTCTTGCCGTTAATCTCCGAACGCGTAACGACAATGCGGCGCGACACGAGTTTACCCTCAAACTCGCCCCACTCCTGCTCGAGCATATCCACCTGACGACCCAAAAAGGCGAGAATTGCCTCCTTATCCTCTAACGAGCTGACAATAAAGAGTTTATCGCCACGATATACACGGCTCTCCGAGTCGGCTATAAAGGCTTTGTTGCCGTCGTGCGATATGCGCGAGATGACAAACTGTCGGGCGATGATATTTCGTATCTCGCTTACACTTTTGCCATCTATCTGAGCATTCTCAACCTCAAGCGAGTACTTGGCAGCGAACTTATTCTCATTGCTCAGAGCCTTCAGAGCCTCGTCCTCCTGCTTGAACTTTATGCCCAGCAACGGCTTGAGAATCAGAAAGGCGATAATTACCGCCACAACACCAAACGGATATGCAATGGCAAAGCCCATAGGAATTGTGCTGTCGTCTATGCCTGTCAGGTCAAAGTATGCCTGCTGCGTAGCACCCATTGCGGGGGTATTTACCGCTGCGCCATCCATCACGCCGACCATAGTCTGCAACGGAGTATGTGTCAGTTGCGCGATAATCACCGTAACTATAACGCCCAGCACCATCACAAGCACCGCAAGCCACATCTGACGCAGTCCGCCGGCACGCAGAGAGGAGAAGAAGCCCGGACCAATCTGCAAGCCTATCGAAAAGACGAAGAGCGTCAGACCGAAGTCGCGCGCAAAGCCGAGCATATCGCTATCCATAGCCATACCGAAGTGGCTCATAGCGATACCGGCAAAGAGAATCCAAGTTGAGCCGAGCGATATGCCGGCAATCTTAATCTTGCTCAGCAGCGTGCCTATGGCAATCACTATCGCAAAGATAAATATCGAGTGTGCAATGCCCTGACCAAAGAGCATATCAACAATAAAGTCCATATCTACAATAATTTGCCGGCAAAGGTATGAAATATATTTTGAATTGTGCCATTTTCCCCGATTTTAACAGCGCAACCTCAAAAAATGGGGAGAAAAACGACAAATTCGCAAAAAAGTTCGTAAATTTGTTGTTTAGAACAATATTCCGATATTATGAGAAAATTTTACCTCTTTGCGCTTGTAGCTGCGCTCTTTGCCGCTTGTACAAACGACACGACTGAAGATGTGGCAGTTGAAGTACCCCAAACGCTGACCGTATCCTTTGAGGAGGATACGCGCATACAGCTGATGAATGGCAAGACCGTATGGAACACGGGCGACCTTGTCAGCGTATTCTATAAGAGCGATGCCAATGACTGCTACCGCTTTGCCGGCAATACGGGCGAGCGCACCTCGGAGCTTGTGCGCACCGCAAAGGGCGAAAAGAGCCGTAGTGGCGACCATATC